>JAYFQP010000009.1:0-121918 GCA_034926865.1 Clostridiaceae bacterium
GCTTCTGGAGATACAGGGAAAAGTGGTTCAGAGGCCGGGCAATTTTTTCGAAACAAAATAACTGACGGAGGACATAATGTCTAAATTACTTATTGTGGAATCGCCCGCAAAGGCGAAGACAATAACAAAGTATCTCGGCGAAGGCTATAGCGTGGAGGCCTCAATGGGGCACCTGCGCGATCTTCCTAAAAAGGAACTTGGCGTCGACGTGGAGAATAACTTTGAAGCAAAATATATTCCCATTGAAGGTAAAGATAAGATAATAAAAAACCTTAAGACGGCTGTCAATAAGGCCGATATCGTTTATCTTGCGACTGACCCTGACCGCGAGGGTGAAGCTATATCATGGCATCTTAAAGAACTTTTAGGTCTTGATGGCAGCAAGGCAAAACGCATAACTTTCAACGAGATAACAAAAAAGGCGGTTACCGAGGCTGTGCAGGCTCCGAGAGAGCTTGACATGAACCTTGTGGACGCACAGCAGGCCAGAAGGATACTGGATAGGATAGTTGGCTATAAGCTTTCTCCCTTTCTATGGAGAAAGGTCAGAACCGGGCTTTCGGCAGGAAGGGTCCAGTCTGCCGTAACGAGAATGGTGGTTGACCGCGAGCGTGAGATAAAAGCCTTTGAGCCAAGGGAATACTGGAGTATAGAAGTAACGCTCCAAAAAGAAGGAAAGAAATTCCTTTCAACCTTTCAGGGGGATTCTAAGGGAAAAATCGAGCTTGAGAACGAGGACCAGACAAGCAAGATACTTGACGCCATAAACGGCAAGCCGTTTACCGTGGCTTCTGTCAAGAACAGCAAAAAGAAACGCCAGCCCGCTCCGCCGTTTATAACCTCTACGCTTCAGCAGGAGGCCTCGAGGAAGCTTTCAATGACGGCAAAGAGAACTATGTCGGTAGCTCAGGAGCTTTACGAGGGTGTCGAGCTTGGCGCAGGCGGCGTAACGGGTCTTATCACATACATGAGAACAGATTCTCTTCGCATTTCTGATCAGGCTTTGGTGCAGGCAAGAGATTACATCGGGAATAAATACGGTAATGATTATAGGCCGCAGAAGCCAAGGGTATTCAAAACCAAAAAAGGCGCACAAGATGCCCACGAGGCCATACGCCCCTCTAATCCTGAGCTTGCGCCCGAAGAAATCAGGCAGTTTCTCACTGCCGACCAGTATAAGGTCTATCGCCTTATATGGTCACGCTTTGTCGCAAGCCAGATGAGCGAAGCGGTTTTAAATACCATATCTATTGATATTGAAAACAGCGGCTATATTTTTAGAACCACCGGCCAGACAGTTGCTTTTCAGGGATTCCTTGCGCTTTATGAGGAGAGCCGCGATGATGCCCTCGATGATGAGGACTCCCGCCCGCTTCCAGAGCTTACAAGCGGCGATGTACCCGAGCATATATCCACAGAGCCAAAACAGCATTTTACGCAGCCGCCACCAAGGTACACAGAGGCCTCTTTGATAAAGACTATGGAGGAAAAGGGAATAGGCAGGCCAAGCACATACGCGCCGACTATATCTGTGGTTCTCGAAAGAGAGTATGTCGCAAAAGAAGGCAAGGCGCTTAAACCCACCATGCTTGGAGAAGCTGTTACCGATCTTATGATTGATAAGTTCAGCGATATAGTTGATCTCAAGTTTACGGCCCAGATGGAAGATTCCCTTGACGAAGTAGAGAGCGGCGAGGTGGATTATAGAAAGATACTTGAAAAGTATTATGATGGGTTTTCGAAAGAATTGGCCCAGGCTGAGATAGATCTCGAAAAGAAGCGCATCAAGGTAAAGGATGAGGAGACGGATATAGTCTGCGAGCTTTGCGGGCGCAAGATGGTCATTAAGTCCGGGCGCTTTGGCAAGTTCCTTGCATGTCCCGGATATCCGGAGTGCAAAAATACGAAGCCTATCGCGCAGGATACGGGCGTTCCCTGCCCTGTGTGCGGGGCAAAACTGCTCAAGAAGAAGTCAAAAAGCGGTTATTATTACTACGGCTGCGAGAAAAACCCTGAGTGCCCATTTATGACTTGGGATACACCTACGAAGCAAATATGCCCCAAATGCGGCGGCGTTATATATAAAAGATACACAAAAGCTGAAAAGAAGAATCTTTGTCACGTGCCGGGCTGTGGTTATGAAGAGCCTCTGCCTGAGAGAAAATCTACACGCAAGCCCAAAGCAGCCGAGGATGGCACAGAGGGTTTAACGGATGTCAAGAAGACAACTAGCGGGCGCAAGACAGCAGCTGAGTTTGGAACTAAATCTTCGGCGGTGAAGAAGCCTGCAAAGGGCCGCAAGGCCAAGGCCGAAACCGAAACTGCTGAGGTGAAGAAGCCTGCAAAGGGCCGCAAGGCCAAGGCCGAAACCGAGGCTACCGCGGTGAAGAAGCCTGCAAAGGGTCGCAAGGCCAAGGCCGAAACTGAGGCTACCGCGGTGAAGAAGCCTGCAAAGAGCCGCAAGGCCAAGGCAGATAACCAACCTGAAACGGCAGAAGGAAAGAAACCCGGAAGGAAGAAGAAAACAGATGAGCAATAAGGTAAAGGTCGTGGGAGCCGGCCTTGCCGGGTGTGAGGCCGCGTGGCAGCTTGCCATAAGGGGTTTTGAGGTGGAACTTTACGAAATGAAGCCTAAAGATAAATCTCCTGCTCACTCGAAACCATATTTTGCCGAGCTTGTATGTTCCAATTCTCTTCGCGGCAACAGCCTGTCAAATGCTCCCGGACTGCTCAAGGAGGAGATGCGAAGGTGCGGCTCTCTGATAATGGAAAGCGCCGAGGCAACCAGAACTCCGGCGGGCGGAGCTCTTGCTGTTGACCGCGATGGTTTTTCGGAATATATAACATCAAAAATAAACGCACATCCTAATATTACGGTAATAGAGGAAAGAGTAGAGTCTATTCCTCATGGTGATGTCATAATTGCCACGGGTCCGCTTACCGATGGTGCGCTTTTTGAAGATATCAAGGCGCTGTTCGGCGGTGACATGACGCTTAACTTTTATGATGCCGCTGCGCCGATAGTCAGTTTTTCAAGCATAAATATGGACAAGGCCTTTTTTGCCTCAAGGTACGGAAAAGGCGATGCCGACTATATAAACTGCACAATGGACAAAGAGCTTTATATCAGATTTGTACATGAGCTTTCCTCTGCGGAGGAGGCCCCGGTCAAAGGCTTTGAGGATAGCGCCGTCTTTGAGGGATGTATGCCCGTGGAGGTCATGGCTAGACGCGGGGAAGATACACTTCGTTTTGGGCCGCTTAAACCAAAGGGCATAACAGATCCTCAAACCGGGAAGCAGCCCTATGCCGTAGTTCAGCTAAGGGCTGACAACAAAGAGGCAACGATGTATAATATCGTGGGCTTTCAGACCCATCTCAAGTTCCCCGAGCAGAAACGTGTGTTTTCCATGATACCCGGCCTTGAAAATGCCGAGTTCCTGCGTTACGGAGTAATGCACCGCAACAGCTTTTTATCATCGCCTGGAAGGCTTGACAAGTTCTATCGCGTGATAAGCAAAGAGCATATAATGTTTGCCGGGCAGATAACAGGAGTTGAGGGATATATCGAGTCCGCGGCCTCGGGCATGTGCTGCGGCATTAATATGGCGAGAAGGATGCTCTCTAAGGAGCTTATAGATTTTCCGACCAAGACTGCTTTAGGCGCGCTTGCAGCACATATAAGCCTTTATGAAGGAAAGAACTTTCAGCCTATGAATATAAACTTTGGTATAATAGATTCGCTTGAGGAACGGGTAAAGGGCAAACAGGCCAGATATGAGAAGGTGTCAGCGAGAGCTCTGGAGACCCTTGATGAGCTCTTGCCATCTGTCATGGAGGATGTAAAATGAAGATCATAATTGACGTTATGGGAAGCGACAACGGCGCTGATGCCCTTGTCACCGGGGCGGTAAGAGCGCTTAAGGAAATCCCCGATATTGAGACCGTGCTTGTGGGGGACAGCGCAGAGATCAAACGGATACTTGGGCGCGAGGGAGCTTCCGGAGACAGGCGCATATCAGTGGTACATACCACCGAGGTCATAGATATGCATGACAGCCCCAGCCTTGCTTTCCGAAGGAAGAAAGATTCTTCAATGTCGGTGGCGCTAAACATGCTTGCGAGCGGAGAGGGAGACGCAATGCTTTCCGCCGGAAGCACAGGGGCGCTTTTGGCAGGCAGCACCTTCGTTGTCAAACGCATACCGGGCATTAGACGTCCGGCACTGGCCCCGGCCATGCCTACAAAATCGGGGAAGTCGCTGCTTATAGACTGCGGAGCAAATGTAGTATGCACGCCTGAGGATCTTTTGCAGTTTGCATATATGGGCTCCTGTTATACTGAAAAGCAGCTCGGAATAAATAATCCGCGCGTAGGGCTTATCAATAATGGTGCGGAGGACTCAAAGGGGACGCCTGTATACGTCGAGGCATATAAGCTCCTTAAGGAAGCCGGGGAAAAGGGCGAAATAAACTTTGTAGGCAACGTCGAGGGGCGTGACATCGCCATGGGAGCTGCCGATGTGCTTGTATGCGATGGCTTCACGGGGAATGTTGTTCTTAAGACATACGAGGGATTAGGGCTTTATCTTGTGGGCATACTTAAGGGTATGTTCAAAAAGAATATTGCTACAAAGCTGGCAGCTCTGCTTGTAAGCTCAGGGCTTAAAGACCTTAAAAAGAGCATGGATTATAAAGAAGTGGGCGGAGCGCCTCTCCTGGGGATATCGCGCCCTGTGATAAAGGCCCATGGCTCCAGCGACCCGGAAGCTGCCAAGAGTGCCATAAGGCAGGCATGCGTATTTGCACGCGGAGGTTTTATTGGCGAAATCGAGAAAAAAGCTCGATTTATGTCGCAAGAAAAAAATGGACAAAATCCTGAAGAAAATCAATAAAAGAGTTTACAACGGCATAAAGCTTTGTTATAATCCACAGTTGTAATAGATCAAAAAGGAGGTTGTCTCATGGTTTTTGAAAAGCTTTCCAAGCTTGTTGCAGAGCAGTTTGGCGTTTCGTCTGACAGCATTACTATGGAAACACATTTTATAAACGACCTTAGCGCCAACTCGATAGATATCGTCGATTTGATGCTCGCCGTTGAAGAAAGTTTTGATCTCGATGAAATCGAGGAAGATGCGCTTGAAAATGTCAAGACGGTAGGAGATGTCGTAAATTATATTTCCGACAGGATATAGCGGTATTATCCTCAGGGCCGGGTACATCCGGCCCTGAAAACTATTATGAAAGGCGCCTTGGAAGATGACTGAAGAAATTATGGGATATCGGTTTAAAGATCCCGAGCTTTTGGCAAATGCGCTTTGCCACAGTTCCTATGCCAACGAGCACAGGGAGAGAGGGTATAAGAGCAACGAAAGGCTCGAATATCTGGGAGACGCGGTTTTGGGAATGATAAGCGCCGAATATATTTATGGAAAATACAGTGACCTGCCCGAGGGTGAGATGACGAAGCTCAGGGCTTCCATCGTATGCGAGCAGTCGCTTTACGAGTTTGCCGAGGAGATCAGCCTCGGTTTAATGCTGCTTCTTGGCAAAGGCGAGATAAATGGCGGAGGAAACAAAAGGCCGTCTGTTTTGGCAGATGCGGTTGAAGCTGTTTTGGCGGCCATTTATCTTGACGGCGGTTTGGATTCGGCAAAAAAGTTTATCCTTGAGTTTATTAAAACAAAAGCTGAAATAGTTGTCAGGGGCAATACACCCATAGACTATAAGACAACCCTGCAGGAGATAGTCCAGAAAAACCATCAGGAGACCCTTTCTTACCATGTGAAATCGGAAAGCGGCCCAGATCATGATAAATTGTTCGTGATAGAAGTGCATATCAATTCCAACCCTGTGGCAACAGGGGAGGGTAAGAGTAAGAAACAGGCAGAGCAGGCCGCCGCAAAGGCGGCATTGGAGCTTATGGGTGAATGAAAAGATCTATTATTCCCATTTTTATTCCTCATCTGGGCTGCCCCAATAACTGTGTATTCTGCAACCAGCGTCAGATTGCCTGTGAAAAGGAGCCGCAGCCTTATGAGGTAAGCCAGATTATTGAGTCGGCTCTTGAGTATGCCGAAAATCCACAGATATCCTTTTACGGAGGCAGTTTTACGGCTATTCCCAGGCAGGCAATGCTAGGTTACCTCGAAGCGGCATATCCGTTTGTAGCAGCCGGGCAATGCGACAGCATACGTCTTTCCACCCGACCAGACGCCATTGATGAAGAGGTGCTTGACATTCTTGGCCGTTATGGCGTGAGGACAATAGAAATAGGCGCGCAGTCTATGGAAGACAGCGTGCTTGAAGCTTCGGGCCGCGGACATTCTTCTTCTGATACGCAAAGAGCTTCACATCTTATAAAGGAGCACGGATTCGAGCTTATTCTTCAGATGATGGTGGGCCTTCCGAAAAGCACTGCTGAAGACGAGAAGCGTACAGCTGTGGCCATAAGTGCCTTAAAACCGGACGGAGTCAGGATTTATCCCACTTGTGTGATAGAGAATACCCCCCTATATGAAATGTATAAAACAGGGCGCTATAAGGCTCTTACTGTTGAGAAGTCCGTTGATATATGCGCAGACCTTCTTGAGATTTTTGATCAGAATCACATACCTGTAGTCAGGCTTGGGCTGAACCCCACGGAGGAGCTTTCGGGAGGAGCCGTAAAGGCAGGTGCGTATCATCCGTCTCTGGGCGAGATGGTATATTCGAAGCGCTTTTTGAAAAAGATTCTTCCGCTTATACCAAGGGACAGGCCATATGATATAGTGGTGCAGCCCAAAATGCTCTCTGTTGCCATAGGGCAAAAAAAGAGTAACCTTGTATATTTAAAGAGCATAAGCCGTCTTTGCAGAATAATCGCTGAAGAGGGGCTTCTAAAGCCTTTTGAAATCAGGGTCAAGGCATAAAGAGATTTCCCCGCGGTTTTGCTGATATAAACATAATAAGATAAAAAGGCTGAATCATTTATCGGTTCAGCCTCTTTGACATAAAGAATGATTTGTTTAAGCGTGATTTTGCATATGCTGAGTTTAACATGGAAGAAGTTAATGATAAGCAGCGTTACTTTTTAGCGGGGTAGGGCGCTATTTCATCTGTACAGTTAACAAGGTAATCAATGCTTGTTTCAAACAAATCGGCAAGCTTAATTAGTACCGCAGTCGGTATATTGAGCCGGCCAAGCTCATAATCGGAATATGTTGTCTGATGAATATTTAGTAACCGTGCTACCTGAGCTTGAGTCATATCTTTGTCTTCACGCATGTTGCGGATTCTTTCATACACGATAATCACCCCAGTCTCATTATGCCCCGAGGGAATATCCCTTATTGACTTTTAAGGGATATTCCCATAAACTGTAATAGAATAGTAAACTATGGATAGAGGGTTATGTTTGTGGAGCAGGATGTTCGTAAATTGAGCATTGAGCGAATGAAACAATCGGTTGTGGATATAGGCGCAAAAGCTGCCGATATTGTCGAGATGTTGAAGTCGATAGAAGAAATGGTGGTTATCTCTGAAAATGCCTTGGTTAAGATGCAGCTGGAGCTTGAAGAACTTTATATATCTCTTGACGAAGTAGACGAAGTAAATGAATAGTACATTTAAAATGGCAATACTGATAATCCAGAAATAAATAAATCTCCCGGCCAAAAAGGGCCGGGAGTTCTTGCTTTATTGTTGTTACTTTGCTTACTTGATGGGCTGGGGCTTAATTCCCTTGGGTATCGGGCAGATATAGCCATTGGGGCCTACTCTGTCAGCATGCTCGGCTTTGGCAGCCACAAGCAGCTCGGGATTTTCGATAAGGTCAATGGCTGTTGCGGCCATTACTTCGCCTGCGTAGAGCATGCCTTTTTTGGTCATAGAAGACTTGCCCTGAGCAACTATCTGCCACGAATGGCCCGGGGTATCCGAAGCCCATGTAGATGTATTGATCTGGGCTGTCGGGCAAACCCAGCTTACATCGCCGACATCGGTAGAGCCGCCCATGGCTTTGCCTGAGGGGAAGTAAGGCATGATGAACTGATTGATCGGCTGTCCCTGATGTGCTTTGAGGAATTTGACGACTTCGGGCCCGCCCTCAGAGTATCTTTCTGCAAGATCAAGGAAAGCGGGGGCAGATTTTTTGTAAATGGCGGCAAGATTTATTTCTTCCTCGGTATATTCAGGCATAGGAACTTTATTGAGATTCTCATAAAGCGCTTTTTCAAGCACTACGTTATTAACTACATTGGAGCACGCCTTTATAAACTCATATTCCATGCGCGTATGTGTCATCAGCGCGGCTCCCTTGGCAATGTCGATAACCCACTCATATATCTCCTGGGCCTGCTTGTTCTTGGGGGCGCGGCAGAGATAAAGAACTTCGGCAACAGGCTGTACTACATTGGGGGAAAGCCCTCCTGCGTTGGTGATAGCATAGTGTACTCTTGCTTCCGGGATAATATGTTCACGGAGGAACTGTACGCCGACGTTGAGAAGCTCGACGGCATCCAAAGCTGATCTTCCGTTATGAGGGTCGCCGGCAGCATGGGCGCTGACGCCGTAGAATTTGAATTTGACCTGTATATTGGCAAGCGAGCTTGTGTTGGAAGCTCCGTTTTGTGTGCTGGGATGCCATGTGATAGCCGCGTCAAGGCCGTTGAATACGCCTTCTCTGGCCATGAAAGCCTTGCCGGAGCCGCCTTCTTCACCGGGGCAGCCGTAATATATAACTGTTCCGGAAGCGCCGGATTCTTTTAGATATTCCTTAACTGCTATGGCGGCGGCGAGTGAACCTACGCCAAGGAGGTTATGGCCGCAGCCGTGACCGGGCTGGCCTTCCTTATACCATTCCTTCTGCGTGGCTCCTGCAACCTGACTGAGGCCAAAAAGGGCATCGTACTCGCCAAGAAGGCCGATAACAGGCTTGCCGCTCCCGAATGTTCCCGAAAAGGCGGTTTCTACGTCTCCAATACCCTTTTCGACTTTAAAGCCTTCGGCCTCAAGAACTGAACAGAGCTCTTCCATGGATTTGTGCTCGACAAATGCTGTTTCGGCATACTCCCAAATGTTATCGCTTGCCTTTGTCAGCATACCGGCCTTGGAATTGATGCACTCAACGATTTTTTCGATGCTCATTCATTTATCATCCTTTTCAAATTAATTTTGATCTTCTTTTTAGCCTGGCAAAATAATTCTTTCAGAATAATTTCTATGTTTCAAAACATATAAATTATACCACTATACCAAGTTATCGTAAAGGTAAAACCATATAAAGAGGGAGCTAAAAAACTTTTGTTATATCTGTTCAAATAACCGGTTGACACAGCAGCACTTATTCAAGTATAATATACTGGCAACAAAAAATAACGGGGTGTAGCTCAGCTGGTAGAGCGCTTGGTTCGGGACCAAGAGGCCGTGTGTTCAAGTCACATCACTCCGACCATAGTAAAAGGCCATCGGCTTTTAGGCCGATGGCCTTTTACTATGGTCATATGGGTTTGCAGAGCCGTAAATTTTATAAAAATACAGAAATATTTCGTAATGTCTGTGCTGCATTTTAAGTCGGTACAGAAATTTCTTGATCAGTCTTTATCCGTTTTTTCCTCTCCGGCTTGCTGCATAGCGGCAAGAATCTGTTTAATCTCGGCTATCTCGGCTTCCATCCGATGCAGATGCGTATGCATATCGTCTGTTTCTTGCTCTGCCTTATAATTTATGGCGAAGTCAATAATCGCTTCATGCTTATCACGGGCGGCCTGCCTGTTCTGACTCATCATAATAAGGGGCGCCTGAAATGCCGCAATAAATGATAATATCAGATTGAGAAGAATAAACGGTTTTGAATCAAAATGTAAAAAAGTAAAGGGCAATATGTTAATCAGAATCCAAAAAAACAAGAACAGACTGAAGATAATGATAAAGGTCCAACTTCCACCGAAAGCTGCAACTTTATCCGCTATGCGATCGGACAATTTAGTGTTTGTTTCATATTCCTCATCAAGCCGCAAGCTTACTTTTTTTTCATAGTTTTTCACCAGTTTGTCAATGCGCGAGAGTTTTTCATTATTAAGTTCCAACCCAAATCCATGTATTTTTGAAGCGTTTTGGGTATTTCTTTTTTCGGATTCTCTATTTGAGACCATAAAATCACCCTCCAGTAATCGAGTTTCAGAGATTTACATATCAGTGTCAATATAACAGCATGCAAACGTGTTGTCAATCTGGTGTAAATACTGTTTGCCGACTACATCTAACATTGATATTACTGGATTTCTCCAAGTCCTATAATTTCACTCCGGCCCAAAAGACATATCTTCCACCAAGAGGAAGATATGTCTTTTCTTTATGCATAAAACATGGTATTATTGTCATAAGGGTTGTTACATCCGCTTTTGACAGGGGATCAAATGTGGATTATTTTATAAATAACTTGAGGTAATAATAATTTGAAAATAGCGGTTATTCAGTTAAATGCCGATTTTGCAGACGTAAAATCAAATTTGATCAAATCAGAAAATTTCATCAGGCAGGCAGTGCTGGCAGGTGCTGAGCTCGTTTTATTGCCTGAGTTTTTCACATCAGCTATCGGATTTTCGGAACAAATGCTTGATGTTGCCATACAAAATAAAAAAGTGCCGGGATTGTTAACACAATGGGCGGCTGAATATAAAGTGATTATAGGCGGCTCATATATTTCTTTTGATGGAGAAGATGCATTCAATTTATTTCAACTTGTTTTTCCGAACGGAGAAATATTTGAACATAAAAAAGACATTCCGACACAGTTCGAAAACTGTTATTATACAAACGGCGATGAAAATAATGTGCTGGTTACACCGATTGGAAACCTCGGAGTTGCCTTGTGCTGGGAAATGATACGGTATGATACCTTAAAGCGAATGACCGGTAAGGTTGACCTTGTGTTGTCCGGTTCCTGCTGGTGGGATTTGCCGTTAGATGCCCGACCGGAAAGAGAACCACTGAGGCAGTATAATCAAAGCCTTGCACGTGAGACGCCCGTCACATTTGCGAAATTGTTAGGTGCTCCAGTCGTCCACGCAAACCATTGCGGAAGAGTGACAGCGTCAAATTTCTCTGATGCTGATAAAATGCAAACAAGACAATTTGTAGGTGCGGCGCAAATCGTAAATAGGAACGGCCATGTGCTTGCAAGAAAAGATTTTTCCAAAGGCGAAGGCTTTGTCATTTCGGACGTCTTATGGGATGCCACCAGTCTAAACAGAACGAATACTTTTCTTTCTGAATATTGGATTCCCGACTTGCCCGATTCTTATCTGAATGCATGGGAATCAGTTAATTCCCAAGGAAAGCATTATTATGAAACTGTTACATTGCCCTATTATAAAAACCACATATAATGAGCGAAAAACGGTTTCTAGGAAACAAACGTCAGTTAAATCTTTTTCACTTTATAACTCCATTAAAAAAACTGCCGATATAAATCGGCAGTTTTTTGTTTTGCCTGTATTCACGTGGATTCTCAATTTTGTATAAATCTTACAGCTACACTTGAAAGAAAAAAAGAGTGACAGGGATTATTTTGTCTGATATAATTAGATAATATAAATATTAGTGATTAAAAGTATTTGAGATTATTTATTTGAAAAAGAGGTTAAAACATGAATATTCCCAAGCTAAATATCGGCGGTTTATTGGCGGAAATTCCAATTATACAAGGCGGGATGGGGATTGGCGTTTCCGGCCCGAAACTGGCGGCGGCTGTTGCAAACGAAGGCGGCGTAGGGGTAGTCGCTGGGGTTAATATAGGATATAATGAACCTGATTTTAAGACTAACACATTGGCAGCTAATTTGCGCGCTTTAAAAAATCAGATTAAGAAAGCCAGGCAGTTGGCGCCAAAAGGGATTATTGGAATCAACCTGATGGTTGCAATGAATCATTATATAGAAATGGCCCAAGCCGCAGTGCATGAAGGTATAGATTTAATCATCTCAGGAGCGGGATTGCCGACCAATCTTCCTGAAGCTGTGCAGGGCTCCGAAACGCGTATTGCACCCATTGTATCTTCCGGCAAGGCCGCGAAAATCATCTTGCAATACTGGGATAAGCATTATGGCAGGATGGCGGATATGGTGGTTGTCGAAGGGCCTGAAGCCGGCGGTCATCTTGGTTTCTCACATGAAGTATTGAGCGATCAAAATAGGCCATCCGTAATTGAGATTGTCAAAGAAGTTATTGAAGCCGTTAAGCCGTTTGCGGAAAAGTATAAGAAAAATATACCGGTTATAGCAGCCGGCGGAATATATACCGGAGCAGATATTGCAGATTGCCTGAAGGCAGGAGCATCAGGAGTTCAAATGGCAACGCGCTTTGTGGCAACTGATGAATGCGATGCAGATATCAGATTTAAAGAAAAATATGTAGCGGCTAAAAAAGATGACATTGTTATCATAAAGAGTCCGGTGGGTATGCCCGGGAGAGCGTTAAATAATAAGTTCATCAAGGAGATGGATGAATACGGAAATAAAATAGACGGTTGTTTTCAGTGCTTACAGGGATGCAATCCCAAGGTTGCGCCATATTGCATATCAACTGCCCTGATTAACGCGGTAACAGGCAACACTGATGACGGATTGGTTTTTGTCGGCAGCAATGCTTATAAAATAGATAAAATCGTATCCGTTAAAAGCTTGATTGAAGAATTAATAAATGAAACATCTCTGGCGCTGAATCAATAAAGCTGCGTTGGTTCAGTGTATCGGTTGGTTTTATAAATACTGCTTGCCGATTGCCTTGAAACCCTTGATTTTACTGGATTTATCCAAGCACTGTAATCTCACTCCGGATATATTAGGACGCAGGTAATGTTGGGTTTAACCCAACATTGCCTGCGTCCTGTTTTTTTATATTTGTTTTAATGTCCCAGCCCACGTTGTAATGATTTTTTATATATGCTACAATAAATGCGGAAAAAAAGATTTTGAATACTTTGTTATATAAGGGAGATGCATTCGATGGCGGTTAATTTCAATCAGAATTCATCATGGAATCTAAAACCGATCAGCGTTGACGCAATTCGTAGTGAGGTGAATGGGCTATTAATTAATGGTGAAGAGGTAGTTTTCGCATTTCAGACAGTACGTGATCAACTCCTGTTTACAAACAAAAGGGTTATATCTATTGATGTTCAAGGCATAACGGGTAAAAGAAAATCATTTAGTTCTATGCCATATTCTAAAGTGCAGTATTTTTCTGTCCAAACGCCTGGCTTTGTTGAGCTTATTCCTGACTCAGAATTATTTCTTATGTTTTCTAGCGGGTTTACGGCAAAGTTTGAATTTAAGGGTAATGTTGATATTGGTAAAATTGGTAGAATGATTTCCGAGTATGTCCTTGCCTGAGAACTGAAGACAATAATACATCTTTTGAAGCGTTTTTATGAAAAGTTAGGGAATACTGCCTGACGATTATCTTGATTCTTGGATTTAATTTCACACCGGCTATATTTAAAAGCTCCTGAAACCCTTTAAGACGGGGTCTCAGGAGCCTTTTTTACCTCGAAAACAAGCGGAAGTGCAACTCATATAAATTGGGATGCTCTCCTATTGCAGACCGTGTTGCAGACTTAGCGCATTTAGAGAGCTGTAAACAGTATTGCGCAATGCTCTGTCAGAAGCCTGGCTTTAGGCATTAAAAACGTATTTGTCCAGCCTTTCAAAGGCCTCTACTACCATAGAATGAGGAAGGGCCAGATTGATGCGAATATGGCATGGGCCGTTAAACATCCTGCCATCCTGCCACAGAATACCTACTTCCTGGCCGGCGGTTTCTAATTCTTCAATGGTCTTTCCGTGGTTCTTGCACCATTCGGTGCAGTCAATATAGAGCATATATGTGCCCTGCGGCTTGGCAAGCTTGACACCCTTGAAATGCTTAAGTATGTAATCATAGGCGTAATCTACATTCGAGTTGATAACTTGACGAAGTTCGTCTACCCATACATAACCCTCAGGCTTGTAAGCTCCAATCAGTGCGTGCATAGACAAAACATTCATTGAGTTGTAATGACACAAGGAGCTTTCTTTTTCGACACGTTCCCGCAGATATTGATTATATATAATATGGTAAGAGCCAATGAGTCCTGCCAGATTAAATGTCTTGGAGGGGGCGTAGACCGCAACTGTACGCTGGCGGGCATCTTCAGAAACACTTTGAGTTGGAACATGGTGGTATCCAGGCAGAATAATGTCTGACCAGATCTCGTCCGAAACAACATAAACGTCGTGCTTCTTGAATATCGCCATTGCTTTCTCTATTTCCCAACGTTCCCATACACGGCCCGTGGGATTATGAGGAGAGCAAAAGATGGTTGCATGGATCTTGTTTTCTACGATTTTCTTTTCCATGTCATCAAAATCCATATGATATATATTGTTCTCATCCTGAAGAAGAGGGGTATGTACAATGTTATAGCCGTTGTTGGTAAGGCTTCCTGTAAAGCCGATGTAAGTAGGAGAATGTAAAAGTACGTTATCACCCTTGGAACACAGCACATTAAGAGCAGAAATTACACCGCCCAAAACGCCGTTTTCATACCCAATATGTTCTTTGCGCAAATCGGTTACGCCGTTGCGTTTTTTTTGCCACTCAATGATTGAGCTGTAGTATTCATCCCGCGGTGCAAAATAGCCGAAGGCGGGGTGATTGGCACGTGAAATAATTGCCTCCTGGACGGTAGGCACTGTGGCAAAATTCATGTCCGCAACCCACATTGGGATTTTGGAAAAGCCCTCCTTCACAGTCGGGAAGTGGATAAGTTCAATGGTTTCAGGATCTACTGCAATAGCATCTTTGCCGTGTCGATCCATAATAGTTGTGAAATCATACTTCATTATTGTATACTCACTTTCAAAGCATTAGTTTAAAGTTTATAGGGATGGCTGCTCGACGGATTGCCGAGCAGCCAATCATTAACAGTAAGCCTGTAAGCATCCGAATACGGTTGCTTACTAAGAAAGGACAACTGATTATTTTACCGCATCCTGCATTACGCGCAATACGTTTTTAAACATAATTTTTTCGATTTCATCATCAGAGAATCCACCCTTATTAAGGCCTGCCACCAGTAAGTCCATATGGTCGGGGCCTTTAATCTCCAGGTCTCCTTCGATTCCATCAAAATCTGTTCCAATCCCGATAACATCAATTCCGCCGATTTGCTTTTCATGCTGGGCCATAGCGACCATGCGAGCCACAGTGCTATGAGGGTCTTTAAGGTCAGCATTCAGGAATTCCGGCCCAAAATTGATGCCCATTACGCCGCCCTTATCAGCCAGCGCACGAATCATCGGGTCAGTCATATTGCGCTGATGAGAGCACAGCGCACGGCAGTTGGAATGAGTTGCGGCAAATGGCTTTTTCGCGATATTCACCACATCCCAAAACCCTCCATCGGACAAATGGCTTACATCTACCAGCATGCCAATATCCTGCATGTGCTTTACAGCTTCTTTTCCAAAGTCAGTCAACCCTCTGGCCATGATTTCCGGGTCTTTTGAGTTTGGCGCGCCAAAGCAGTTTGCTGCGTTCCATGTCAGGCTCAGGGCGCGTACACCCAGCTTATAGAACCGGTCAAGATTTTCCATTTTGCCTTGTACGGCAACGCCGTCTTCCATAGAAAGGACGGCACTGAGCTTTGAAGCGGCATTGTTTTCCTTAATCTGAGATGCCGTTGTAGCCATCGCAACCATGTCTGAATGCGCGGCAATGCTTTGCTTCAGAATTGCTGCACAGCCTGCGATATATGTTTCATCAGGTATAGGCTCTCTATTAAAAAACTTAGTATAGACCGCCTGCGGCAGCATGAAAATGGCGAAAAACTGTGCCATAGCACCGCCTTGACGCAGGCGAACAAAATCAACCGACGTTGTCGGGTGATTGTAGATATCCGCGTTTTCGCCAGTTTTCAAATAAGCGTGCATCAACGTATCGCAATGCATATCAATTGATCCCATTCAATTTCCCTCCATTCAAAAAACAAATATTCTTATTTGGACGCATCCGTATTTTCGGCTTTCTTCAAGTCAGAGCGATACTTTGCATAGCTCACCATAACACA
Source organism: Clostridiaceae bacterium (assembly GCA_034926865.1). Lineage (GTDB taxonomy): Bacteria > Bacillota > Clostridia > Oscillospirales > Butyricicoccaceae > RGIG1902. Next base: position 16,090 of record JAYFQP010000009.1, read on the forward strand.
TGAAGCAACCGCAATGGCCATACCCCAGCCGAACATATTGGGGAAAACCTTGTTGCACACAAACCAGACTGCAACCGCAACTACTACATACATAAGCACACCTGGGATGGCCTTGAGGCCGCCGCGGACACTTAGGTTCATGACCAGCATGCTGCCAAGCATGGAAACTACAACGAAGCTGAAGGCTGCAATTACAACCTCCGGCAGAACGGAGAGAATCCATTGCCCGGAAAGCACAATAATAAGAAGTATTACAAGATTGGCAATTACAGAAGACACAATTCCTACAATGGTTACAACCTGTCCTCTGGGGGTTGAGATATCGGCTTTCATATTTTTCTGAACAGTAGTAGCCACAGGGAATCTCATACCGCCCACATTACCTGACAAATATGCAATGTACGTGCCGGCACTGCCCAGAACAGGCCAATATGCCTCCGGCTCGCTCAGCCACATTCCGATACCGATAGAAATGATGCCGGTAATACCGCCTAGATATGTGCTGAACGGAAGGGTATAGCCCTTAACAATAACGAAAAAGGCTACAGGCAGGAAGCTGAGGACCAATGCAAGAGCCATGGTCAGCCGCCCGATCTTGTGGACCTTGGGCATAAAATTCACTCTGTAATCTTCTTCAGGAGAGTATACAGTTGTACTCTTTTTCTCATCCATCGTGTTATTCCTCCTTATCAATCATCAAACAGCCAGCATGGCGACAGCTTGCCCAACAACCATGCCGCAAATCATGCCAACAGCTAAGCTGAAACTGCCCAGAATGGGCTTTCCGCTTTTTTGTGCAACTTTATCAAACAGTATATAGCCAATAACCGCGCCGCCGATCGCGGCAACACTGGAAAAACTCTTGAAATAATCACAAAACATGTATCCCAGCAAGCCAAACATGGCGCTGGTTCCTACATAGGGCATGAAGGAAATCTTGGCCTTTTTGGCCTTGCTTTTCTCAACAAGAGTATCGAGGGGCTTCAGCATGATTATGGTATTCAAGAAGTATGGCGCGGAGCCCAGAACCATACAGAAGATGCACATGGTGAAAATTGCTTCTGTAAATTCCGGAGTACCGAACTTTACTCCTGCGGCAGATACGCCTATGTTTGCCATAAGAAGTTCCCATCCAGGCGCTCCTATAACACCACAGCGCATAAATGTGCACGCGCCACCAACCATGGCAATTAGACTGAGCGCCACCACAATGCTGGAAATAGATGGGCCGATTGCCGCGATAGCACCTGTCTGAACGGCACTTTTCAGTTCGTCCTGACGAAGAAGTTTGTTCTTCTTGTTGAAATTAAGCGCTAGTTTCAAAAAAAGAAACGATTGCACCAAGACCAACGAGATAAGAACTGCCGCGAAAACCCAGATTGTTCCGTTCATGTTTCTGACTGCATCCATTTGACCGCTTCCTCCTAACTTGTATAGCTTTTTAATTGTTTAATTGCTATACTATATACCTAGAGAATACTCCTGGCTTAGTTAATTGTCAACAGTCATTTTGTCATATTATATATTTTTTTGGAATATTCTCCATTATATTATGTGTAATATTGTATTTATTTTGTTTAATTACTATATGATAAAGGGTTTCGAAAAGCATTGCTTTTCGAAACCCTTTATCATATTTTCAGATATATTCAATTCACGTCCCGAACGATATCCTCAGCATAGCCGCACCATGCTTTTAACACAAGAAATGCCTCCGAAATCTGTTGCTGTGTAAAATCCTGGCCGAGAAGAGCCACTGCCTTTTTCCAGTAAACCTCATCAAAATGCCTGTGAGCTGCATCGAGCATTTTCCCCTTTGGTGTCAGACGCAGAAGGACTTTTTTCTCGTCTCGGGAATCTGTGCGCCCCTCTACAAGGCCGTGCGAACGCAGCCTTTTCAGCATTTGGGACACGGCGCCCTTGGTTTTGAACCAGCTCCTGGCGAGTTCCGTAACTGTGCAGTCAGGGTGGTCTGCGATATATCCGATGGTATGCACTTCAATACTGCTGTATTGTTCTCCGTTTCCATAGTCATTTCGCAGCCTGGAACCCAGCAGAATAACCCCTGCGTGCTCTAGAATATCAGACATTTCATACACAGAGATCAACTTAGAATCCGGTTTTTCCATTACACATCATCCAATCAAATTTTTATTCATACTAATAATAAGCTTGTTCTCATTGATTTGTCAATCTGAATCCAATCCATAGTTTTATAATAGGGTCTGGGAAATACCATTATTCTTTTATTATTATTCGCATAGAGGCTGTTACAAAGCACTATGGGTTTAAAAAGTCGATGTTTTAAAAGTGGTCGACTTTTTTGCTATTATATGATATAATTGTAAAATAAAGGTATTTGTTTATATAAATAGTGGTTTGGAGTAAATGAACCATGCTGCGTTTGGGCATGCGATTTTACAGAGAAAGGAGCTGATTGCTTGCAACAGAGTAATGAAATTAATGTGGGGATCGGGTTTGCAACAGGACGTAAAAGTTTTCAAAGAATACTTAAAACCAATATTTATAATTGGCGTGAAAGCGGATTGACAAAAGAGAAAAGCATTCGTTTAAATCTTTTGGCGGCGTACGATCTGCACTATTCAAACACAAAAGCAACGGACTATACTAATGTCAGCAAACAACTCCTGAATTTGATTGACGACACCTATTTTATTGGTAAAACAGCGATTCAAAAAGAGATTGATGATTTGGTGCAGAAGAATGTTCTCAACAAGGCAGAAGCACGATTGGTTTTTGGAAGCGGATATGCGGCTAAACGAAATATCATATTGTATACGGCGCTGAAGAACAATATGGATTATCTGGTTTTCCTTGATGATGACGAATATCCTGTTGCTGTAACCAATACCCGTTCCTCGGCTATTTGGGGAGGCCAGCATGTGCTGGCAACCCATTTGCGAAATATTGAGCACGCTGACATTACAAATGGACATCATTGCGGATATGTCTCTCCTATTCCATATATTGAGTTTAACGACGTCCTGACAGAGAATGATTTTCGCTTATTTATCGAAGCTATCAGTAATGATATTGTCAACTGGGATACCGTTCGATCCGTAATGAACAATGGCGGAGTTACGTATGCTGATACCAAAATTTTGGTTAGTGATGACGCCGTGGAAGTTCAGGAAGTAAACCATACAAAGTTCATCTCCGGGGCGAATCTGTGTATTAATCTAACGAAGCCCGAGCGGGTCAGCCCATTTTATAATCCCCCAGGCGCACGTGGCGAAGATACATTTTTGAGCACATGCTTAAGCCAACGGAAAGTGCTGCGTGTGCCATGTTATGCTTTCCATGATGGGTTTTCTACCTATCATCATCTGATGGATGGCGTTCTTCCTATCAAATTAAAGTACATTACGGCTGATTCAGAGGAGGTAAGCACAAGGTTTTACCTTGCTTGTATTGGCTGGATTCGGTATAAACCGCTGCTGCTGTATATTACACAGCGGGAGCATTATGAAGAAAAAATCAACGAGATGCGAGAGCGGCTTTCGGTCACGCTTCCCAAGGTTTGCGCCTATTTTGGGCGTGATGACTTCATGAATGTTGCCAAAGAGCTGGACCGATATGACAGAAACGTGAAAAAGCATTATCAGCAATTTCTTGAAACACAAGAGATTTGGGCAAGAATCTGCGGGTTTCTTGCGGACAGGCATACCGGTGAATAGCGAAAAAATAAGCTTATCCCATATAATCCGGTCTTAATAATTGTTTAAATAAAACTTGCAAAGAGTGGTATTTTGGGTATAGCTTTATTCCTGCTTATTTCTCTCAGGCTGGCAGATTTATTTGGATATGAAGACATATCTTCCCCTAATAGGCGGGTATGTCTTTGTTTTCTGAGAAATCTGCTGTTCTTAAGATTATTTACATTTAGCTGAAAGGAACTTTTATGTCTAAGCAAAATATTTATGACAATGAAATCTTTTTTAATGGATACTGCAGCCTAAGGGAAAACGATGACAGCGCAAACAATCTGGAGGAAAAGCCTGCGATATTTTCAATGCTCGGTGACGTAAAAGGAAAGAGCGTTATTGACCTTGGCTGTGGGTACGGCGAGAATTGCAAAGCGTTTTCCGAAATGGGAGCTGAGCGTATAGTAGGTATTGATATTTCTCGGAAGATGCTTGAACTCGCCAAAAAAGAGAACTGTGCTCAAAACATACATTATTTGAATATGCCCATGGAAAACATCAGATCCCTCGATGATAAGTTCGACATTGCCGTCAGTTCATTAGCTTTGCACTATATTAGGGGTTATGACGAGTTGATATATGATGTATTTTCTTTGTTGAAGCCTGGTGGGATATTTTTGTTTTCACAGGAACACCCGCTGACTACCGCCCCTGTTGACGGAGCAAAATGGATAAAAAACGAAGATGGAAGTGTAGATCACTATCGACTGGCAGACTATGCGCGAGCAGGTGAAAGGAAAGTAACCTGGTTTGTTGATGATGTAGTTAAATACCATAGAACTTTTTCTCAGTTAATAAATGGGCTTGTTCGTTCGGGTTTTGTAATTCTGGAAATGGAAGAGCCGGTGGCTTCACAAGAAACCATACAAAGATTGCCACAGTATGGCAAAGATTTGCATAAGCCGAATTTCCTGATGATCAAAGCAAAAAAGCTGTCATCCGTATAAATAGCAGGCTTGCGGCACAACTTCAGTGAAAATAGACGATACCCCCAATAAATGCACCGAGTTTTAACTTGCAGGCAGTATGATCAGCCTCGTTTCCGATAATATATCACAGCCCCGGCGTCATCGGCGCCGGGGCTGTATCTTTATTTATTTTGTTACCAGGCTAAACCAAATGCCGCCTGCACCGGTATAGTCTGCGCCATAGCAGACCTTAGGAGCTGTATCTGTCTTGTCCACGAGGAACGTAACATAACCCTCCAGGGTGCCGCCTGCAAACACAGAGCTGCTAAACTCAGGCGTTGGCTCGACAGTACTCTCAAAAGGATATTTGACATTACCTGCTGAATAAGCGTCAAAATCATATTCCGAAAAATTTACCGGCCTATCTGTAGTTATAGAATCAACCGTTGCCTTTACTTTTGCAAGAATATATTCTTTTCCATCTCCAGGCGCGGAGTTAAACATATTTGCGGCCTTAATTTCTGCCCATGCGGCGCCTCCGCGAGTTATTTCTGTTAGCGACATAGTGACTGTGTATTTGTAAGATATTTCGTTAACCGTGACTGTTTGAGCGGTGTTGATTGGGGCGGGGTTTTGCCTATTATAGCTGCCGGAAGAGTTGTTGCTGCCGATGATTACAGTCCTCGTTGTATCATCCCATGCGATCTCTTTTCCAAAAGCCTGAGACACAGCACGGACCGGGACATAAGTTGTGCCGTTGTACTCAAAAACATCTACGGCATTTCCGTTGGCGTCCTTGGGCACAAAACTGGTTCCGTCAAGTATAAGTTTAACTCCGCCGTTAACGCTGATGGTTTGCGCCGCTGCAAGGGCGGTTACTGATAGGGCAATCAATAACGCCGCTGTTAGCAGTCCCGTAATAAAGCCTTTTGTTCGTTCTGTCATTTTTGTCTCTCCAATCATTTATTTTTACCGTCCTTCCAACGGCTGGGTACTACACAAAGCGTTTTTTGACAGCGGTATACGGCTTATTGTGAGGCATTCCGTTACGGTTGCCGCCATGCGAACAGTAGGCACGCCATATAGTCAGGCGTGCCTATATAACCCAGGTACAGATTTTGTTTTTATGCTTTTGCCGCACATTAAGCGCGCAGAGAGATTATACAACCGTTTGTCAGGCAGCGACACAGTTAACGAGAAAAATTCGCCGGCCATAGATTATGATACCGACCGACTCAGGATGGATTAGATCCATGAAAAAATCGATGCTGTTATGTGCGATGACGAAGATATTACGAAGATATCAGCGCAATATTATAAAGCCATAAATTACTGTTTCTCGCCTTTGCCGCGTTCTCTTTGTTTTATAAATTGAGCAAAGCGCTTTACCTCATCATACATTTCATCGGTGATCATTCCATCGCCGCCGAATAATGCAAACTTAAAATCTTCTTCAGTCATCTTGAGCTCGTCATTCTTGGCGGGCGCTTTTTGTGGTTCATTGTCAAGCAGATAATCTGTAGAAACATTAAAATAAGCGGCAATTAGTTTCAGCTTTTCCGCCGATGGTTTTTGATCCCTGTTTTTCCATTGGGATATTAATCCGGTAGATATACCGGTAGCCCGCGCCAAATCTGCTTGTGTCATGTGATTTTCATTTAGCAATAACATGATCCTGTCAAAAGTATCCATAAAAATCACCCTCTGCTTGGCATATATCTACAAAACTTAGAAAACTAATAACAAGTAAAGAAAACTTACTTACAGTTCTTAACTTTTCGATCGAATTAACTTAGCAAACTAAGAATAGCACAAAACCAAATCAAACACAAGCGGAAAATGTGTCACCAAATCTAACAGCCGGAGGGCGATATTGCCAAAGTATTGGAAAAATGGTAATATGAACCAAAGAGAGGCATTGAGCGGTTTGGAAAACATAACATTTCATATTGTTCCAAACCAAATACAAGGAAAGATGTATAGTTGGAGGAAGAAAATTATGAAAAATCGAAGCTTTGCAATTTTATTGGTGATTTGTATAATCATTGGAATTACGGGGTGCGGCGCCAAAAGAGAGTCAGCTGAAACAGTGGTGGGAAAAGCGCTCGACGCAGCAAAGGAATATGACACTGAAGCGATCAGTAAATATTGGGAAAATGACGATCTTGGCAGCGATTCGGACGATGAACTGGGAGAAGAAACTGTAAAAGCAATTTTGGGCGGAATAACCTATGAAATTGTTGATTCAAAGGAAACAGAAGATACTGCAACAGTTGAAGTTAAAATCTCCAATGTCGATATGAGCAATATCTTGACACAAGCTGTCGCGGATGTATTTCCCACTTTGCTTGCAGAAGCCTTTAAGCCTCAGGCTGAACAAATGACCGAAGAAGAGTCGAATAAACTTTTTTCGGATAAATTAACTGAGCTGTTACAGCGCTCGGATAATCAGCAGGTAACAAAAACTGTAACCGTTGAGCTAACGCTTCAAGATGATGCATGGGTAATCAGCGGTGAGAATGATGATGCTTTTGATGCTATGCTGGGAGGGGTACATTCTTTTGCTGAAGCTATGGCCCAGGCATTTTCAGGGGATGTCGGAGGAGACAGCAGCAAAAACGTAGCGAAAACAACACCATAGTTTTCAGCAGATGATTATATGGGGCATGCATATTTCTGATAAGTATGACAATATAAAATAGAATACCAGTTAACGGAAAAAGCGTCTTCCAAAAATAAGGAGGGCGCTTTTTGCATGCGAATTATTTAGCAGGCATAAAGATATGAACAAAGGTACATGTGGGAAAAGTACATCGCATAGGAAGCACAGGGGTTGGGAGTGCGCGATGAAAAATTAGACCGAAGTATCCACTCAAGTGTGGGTGCTTTTAAGCCTCAATACATCAAAAGATTGTCTGAGTATAATAAATGGCTGTCGGAATAAATTGCAGGGCTGAACGATAAAAATGTCCGAGGTCATGATCTTATTTGGTCGCACGAGGCAAAGCAAGACGCTCGGATTGATGCCTGCGACAAGCGCATAACACTTATTGAGAATCTGTAAAAAAACACATGGCGGAGGGAATGAATCCCTCCGCCTTTTTTGTTTTATATTAAGCTGAAGTGAAACTTTGTGCAATTTCCTATACACAAGGGGAGAACGGATCATTTTACCGGAACATTCTAGATGACATACAAAACCTGTTGTTATAGCGTAACTAAAATGGTATAATTCCAAATATAGTAATATCAGTATGTTTTTAGGGGGAGGCGCTTTTTTGGGAAAGATCATTGAGGTATCAGGCCTGCATAAATCCTATGGAAACATTCACGCTGTGAAAGGGCTGGATTTTTATGTTGAAGAGGGCAAAATATATGCTTTTCTGGGGCCGAACGGCGCGGGAAAATCCACTACCATAGATATCATCAGTACTTTTATCAAGCCGGATTCGGGATATATAACGGTTGATGGGCATGAACTCGGAAAAGATGATAATGCTATAAGATCGGTTATTGGAACGGTTTTTCAGGATGGGCTGCTTGACCAGCTGTTAAGTGTTCGCGAAAATCTGAAGGTCAGAGGCGGCTTCTACGGCTTTAAGGGACAAGAGCTTGAAGAAAGAATAAAAAGTGCAGCACAGGTGACCGGCATAACAGATTTTTTAAAGCGTCCGTACGGAAAGCTTTCGGGTGGTCAAAGAAGACGTTGTGACATAGCGCGCGCCCTTGTCAATACACCTAAAATACTGTTTCTCGATGAGCCGACAACCGGGCTTGACCCTCAGACCAGAAGAAGCGTCTGGGGAACTATAATTTCGCTTCAGAAAGAAACTGGAATGACGGTTTTTTTAACAACGCATTATATGGAAGAGGCCGCTGTTGCTGATTACATAATAGTGATAGACGACGGTACAATAGCCGCTAAAGGCACTCCGGCGGAGCTTAAGGAAAAGTATACTTCTGACAGGCTTGATATTTTCGCGTCAGATATGCAAAAGGTCTGCGAGCTGCTGGATGCTCAGAATGTAAAGTATGAAAAGAAGGCTTCTGATCAGATTTTTGTCCCGATTCCTTCAACTATGGCAGCCTTGCCTATCGTTCAAGAGGTATCAGATCACATTAAGGGCTTCGAAGTGACAATGGGGAACATGGATGATGCCTTTATTGCCATTACGGGGAAGGAGATACGGGAATGAAAGGGTTTGCTAAAAGAAATCTTCTTGTGTTTTTTAAAGACCGGACGGCGGTATTCTTCTCTCTTCTTTCCGTCTTCATCATCATCGGATTATATGCTTTATTTCTTGGGGATGTCTGGGTAAACGGCTTTCCGGGTATGAGCGGAGTCAGATATCTGATGGATAGCTGGATCATGGCCGGTCTGCTTGCCGTAACCTCAATTACTACTACTATGGGTGCTTTCGGCATAATGGTTGACGATAAGGTAAAAAAGATAGAGAAGGATATCACATCGTCTCCGCTGAAGCGCAGCAGTATAGCGGGCGGATATGTTCTAAGCTCATATGTGATAGGGGTTATTATGAGCTTTGTAGCACTTGCGTTAGCGGAATTATATGTGGTTCTAAACGGCGGAGAACTGTTGAATTTTCAGGCTCTGTTAAAGGTCGCCGGGCTGATACTTCTTTCAACGTTTACTAATACGTCCATTGTGTTTTTTCTGGTATCTTTTTTCAGAAGCTCAAATGCATTTGCCACAGCCAGCACAATTATCGGAACACTGATAGGGTTTTTAACCGGCATTTATTTGCCTGTCGGCCAGCTGCCATCCTCTGTTCAATGGGTTATAAAGGCTTTCCCCGTTTCCCATTCGGCTGAATTGTTTAGGCAGGTAATGATGGCTGACCCGATCTCCAAGACCTTTTCGGGGGCGCCGGCCGGGGAGCTGCAGTCTTTTAAAGAGCTTATGGGTATAGTCTATAAGTTCGGGGATACGGAAGTCACCCCTATAGTGAGCATAGGTATTTTGATTCTAACAGGAGCTTTGTTTTTTGGGCTGTCAGTTTTGAAAATATCCAGAAAACAGAAACGCTGAAGCTATAATTGCCTGATGACATAAGCTTGTACTTGTATTATGTGAGCTGAAAAAGCAAGGGCTGGCCCAAAATGGGTCAGCCCTTTTTTAATAGTTGCTAAGCGTTAACATAGTTTAAATATGATGTCAACATATTGCTCAATAGTAATTCGGGATATATAGTCCCTCATTTATATAAAAGGCATAAAGCGGATAAGGTTAATCATCTTGTTTTTATTGGAAGGGCGGTCTTGTGCGGCTGGTGTTAAAAATTACTATTTGTGATAATTGTCAAAAATACTTATTGACAATTATTTAAAATGCACCTATAATGTTAGCTACCTAACAAAGGAGGGTTACTATGGATAATATACCTCACATAGGGAAAGAAATACGGAATCTGTCCCTGAAATTAAAGAGAGCTGTGGACGAAAATACCTCTGATGTAAAGCCTAAGGATTTTACCAAGGTTCAAGGCTGGATACTGGGATATATAGCTCATAACAGCGACAAGGATATTTTTCAAAAGGACGTGGAAAGGGAGTTTAATATACGGCGCTCGACGGCCACAGGAATTCTGAAGCTTATGGAGGGCAATGGATATATCGAGAGAGTTCCAGTAGAGAGAGATGGGCGTCTTAAAAAGCTTCTGCTTACACCAAAAGCCTTAGAGATGCACGATAACATATCAAAGGAAATTGCCAATGCCGAAAAACAACTTACAAAAGGTCTTACCCAAAGTGAGATCGATCAGTTTCTTGCAATAATAAAAAAGATGGCTGATAATTTTAATGAGACACGATAATGTTTTGCTAACAATTAATTGATTTACAATAATACGATTACTAGAATGAACGGAGTGATAGAAATATGATAAAACGCCTTATGGGGTGCATCGGCAGGTATAAAAAAGAATCGCTTTTGGCGCCTTTTTTTGTTACCCTTGAAGTAGTGCTGGAAGTAGTTATTCCTATGCTGATGGCCACCCTTATCGACAAAGGTGTCGAAGCGGGAAATATGAGCGCTATTGTAAGAACAGGTTTGTATCTTATTATAGCCTGTGTTTTTTCCCTTGCCTTCGGCGCTCTTTCAGGAAGATACGCCGCTTTGGCCTCGGCGGGTTTTGCAAGGAATCTTCGTGAGCGGATGTTCCATAACGTGCAGGATTTTTCGTTCTCCAATATAGATAAGTTTTCCACGGCCAGTATCGTCACAAGACTGACGACCGATGTCAGTAATGTGCAGAACGCTTACCAGATGATAATCAGGATTGCCGTGAGAGGGCCTATGATGCTGTTCTTTGCGCTTTTTATGGCCTTTTCGATGAACAGAGAGCTTTCGCTTATCTTTCTGGGAGTAATACCCTTTTTGGGAGTTGGGTTATATATTATAATGGTCAAGGCCCATCCGATTTTTGAAAGGGTATTCAAAACATATGATAAACTCAACCGTGTCGTTCAGGAAAACCTTCACGGCATAAGAGTAGTCAAATCTTTCGTCAGAGAAGACCATGAGATTCAGAAGTTCGAGGAGGTATCTCAGGGCATATATAAAGACTTCACAAAGGCTGAGAGGATATTGGCCTTTAACTCCCCACTTATGCAGACATCGCTTTACGCATGTATTCTGCTTGTTTCATGGCTGGGGGCTAAGCTGATAGTCGGCGGAAGCATGACAACAGGGCAGCTGATGAGCCTTATAACATATTCGTCTCAGATACTTATGAGCCTTATGATGCTTTCAATGGTGCTTGTTATGACGATTATCGCACGCACATCGGCCGAGAGGGTTGTTGAGCTTCTGGGGGAGAAAAGCGATATTGTAAGCCCCCAAAACGCTGTTATGCGTGTAGCCGATGGCTCCGTGATATTTGAAGATGTCTCCTTTAGTTATTATGGCAGGGATGACAAGCTGTGCCTTAAAAATGCCGATTTCGGCATAGCATCAGGCGAGACTATCGGTATTGTCGGCGGCACCGGCAGCGCTAAGAGCACCCTTGTCCAACTGATTCCAAGGCTTTATGATGCAACAAAGGGGAGAATCCTGGTAGGCGGGGTGGACGTAAGAGATTATGACTTGCATACGCTGAGAAATGCCGTTGCCATGGTGCTTCAGAAAAATCAGCTGTTTTCGGGCACGATCAAGGATAACCTCCGATGGGGCAATGAGCATGCCACAGATCAGGAACTAAAAGAAGCCTGCGTTTTGGCATGTGCCGACGGGTTTATTAACGAGTTTACCGATGGATATGATATGCAGGTATCACAGGGCGGAACCAATGTATCAGGCGGGCAGAAGCAAAGGCTTTGCATTGCCAGGGCACTTCTGAAAAAGCCAAAGATACTTATTCTCGATGATTCAACAAGCGCGGTGGATACTGAAACCGATGCGATGATACGCAAGGGCCTCAGGCAGTATCTGCCCGAAACCACCAAGATAATCATTGCCCAGAGAATAAGCTCAGTTGAAGACGCAGACAGGATAATAGTTCTTGAAAACGGCAGCGTAAACGGCATAGGCACGCATGATGAGCTGCTTGAAAACAATGCGGTATACCGCGAGGTATACGAGCTGCAGATGAAAGGAGGGGATTTTGATGGAGAATAGAAGAAGAATGGTGGGACCTCCTCCGAAAAACTTCAATAAGAAGGCTACTGTAAAAAGACTGGCAGGTTATTTCTGGGCATATAAGGCAAGGATAATTTTTGTTGTGCTTTGCATAGGCATGTCAGCGCTTGCAAGAGTTAAGGGTTCGCTGTTTCTTAAAACGCTTATCGATGATAATATCACGCCCCTGATGTCGGTTTCTAATCCCGATTTTTCGTCTCTGGGCGTTGCAATACTGCAAATGGCCGGGATATATGCCGTTGGAGTTGCCTCCACGCTTATTTATAACTTCATGATGGTGAGGATTGCCCAGAGTATCCTTAAGCGCATAAGGGATGATATGTTTGCACATATGCAAAAGCTCCCCGTAGGGTATTTTGATGCCCATACACACGGGGACATAATGAGCCATTACACAAACGATACCGACACGCTCCGCCAGATGATCGCCCAGAGTCTGCCGCAGATTATTGCCGCATGCTTTTCAATTGTCACCGTGTTTGCAGCTATGCTGATAACATCGTGGATGCTGACTCTTTTTGTGGTATTTTTTATAACACTGATGCTGCTGTCAAGCAGGAAGATTGCGGGAAAAAGCAGAAAATATTTTGTAAAGCAGCAGTCTACGCTTGGCACCATGAACGGCTATATCGAGGAAATGATAAACGGCCAGAAGGTGATAAAGGTCTTTTACCATGAGGCCAAGGCCAAAGAGGAGTTTGACGTGAGGAATAAAGAACTTTGCGACAATGCCTCCTCGGCAAACACGTTTGCCAATATAATGATGCCAATAATGGCGAACCTTGGTAATATGCAGTATGTGCTTCTTGCCATGCTGGGGGGATTCATGGCGATCAAGGGATACGGGGGAGTTACGCTGGGCATGATAGCGGCGTTCCTTCAGCTGAGCCGCAGCTTCACTCAGCCAATAAATCAGGTATCTCAGCAGTTTAACTTTATAGTCATGGCTCTCGCCGGCGCTTCGCGTATATTCGAGCTTATGGATGAAAAGCCCGAGGAGGACAGCGGCTATGTGACGCTTGTCAACTGTGACTATGATGCAGACGGCAATATACAGGAAACGATCGGTCAAACGGGCAAATGGGCCTGGAAACATCCTCACAGTGATGGAAGCCTCACTTATACGCCGCTTGCTGGCGATGTACGGTTTCTGGACGTGGATTTTGCATATAAGAAAGACAAACCGGTTTTGCATAATATATCTCTTTATGCCGAGCCGGGCCAGAAGGTGGCTTTTGTTGGGGCAACCGGTGCCGGGAAAACAACGATTACAAACCTTATAAACCGATTTTACGATATTGCTGACGGAAAAATACGTTATGATGGAATAAATATCAATAAGATAAAAAAGGACGATTTGAGGCGATCGCTCGGCGTTGTGCTTCAGGATGTAAACCTGTTTACCGGTTCTGTTCTGGAAAATATCAGGTATGGACGGCTGGAGGCCTCCGATGAAGAGTGCATCGCCGCCGCCAAGAGGGCAAACGCCCATGACTTTATAATGCTGCTGCCCAACGGCTATGACACTAAGCTTGAAGGCGGCGGGGAAGGTCTTTCACAGGGCCAGAGACAGCTTTTGTCAATTGCGAGAGCAGCTGTTGCCAATCCTCCTGTAATGATACTCGACGAGGCTACTTCAAGCATAGACACGCGCACAGAAGCCATAGTGCAGCGAGGAATGGATGCTCTTATGGAGGGAAGGACGGTCTTCGTCATAGCGCACAGGCTGTCGACTGTTAAGAACGCTGATGTGATCATGGTTCTTGAACATGGCAGGATAATTGAAAGAGGAAGCCATGAGATGCTGCTCGCGCAAAAGGGCAAGTATTTCCAGCTTTATACAGGAGCGTTTGAGCTCGAATAGAAGCAGTATAAATGACAGTAACCCCCGGGCAATAATTGCCCGGGGGTTTTATAATCAGCATATTTTTATCATATGTGGGGTTTGTCTGTTTCTATTGCCTTTCAGCTGGTATTATTGTATAATAACATATGGTGATGAGACACATGGTAAATATTGGAAATAAATGGGATAAGATTCTGCAGGATGATTTTTCCTCTGAATATTACATGCAAATAAGAGCATTTTTGAAAATAGAATACAAAGCGCATACAGTCTATCCTTCGATGTATGATATTTTTAATGCGCTTAAAGAGACAGACTTTGATGATGTTAATGTGGTGATACTTGGGCAAGACCCGTATCATGGCCCCGAACAGGCCCATGGTTTTGCTTTTTCGGTAAGACAGGGGGTTACGCCTCCGCCTTCGCTTATAAATATATATAAAGAGCTTGCACAGGAAACAGGGATGAGGATTCCATCTCATGGCTGCCTTTTGGGCTGGGCAAGGCAGGGAGTTTTGCTTCTGAACACTTCTCTTACTGTCAGGGCCGGAAGCCCAAACTCACATCGTGACTGTGGCTGGAGCACGCTGACAGACAGCATTATTTCTAAACTTAACTTAAGAAAGCGTCCGCTGGTTTTCATGCTGTGGGGTGCTAACGCCAAAGCCAAACATTCGCTGATAACAAATCCTGCTCATTTGGTTCTTACAGCTGCCCATCCTTCGCCGCTTTCAGCCAATAATGGTTTTTTCGGCTGCGGGCATTTTGTAAAGGCAAACGAATTTCTTGCATTACAGGGCAGGAATATAGACTGGTCTGATCTTTGATAATGATATTTTTATTTTGGAGGAATATATATGCAGTTTAAAGAGCTCGTTGAGAAGAACCGCAGCTACAGAGGATATGACGAAAAGTATGTCATAACAAGGGAACAGCTCGAAACTTTGATCGATTACACGCGCTTCTGTCCTTCAAGCATCAACTTTCAGCCCTTTAAGTATTTTCTTTCCTGCGACAAAGAAACAAATGCGATAATCCAGCCCATGACTGCCTGGGCAAGAAGGCTTCAGGCCCAAATGACCCTGCCGCATGAGGGCAAGATGCCCACAGCCTTTATTGTGATTTGCCACGATAAAAATATCGGGCCAAACACCGAGCGTTTCTCCAAGGATGTCGGCATAGTTGCCCAAACTATCCTTCTGGGCGCTGTTGATATGGGCCTCGGCGGATGCATGATCGGCAATTACAATCCCGATAAGGTGAAAGAAGCTCTCGGCCTTGAGGAAAATCTCCAGCCGGTACTTATAGTAGCGCTTGGGAAGCCCGACGAGAAGATAGTGATAACCGATATTCCCCAGAGCGGAGAAATTGGTTATTACAGGGATGAAAATGATGTGCATTATGTCCCCAAGCGCAGCCTCAAAGATATTTTGATAAACAAATAATCAGGTTAAATTAAAAGGGAGGCTATTATGCCTCCCTTTTCTATTTGCAGCAAAAGTTGATGTTATGCCTCAAGGGCCTTTTTGAAAACGGTTTCCACATCAGATTTTTCGGCATGGCCTTCAAAAAGCTTCTGGTCTCCCATGAAATAGCAGGGGACATAATAATAATCATACTGATCGGCAAGCTTTTTCTCTTTTGTTTCGTCGATCATAACGATGGGGATATCCTTATACTCTGGATGATTCGCCATAAGCTCATCTTGAAGCTTAATGGCCAGCTTGCAGTGGGGGCATCCGGGCATCATGAACATTGTAAGCTCTTTCATTTTTGTGGCTCCTCCTTGATTTTGTTTCTTGGTTTATATTTTCCTGTTTTTCTTTTATATATCCATAAAGTGAGACATACTACAAAATTGATAAGGGAGAGCAGCTGGGAGACCCGTATGGCGGTTCCCGGGATATACAGGCTGTCGGTGCGAAGCCCTTCTATCAGCATCCGTCCAAAGCCATACCATGCCATATACAGAAGAAATATTTCTCCGTTGAACTTTCGCTTTTTTGAATAAAAGTGAAGAATAATGAAGCCTATGATATTCCACAGCGATTCATAAAAAAAGGTGGGATGCACAGGAGAGGCGCCGTTTATTGACATGCCCCAGGGGAGGGTTGTAACTGTTCCGAAGGCTTCGCAGTTTACGAAATTACCCCAGCGCCCGATAGCCTGAGCAAGAATAAAACCTAAAGCCGCAATATCCATAGTTGAAAATATGGGCTTTTTCCTGACTTTGCAAAGGATATATCCGGCCAGAAAAGCGCCAATGAATCCGCCATAGAAACCCAATCCGCCTTTTCTTATGTTAAAGATGAGGGACAGATCGTTGGCGTATATGTCCCAGCTGTAGGCTACATAGTAAAGCCTTGCGCCTACGATGGCGGCAGGCAGGCCGAAGATGAGCATATCCATTATGAAATCCGAGTCGAGATTGTAATCCTTTGCATAACGCATGGCATAGAGCGCAGCGAGCAGAAAGCCTGACCCTATTATTACGCCGTACCACATTATATCATGGCCGAATATTGTGAAAGCAACCCTGTTGAGTGTAAGTGTACCGTCAAAAAGACCGGGAAAAGATACTGTGTTTATCATACTTGAACCTCGCTGATGATTGATTTTCTTTTTTTAATTATACCCTTACCGCCATAAAGGCGCAATAGGGATATTGCAATCGCTTAATTTTGAATAAAAGCGCGAAAGTTTTATTGACAATGCTTCAATATCGTGATATTATAACAACATTGTAAAGGTATAGGGCTTTACAGAAAGGGGAAAGGATATGAAGAGCGACACCTTCCACATGTCAATGCTTTATGATTTCTATGGGGATCTTTTGACTGACAAGCAAAAGGAGCTTTTTGACCTTTATTATAATGAGGACCTTTCCCTTGCAGAAATAGCAGAGCATGCCGATATATCCCGCCAGGGAGTAAGGGACGCCATAATGAGGGCCGAGGCCATCCTCAGGGAGACCGAGGATAAGGTAGGGTTGGTTAAGAAATATTCCGGATACGAAGATAAGCTTATAAAGATTCGCCAGGAGGCTGAGTATATCGCTCAGGTAAATTCAGGCCTTCGCAATTATGAGATAGCCAAAAGAGTAGACTCTATAATAAGGATAGTCGACGAGCTTGTGAAATGAGGGTAATAAATGGCATTTGAGAACCTTGCTGACAAACTGTCGGGAGTTTTCAAAAAACTGCGTTCAAAAGGAAGGCTTTCCGAGGCAGATGTAAGGGAGGCCATGCGCGAGATTCGCATGGCACTTTTAGAGGCCGATGTAAACTTTAAAGTTGCTAAAGATTTTGTCGCCAAAGTCAGCGAAAAGGCCGTGGGCGGCGAGATTCTTGACAGTCTTTCCCCTGCGCAGCAGGTAATAAAAATAGTAAATGATGAGCTGACATCCCTTATGGGCGGGACTCAGAACCGTATCAGGATGTCAAATAACCCGCCGACGGTCATTATGTTCGTCGGTCTTCAGGGGGCCGGAAAGACGACTAATATCGCCAAACTGGCTGGGTATTTTAAAAAACGCGAAAACCGCAGGCCTCTTTTATGTGCCTGCGACGTATACCGTCCCGCCGCTGTAGAGCAGCTTAAGGTGGTGGGAAAACAGCTTGATGTTCCCGTTTTTGAGCAGGGGCAGGGAAATCCCGTAGAGATTGCCAAAGCTGCCTATGAGCACGCAAAAATGCACGGGAATGACGTTCTTATGATAGATACGGCCGGCCGCCTGCATATAGATCAACAGCTTATGGATGAGCTTAAGGCCATAAAAGCCGCTGTTAAGCCGCATGAGATCATGCTTGTGGTAGACGGTATGACTGGTCAGGATGCGGTAAACGCGGCTTCTGCCTTTGATGAGGCATTGGGGATAGACTCTGTTCTCATGACAAAGCTAGACGGCGATGCACGCGGCGGAGCTGCGCTTTCTATAAGAGCTGTCACAGGAAAGCCGATAAAGTTCTGCGGAGTCGGGGAAAAACTTGATGCCATCGAGCCGTTTTATCCTGACCGTATGGCCTCGAGAATATTGGGCATGGGCGATGTGATGTCGCTTATAGAAAAAGCACAGCAGACCTTTGACGAGAAAAAAGCCGTTGACATGGAAAAACGCATGCGCAGCGGCAAGTTTAACCTCAACGATTTCTACGAGCAAATGAAGCAGATGAAAAATATGGGCTCGATGAATGATCTTGTTGGCATGATACCTGGCATGAACGGCAAGGCTTTGCAGGATGCAAAAATAGATGAGAAAGCGCTTGCGCGCACAGAAGCTATTATTCTTTCGATGACACCTAAGGAAAGAGAGAATCCCGATATTCTTAATTTCAGCCGTAAAAAGCGCATCGCGGCGGGCTGCGGGCAGAAGGTAGAGAATATAAACCGTCTTTTAAAACAGTTTGAAATGACTCAACAGATGATGAAGCAGTTTTCCGGCGTTGCCAAACGCCGGGGGAAAAAGGGCGGCTTAAAGCTGCCGTTTTAACGGGTAGCAATGAAAATTGTGATATATATAAAAAACATGGAGGTGAAAAGAAATGGTAAAGATCAGACTTAGAAGAATGGGCGCCAAGAAGGCACCTTTCTATCGTATAGTGGTAGCTGACTCACGTTTCCCCAGAGATGGAAGGTTCATCGAAGAGCTTGGAACATATAACCCTCTCGTTAAGCCCACTGAGCTCAAGGTTGATGCCGAGAAAGCTCAGCAGTGGATCAAGGATGGCGCTCAGCCCACAGATACTGTACGCGCATTACTGAAAAAGGCCGGTGTTCTTTAAGCTATGGAAAGCATTAATCTTAAGGACATACTTTCCTATATAGTTGAGAATCTTGTGGAAAATCCTTCTCAGATTTCCATTGCGGAAGTCGAACAGGAGGACACAATAACTCTTCAGCTTAAGGTAGCCGAATCCGATATGGGAAAGGTAATAGGCAGGCAGGGTCGTATAGCAAAAGAAATACGCACCATTATAAAGTCGGCCGGCTTGAAAGGGCATAAGAAAGTTCTTGTTGACATTCTTGACTGAATAAAGGCCCGTTAACCTCAAGGTTGACGGGTTTTTCTTTTGCTTTTTTGGAAATGCTGTGGTAAAATAAAAAATAACGTTTTATACAGTAATGGTTAGAGTGGGGGCATAATGGCGAGCATAATTGAATGGGGAAAAATAGTAAATACGCATGGCGTGCGCGGTGAACTTAAAGTCATGCCTTGGGTTGATTTTATTGTCCTTGCAAAAAAGGTTAAGGCCCTTGATATAGATGGAAAAAGCTATAATATAGTATCTGCCCGAGGGCATCAGGGAATGGTTTTGCTGACACTTGACGGAGTGGATACGATGGAGAGGGCGAAAGCGCTTAAGGATAAGATCCTCACGAGCGACAGAGCTTCTATAAATCTTGGCAAAGGCCATTATTTTTACAGCGACATTTATGGCTTTGATGTATATGACCTTCGAACAAAAGCGGTCATAGGAAAGCTTGAAAGAATAGAAAGCTATCCCGGCGGGGATGTGTATGTGGTGGCAGTGGAAACCGGAGAGGTTCTTATACCGATGGTCGAGGCATTCGACAAAGGGGCTGACCTTGAAACGCGGGTTGTGACAGTGTCTACCATTAAGGGAATGCTTGAAGATGATGAAGATTGATATAATGACTCTTTTCCCTGAGATATGCGAGGCAGTTTTAGGGTCAAGCATTATAGGCAGGGGCAGAGAGGCCGGATACGTTGAGATTAATACCCGCCAGATAAGGGATTATACTACGGATAAGCACGGCCGTACTGACGATTATCCCTACGGGGGCGGCCAGGGTATGCTTATGCAGTGCGAGCCGCTTTACAGATGCCATCAAAGCCTTACGGGCGGGGAGCATGTTCATACGGTTATGATGAGCGCTCAGGGAGCGGTGTTCAGCCAGCAGAAGGCGCTGGAGCTATTAAAAAGAGAGCATATAATTATCGTTTGCGGCCATTATGAGGGAATCGACAGACGGTTTATCGATAAATATGTGGATGAGGAGATATCCATAGGCGACTTTGTGCTTACGGGGGGAGAAATTGCGGCAATGGCTGTGGCTGATGCCGTTTGCAGGATGGTTCCGGGGGTGCTTGCCGAGAATGCCTGCTTCGAGGATGAGAGCCATTTTTCCGGGCTTTTAGAATATCCTCAGTATACCCGCCCCGAGGTATGGCAGGATATGAGCGTACCTGATGTATTGCTCTCGGGACATCATGAAAATATACGCCTATGGCGCAGGCAGCAGTCCCTTAAGCTGACGCGCGGCAGGCGCCCTGATATGTTTGAAAAGATAGAGCTTACAAAGGAAGACATCAAGCTTTTAAAGGAGTGATATAATGCTCACACATAAGGGAACACAAACTTTGGAAACAAACAGGCTTATTCTGCGAAAGGTTAATAACGGCGATTCGAAGGCACTGTTCGAAGGCTGCTTCGGCGTGCCGGAGGTAACAAAATATCTCCGCTATGACACCCATAAGGACATAGATGAGACATATAAAGTAATGGCAAGATGGGAAGAGGAATATCAGAGGCCTGACAGATACTTTTGGGTAATAACACTTAAAGAAGATGGGCTGCCAATAGGCACTATTGGATCCGAAGTGCATGATAACGACAGATGTGCTGATTTCGGTTATCAGATAGCAAAGAGCATGTGGAACAAAGGATATATGACAGAAGCGCTTAGCGCCGTAATAAGATTCCTTTTTGAAGAGGTAGGTGTCAACCGCATTGAGGCATGTCACTCGGTTGCAAATCCTGCTTCCGGTGCAGTTATGCGTCGCTGCGGCATGCAATATGAGGGAATGTGCAGAGAGAAGTATTATTGCTCAGAGGGTTATCAGGATTCACATATGTACGGAATACTCAAGAGCGATTTTAAAAGGAGCATTATATGAAAAAAGCGGCGTCATTAATAATTGCGCTGGCACTGGTCATGATGACCGGCTGCGCCGATATTAATCTGAACTTTAGCGGCGTATCTCCTTTTCGGAATATACGTGACGAGCAGCTTATAGAAAGCATTAATAATACTGTAGATGAGTTCATTAAGGCAGAGGGCATAACTGATATTTCCGTAGGTGTACTTTCAGGCAAGGAAGCCAGATTCATAAACCGCGGGGATAATATAAATGAACATACTAAGCTGCCAATAGGGCAAATGACTACTATGTTTGCCGGGATACTTGTATCAAACTTCGAGTATAACCGCTGGCTTGGGGCAGACGAATATGTGTCTGATTGGCTGAAAACTCCAGAGCAGGTTCCACGGTACAACGGAGAGAGAATTAAGGTATGGCAGCTTGCTTGTAATATGTCCGGTCTTGGTGACTTTGATACTTTTGGAAAAAACTATGCCACGGCAGGCATGATGTATAATCAGCTTGAAAATGCCGAAGTGAAATTTGAGCCGGGTTCTGAACACTACAATTCAACGCTTGGGTATGTCTTGTTATGTGAAACGATTCGTCAGGCATATAACATAAACTCAAATTTTGTAAATCTTATCAATAACCAGGTCATTGTCAAGATGGATCTGCAAAACTCAGCTTTTGAACGCAAGGATGCGCTTGCGGCTTATGACGGTTATGAGAGCACAACATATGACCTTCTGAAGGTGGTTGGGTACTGCACAGGTTCTTTTGAATACGACGAGGGTCTGACAAAGACGATATCCGGCGCGCTTGAGGAAAGATGGAGCGACGGCACGGGTTCAGGCTCGCTTGCCTTTAATATTGACAAGACCGGCGATAATACGGTTTATTTTAAAGCCGGGTCTGGAGATGAAAGCGTCTCATATATAGCTTTCATACCTGAGCTTGGAATCGGAGTTTCGATAAATGCAATGGGCAGCGCTGATTTGTCTACCCTTGCAGGAAGCCTTCTTGGTCTTGTAAAATAAAAGTGAAAGAAGCGTCACACGTTGAGTAATCGTGTGACGCTTCTATTGTCTGAAGATCGGTTTTATAAGATTCGGTTTTTATTGAGCCGTCTTTGTTCTTCCGGGTTTGCTGTAATAGAATATTGCCCCGTAAAGGATAAGATAGAAAAAGCTATAAGAAAGAGAAATTGTCATCAAAAAAGTTTCCATAGGTGCGCCGGAAAGCTTGCAGTATATGAATGCCGCGATCGAGCATGCGAGGAAGGCACACTGGATGACCAGCTCTACAGACTGTTTTTTAGCGATAACAAGGGCCTGTGTAAGAGATTGCACGATAAGCCGTACGCCGTAGAGCGGAGCGAGGTAAATTGCGTATATACCAGACATACGCCATGTGCTGCCGAAAAATACAGAAAAAAGCCAAGGTGAAATAAGACACAAAATGACTACCATCGGGATGGCTATAGCAAGAAGCACGCCTGAGGATATGAGGAGTGATTTGCGGTAGCCTCCTGTTTGATTATACTCGTCGGTGGCGTTCTGGAAAAAGAGTACCCTTGCCACGTTGTTACCGATAAGCGTAAGCGGAACATTGAGCATACGGTATGTGAGGCTATAAATGCCGAAAGTTGCAAAGCCGTAAAGCATTTCAATAAAGAAATTGAGAAGCTGGAAATATGCTGTGCTGACAAAAAAGGCAGGAGCAGTAAAGAAGGCCTGGCGTCGGTATTTAAGCGCTACATCCTTCATTCCCTTTGAGGTTATTTTCTTCAGCTTGTCCTTTTGATACCAGAGGTATCTTGTGTGAAAATATGTCCCGAGGGCGGTTCCCGTCATGTTGGAAATATTTAGTCCGCCTGTTCCAAAATGAAAGAGGCCGAGGATGATCTGCGATGAATATTTTAGCGCCGAGGAATAAACATATGCCTTGGATATAAGGCCGTAATTCTGAAAGCGCGTATTGAAAGCGAACATCGCGTCGTTTATCCCTGTCAGAAACAGAACTATGATAGTCAGCAGCGCAAAAACACCCGCTGAGGCCCATATTTGGGGCTTCACAAATAAGTATATCCCATAGCCAACAGATACCGCAACCGTTAACGCAGTGCATATGGTAAAGCAAAGGCCAAGTATGTTATAGGCTTCATCGTCATTGTCTGCAACAACAATGGCAGGTTCGTATTTTAAACATGCAATCGAGCCAAAAAGAGTGACAATAGTCACCATAAGAGTATAGATACCCATTTCCTCATCGGTATAGAGCCTTGAGAGGAATGGGGAAGAGCCTACAACGATGAGCTGAGCTATAAGCGAGCCGGAAAACAGAGTGGCAACCGACCGTACTGACTTATATTTAATAAGTTTATTGATTTTCTCCTTCAAAATAAGCCCTCCAAGATTATTGAAACATACATTTTAATAGTATACTCCCCTCAAAAAGAACGGTCAAGGGCAGGGCCTTAAGCCCTGCCCTTATTAATGAAAATTTTACCTTTGAAGGAGCTTATCTTGCCTTGAAGGTGGCACATTCGGTTTCAACTGCACGGTCGGCGCTGGGGCCGGATATCTGAACTGAATCTGCCGAGCAGAGCATGTCCTTGTTATAAACACATTCCTGAGCGTGGCACTTGATTTTAGTCTCGGGTTTCGCGTCAGCCTTGTTCACTGAGTTTGTAAACGAGTTTGTTTTTGGTGCGAACGATGAGCAGCTGGTTTCGGAGCTGTGGCAAGCCGCTGAGCCGTCAACGTGAATGGCGTTGAGCACACAAAGATTGCTTTGGTTGTGCTGACATGTGGTAGCTGAGCATTTTAAATCTGTCATATTTACCTCCTGTTTTATGGTTTTGCCATAATTTAATGCATATCTGACTTGATATATTGTTTGTACTTTCTTTTTTGATATTCATTGAAAACGGTTTAGTTTTACTGTATAATCGATGGCGGATGATATTTTTATATATCATATGGTTATGAGCTATTAAAAACGGCGCGCATCCTATAAGGACGTGCGTTTTCGTTTATTTTTTCGTTTTTTTGAGGAGGACTGGCAGTGATTGACAAAAAGCAAATTTCGAAGGATATCACCAGACTGGCCTTACCGGTGGTAATGGAAAATGTGCTTCAGATCCTGGCAAATGTAATAACAGCAGCTATGATAGGAAGGTTAATTTCCACGGATATTTCTGCGCAGGGGATATCACAGCGAATCACGCAGATCTATTGGGCTCTTTTCCGAGGGCTTGGCATGGGCGTTACCGTTGCGGTCGCTGTCAGTTATGGTGCCGGCAAGCTTGGACGCTGCCGCAGAATCGCAGAACAGACATATCTTACTATTATGCCGGTGGCTCTTATTTTTACGGCCATAACACTTTTGTTTCCGAGACAGCTTCTCAGCATATTTACAAGCGATAATGTTATTCTTACACGCGGTGTTCAGTATATGCTGATAGCCGTATGGGCGATTCCGTTTACGGTTTTGACTACAATTAATACTTCTGCTTTCAACGGCCAGGGAAACACAAAAACGCCGATGTACATAGCTGTAATCCTCAATTTAATCAATGTGGCAGTCGGTTATGCGTTTATTTTCGGAAAGTTGGGATGCCCGAAGCTTGGGGTGATAGGCGCGGCTATCGCCTATGTGGTCTCTCAGGCCAGCGGCGGGCTGCTGGGGCTATGGCTTTTATATAAGCCAAGCGGATTTTTTGCCTCATGCGCCCATGGTGAAAACTTTTTCAAGATAGATATGACATGCGTCAAGGAAGTTGTGACTATAGGCATGCCTGCTGCCTGCGAAAACCTTTTCTGGCAGTTTTCCGCCGTGATTTTGAGCAGAGTGATATTGAGTTACGGAAGTGACAGTTATGCCGCGTATCAGCTCGGGCTTCAGGCCGAAATGCTGTGTGAAATGCCCTCGATAGGGCTGTTGACAACGGCCACGACGCTTGGGGCAAAAGCCATAGGCAAACGCGACCAGCCGCTTTTTGAGGCGTACTATAAGCAGCTTCTTAAGGTATGTACGGTTTTGGCAGTGTTTGGATTTTGTGCGCTTTTCTTCTTCCCAGGCTTCTTCATGAGCCTTTTGACAGACAATCCTGTTTTACGCGATATCGGCGTTAAGTATGTGTTTATCATGAGCTTTGCGCAGCCGCCACAGATACTTTCAAAGGTATTTACCGGGATGACAAGAGCGGCGGGATATAAGAATATACCAATGTTTGTTTCTTTTATAGGAATATGGTGTGTAAGAGTTCCTATGGCTTTGATATGCGCCTGGCTGCTCCATCTTGATATAACCTTTATCTGGTGGGCCATTACCGTAGATCAGATAACGAGGATACTTATCAGCATAGGCATATTTAAAAAGAAGGATATAGTCAATACAATACACAGGCTTAAAGAGCAGGAGGCGTAATTTGCATGAAAAAATACGAGAAAACTTTGGGGATAAGCTTGATCCGGCAGGATGTTGACAAGGGCGTATCGCTTGATCAATACAGCTATCTCTCCCCTGAAAATGTCGGCTTTGTCCAGCAATTTCACAAGTCTATTCCATTTTATAAGCCTACGCCGCTTGTGCGTCTTTCGGCACTATCTGAAAAATTAGGTGTTAAGGGAATATATGTAAAGGACGAATCAAAGCGTTTTGCAGAGTTTGGTCTTAACGCATTTAAGGGTATGGGTGGAATATTTGCCGTAGGGCAGGTTATATGCCGCGAGCTTGGGCTTGATCCTAAGACTACTACATTTGAGCAATTGACGAGCCCCGAAGTCAGAGAGAAAAGCCGTGATATGGTATTTATCACGACAACAGACGGCAACCACGGCAGGGGAGTCGCATGGGCAGCAAGCCAATATGGCTGCAAGTCTTATGTATATATGCCAAAAGGGTCGGCTAAAAGCAGGATAGAGGCTATAAAGAGGGTTGGAGCGGAGGAATGTATCGTTACAGAGATGAACTACGATGATACCGTAAAATATACAACCCAAATAGCCAAAAAGAATGGATGGCATCTTGTTCAGGATACAGCCTGGGAAGGATATGAGGAGGTGCCTCAGCTTATTGTTCAAGGTTATACAACTCTTGGCAGGGAGGCTCTTGACCAGCTTGCGGAGTGCGGCGAGAAAAAACCCACACATGTATTTCTTCAAGCGGGGGTAGGGTCGTTTGCCGGCAGTATCATAGGTTATTATGCAAGCATTTTTAAAGACCACCCAAAGTTTGCTATTGTCGAACCTACGATGGTTGCATGCTTCTATAATTCTGCCCAAATAGGGGATGGCAAGCCCCACGGCGTAAAAAGCGCCGAGAATACCATAATGGCGGGGCTTAATTGCGGAGAGCCCAGCATAGGCGTTTGGCCGGTTATAAGGGATCTCGCAGAGTTTTATATCGCCTGTGACGATGATGTGACTATGGAGGGAATGCGCCTTTATGCAAACCCCATGCCCGGCGATAGCAAGATAATATCGGGAGAGTCTGCCGCTGTGGGCTTAGGGCTTGTCAACAGGCTGATGCTGAGGCCTGAACTGAAAGATATGAGATGTGCCTTGGGCCTTGATAACAACAGCGTAATTTTGCTTGTCAGCACCGAGGGCAACACCGACCCCGAGGGCTATGACAAAGTGGTAAACGGCAGATGAGCCTTATAATTGAAGGGGAGGAGGGCTTAAACGGTCTTTTTTCTCAGATGAGCGGCGAGAAGTACAGGGTTTTCAACGAAAGCCTTATTCCCGGCGGAAGGAAAACCTTTGGCGTTCGCATGCCGCAGCTGAGGGCTGTGGCAAAGGATATCGCAGCGGGGGACTGGGAGTGTTTTCTTGCACAGTGTCCTGACACATATCACGAGCACCGCATGATAAAAGGAATGGTCATAGCCTCGGTAAAATGCACTCTCGAAAGTCGCATGGAGATTATAAGAGCCTTTGTCCCGCTTATCGATAACTGGGCTGTCTGCGATGCTTTCTGTGGATGTCTAAAGGAGGCCGACAAAAGACAGGCGGAGTATTTCTCTCTTATCTGCGAGTATCTTGAAAGCACAGCGGAATATGAGCTTAGGTTTATTGCAGTAATGCTTTTGGGGCATTATATCAACGAGCAATATATTGATAGAGCGCTTGAGATATATGAGCAGATGAGGCATGAGGGCTATTATGTAAAAATGGCTGTTGCATGGGGGCTTTCTGTTTGTTATATCAAGTTTCCTGCTAAAACGCTTGAAATCATAAGGCGCGGCAGGCTTGATGATTTTACTCACAATAAAGCCATACAGAAATGTCGTGAGTCTTTTAGGGTAAGCACTGAGGAGAAGGAGATGCTTGACAGGCTTAAGCGGAGATGACCCATAAGGCTGATAGATAATAAAATACATGAAAAGCACGGCGGAATAAGATTCCGTCGTGCTTTTCAATGGTGAGAGAGTAATTTTTAAGGACGCAGCTTTTGCCGCGCCCCTATAATTAAATACTAGAAAATCGAACCCGAGCCTATATAATGAGACGAATAATAGGAACTGTCAAGAGAATCATAACAGACGCTCTTTCCGGCGCTTGGGGCATGAATAAAGCTTCCGCCGCCTACATATATTCCAACGTGGCCTACTCCGGACCCACCGCTGGAGAAGAAGACTAAATCGCCTACCTGCAGCTCGGAACGGGAAATCTTTGTTACAGAAGACTTATATTGGCTTGAGGAGGAATGGGGAAGGCTTATATTAAAGTGTGAATAAACATACTTCGTAAAGCCTGAACAGTCAAATCCCTTTGGAGATGCCCCACCGTATACATACGGAGTCCCAAGCAATGTGGACGCATAATCAATGATCTGCTGCCTGGAAGAAACAGAAGACTGTGAGCTTGAAGCAGTTCCGGAAGAAGCTGTGCTTCCGGATATTGAGTTTGCGACTACTTCTACATAATCGGGATGAATATATCCGGTATATGAGGAAGATTGAATTTTGAACCAGCCGCTGTTTATGCCAATTATTTTTACAGTAGAGCCCTTCGAAAGCCTCGTGACTATATCGCTCGAGGTAGAAGGAGCGCTTCTGACGTTAAGCACATCAGTGATTATTTTTGCCGAACCAGGCTCGACATTCATTACGTCCGAAAGTTCAACATATTCAGAGCTGATATATCCGCTTTGCCCGCCATAGGCTACTTTATAAAAGCCGTTTTCCTCTGATAATACGGCAACTCTTTCGCCGTTTGTGAGCTTACTTACTATATCGGCACCTGTAGAGGAGCTTGCCCTCATATTTACTGACGATCCTACCTGCACTTCTCCGCCCTTAACATCATAGGCATTGGCAGTAAGCGTAAGAGATGAAATAATAAAAGTCAGAAAAAGCGCCTTCCTGATTCGTGCAAAAAAAGCCATTAGGTTACCTCCCGGTGGTTGCCGACAGGCTTTATCTTGAGGTCAAAGCCCTCTCAAGCCAAATGGATGCAATATCCATGGCATTATAAAGCCCATCTTTTGTGGTTGATTTTACTATCCTGTCTTTTGAACTGATATCAGGGTCGGTGAGCTGAAGTTGAACAGAAACGCTGTTGGCCACGTCAAGCCCGTTAAGATTCTTAGTAGACAATACCTGAAGCATTGCAATATACTTATCGGACATGCTGCCATAATAGATAATATTATCCTTCCGGAGAAGGGGGCGTCCCTTATAGGTCAAGGGGATGTTCTTTTCATTCATGTCGCTCATAACGTACCTCCGATGTTTTTATTATACCACACTGGTAACAAAAGTCAAACAAAAAGTTACAAAGTGCTTACAAAAAATAAGCGCGAATTTTGGTTGTAATTCCGAAAACCGAGATATTGGCTTTTTGTCCCGATAAAATCTAAACCCTGCCTGAATGGCAGGGTATAATGAAAATCAATTTGAAAGATACTGCCTGACAAGCTCCTGAAGCAGCTCGTCTCTGTCAATTTTTCTGATAAGGCTTCGGGCATTATGATGGTTTGTGATATAAGTCGGGTCTTCCGATAGGATATATCCCACTATCTGATTGATGGGATTGTAACCCTTTTCTCTGAGAGCATCATATACGGTAGTCAAAATACGCTTCATTTCAACGTTAGCGTCGTCTTTCACACTGAATTTCTTTGTTCCGTCTACCATTTGATCACCCTCCCCTATGATTATATCTTAGATGATTATATTACATTTTAAGGACAAAGTAAAGCAAAAGTTATGCTCTTAAAGTAGCTCCACACTCGCTTTCAAGAAGCTTCAGGATTTTTGCCATAGCCGAGTCTATCTCTGTGTCTGTAAGGGTATGGTCGAAGCTTCTGAAAGAGAGGGCGAAAGCCACGCTCTTTTTACCCAAGGATACCTGAGCTCCCTCATATACGTCAAAAAGCTCAAGGGTTTCAAGGCTTTTGCCGGCGCCCTTGCGTATGGACTTTTCAAGATCAAGAACATAGACAGACTTGTCGCATGTTACAGCAATATCACGTGTGATGGCGGGATATTTTGGCAGAGGATGATATGATTTATCTTTGTCTGAAAGCTCGAAGAGTACCTGGCTTTCAAGCTCAGCCATGTATACATCTGTTCCTATGCCGTATTTTTTGGCGATAGAGGGATGAATCTGGCCTATATACCCCATATGTCTGCCGTCCGCGCTTTCTATTCTTGCACAGCGGCCCGGGTGGTAACAGGGGTTATCCTTGCAGGGGATATACTCATATCCGGAAATCGAGCTGCTGTCCAGCACCGCGGTTACAGCGCCTTTCAGCGAGAAGAAATCCCCGTTGCCATAAAGCGACATTGTGAGAATGTTCTTTTCCTCTGGAAGCTTGGAAAGGTCTGCTTCACCTTTTTCATTAAGATAGGGTATAAATATTGTGGCGTTTTCGAATATTCTCGCTTCAGGGGCGCGGTAATTGTAGTTGCGAGCCATGACATCAAGTATAGAGTGAATGGAAGTTGTACGCATAAGGCTCTGGTCTTCGCCAAGCGGATTGGAGATTAAAACCGCCCGGCGCAGTGGGGAATCCAGCGGAAGCATTAGCTGGTCAAAGACTTTTGGGCTGATGAAAGTCAGCGTTTTGGCCTCGTTGAAGCCGCATGCAAAACAGCCGGAGGCGAGCTGGCGGTCAAACTGCTGGCGTGGGGTAAGGCCACCCTTAGTGATCTGGCCGGCAAAGCTTGTGGAGACAATTTTGTCATAGCCATACATACGGGCTATCTCTTCTGCTATATCTGCAAAGCCTTCCACATCATCGCGCCAGAATGGGACGAGAATATCATCACCTTCAAGGGTAAATCCCAGCGAGATAAGGCTTTTGACCATTTCTTCTTTGGGGATATTTATGCCGATAAAGGAATTTACTCTGGCGCTGTCAAGCTTGATGCGGCGAATCTGCTTTTTATGCGGGTAAGCGTCGACGATTCCTCCGATTATCTTGCCTGCGCCAAGTTCCTCTACAAGCTGACACGCTCTTAGAAGGGCGGGAAGGGTATTTTCACAGTCAAGCCCCTTTTCAAATCTTCCGGAGGCCTCTGTGCGCATACCGATCTTTCTTGAAGCTATCCTTACTGTGGGGCCGTTGAAGTTTGCACTTTCAAAGACAATCATTTTTGTGTTTTCGGTTATCTCGCTGTTGGCCCCGCCCATTACTCCGGCTATGCCAATGGCCTTTTTGGGGTCTGTAATCAGCAAGGTGTGGTCAGCAAGCTCTCTTGTCTGGCCGTCAAGGGTTATGATCTTTTCTCCCTTTTGGCTTTCCCTGACAATTATATTATTGCCTTCTATGCAGGAATAATCAAAGGCATGCATAGGCTGGCCATATTCAAGCATGACAAAATTGGTGATGTCGACGATATTGTTTATCGGCCTTATTCCCGCATCCCTTAAATATTCTCTCATCCATTTAGGCGAGGGCTTTATGACTATATCCTTTGCCATTGCGGCCGTATACCTGGGGCAAAGGTCTTCTGCTTCGATTTTTACCGAGAGGTAGTTTGATATATCATCTGCAGCAGAGGCTATTTTGGGCTCTGGTATAGAGAGAGACAGGCCGAACGACGCGGCAGTTTCTCTTGCAAGGCCTATCATGCTGAGACAGTCGGGCCGGTTGGGCGTTATTTCGAACTCGAAGACGACATCGTCAAGGCCAAGAACCTTTCTTATATCATCGCCGGGTTTGCCGTAAGACTCTGGCATGACAAGTATGCCGTCAGATATGGCATAGGGGCAGTCATGAAGCGTAAGGTTAAGCTCGGCGATAGAGCAGAACATCCCCAAAGATTCAACCCCACGCATCTTTGTTTTTTTAATGGTTACCCCGCCGGGAAGCTTTGCCGGATGAAGCGCAACAGGCACAAGGTCGCCAACAGTGAGGTTTTTTGCGGCTGTCACTATCTGAACAGGCTCGCTCTTCCCGACATCGACAGAGCAGACAACTAGCTTGTCGGCGTCAGGGTGCTTTTCTATAGAGAGAACTTTGCCGCACAGGACGTTTTCTATTTCGTCTCCAACGCTCTCCCAGCCCTCGATCTTTGAACCGGTCATAGTCATACGCGAAGCGTAGTCTTTGGGAGACGCTGATATTTTTACATAATCATTGAGCCATTTGTAAGGCATATTCATAATTTTTTGTTCCTCCTTAGAATTGCTTTAAGAAGCGAAGATCATTTTCGAAAAGAAGACGAAGGTCATCGATATTGAAGCGGCGCATGGCCAATCGCTCAAGCCCGATGCCGAAGGCAAAGCCTGAATATACATCAGGGTCGATCCCACAGTTGCTGAGGACACGGGGATGAACCATGCCGCATCCCAGAAGCTCGATCCATCCCTCTCCTTTGCAGAGACGGCAGCCCTTGCCGCCGCATTTGAAGCACATTATGTCCATTTCGGCGGATGGCTCTGTGAAGGGGAAGTGGTGCGGGCGGAAGCGTACTACGGTGTCGTTTCCGTAAAGCTGTTTTGCAAAGACTTCAAGAGTACCCTTGAGGTCCCCCATAGTTATGCCCTTGTCAACCACAAGACCCTCTATCTGGTGAAAAACCGGGGAGTGTGTGGCATCTACGGCATCGCTGCGGTATACTCTTCCGGGGGCAATTATGCGTATAGGAGGCTTCTGCTTCTCCATGGTTCTGACCTGTACGGGGGATGTCTGCGTGCGGAGAACTATATTGTCATTTATATAGAAGGTATCCTGTGTGTCTCTTGCAGGGTGGTTCTTTGGAATATTGAGGGCTTCAAAGTTATAATAGTCCAACTCAACCTCCGGGCCTTCGGCAACTGAAAAGCCCATGGATGAAAAGATATTATACATTTCGTCCAGAACAATGCTTATTGGATGCTTTTTTCCAAAGGCGATCTTTTCCCCCGGGATGGTAACATCGATAGTCTCGGCCTTTATTTTCAGCTCTTCGGCTTTTGCAGAAATATCTGATGAGGCGCTTTCGATGGCTCCGGTCAGTTTTTCCCTGACTTCATTGGCAAGCTGGCCCATAAGTGGGCGCTCCTCGGCAGAAAGCCCTCCCATCGAGCGAAGTATTTGAGTAAGCTCACCTTTTTTGCCAAGATATTTTATCCTGACATTTTCAAGCTCATCCCTGACAGAGGAGGACGTTATTTCGTCAAGCCCTCTTTTAAGGATAAGTTCAAGTTGTTCTTTCATTTAGTGTCTCCTCCATATTTTATATAGCTTTATTTAGTATAAAAAAAAGCCCTCGTCCACGAGGGACGAAAGCATACTTCCGCGGTACCACCCAAGTTCCCGCACAGCGGGCTCTTTGATTCTGTAACGGGAACTCCCGCCGCCGCCTACTTGAAACTTTCAGCGGAGGTGCTCGGAAGGGAACTTCACATGGTCCTTTATCACGGGATTTTCAGCTTCCTCCCGCTCTCTGAAGATAAAAAAACATGCTACTCGCTTCGTCGCCGCATTTGACTGTAATTAAAGATTATAATATAATTTATACCACAAAGGCATGTTCATTTCAACATTTTTTGAAAAAATACCGATTATATGCTATATATTAAAGATAAAGATAAGGGGGCGTGCTGATGGAGATACTGAACGGCATAGATATTGAGCGTATTTCACGATTTGAGAGCCTTATTTTGAAAGATTCCTTTATGGCTGGCGTGTACACCCGGGCAGAGATAAAGAGCATTCTGGAAAGCCCGATTCCTCAAAGACGAGCAGCATCGATGTTCAGTGCAAAGGAGGCTGTTTCAAAGGCCCTTGGAAGGGGATTATACGGAATAAAGCCAAGGGACATAGAAATATGCCATGATGAGAACGGTCGGCCTGTTGTCAAGCTTTATAATGACGCCCTGTCATTATACGGCGGATATTCTGTTTCTTTGTCGATATCATATAAAGATGACTATACGGTAACATCCTGTCTGGCGTATAAGGAATAAAATACATATTTATTGGCTATATATCTCTGTGAAGAGGAGCTGATAATATGTTAAAAAAATTGAGCTTGTTGATAGTCACGCTTTGCTGCCTTACAGCGTGTGGAGCCGAAGAAGTAGATCTTGAGTCAGTATCTGAATATTATGAACAGATGAATGTTCTTACTTTGGAGGCCACTATTTCCACAAACAGCGGTGCCCTTATATCTTATGATATTCTTTTTACGCGCACTGATGAAGGGGACAGCGTCAAAATACTATCTCCGGACAGCCTTGCGGGCATAACTGCAAAAATATATCCTGACAAAACCGAAATAGTATATGAGGACATGGCTGTTGAAACACTTTTGCCCGGGATAAGCGGGTATGTGCCTGCCGATGCCGTAACGGGCATGATAAAGGATATCGGCCAGGCCGTGCCTGATGAGTATGGCCTGACAGAGGTTAACGGCAAAGAAGCCATACTGCTTACCTTTGTGGATGAGTATGAGGGGATGACCGCAGAAAAAAGTCTGTGGCTCAGCCGCGAAGACTTTAGCGTTATAAAGGGGGAGTTTTACCTTGATGGAGTGATGATAATGGAACTCAACGTAAAATCCTTCGTTATTTAATTGAAATTGCCGCAATTATTGTGGTATTATATTAATTATTATAGGCTGTGTCACCAAAATAGTCGGGGTCATATAATGTATTGAGGCAGGCCGCATAGATTTTGCCTGTTTGTTTTACTGTTGCATGATTAAAAACCTTACAGCCGTGGAAAAATATTTTTGCGGACTTGTCCGACTATTTTCCTACGGAGAGTGATCTTTTTGGAGCACAGCCGTAACACCGTAAAGCGCGGCGAGATATATTATGCTGATCTGAGCCCCGTTGTGGGCAGCGAGCAGGGAGGCATGCGCCCCGTATTAATAGTACAAAATGATGTGGGCAACAAATACAGCCCCACGGTTATAGCAGCAGCTATAACATCACAGCAGAACAAAGCCAGGCTGCCCACCCATATCGAAATATCAGCACAATCGGTGGGCCTTTCGAAAAACTCGGTAGTTCTGCTGGAGCAGATAAGGACCCTTGATAAAAGGCGTCTTAAAGAGAAGATGGGAAGTCTTGATACTGATCTTATGCAGCAGGTTGATGACGCGATAGCCGTCAGCTTTGGGCTTAAGCAGGATCACGGAGTGCTTGTGGAGGGATAAAGTGATACAAGGGAAGTTTAATGCGGCGCTTTTGTCGTTCTTGATTATGGGGCTCACGGTCACCGGCATTTTCGCTTCCGCTGCCGCTTATGGTTCCGAGGATGATCCATTGGTGACCGTCAGCTACATAAACGATGTAGTTAAACCGCAGATAACAAACGACATCGACAAGGCTGTGACAAATAAGGAAAGCGAGCTTTTGTCAACTATCGATAAAAAAATAAGTTCTTCTGATGCAGGGGGTTCGTCCTACAGCGATGAAGTTATTGATGAGATAGCTCAAAGAGCGGCCAAGCTTTCCGGAAGTACAGCAGTTGATAGCTGGCAGGTTATAAAAGTACCGGCCGGAAAAACACTGAGTGCAAAAGTGGGATGCCAGATTTTGTTGAGGATAGGGGGCGCTTCCTGCGTTTCGTCTGGCACTACAGGGCTTATTAATCTCAGTGATGCTACTATCCTCGCTTCCGGCGGGGCACTTAAGCAGAATAGTTTATATATGGCCACGATAGACGGCAGGGGATTTAAGGCCGGGTCCGATGCCACGATTCTTGTTAAGGGGAGCTATTCTATTAGTTAATTCAATATAAAAACCCGTGGAATCGCTCCGCGGGTTTTTGTTTTAATAGCATTGCTTTTTTGCCTTGGAAAGGTATTAAAGTAATAAAAATGCCGCTGAGACACAGTCACAGCGGCATTTTTCTGTTTTAGATCAAGCTCAATTGTTGATTAAAGCATCAAAGCGAGTCAGCATAGCAGCGATTTCTGCTCTTGTTGCATTACCTGAGGGGTCAAGCCTTCCGCTTCCATTTCCGGTGAGAATGCAGTTTTTAACGGCCCAGTTAAGGGCGAGCACAGCATAGCTTGAGGTCGAGTCGGCATCAGAGAATGTGCTGATATTGTTTGACCCTGCATCAGGAGAGCCGGCATAGCGCCAGAGGAGAACCGCAAGCTGTTCACGGGTTATCGGGTCATTCATTCCGAAAACTCCATTGCCGTAACCGCCCATAATGCCGTTATCTGATGCCCACGAAACAGCATCAGTATACCACATGCCGGCAGACAGATCCGTAAAGCTGCCTGTTTCAGCTACAGAAGGGCTTCCCGCCATGCGGTAGATAGTCGTTGCCAGCATAGCGCGGGTAGCGGTGGAATCAGGGTTGAAGGCCCCATCATCCATGCCATTCATAAATCCCTTTTTAAAGACATACTGTACATCCGAATAGTACCAGGCGCCTTCTTTTACATCGTTAAAGGAGGGAGATTGTTTAGCTGAACAGAAAACCATAATAACTGATTTTTTAGGGTTAAAGATAGTATATCCATCGGAATCGATGGCGGTTTCATAAGCTTTCCCCCAAGAGGAATCTGTTAATGGAAGAACCGTCAGGGATTTACCGGCGTATTCGTTTCCAATATGTACTTTTATCTCAGTTTCGCTATTAAGATCGGTTATTGAGGTGGGAGAATCGGAGCTTGTATAGACAAGGGCTTTGAACTCCAGCCGTTTTAGAATGTCATATGAACTCATGCTGCTGTTATCCGGCAGAGTTTTATCTGAATCCACCTCGTCTATGGCGAAATATACCTGGTCATTATCGCCCGGATCAAGGGACGAAAGAACTTCCCAGGGTACAGATATGGTACCGTAGATATTTTTAATTAGTATATCTGATTTTGACCTTGCGATGCGGGAGGCGGCTTTGCCGGACAGCGAAACTCCGGTGTTGCTTCCTTCTGCAGTAAGCAGTATGCGGTCATTGCTGCCGACGATTATGGCGGACAGGGCATCATAGTCGAATGAAGAAGTGTCCGATGGCAGCTTTTTGATGATAGCGTCAGCCTTTGTTGTGCCGCCGGCAGAACTACCGCCACCGCTGCCTCCGCCGTCACCTGTACCGCCTGGCGTTCCGCTTGAAGTCCAGGAAGCATATGCGGAGAATCCGGATGTGACCACAGTGTTTGAAGTTATTCTTGTAACGCCGTTTGAAAGATACCAGCCGGCAAAGGTATACCCTGTTTTTGCGGGAGATAATGCGGGAAGGGTGACCTTGTTTCCATGCCTGATGTTGGTTAGCGTGCTGTAGGGAATAATATCTGTAGTTTCGCTGAAGAAATTGACCGTATATCTCGGAGCGCTGTCGCTGACAGTGAGCGCAAGTGTTCTATCTGCGCCTGAGCTGAAACGGAAAACTATGTTTTTGGCCCCGGTTCCAAGGCCGCTAATGAAATTATGGCTAAGTGTCAGGCTAACTGAATCGACAACATCATCGTCTGAGGTGATGCTGTAATTGCTGTTGTTTACAAGGGTTTCATTATAGTATACCCCGTTCAATGTGTTGTCGAAAAGCGTGATGCAGATCTCGCATCCTTGGGAATCGGTGAATAGATCATATCCAGCTGTAAGGGGAGTAATAAGGCAGTCGCTGCTGCCGCGATTTATGGTGATAGTGACAGTCACAGTTTCCGGGCAGATAAAATCTTCATTGGAGGAACTCAGAACTATTGTTACCTGCCGTCCCTCATAGTCATTATTGGTTGCGGCCGTACCGTTTGGAGTGTATGTAAGTTGGGCTCCGTTTAGTTCGGCGGTGCCTCCGCCTGAGCACGAAACAATGTTATATGCTGTGGCGCTCGTAAACCATGAGCTGATGTCCGCGGTAAAAGACGCTGTAGCTTTAAGGCCATCAAGGGAGGGGAGATTGGCAGTTCCTGTTTGCTGAGACTTTCCTTCAGCTGCGTGGGGTATCGAATATGTGGATAATGTTATATTAAGAGTATAGTCAGTATGTGCCGAATTAAGCGTGACAGTTATTGTCCAGGTGGCGCCGCCGTCATTTGTATATGGGATGCCTGCGCTTGCGCCGCTTGATGCTATAGCCGATATATCGCTTGCCTCAAGCTCCGCAAGCGAAGCTGTAGCTTCTGCGGGAAGACTCACGTTATATGTATTCTCGGCGTCCCCGTCGATTACCGCGGAATAACCCAGGACACTGACGGATGATAGCGTAGCTTGGGGGACGAGAGACCATTTTGCATAGTACTTAATATTGTCGATATAGTATGATACAGTTGCGTCTTCTGTAAGGCTGCGTGCTGTTCCCAGCGCTCCCATCGGCAGTACATCCACAGCGCCGCCGCTGTAATCTGATGCTTCAAACCAGCCTTCAAAAACATAACCATCGCGAGTGGGCGTGGGAAGAGTAATGTCATCTTCTCTGTCAAGGGTATATGTGCTGACGCTGTCGGCGGGAAGCGAGGCGGGATATTCTGTGCTGTCACATAGCTCGTAGCTTATGCCGTATTCAGTTTGTGTCAAAGCGGTTAAGAGGGCCTGAGCGTCAAGTACTCCATATCCGTAATAGGTGTCCCACCCAGAAGTACCGTAATCTGCTGATGTTACGGCAAGAAGAGATTCAAAATCATCATGGTCGAGCGAATTATTTACTTGTTTTGTAATAGCGGCAAGCGCGCTTACCACAGGGGAAGAGTAAGATGTTCCGCTGGAGGTTTTGTATGAGCTCCCGGCATCAGTGTAGAGGACCCCTGTGCTTCCGGGGTAAATAGCTATGCCAAGAACATCCCCGCCGGGTGCGGTAACGCTTATGCTTGTATTGTGCTGTGAAAACGTCGAACGCACAAGGGAATCTCCTGATTGGCTTACGCTCCCCACGCCAATGACATATTGACAGGCGGCGGGGTAGAAAGAAGCGGTAGTGCCGTCATTTCCCGCTGCGGCAACTACTATTACGCCGTTGTCGTTAGCATAGTTTATTGCATCCTGAAGGGTTGTGATACTTGTTGTGCTTTTTGCGCCAAGGCTCATATTTATTACATCTGCGCCGTGGTCTACAGCATATCTTATTGCGGCTGCGACAATCGCCACGCTGCCGCTGTTGGCATCGTAAGCATCGTCATAAGGGAAAGCATCAGAGCCTGCATCTGAGATACAGCGAAGGCTCATGATTTCCACACCGTCTGCTATGCCTGAAATACCTTTGGTATTATCTGTCTTGGCTGCGATTTGGCTGGTGACAAATGTTCCGTGCCCGACAACCCTCTGGTCACGGTAATAGTATGGAGAGCTTTCTTCCTCGGCAGCTGTACCGAGAAAGTTGCGGCTGTATTGCGAGATGTTTAAGGTCTCAAATTCTTCATGCCCGTGATATGTGCCTTCATTATCATGCCAGGCGTAAAGGCCTGAGTCTATGATTGCCAAAGTCACGTTCGAACCGTTATACCCACCCTGATAAAGACTCAGATAATTTATGGCGTCAAGAGTCCATTGATCTGGGTATCGTGTATCGTCGGGAGTGCTTAGTGGCGCATCATCCAAAGGCTCAAGGATGTAGTTTGGCTCTATATATTCTACAAGTCCGCTGTCGATATAGCTTTCAATAGAATCAAGGTCGTCTGTAAGATAAAGGCCGTCCATATATGATACAGGCTGAAGGCCTTCATCAGCCAAAGCGGAAAGCCCGGCACGACGGGAGGAAAAGTTCATTTTTACTATGTATCCGTCATATGGAGCATCTGAAGCCTGAATAGGCTGCAAGCCGGCCAATACGGCGATAAGCATAGCGGCAATTACTGCTTTTGTAATAAAAAGTTTGCGTACGGACATGTGAATACCTCCAAATGGGTGCGGGCCGCAGCATTGCGGCCCGCACATGCTTTGTTTTGCTATGCGTAGGAACCGAAGAAAGCCATTATTTCAGGATGCTGCGTATGATCCTTTCAAATACTGTGGCTACTTCTGCGCGAGTGGCATTGTTTGCTGGGGAGAGTCTTCCGCTGTCATTCCCTTCTATTATGCCGGAGGCAACAGCCCATTCAAAAGCATTTGAAGCATAGGAGGGAACGCTGTCGTTATCGGGATAATTGTCAAGATCGGCTGATCCTTCCGCATCAAATCCCGAGGCGTTCATGAAACGGTACAGCATTGATACCATCTCCGAGCGCGTTATAGCTTGATCAGGGGCAAAGAGAGTATCACTCATTCCATTGACGATTCCGTTTTCATAGGCCCATTTTACTGCGTCGGTATACCAGCAATCTTGATCCACATCGGTGAATGAAGTGCTTCCGGTTATGGAAGGTTCTCCAATCATGCGGTAAAGCGCTGTCACAAGCATTGCCCTTGTCATTGTGCTTTCGGGGGCGAAGCTGTCTTCGGTTACTCCCCGGAACAGGCCAAGGTTTGCGGTAAAGGCTATGCTGTCCTTTGCCCAGTGTCCTGCAGTGTCATCAAAGGTCACATTGTTGTCTACCACTCTGTAGGAGCCTGCGCCCATATACACATAGGCGATAGTATCTCCATCCACAAGGGATACAGGAACTGTCTTTACATTGCCGTCGGAGTCGGTATATTCTATTGCATTGCCGCTTCCGCCTGTGAAGTTATTTATAATTTCTGTGATATCACTGGATGAGTTCAGACTTCCTGAGGGAATGACAATTTGCCTGTCGCCTATTTTTAGGTGCACAGTAAGCGTTTTGTTGTCTGACAGTATCTTGGCAAGCTCGCTTGGCAGGGGGATGGATCCCTCTTCAGTGGTGTAGCTAACGCTATTTCCGCTGTACGAAATGTCTTTGTCATCAAACGCATTCTCACTTGGATTACTTGTATGTACCGCAACATATGCAATCGTATAGGACGCGGTATCATAATTTCCCGGGAGCTTCGAGTACGCTTGCTCTACCTGTGCCGTAATTTCGTTTAGCTTGAGGGTATATTCATATGAAGCGGCGTAGAGAGAGGCATCGGCAATGGCTGCAAAGTGAGTTTTAAGTACCTGGAAATAAGTCGCATACGCAGTTTTCTTTGCCGTTTTGTCTGCGGTATTTATCCAAGACTCAAGGGCTGTTACAACATCTGGGTCATTGCCTATGGCGGCGATGTAGGCCTGATAGTCTGCATCGATCTGGGAGGTCTGATATGTCAGATACAGCGAATGAGCTTTTGTGGCAGAAGTTGTGATAGCTTTTGCCTCAGCCGCCTCACTTGCGGCATCGTACGCTGCGCGGAGTGTTGCCAGATCGGTGGTTTGGCCGGAAGCATCATAAAGATTTGTGTTTACATCATACGCGTCTCTGATGTCAGGGTCAACCACTGTTCTGACAAATACCTGATACCAGCCTGAGCCAAGGTCTTTGAAAACAGATACATTGGGCCTGTTGGTCAGATCATCAGCAAATTGCCAGTTGAGATTCAGGTCAGCAATATCGGCCATTTTTCCTGTATAGTCGATAGCCGACTTCTTATCAGTTATGGGCTGAATGGCGAATTGATAATGTAGATTTTTGCTCCCGTCATAAGCGCTTCCGCCCATAGCGTTTACTATTATCTGTCCATCAGGCGACCATTGGGATGTTTCTATGGGAACAGCCCTCAAAGATGTAGCCATTCCTGATCCAACATATATCCTTAGATCATCGCCTGTCAGCATGCCGTCCCAAAGATCCGGAGAGCTGACATAGCTTTGGGCGGATAGCGAGGAAAGTACATTTGCGCGGTCATGATAAGCGTCAAGGGCATCGTCAAGATCAGCCTGGGCATTGGTTAGAGCTGTTGAGAACTGTGATGTCTGATATGCCAGACAGAAGGCGCTTACCGCGCTTTCGTATGTCTTGCGTGCTTCATTTTTCTCATCATCAGATGTAAGCGACATCCATGTTGAGCGCAGGCTTTCAAGGTTAGTCTTTTCTTGTTCTGTCGCACCTGTAAGAGTGGCCAGATATGCTGTTCTTGCATCAGCCTCCGGAGTTATTGCGGCCTGCCAGTTATCATAAGCTGTGTTTACATCGTCTACCGTTACGCTGGTATCGCCGCTGCTTTGCTTAGCGTAAAGCGTGTCATAGACAGCCTTCAGGCTTACTGCGTTCTCAGAGGCGAGCCTCCAGGCATCACTGGCTTCAGAAATATTCTTTGACATTGAGGCTGCTGAGCTGTTGATGCTGTTTGTGACCTGAGTAACCGCCTTGCGTGCGTTGTCAGCCTCCAGACCTAGGGCATTAAGGCCTTTCATTGAGGTTACCTCGGTATCAGAGCCGTCAAAGAAGCTGCGGATAGCCACCTGATACCAGCCTGTGCCAAGGCCGCTGAGGGCTGCATCGCTTAGGGTGTCGCTGTCCCAGTCAGATAACTGCCACTTTACATCAGCAGCCTTAAAGTCTTCTGCCGTGCGGGATTTATAAACGGTATTTTTGTCTGTGCTGTTTTGAGTATCGACTTCAAGGGGAAGAACGGCAAATTCGTATGTGCCGGTGAGGCCCTTGTCGGCGGAAATATAGACTTCTCCGTCTGCGGAGCTGTGTGAAGAAGCCAGACGGGAAGAGAGGCTTACATAATCAACGGCATTGTCTGTAAGTGTTATTTCCTGAACGGCCATTGTAGAATAATCGGTGGGATTAAGCGAGTCGCGGATGATGACAATATATTTGCCCTCGCCGTTTTCCGCTGCTTTAAGGTCAGGCCATTTGATTGTCCCATCGTATGCCAGCGCTGACCAGCTGAGCGATGTCAGCCAGCTGTCTGCACCATCCTGAAGAGCGATGTCGCCAGGAAGCGGGTTGCCCTCATATTCTGATTCTTTGAGAATAACGGCTTCATAGCTGCCATGGTAATCGCCGAGAGAAGAAGCGCTTTGCGCCGACGTTGAGGTATATTCGCCGCCTGTGATTTTGTCGGCGTTTACTGAAATGAACCCCCCGTGTGTGGTAGCTTGATTGGGCTGTGTCCATGGGTTCTGAACGGTGAATATTCCGCTTCGTGAGATGTCCACAGGCACCTTGAGCTCTACTGACTTGATATTATATATGTCCTTGGTGTCTGTTACGCGGAAGGTATATGTTCCTCCGTAATAAACAGTGGTTTTGCCGGAATACGTTGTAGCCTGTGAGCCCATTGCCGATGATAAGCTGAGGCCGTTTGCGGTTATTGATTTAAGCTTTGCGGTTGATTCC
Source organism: Clostridiaceae bacterium (assembly GCA_034926865.1). Taxonomy (GTDB): domain Bacteria; phylum Bacillota; class Clostridia; order Oscillospirales; family Butyricicoccaceae; genus RGIG1902. The sequence goes on from JAYFQP010000009.1 coordinate 58,680, forward strand.
GCGCTCTTGGACGTCACCCAATCGAGATCGTATCTGTTAGGGATGCTGAACGCTGTTTTTGTCACTTCAATTTCAGGCATATCCTCAAAACAGTCGACTGCAAAAATCATGGAGCTCCATGTTCCAAAGGAGTTATTGCTGTCTGCCTTTACCATATAGTAGCCATTACGGGTTATTTCGGCTGACTCCATTTTGACAAAGGATGCCGTATTCTTGTCATAGCAATAGTAGCTGAGAATCGCGCCATTATCGGTGGCCGCTTTTAGCATAATCTTATTGCCGGTGTTCTTGTCTTCAGGTGTCATAACAACAATGACTCCATTTTCAAACAGATCCTGATCGGGGCTGCTGTCCGCAAACACTTTATAAGCCGATGCTGTTAAAGCTGGCTTGAGCCCGTATTCAGGAGCCGCAGGCGAAGCTGTAAACCAGTCAACGGTTAGCGGCCTGCTTGTTGTGTTGCCGTTTGTATCGGTGGCTGAAGCATTGAAGCTCGTATTGTTAGTAACTGTGAAGTTGTAGCTCCACACGCTGTCGGAAAGCTTTGAGATCTGGGCATCGGGAATGCTTGAGCCGTTGAACATCAAGCTTTGAAGCCCGCTGTCGTCTACGGCATAAACTGTGAAGTCAAGCGACTGCCCATCCTGCACCGAGCTTTGAGTGGGGAAGCTGCGGCTCCAGTAAATACCCGGGGCCGAAAGGTCATCACTGGGAGGAGTATAGCCCGAGGAGTATTCAAGCTTGAGCGTGTCGAAGTAGGCGGTCCCTCCTGTTACGGTAACGGTTACAATATGCGAAACGCTTGTATCGTTGCCAAAGTCGATCTTTGCTGTTTCCGGAGGAGCGGTTTGCCCGTCGTTTGAAACCGTGAAGGTGCCGGGGAACTTACTGCTTGTAATCGTTGCCGAGCCGATCATGTTAAAGGAGATGGTACTCGCCTTTGTCTCAAAGGTGAAAGATGAGCCGGATTCACCTATGGCAAGGTTGCCGAGGTAGGGAACAGCCAGAGCGTCTGTCCAGCTTGAAAGTGACTGGAACTTCCAGCTTTGTCCTGTCTTGCCTTCGTCATATGTAGAGCCGTTTGCGTTGTAGAAAGTGAACTGGGTATCGTCGTTGTAGATGTTGGTGCCGTCTCCGGCCTCGGCTACGGTATAGGTTATCGGGTATGTAGTATTGGTGATGCTGTCGATAACATGTATAACGCCGCTGCCAAGCTTGTTGCCTACTATGACGATAGAGCCTGTGGATGTAGAGACGACGTTGTCTGTATCAGTATCGGGCAGATAGTAAAGCGTACTCAGCTCGCCCGCGCCGTCTTCGACCTCGACTACACTGATCGATGGGGCTTCACCGGTTGTGGTTCTCACGCTTACGGGCAGGCGGTGAGTGCTTCCGAGTGCAAGAGTGATGCGTGGTGAAGCGGAGACGAAGGAGGCCTGCTCGATCTGGCCCGTTACCTGGTTATTGGTGTTGTAGTATTCGTCGCTATGCTCGGAAGAATACAATCCTGTGGAGGCGTCATAGCTTGCATTGCTCGTCTTCGAGAATACCTTTACCCTTATGTCAAGGCTTCCCGTCAGTTTTCCGTTAAAGCAGTCAGGCGAGACGTTTACAGTGCCTTTGACGCTGCGGCAGTAATTGGAGATAATATCCTGAGAATTGTCAGCAAGCGCCGCATTGTAGGCTGCTTCAGCAGCTGCGTAGCTTCCGCCGTAACCTGCCGGGACATAGTAGCCTGTGTTGTCGGTGCAGGCGATCCAGGCTGACTGGCTGTCAGCCGAAAGAGCCTCATACATAGCTTTGGTGATTATATACTCTGCTCTGCGTGCTGTATCGGCAGCCGCTTTTGCTGCTAGATAGGTTGCATAGCTGTTGTTGTAATAATATCCGGATGCGCTGTCAAAGCTCCAGCCCTTTACGGCCGCCTGTCCTTCTGTATAAGCGGCATAGGCAGATATATGATAGAGCTTGTTATACCAGTATGTAACACCCTGGTATGTTCCGCTCTCCCAGCCGGAAACCTCGGACAGGCTGTAATACTTGCTTAAAATAGCGTTGTACTTGTCTGCTGATATGTAATAGTCGTCGGTATAGAAGGCGGGGTCTGTGCCAAGATAGATTATACCTTTGGCAAGATCATCGGTGCCCAGGGTATCAAGCGAATCTGTGATAAGTTTTTGCTGTGAAACGTAGATCTGGCTGTCGCTCAGGTCCAGCGGCGCATAAATCTCGTTTCCGTCCGCATCGTATCCGCTGACATAGGCGAGCTGTACATATGCTTCTTCCGCCTTTTTGCTGCCCCTGTTTGTTACATCAAAGGAAAGGCTGACAGCAGCATCGCCGTCATTCTCAACACCCTTGACAGCGGCGCTGAAGTTTTCGATGCCCATTTCAGGCTTGTCTGCTATATCAAAGGTATAAGTAATGTGGTCGTCTGAGGATGAATCGTAGCTGTAAGCGGAATCGCCGATATAGTCCTTATCCTCAGTAACAGTAATGTAGAAGTAATCGCCTGTTCCAAGGCTTGTGGCCAGCGGGCTGCAGGGGCTGTCCGTCGTAGAGAGGCTGACTGTTTGTCCTGCGCCGATGTTTTGAGTAATATTCCACTGAGCCATGACCATGTCATGTGATCCGTCAAGATCGTAAAGCCGGAGCTGCACCTTGGAGGGGTTGGCGACGGACCCGCGGATAGCAGCATCGCCTACGTTCTTGAAGCTTACGTTTGCGTGAAGCTGTGAGCCTACGCTGAACTCGTTATAGGCGAAACGCACGGAGGCGCTTCCTACCTGTTGGTTGCCCTTACCATAGCTTATGGCGTAAATCCCAACATTAGCGGGGGCCATTATGCCATTGCTGTCTCGCTTAGGCGCGATTACCGGGTCTTCGCCTTCTTTGGAAGGTTCATATTTCTGAAGCTCAAGCTTGGAACCCTGGGTCAGGATAAGAAGCTCTGAAGAGGAAGCTGTGCCTGAGCCGGTATCTGCGCCGAGAAGTTCGGCCTGTTCAGAAAGGGCATAGATCTCAGCCTGAGAGTAAGATTCGCCCAACGATTCAAGAGCACCGGAATCAGTTGGAAGGCCGAGAGCTGAAAGCACGCCGGAATATGCCGAGGATGCTGAATCTGCTGATTGTGTGACAGGGCCGCCGTCCATGGTGGAAAGGCCGTCGACGCCGCCGGAATCCGCTTGGCTCCTTCCCAGAGCTATCTGAAGATTGGAGAAGGAGAATTGGGTCATGCCGCCGCCCAGACTTTCGTCAAAATAAGCGGCTTCGGTTGTATCGGAGTCCCACTCTTCGGCTGTGGCTTTCTCGTATACATCCATATAATTCATGGCAAGCATGACTCCATCGCTCCATGCGCCGTTTTCAGGATCCCAATACGCGATGTAGATAGCGTTGTTAACGCTGTTTGGAACCGAGCCGGTGTATATGGCAGCTACGTTCTGATCTCCGTCTGTGCCGATGATCACCTCGTTTTTACCCGAGCTTAGGTTTTCGGTGCTGTTTTCATCAAGAGCATCTTTGTAAAGCTGCTGATAAGTAAAGAAGGGGTAGATAGTTCCCGTCTTCTGTGCGGGGTCGGTTATCGAGACAAGGCTGTCCTGATCGATGACATATGTATTGCCGTTCATCTCAAACAGCAGGAAGGCCTCTTCTGCGGTTCCGAAGGGCTCGAAATCTTCAGAGGTTCCTACAAGCTTGTCTCCTAACTTGCCGGTAAGGAAATTGATATTTGAAAGGTACGGATCAGTATATGAGGTTTTCTTTACAAGTGATGTGTCGTAAACTCCGTCATTCGTGCTGTCCTGCTCGTAGTTGACGACTGTCCTGAGCAGGTACGGGTCGCCCCATACGATTTTTTCTGCGGGAGCGCCCGGCGTAACATCGTCGTTTGCGGCAATTGTGAAGGAGCGCAGATACAGGCGGGAAATGGAGCCCATATCCGTATATTCGCCGCCCGATTGTTCAAAGGTGTTCTGCTGCGTTACATACGAAACATAATACGCCTGGTCAACCTTTGTCATACTGATGTTTGTGAGAATCTCGTTTGTCTGGTTTTGGGCCTCTCCATAGCCGTTTTCCTGATGCTTGCTGACATACATTACGCCGTTTGCGTAGGCAGTGCCGTCAGGGGCGGTGATCGTCAGGCGGCTGTTGCCTCCGTAAACCGACAGCATCGACTGCTGGTAATTCATGCGGTATGTCTTCGTGGCATCTATGTATGACTGCGACATAGATGAGCCGTCGCTTCCCTCGGAGGTTATAACGTCATCAAGGTAGTCTTTGTACTGCTGAAGCTGAGCTTCAAGATCTTCCTCGCTGTATGGGACCGACTGTGCATACGCTGCGGCATTCCCGGCGCTTACAGGCATGAAGTAGTAGGTGTCTGTAAGTGGATCGCTTACCTGATCGATTGCGGAAAAGCCTGTTGTCGCAGTATCTGCTGTATTAAAGACGGCATGGCGTACAACTGTATTGCGTGAGGAGGCTGTTATCTGATTTTGGATATCATTCATCGAGAAGAAGTAGTACCACTTATAATATGATATCCACTTGTCATAGCTTTCTTTTGCCGACAGATAGGCCTCATACACATCATGGTCGTGCTGATATTTGGTATTGTCATCTGTGAAAGCCTGCTGTGCTTCTGCCAGCGTGCTGTAGCTTGATGGGAAATAATACATTGTCTCTCCGTCAAGTTCGTTGTTCCAGCCTGCTGTTACAGCAGTAGTATAATAATCGCTCTCAATAGGTTCAGTAGACGAAGCTACAGCAGCCATAGTCAGTGAGCTGTAATTTGTTACGCTCATAGTCTGGCCGTTTATTATGAACTTGTCTCCGCTTTCTGTGAATGTGCCTGCGGCAGAATCATATATCCCGCCCTGAGGCTTTGATATAGTAGAGTAATTATCTTTTGAGATATCTGTCCCGCCATAAGAATACGGGTCGCCGGTGGGCATAGCCACGGTGTCGGTGGCGTCTGAATAGCTGACCCAGATCACATGGATATTATTGCCCTCCGCCCAGGCATGGAAGTCAAGGTCACCGGCATCGTCATTGTCCACCGAAACGGCTTTTTGGGCAGACGTGCTGTTGCCGGCTATCGGATTGACAAAACCATAGGTATCATCGTTCTGCAGCAGCTTGGAGAGCATCAGCTGAGTGTTGTCAACGGCTGCTACGTCATCGCCGTCACGGGTACCTGTGTAGACGACATAATTATTATCGCCTACGGTGACTATCTGATAGTTATAGCCGGTAGCCACATTATCAAGAAGCTTAAAGGCGTTTACGCTTGAGCCATAGCCGGATACCTGGAAGTCGTCTGTTTTTGATGTGTATGCAAGATCATCTGCATCGCCGTCCTGATATGTGACATTGTTTCCATAGGCTTGCGCTCTGAGTTGGCTTGGAGGAGTTATATAGACATGAACCTTGCCGTCGCTCACATAATCCTGAGTGCCAAGGTCTGAGTCTCCGCCGAATGTGCCGCCTAAGGCTGACCAGCCGTGGGTCCACTTATCATCTTCGCCGTCATACTTGAGGTGATATTCGATAAGGTCCATCTCATAGTTGAAGAAAAGGAATACTACTCTGAAGCCAATGCCGGCCGCGAGGGTGAACTCATCGAAGCTGGCCGCAGAATACTTGCCGTCACCATCATACGCGCCTAGTGTGAAGGCGATTCCCAAGCTGGCTTTTGCATAGATTTCGGCTTTGGCTATTTCGATTCCTATGCCGATGCCAAGCTCAATGCTTCCTTCTATTTCAAAGTGGAAGCCGGACCAAAAAAGATCCTGCTTGACTCCGCTTATAAGCTCTACGGCTGTGATGGAAACCTGAGCGTTATTGTCGGATTTTCCGTCGTCCATAACTGTCAGAACAACTACGACAGGTCTATCAAGAGCAAACTCGTCCTGCCCTTTGAGAACGATTTCGGTTTCATCCTTGCCGTCGGAGCTTATGTAGCCTGCGCTGAAGCCTGAGAGAGTGTCACCCAGGGATTCTCCGGCATCATATTTTGAGTTGCCGTTAGAATCCGCAAACTCGTAGCACTCCATATACAGCTTTCCGCTGAAGGTTATGTTGAAAGCTTTTTGGCTGCTGGTAAAATAGTATTGCCGGTTTTGGCCGGCGGCTGGCGATTCATACAGCTTGACCTCTTTGTTCTGAAGAATCACATCGCCTATAACCGCCTCACGTTTTTGGCCAAGCCCCGTGCTTACAGAGACTTCAGCGTTGAACTGTGCGTAGACATATAATATAGGCACAGGCGTGAAACGGTATTGCAGCCTGACCTCTATTCCTACAGAAACGGCAAGAGCCGCCTCTGAGAACATGTATTTATTGTCCAGAGGGTTATATTTGAGGGTGATGGCCAGGCTGACCTCAACCGTAAACTCTATAGACTTTGACTTGAGCTTGTTGGCGTCAAGATCTTCTCCTGCAAGCTTTTTAAAGGCATCTTTTTTAGTGGATTTCGGATCTTTTATGGCTTTTATAAAATCCTTGACTTTTCCGGCGGTCTCCTTGGTATCGTCAAAGGTGTTTGACGATGAACCTGTTCCGCCGCCGTTATCCTTTGAATATACCGGTATACCTATTGAGAAGCTGACCTCATATCCGTCTGTTTCGACAGAGAAAAGGGATAAGGCTTCGGAGTTAAAGGAGAAAAGCTCGGAATCTACGTCGGCGGAGAACTCATCATAGCTTCCCTCGCCGCTGCTGTCGCCGCTTGTGTCAGCCCCGTTCGAGCTGTTTTGCTTGAGATATTCTGAATTGGGGAATGCGCCTACGGTGCCGCGTGTGATGGTTTCCGCGTCTGCATCGGTGTCCTCAAGCGTGCCAAGGCCGTTAAGTATGTCTCCGGTGGTCTTGGATTGCTCATTGATTACAAGGGCAAAGGTATCATTGCTTCCAAAGGCGCCGAGATAATTGTTTAGGGCGGTGCATCCGTTTTGTCCGGCGCGGGTCTCCGAGGTATAGCTGCCGAGCGCGTTTGCCGAATACTCACTTTTCGTAGTGTCGGTTGGCGCGGTCTTGGTCCATGAGCCATCGGTCTTAAGATACCATGTTGCAAGGTCGGAAGTGATGGGGATGCGGCTTCCGGCCAAAGAGTTGGCGATATAAATTGGGTCTGGCGAGTCAAAGCTATAGAGCAGATTACCGAGATAATTGGGGCTCCATGTATAAACTGCATTGCCGAGATTTGAGGGAGCCGAGGTGCTGTAATAATAGGCAAGCCCGTCCTTCAGCATGTATTTTACATTGTCTTTCGTGAACTCGCCGTTGGTTATTCCAGCGCCCAGGTCACTTGAAGTAACAGCTCTGCTTGGGCTCTTGTCGCCGCCGAGAGGCATGTCAATATAGCTGTAAACTGACGCGGCCTCGGTATACTTATAATGGTTGTCAGATGTATAGCCAATGCTTTCCGTCTGTTGAGTGCTTTCTCGCTTTATGGCAGATATACCGCTTATTATTGTGCGGTACTGTTTCTGCTCAGGAGTTAATGATTCATATGCGCTTGAGTTGGTGACGTCTGTTATGAAGTTTGGCATCACCTGCATGCGCTCGCTTTCGCTGCTGCCTTGAGGTATCACCAGGCAGACAGGGTTTGCCGTATAGTAAGGCCGCATGAAATACTGATGGACAATGCCACCTTCGACTACAGGCTGGAACTGTGTTTCCTCATAATCTCCATCATCAAGATAAGAGGCAAAGCTGTCTCCGTTCTCTGTGACAAAGATTCCCGATGCCTCGTCAAAATAGCCGTCGATCTTTCCGTTGCCATTGCCGTCAAAATAGACGGAGGTTGAATCGATCGTGGCCTTCATGGGGCGTTCTGCCGTCAGGTAATTTTCCTCATAGAAATAGAAGGTAAGGTCCTTAGGCGTGAGATGCTTGGTCTCCAGCCAGATTGTTTCATTGCCGGCGTAAGACTTGCCGTTAAAAAGAATTACGTCCTTTTCTGTAAGGTTGAAGTTTATGTACTGTATGTTTGCTACAAGGTCTGTTGTTATGACGCCGCTTGTACTATCGAGATGATTTTGTACGGAGACCTGTGTCTCTGCAAGAGTGCTTGTCGAATAAATGTCTCCGCTTTTGGGGGTGTATCCTACGGTAACTTTACCTCCGGCCGTATTCTTTGAAAGAAGCAGGTTATATGCTGCTGTGTTGGCGCTTGCAGCTCCGCCCACAGGCTGTCCGGAGGGATCTACTTCTGAGGATGTGGTAACATCTATTTTAATATTTTGCGTGCGTTCAAGAACAAGCCTGAAGGTATAGGTTCCGTCAGGGGGTAACATTATATTGCTGAATGTAACCGTTTTGCCGCTTACAGAGCCTGTGAATACCTTTGTGCCGTTTGAATCGACAATATAGGCGCCCGAAGCCGCCATATGAGTATTGCCCAAAGTCATCTTTATAGTGGAACCTTCATAAAGCCTGCCGCCTGAGGTTCCGCCCTCGGTGATCTGGATGCTCTGGATTATATTATTGTAGTTATTGCTTGTATATTTCGCGACATCGTTTATGTCGGAATCATTTGCAGTGTATATATTGAGGTAAAAATCCTTGTTGAACGTTCGTCTGGTCAGCGTTACCGTTGTGGATGCGTTGACATCGCTGCTCGAGCAGCATGAATCATACTTTGCTACGCCGAGCGCAAAATTGTCAGAACTGTCGCTATAGTCCAAGTTGTTGCTGACAGTAAAAGGATTGTAGGCTGAAAGATATACCTTTAAACCGCTTTTTCTGAAATTTGGGCTGCAGTTCCAATATCCTGTTGTGGCTCCGCCAGATCTTTTACAGAAGTAGGTATAAGCGTATTCCTCATCGCCATGCCATGTTCTGTTCCATCCGCTGGCAAACTTTGCCCCGCCGTACACAAGAGCATATATGCTTCTGTAGAGCTTGCCCATATTGGCTACGCTCTTTGTGGTGGAGTCGCCTCCGTCTGAATTGATGCTCATTGATACAGCGGAGGTTGGCCCCCAGTTGCCGCCGTTAAAAGCTATACGTCCGTATGTCCACAGCTGAGGATTGAGAAGCCCTCCGTCATCTCCCCAATCGACCGTGCAGGATGAATCGTCGGATAGTGTTCCAAGACCCTCGGAAGAGGTCACCTGCGAGCCTGTAATTGTTCCGGAGCTTACATTTGCCCCTGCTCCTTCGGCAACGTTTGAAGATACATCAACAGCATCAACATCATAAAGCGAGCTTGCAAGGTTGAGGTTGCTTGCCGTATTAGTGTTGAAGAGCCCGACTGTGCATGTGTCGGAAGTGATTGAGGACTTGTCGTCGCCCAGAAGATTGCTCAGGCGAACGGTAAAGGCCTTTTCATCAAGATTTTCAATTTTGTCATTGATGAGCTCAATTTCTATCGTTTGCTCTGTCTGATCGCCGTAAAAATACAGCTTCCCGGATTTGCCGACATAATCTATACCGGCCTTTGCGGAGCCGTCTTCCAAAGCCCAGTCTACACTGAGGGCCTTGGTAGTGCCGCCCGTGCGCTTAACTGTCAGCTTGGCACTTCCTTGAGATTTGTCAAAGGAAGCGCTTGAAGCATCAAAGCCTACTTGAGAAGGCACGGCGGAATCCCCATCATTATCCTCTGCTCTGAGCATGAGGGTATTGAGCGACTGCAGAACCTGCCCGCCTATGCAGTCTGTAATCGTAATGGCCGCGTATTTGTCAAGTTCAGCCTCCGTATCATCATTGGCGGAGATAATGATATCTTTTTTATATTCTCCGTCGGCGAAGCAGACTTCAAAATACCAGCCGGAATATGGCGTATCACCGCTTTTAAGATCAAGCTCGGTGTATGTAGGGTCTGGATTCAGCTCGATGTCAGCAGGAGCCTCCGGCACTGTCTCGGCCTCCGGCTTTACATAGCTGATGCCCTTATATGAGTCTGTGCAATAGCTTGTCCCGTCAATTGTGAAAACGCATCTGAAATCATATGTTTCAAGCTCTGTATCACCTACTGGAAGCTCGGCTCCATCGGCAAGCACGACCTTCTGCCAGTCATCCTCGCTGTTGCTTGAATACCATTGATAATTGTCTATGTTCGAAGCAGTATCGAGTGAAAGAATCGTGCAGGGTTTTCCCTGTCCATCAGTACCCTCTGAGGATTTAACGGCGATTTCCGTTTCTTCAGGGTCGGGATCCATGCCCCAGGGCTGATAGTCTGTGATAGGCAGCGGATCCTCTACTTTTATCGTTATATCTTCGGCTGATATGGCTGTCGAATAACTGTAACTGCCGTCTGCGTTTTTAACCACAGCTGGCTGATAGTAGATTATTGCGGATGCCTTGTTTGTTGTTCCGCCAAGGCGGTAAACGGACAGCACTTGCTGATCGCCCCCCTCAGCGACGACCATTTGGCTGTTGCCTAAGGCAAAAATTCCGTATGGATAATTGTCAACCCATGACTCATCGACATCCTGTTCTGTTCCGTCATCATTTAAGATAGTGAAACCTGAAGCGGGGTCGCCGGTGATTGCAAGATTGCTGGCCTGGGCTCTGGTGGCCAGCATTGGCATGATCATAGAAATGACCAGCACGCATGCGATCAAACGTTGGTGCAGCTTCATTTAGAAATCCTCCCTTTTCTTTTTAAGAAAACTCAAAATATTAGCAGGGGCAAGCCGAAGGGCTTTAAGGAAAAATAAGGTTTTTTTGTTCAGCTTAATTCTATTGCTATCGAGGCATCAGGTCAAGCTATAATCCCTCCTTTATGAATAAATTTTGTCGGTTTTGTAAATTTTAAGCTAAAATATATATTGAGTATAAGATAGGATAAAGAAGAAAATATGCTGTTTTTAGGTGTTATTTCATGAAACTCAATTAATTTGACAATGGCTATTGGCATTAACTTAAGGTTCGTCAGTTAGCATACAAATGATCTCATCTAGGCTTAGGTTGGCGCCATTGGACCAATAAACACGCGTTCCGTCCGTTTTTGGAAGAGACAGCTCTTTGATTTCCGCAAACAAAGGATCACTGAGCTTTGAGGATAACTCCAGTATTAGAATCGCTCCGTTTTCAAGTTCCACGAGAATTTTATCAGGGTCATTATCGTATGCATCCGTACTGATGATTTTCGGCCTGCTCATCCGCCATCCCTCCGTATCATTTGTAAGATTTCTGTTTCTGACAAGCTTGGGCCATTTTGCCAATAGATGTGTTCTCCGTCGGTATGGGGCGAAAACAGCCTCCCGTCTGAAAATATCTCAGCAAATTCGGGGTCGATCGATTTATCTTTTAACGGGAGTATAACAGTCTGTCCATTTATAAAGTGGATGTCCAGAAATACGTCATATACGCCTTCTGCGGCGCAGCTGACGCTGACCATCTGGATTTTTGCCATTTTGCTCACCTCCTTACTTTCTCGGTAATTTCCTATGAAAAAATTGTACATGAAAATTTAACTGAAAACGAAAATCAAGGAAATTTGATTGTTTTTGCTTTTGTATTATTTAAAGCCCAGATTGCGCCAGCCTTAAAATGTGATATAATTGGTAAAACAAACGCTTTGTACGCCTGAGGCCGCGCACGGCTTTATAGACCATATATAATAGAGAGGTGAGCGAAATGAGAGAAAGGCAGCCCAGAATTCTTGTCGTTGAGGATGAGGAAGGTATTCTGCAGGTCAACATCAGGCATCTGAAGGGGCAAGGGTATGAGGTCTTTGCAGCCCGCACCATTGAGGAAGCCAGAGAGACTATGCGAAGGCAGCGGCCCGATCTGATTTTGCTGGATGTAATGCTTCCGGATGGCTCTGGCTACGATTTTTGCCAGGAGCTTAGAAAAATCACCACTGCGCCAATAATATATCTTACAAGCCTTGGCGAAAGCGAGCATATAGTACAGGGGCTGACCGGAGGAGGCGATGATTATATAACAAAGCCATGTGACCTTGAGGTTTTGTCTGCCAGAGTTATGGCACAGCTTCGCAGGGCCGGCCTTTCAGGCGCCGGACGGATAGAAATGCCGCCGTTATCCATAAACCTTCAAAATGGAATGGCTGTGCTTGAGGGCAGGCCGGTATCCCTTACACAGAAGGAGCTTCAGCTTCTGGCTTATCTGGTGAGCCATGCGGGGAGAGAGTGCCCGGCAGCCGATTTGTATGAGGCTGTATGGGGCGTACCAAGCAACAATTCAACCCATACGGTGACAGCGCATATTTCCAGCCTGCGCACCAAGCTGGGGCTGGATATGGAAAGCCCGTTTGAAATTCGCTCCACCGGCGGGAAAAGCTATATTTTCCTGAAGGTTATATACGAATAGGCATGGTAAAATGAAAGCAGCTTTGTGATAATGGTTATCAAGTATATATAGATAAAAAATTGATAAGGCAGGCAGCTTACGCTGCCTGCCTTATCAAATATGAGGGTTCATAATTAAACTCAGCAATACAAAAAGAAAAAGCGTTCGGCATTTTTGCTTGGAATAATAATCATAGAAACTCAGGCATAGCAGCCGCTATGCCTGTTTAAGGCTATCAATTACATTATTTAGCTGCCACTGGGGAACTCTTCCGCGGGCATGGGAAACAATTTTGTTAAGCGTCATGCTATATCCCATGCGCATCATCATCCTATTGTTCATGATGCCGGGGAAAGCATCGTTAAGTATATTTGCGGCATTTGGATTGCGCAGGACCTCACCTAAGGTTATATTCCCGTTTTTCAGATCCATATAATCACTCCTTCATTCCATAATATGCCTGAAGGAGCAATTTGTTAGAAAAATCGCCAAAACAAATAAAGAACAGGAGTTACTTTGCCGCTTTCGGGACGATCCTGCTGCCTTGACGCATGGCATATACGCCCCTCGTCTCATCACGAAGCACTTCAAAGCTGACATCTGCGAACTTCTGGCGCAAAACGGCATAGCGGCGGCTTAAGACGATAAGGGGATAAGTGCTGCCGTCGGCGGTAACCTGCGGCTTGCCGTCATCACCGGCCTCGATGGAAAAATGAGCGCCCTCTTCCGCGCGGTATTCTCCGCATATCTGTGAGAGATAGTCCGCATCCCATACACATTCGGCGTATTCTGGCAGGCTTATTGAAGGATCTTTTCCAAGCCAGAGGCGCAGAAGGGAGTCAGCCAGAGCAGCCACCGAGACCCCGCTTGTGTTGCAGAGTATTACAACGCCTGCTTCCGCCTCGTACGACCATGCCATATGAGATGATACCCCGGGAAGACTGCCGCCGTGACGAATCACAGTGTAATTTCCCATGGGATTGATCATGAGACCAAAGCCGTAATATGTATTGAAGCCGTCAGCCTGACGCGGCTTTACCATTTCCCTTATGCTTGCCACATTTGCTGTGCTTCTGCCGCTTGTGCCCAAACCTTCGTTAATGTACATTGCAACATATTTCGCCATATCCGAGAGGGTTGATTTCATAGCCCCTCCGCCATTCAAAACAAAGGCATTGTCAAGATTGTCAGTTATGACGCGTTTTCGGTTATCCAGCTTATATATCACTTCGGAGTTGGGATCTTTTTGCGGGGCTACAAAGTCACAGTAACTGCGGGTCATGCCAAGAGGCTTTAAAATATGCTTTTCCACATAGTCAGCAAAGGAAGGCTCGCCGGATACCGACATGACTATATGTGAAAGCAGCCCGAAGCCATCGTTGCAGTAGCTCATGCATTTCCCCGGAGGAGCGATAAGGTCAGTCAGCTCATCAAGGCGTTTTGCTACAAGCTCTGTGCCTTTTGCTTCGATCTCTGAGTTATATGAAAAATCTCCGTCCTTTTCCTGAGTAAGGCCAAGAGAATTGGCAACATCTGTCATAAGGATGCGCTTCTGTGGATAAAAGCCGCCGCTGTGGCAAAGCAGGTGCCATATAAGCACAGGGTCTCCCTGATTCTTATTTGTAAACTCTGGTATATAAAGACTTATGGGATCATAGAGCTTAAGCTTGCCCTGCTCCTCAAGCTGCATAACAGCCAAAGCTGTGAAGGACTTTGATATTGAAGCAAGCCCGAATATTGTGTCTTTGTCTATCGGCAGCATGTTTTCGGCATCGCGAAAACCGTAATACCGCTCAAAGGCGATGCGGCCGTTTTTGTCGACAACAGCCGCGGCAAGCCCGGCTGCGCTTCCTGCTTCCATAACGCTGTTTACAAGCGAGTCGAATTTGGATAAGGCTTCCTTAGTAATTTTATTCATAGAGTATCTCCCTTACAAACAATTTTATATTCTAAATGTAGTTTATCACGGTTACCATGCCTTCGCAATAAGTATGACAGCTTCGAAATTAAAAAGGGATGCACAGCATCCCTTTTTCGGAAGAAATTTACAAGTAACCAAGCTGATTGAGAACATTTTCCATAAACATACAGTCTAAATTAAAGCGTATTTGTTAGGCGGCTTCTCTGGAATAGACCTTTGCAAGACCATGCGGCATCTCGTGCCATACGCCGCTTCGGCGGAGCAGACAATAAAGGCTTATGGGTATCCACGAGAACATGAATATTCCGTAGGTGAAAACTGCCTTTAGTATGCGTTTGTCACGAAGCCCAGAGAGATAAGAAATTAAAAGCGCGAGGCATACCGAGCCGGCATAGCCTGCAAGCAAACCAAGGATGATGCTATCAAACGAGATTACATCGGTTTGATAAGAGAATATAGCTGAGACAAGGCTGTATGCGGTGGGGATAACAGAAGCAGCTTGAACAAAGGGAGTCATAAGGAACATCACAAAGTCGAAAGCAAGCGGATTTTTTTTGCATTTGCCAATTAGCTGAGGAAACTTTGAAAAGGATACCTGCATTATGCCGCCGCACCAGCGTATCCGCTGGATTACGGACTGTTTAAGCGTCAGCGGCTGCTCGTCGTAAGCTATGGCCTGAGGAACCCACCACACCCTATGCCCGCCGATGGCGCATAGCGAGGAGAACTCGGCGTCTTCTGCGATAGTTTGGGTGTTCCATCCCCCAAGCTGATCGAGCAGCTCAGTAGATACAGCAAAGCCGGTTCCGTTAAGCTTGGCAGAAAGGTCGAGGGCCGAACGCGCGTTGTTGTAAAATATATTGAAAAGGCCAAAATATATGGCATAGCAGCCTGAAATCCATGAGTCGTATGGGTTGACGCACAGGCATTTCCCCTTTGCGGCCTTGGCTCCCGCGCAGAATACGTCGTTCATCCGGCATAGAAAATCGGGGTCCGCTATGTTGTCTGCATCAAATACGCATATTGCGTCGTAGCCTTTTCCGCTCAGGTTTTTTACGGCCCAGTGCAGAGCATCGCCCTTGTTTTTCACTTCTCCTCCGCACCGGATTATTTTTGCACCCGCTTCAAGTGCGCGGAGTTCGGTGTTATCAGTGCAGTTATTTGGAATAACAAAAATATCAAACATATCAGACGGGTAATTCAGGCTTTTAAGTGCTTTAACTGTTCTTGCTATTACAGCTTGTTCGTTTCTTGCTGCGATCAGAACAGCGAAACGGTTTTTTGGAGGCATTTTTTTATAAGGCTCCTGTTTTTTGAAGGAAAACAGGGCTATTGTGATAAAATATATTGAGAAGAGTTTGATGATAATAGATAATATATGTGGTATGCCGTCAGCCATTTTTACACATCCTTTTATCTTACTTTCAGTTTAGAGCATACATGATGTTTTTTAAGTTGAAAGAGGCAAAAGGCTTAAGAAATGCTTAAGTACTATGGCTTAAGCAAATCTTAATGAATAACAGGCTTTTATCTTAAATGCAAAGCTGGTACAATCACTGAGGAGGTATGGGGAATAATGTATAATATATTGATCTGCGACGACGAAAAGGACATAAGGGCGGCTTTAAAGGTGTATTTGCAAAGCGAGCTTTATAACCTTATCGAGGCTCGGAACGGACGTGAGGCGCTGAACATTGCCGAAAAAACAGATCTTCACCTGGCGCTTATGGATATAATGATGCCTGAAATGGATGGTATCGAGGCAATGGAAAGGCTTCGTGAGAGATATAATTTCCCCATATTGCTTTTGACGGCCAAAAGTGAAGACGGCGATAAAGTCATGGGTCTCAACATGGGGGCCGACGACTATATTACAAAGCCCTTCAGTCCGCTTGAGGTACAGGCTAGGGTTCGTTCACAATTGAGACGGTATACAAATCTCGGAGGCATGGACAAGCCCAAAACCAATCTTACAGTAGGCGGAATAGAAATAGATGACGAAAAAAAGCTTGTTACTGTCGATGGCGAACCTGTAAGCCTGACGCCTATGGAATATAATATCCTCAAACTTCTTATGGAAAGCCCGGGCAGAGTTTATTCCTCGGCTCAGATATACAGCAGCGTCTGGAACGAGGCCGCATTTGGCTCTGAAAGTGCGGTGGCTGTTCATATTCGCCATTTGAGAGAAAAAATCGAGATAAATCCCTCTGAACCCAGATATCTCAAGGTCGTCTGGGGGTTGGGTTATAAAATGGAGAAGTTATGAAAACAAAACTGACCGAAAATCTCCCAGTCAAAATCTCGGCAGTGTTTTTGGTTTTTTTTACTTCCATAGGTCTTCTTATTGGAGGCGTGGGAGCAATTTACGCAAACGAGCTTGATGTTTATTCGAACGGAGACATCGGGTATTTCGAAAGCAAGGCCTGCACCGACGAGATGTACAGCCATGCCCTTCAGGTGATGCAGGAGTATGTAGGGGATAGTGATGGATTTATATTTTATGTAAATGCCGGTCAGAGCAGCTATTCGGCGAGCCGTACAAACTTTGTTTTCAGTATTTATGATAAGGACGGCAGCGTTGTAATTTCAAACGGTGAAACCAAGGATTACAGCGTAAAGGCAACTTACTATTTTGTTGTCGCTAATAAAGATATCTATAGGGTGCTCACGCCTGAAGCGGCAAAAAGATACGGGGACACAGCTCAGCTGTTCACTTTTGAGGCAATGCTACCTATGCAGCTCAAAAGGGCTGATGTTTTTTACAGCGCGTATACATTGTTCAGCTTCATGAATTCAAATAAATATACACTTATATGGTTGTCAGGCATATCGGCGATAGTTCTTATGGTTGCCATAGTGTTTCTTTGCTGCTCGGCAGGGCACCGTGCAGGAATAGAGGGAATAACCTTTAATCCGCAGGACAAGATCCCTTATGATGTTTACCTTTGCGGAGTTGGGATGATTCTGGCTCTGATAATAAGTCTGGCTATTGATTACCAATATACCGGTGATATAAATAACATCTATACCATAGTTATATATTCGCTGGTTTTCGGAATATCGGTTGTTATTTGTCTTGCTACTCTTCTGACAACGGCAACTCGCATGAAGGCGGGGAAATGGTGGCATAATACGCTTATCTATCAATGCTGTCTGGCTGTATGGAAAATGATGCTAAAAGCCTTTAAAGCTATGCAGAAATTATCTATGACAGCCGCGATCGAGTGGAGAACTTTTGCAGGAGCCTCCGTTTTGCTGGTTATCAGTTCTTTCTTAACCAGTCAGTCGGAATGGGACGCCGAGATGGGCTTTTTTGCTTTTGTGTTTGATTGTGCCATCGTGGCAGGATGCTGTTTCTTTGCGAACAAGCTTCGCAAGGTGATAGAGGGAGGCCGGAGAATTGCAGAGGGAAATATAGATTATAAGATAGATACGTCTAAATTGAGAGGCGACCTTAAGGAGCATGGAGAAAATCTCAACAGTATAGCGGACGGCCTTTCTATTGCTGTTGAACAGCGGATGAAAAGCGAGAGGATGAAAACCGAGCTTATCACCAACGTATCCCACGATATAAAAACGCCTCTGACATCTATAATCAATTATGTAGATCTTCTGAAAAAGGAACCTCTTGACGGACAGGCCCTGGAGTATGCGAATATCCTTGAGCATCATGCCAACCGGCTTAAAAAGCTGACAGAGGATCTTATTGAGGCTTCAAAGGCGGCTACAGGCAATATATCGGCTGAGCTTGTAAGAACTAATCTATGCGAGCTTGTCAATCAGGCTGTTGGAGAATACAGCGAAAGGCTTGAAAAAATCGGAGTGGAACCTGTTACAGAGCTTCCGCCAGAACCGGTTTATATATTGGCGGATGGGAGACTCATATGGAGAGTTCTTGATAATTTGTTGGGAAATGCTGCAAAGTATTCGCAGATCGGAACTCGGCTTTATCTTTCTTTGCTCAAAAAGAACGGTAAAGCTCTGCTGGAGATAAAAAATGTTTCTAAAGAAAGACTAAATATAAATGCCGATGAGTTGACAGAGCGTTTTGTGAGAGCCGACAGCTCTCGCCACACAGAGGGCAGCGGACTTGGGTTAAATATAGCCAAAAGCCTTACCGAGCTTCAAAAGGGCAGGCTTACAATAGAGATAGACGGCGATCTTTTCAAGGTTATGCTTGTTTTTGACAGCCTTGAGGAGGAGAAAGATTGATATATAAAGGCGGAGTTTTATGCAGAGAGCATTTTCAAAAAATTTAATTAATGCGATAGCAATAGCCGTTATGCTCGGGATGCTGCTGTTTGCATTTTTAGGATGGCATATGGGTTGGTTCAGGAATCTTGACAGCATGAGGGCCTTTGTTGGAAGAGCAGGCTTTTTGGGCCCGGTGGTATTTCTTGTGCTTCAGGTGCTGCAGGTTGTTCTCCCTTTTATACCCGGGGGAGTAACGTTGATGACCGGCGTTGCGGCATTTGGCCCTGTCTGGGGCTTTGTGCTTAATTATTCCGGGGTTTTGGCAGGTTCAATGATCAATTTTTTGCTGGCTAAAAAATATGGAAAGCCTATTGTTACTTCCATGGTGGATGAGAGTACCTACAATAAATATATCGGCAAGCTGGAGAACAGCAAGGGATTTGTAAGATTTTTTGCCATAGCTATCCTTTTGCCGTTTTTCCCGGATGACACTTTGTGTCTGCTTGCCGGGCTTACAAAGATGTCTCCCAAAAAGTTTTTGGCCATAAGTGCGATTGCCAAACCCCCAACAATAGCCGTTTACAGTTTTGTTATGCTTTCGGCCGGGCACATGTTCAGGTTTTTGGCATAACCTTTAAAACTTTATATTCTGGTTGAAAACATCCAAAGCCGCGGATATGGGTTATCTGTTCCGGGGCTTTTTGTTTTGCTGCGATTTTTATCGTTTTGATGAAAAGTGAATGGGGAAAAGGTGATTTCATTATAAAGTTAATTTTTATGCTTTAAAAAAATAAAAATCTGTGGTAACTTAATAATGAAAAAATAAGAAAACGGGGCAACCATAATGGACGGATATGCAAAACTTATAGAAGAATACAGGGGAGACCAGCTTGAAAACACTCATTACGGATACATATGCGTTGTGGATAAAGATTCCGGATTGATCCTAAGCACGGGTGACCCGGATGCAAAGGTGTATTACCGTTCCGCGTCAAAGCCCGTTCAGGCACTTCCGACAATAGCTCTGGGAATCGACAGGGAGTTTGGGCTTTCTGAAGAGGAATGTGCCATAATGGCGGGGTCGCATACGGCGCAGGATGTTCACGTAAAGGCGCTTGAGGGCATAATAGCCAAGGCCGGGCTTGATGAGCAGGATATGATAATGAAGCCCGCTGTGCCCTGCGATACCGAGAGTAATGAGGAGCGCATTCGCCTTGGGCTCCCACCGAGAAAAATATACCATAACTGCGCCGGAAAGCATCTCTCACTTATGCTGCTTCAGCGTAAGCTTACGGGTTCGGTAAAGGATTATTGGAGGATAGAATCGAAAGCGCAGCAGGCAGTGCTTGAGACCATAGCTTCGGTAAGCGAGGTCAATAAAGAAGATGTAACCGTTGGTGTTGACGGCTGCGGCGTGCCTGTTTTCGCGGTGCCCATAAAGAATATTGCCTGCGCCTTCAAAAACCTGGCCAGACCCGAAAAAATGCGGGATCAGAAGCTTGGCGAGGCCGCCCTGAGATTTGTGCCGATGATAAACCGCAACCCCATAATGATGAGGGGAAGAGGCTTTGTCTGCGGTAATATTAACCGCGATTCCAACCTTATCGGCAAGGGAGGCGCTATGGGAGTATACGGTATAGGCCTTAAGAATGAGGGGCTTGGCATAAGCCTTAAGATTGCCGACGGTACAGATTATCTTTGGCCGTTCCTTATTGCCGGAATATTCCGCAGGATAGGCTATAATAAGCAGGAGACGCTTGATATGCTGGAAAAGCTCAACTCTGGCATTGTATATAATGACAACGGACTTGCCGTAGGAAGTGCCCGGAATGTTTTTGAACTGAAGTAATAAGCCGGTTAATGCCGAAGTTGAGCTTTGGAGGAGGATCATGGATATCAGGGAAGAAAAAGCGCGCCTACGCAGTAAAATACGCCTTGAAAGAAGACAGCTTGATAAAGATAAAAGGCTTGTATGGGATAAGCTGATAGAGCAAAAAGTGTTTGCTTTAGAAGAATACCAAAAGGCAGGCACAGTCTTTTGCTATGTTTCATACGGAGGCGAACCCGAAACAAGAGGTATACTTGAAAAGAGCCTGAAGCTTGGCAAACACCTCGCTGTGCCGAAATGTCTTGAGAAAGGGGTAATGGAGGCTACTCTTATTACCTCTTTGAACCAGCTTCGCGAGGGTAGGTACGGCATACTCGAGCCGGCAGAAGGGCTTGAGACCGTTGGGTTTGATAAAATAGATTTTGCCATTGTTCCGGCCATTGCCTTTGCGAATGATGGAAGACGTCTTGGTCAGGGCGGAGGCTATTATGACAGGTTTATGGCAAAGACCCGCGCTTTTACATGCGGCATATGCTACAGCCGGTTTGTTTTGGAGGATATTCCGACAGAGTCTTTTGACATGAATGTGATGCGTGTCATCACGGAAAAATAAACAAGACTTCACTTATTAGTTAAAGCGATAACGCTTGACCTTTAGGTGTCTTCTGGTATATTATAAACGCATAGTTGCTTTTTGCATTTTAATTAAAAAATGTAATATTAGCTGTGGAGGTAGGAAACTATGGTAAAAGAAAACATGGATTTTATTGCAAAGTTTGACCCCGAAGTTGGAGAGGCTGTCAGACACGAGTTTGACAGACAAGTTAGAAATATTGAGCTTATCGCTTCTGAGAATATTGTAAGCCCTGCTGTTATGATGGCTATGGCGACATGCCTTACAAATAAGTATGCGGAAGGTTATCCCGGAAAGAGATATTACGGCGGATGCGAGAAGGTCGACGTAGTTGAAGATATTGCACGTGAAAGAGCATGCAGGCTTTTTGGAGCTGATCATGCCAATGTACAGCCCCATAGCGGCGCTTCTGCCAATCTGGCTGTTTATTTTGCACTTGTAAAGCCCGGAGATACCGTGATGGGTCTTAACCTCAATCACGGCGGGCATCTTACACACGGCAGCCCTGTAAATTTTTCCGGTTCTTTGTATAATATCGTTCCATACAGCCTTGATCCTGAAACTGAGACTATAAATTATGACGAGGTATGGAAGACTGCCAAGGAATGCAAGCCTAAGATGATCATTGCAGGCGCCTCCGCATATCCAAGAGCTATCGACTTCCAGAAGTTCTCTGAGATCGCCAAGGATGTCGGAGCATACCTTATGGTCGATATGGCTCATATCGCAGGCCTTGTAGCCGCAGGTCTCCATATGAATCCCGTTCCCTATGCCGATGTCGTTACAACGACAACTCATAAGACCCTTCGCGGACCCAGGGGCGGCATGATTCTCTGCAAGGAAGAGCTTGCAAAGACGATCGATAAGGCGATATTCCCCGGCACACAGGGAGGCCCTCTTATGCATATAATCGCCGCAAAGGCTGTATGCTTCGGCGAGGCATTGAAGCCTGAGTTTAAGGAATATCAGAAGCAGATCGTGAAGAATGCCTCCGTTCTGGCAGACGAGCTTTTGAAGCAGGGCTTTAAGCTTGTTTCCGGCGGAACAGACAATCATCTGATGCTTGTAGATGTAAGAAACTTCGGCGTAACAGGCAAGAAGCTTGAAAAACGTCTCGATGAGGTTTATATCACCGTCAACAAGAACTCCATCCCAAACGATCCTGAAAAGCCCACAGTTACAAGCGGTATAAGAGTTGGAACCCCTGCTGTCACCACAAGAGGCTTTAAAGAGGCTGAAATGGCCAAGATTGCCGAGCTTATTGCCCTTACAGCCAGTGATTTCGATAATAAGGCCGACTATATCCGTGAGTGTGTCACAGATATGTGCAAGCGTTTCCCGATTTATAACGACTGATAATAAGCATATATATAAAAAGACGGAGCATAGGCTCCGTCTTTTTACTTTATTTATATATGCCTGCCGTCACAAAGGTGCGTCCTTTTTTGGATTTTCCGTCTGCCGAAAGTATCTTTGCCTTGCCATAGTGGTGCAGGGAGATTATATCTCCTACCGAAACCGGATCATCCTTATCCATGCATGGAAAGTAATTTATGTTTATATCTCCCTTGGCAAACAGCTCCTGGCACGAGCTTCTTGATAGCCTGAATATACCGGCAACAATGGCATCTGCTCTCATCGACTGAACGGTGAAGGTTTGTTCTTGTATCTCTGAGGTGAATGTCGGAAGGTCTGTGAGCGGGAGTTCAGAAAGGGAGGCTCCGTCGCGCCCAACCCTTACCATTGTGTCTATGACATGTGGGGTTATGGCCGGGGTAAGAAAGAACCAGGCCTCCTGTGCTTTGACAATTATATCCCCTATACATTCACGTTCTATTCCTATCGCCATCAACGAGCCGAGAAAATCTCTGTGCGACAGGGAGGCAAAAGGCGTTTTTGCCCATACTGCCTTAATATAAGGCGAGGGGTCAAACGTGTCACAGTTAATATAATCGGGCAGGAAAAAGGCCATTTTCCGCTCAGACTCCATATAGCCGCCAAAAAAGTATATGGGTGCCCCGATGCTGCGGCAGAAGGAAAGGGCCTCCATCTGTTCCCTAGGGGTCAGAAAGAAGGTGTTTGTCACTATACTTTTATTCAGGCACCGTGCCCAAAGGTCTTTAAGGCGCGGCAAGAGCTGATCGTTTTCCATACATTCGCCTCCGTGCGGGCATGATATTGATTATATTATTCGTGGTTTTCAGTTCTTTCTCAATGACAAATAAATGAGGTTAAGCAGCTGCGGAATATTACTTTATTTCCTGTTCAAGGCTGTCAAACTCCTGTGTGCTGAAAAACTCGCCAAGAGTGATCTCAAATCCATCACAGAGCTTTTTTATGGTTGTAATTCCTGGATTTTTGCTTTCACCGTTTAAAATACTTTTAACAGTTCCCTGAGGAACCGCAGAGTGAACAGCAATTCCGTTAGGGGTAAATCCTTTTTGATGGCATAATTGTTTTATTCTGAGAGCAACGGCTTCCTGAGTATTCATACAATCCCTCCAAACGATATATCACTAATTATCATAATAGATTAAAAATAAACATATTAGTGATATTTCACTAAGCTAAAAAATATGATATACTTTGGGTGATATATCACTAAAGGAGGGAAAGATATGAATATTAACGCTTGTTTTTTATGGGGAGCGAAAAACTGCCGGTGAACAAAATACAGAGCATTGTTATAAGTCTTGATCGTGAGATAGAAAGACTTATTTCTCAGGGTGTGACTGATTTTATCTCAGGCGGAGCACCGGGCTTTGAACAAATGCCGGCCGCCATGATAATAGCAAAGAAGGAGATGGGCAGAAGAGTTCGGCTTATATTCGCCTTGCCCTGCGAGCATCGTGAAAGGTCATGGAGCAGAGAGCAAAAGAGCTTATACCACAGCATTTTGGGAGAAGCGGATGAAATAATTTATGTTTCCAAGAGGTATGACCCCTTTTGTATTAGAAGGCAGGAGAGCTATATTGCTGAGCGCTGCTCATACTGCATCTGCATCATAACAGACACCGAGGCACATAGAGCTATTCGTTTCGCATCGGAAAAAGGAATAAAAATGATAAATATTGATGAAGTGAGCTAACGGTAATACTTTTAGCAAGGGTGTTTCAACTGATTATCCATCAGAAAGGGCGAAAATAGCTGTTGCTTTTAAATTGGGGGTAGGGTAAAATGTATAGAGCATTATATATTAGGAGAGAAAAATGTTAACTGTTTCTGATGTAAGTATATCTTTTCCGGGCCAGACACTTTTTAAAAATGTAGACCTCAAATTTACCGACGGCAACTGCTATGGTATAATCGGAGCCAATGGCGCCGGCAAATCCACTTTTCTGAGGGTGCTTTCCGGCCAGCTTGAGCCGAGTACCGGCACTGTATCGATGTCACCCAATACAAGGATGTCGGTTCTTAAACAGGACCACTTTGCCTTTGATGAATATACCGTTTTAGATACTGTAATCATGGGCAACAAACGCCTTTACGATACAGGCAAAGAGAAAGACGCCATATATGCAAAGCCCGATTTTTCGGATGAGGACGGCATGAGGGTTGCCGAGCTTGAAACCCTTTACGCCGAGCTTGGCGGATGGGAGGCCGAGAGCAATGTTTCAAGGCTGATACAGGGCCTCGGGCTTGATGAGTCGATTCTTTATTCGTGCATGGCCGATGTCAATGACAGCGATAAGGTCAAGGTTCTGCTTGCGCAGGCCCTTTTCGGCAACCCCGAAATAGTGCTTTTGGACGAGCCGACAAACGAGCTTGATATCAGCGCTGTCAGATGGCTTGAAGACTTCCTTTTTGATTATCCGGGCACGGTTTTGGTCGTATCCCATGACCGCCACTTTCTCAACAATGTCTGCACCCATATTGTCGATATAGATTACGGCAAGATAAAGATGTATGTCGGCAACTATGAGTTCTGGTATGAATCAAGCCAGCTTATCCAGCGGCTGATGAAGGCACAGAACAAGCGCGCAGAAGAAAAAATAGCAGAGCTTCAGGCCTTTATTGCAAGGTTTTCTGCCAATAAATCCAAGTCCCGGCAGGCGACATCAAGAAAGAAGCTGCTTGATAAGATCGATGTAGAGGAGATGCCCGCTTCCTCAAGAAGATATCCGTTTGTCGGCTTTACCCCCTTAAGGGAGCCGGGTAAGGAGATCCTTGAGCTTGATGGTATAACAAAAAAGGCCGACGACGGCAGCCTCTTGCTCAATAATATAACCTTCAGGCTGGACAGGACCGATAAGGTGGCTATACTCGGTGAAAACCCTCTTGCCATTACAGAGCTTTTCAAAATAATAATGAATGAGAGCCAGCCCGACAGCGGAACATGTAAGTGGGGCGGGACGATAAGCGTATCATATTTTCCCAAGGACAACGGCGAGTTTTTCGATACCTGTGACCTCACCCTTATAGAGTGGATACGCCAGTATACTCCTACCGAAGATACCGAGACGTTTCTTCGCGGCTTCCTTGGACGGATGCTTTTCTCAGGTGATGAGGTCTATAAGCCAGCCAAGGTTCTTTCCGGCGGTGAACGTGTAAGGTGTATGCTTTCAAGGATGATGCTTTTCGGCAGCAATGCCCTTGTGCTTGATCAGCCCACAAACCATCTTGACCTTGAAAGCATAACTGCTGTCAACGACGGGCTGAGAGACTTCAAGGGTGTAGTTATCTTCACTTCTCATGACCATGAGTTCATCCAGACCATAGCCAACAGGATAATAGAAATAACCCCAGATGGTGTAATTGACCGCCGAGGCACATATGACGAATATCTTGAAATGAAGTTGGGGCGCCAGATTTAAGCTGGGCAGTTGTTGGGTTATTGAACCATAAAAGTGTTTTTTTAGGCATTATGCGTTTAAGGGCATGCAAAATATTGCATGCCCTTTTTTGTTTTCTTTTTATTTGGGGGCCAGACAGGGGGCCGCAGCAGCAAAAACCATATTTATGAGGGCGTACAGCATTAGCTTATAGGCTTGGATAAACAGCTTTAATATACAGATGGGCGGCATTTATATCGGTTTTTGTAGGCAAAATGATCGGATGAGTAAAATCTTGTGGCTGCATCACACAATTTATGATTTCCCATATGATAAGACAGGAAGCCTTTTGAGGCCCCCGAACTTTAAGGAAGGAGCCGTCGATGTAATGATTGTGAAAGTGCAAGACGTCGGCCTGACTTATCAGGCACCTGATGGTGAAGTTGAGGCGCTCAGCAATGTGTCTTTCGGCATCGAGGAAGGCGAGTTTGTCAGCCTTGTGGGACCATCGGGATGCGGGAAGTCCACTCTGCTTTCTATCATAGCCGGCCTTGAGGCTCCGACAGAGGGAGAAGTATATATTGATGGGGAAAAAGTTACAGAGCCTTCCTCAAAAATAGGCTATATGCCCCAAAAAGATCAGCTTTTTTCATGGAGAACGATTTGGGGAAACGTCACCCTCGGGCTGGAGCTCCGGCGGGAAAACGCAAAAGAACGTTCGGCCCATGCAAGGGAACTGCTTGTGCGCTATGGGCTGGCCGATTTCATAAATAAAACACCCTCACAGCTTTCGGGAGGAATGCGCCAGCGCACTGCGCTGATACGCACGCTGGTCACTGATCCTAAAATCTTGCTGCTTGACGAGCCTTTTTCGGCCCTTGACTACCAGACACGTCTGGCTGTCTCGGCAGATATTTATGGGATTATCAGATCCGAAAACAAAACTGCTTTGCTTGTAACCCATGATATTTCAGAAAGCGTCAGCCTTTCTGACAGAATAATAGTACTTTCCCGCAGGCCGGGGAATATCAAGGCCATTCATAAGATAGAAACTCTTCAGGGCCTTTCTC
Organism: Clostridiaceae bacterium; assembly: GCA_034926865.1. GTDB lineage: Bacteria > Bacillota > Clostridia > Oscillospirales > Butyricicoccaceae > RGIG1902. Next base: position 85,369 of record JAYFQP010000009.1, read on the forward strand.
CTATGGAACGCAGAAATCACGGCGATTTCCGCGCCTATTTTAATGAAATTTGGAAGGAGCTTGATATAAATGCCTGAAGGTATTTCCGAGCGCCGAAAAGAGTATTTGGACAAAAAAACGCGTCAGCATACGGCTATAGTCTGTTTCAGGATAGGGCTTCTCATATTTTTGTTCATAGGCTGGGAAATAGCTGCCAGAACAGGCGCGATAGATCCGTTTATTTTCAGCAGCCCATCAAGGATGGCTGGAACACTTGTCAATCTCTTCAATTCCGGAGACCTTTTTGTTCATGTGGGAACTTCGGTTATGGAAACCGTCGTAGGTTTTATTCTGGGAACACTTATCGGCACAGTGATTGCCGTTTTTCTCTGGTGGAGCAGCTTTCTTTCAAAGGTGCTTGATCCATATCTTGTCGTGCTTAATTCCCTGCCTAAAACGGCCCTTGGCCCTATATTTATCGTGTGGATTGGGGCGGGGCCATCGTCTATTATAGCAATGACTCTGGCAATATCTCTTATTGTCACCATACTTGACATGCACAACGGTTTTCTTGATACAGACCCCGAAAAGATACGCCTTATGCGTACTCTGGGGGCCAACCGTTTTCAGATACTTTTCAAACTTGTGCTGCCTTCTAACTTTTCTACGATGATAAATGCACTTAAGGTTAACGTGGGTCTTTCGTGGGTAGGCGTCATCATGGGAGAGTTTCTCGTTTCGAAAGCGGGACTCGGATATCTTATAGTTTACGGCTCGCAGGTTTTTAAAATGGATCTTGTGATGACAACAGTGCTTATTCTGGCGGCAGCGGCGGCTTTGATGTACCAATGTATATTGTGGCTGGAAAAAGCGCTGAAAAAATATATGGGAGTGACAGTATGAAAAAAATTATCGCAGTAATGTTAAGCGTTATCGTTTTTGCCGGAGCCCTTTCGGCCTGCTCAAATAAAAACGAGCTGACTACGATCAGGCTTAACGAGGTTACGCACTCGGTCTTTTATGCGCCGTTGTATGCCGCTTTAAACCTCGGCTTTTTCGGCGATGAAGGTCTCGAGGTAGAGCTGACAAACGGAGGCGGGGCCGATAAGGTCATGACGGCGGTTCTGGCAAACCAGGCCGACATCGGTCTTGCAGGCCCGGAGGCATGCATTTATGTGCTGAACGAGGGGAGGGAGGACTATCCTATCGTATTCGCACAGCTTACAAAGAGAGACGGGTCTTTCCTTGTGGGCAGAACAGATGAAGATTTTAAATGGAGCAATCTCATGGGCAAGACGATCATCGGCGGACGCAAGGGCGGAGTTCCCGAAATGACACTTGAATACGTAATGCGTCAGAATGGAGTAGTTCCACAGGATGATGCCATCGTAGACACCTCGGTTCAGTTTAATATGATGGCCGGAGCGTTTACAGGGGGAAACGGGGATTACGTGACTCTGTTTGAGCCAACGGCCACAGAGGTGGAAGCTGCGGGCAAGGGATATATCCTGACATCCATAGGCCTTGAAAGCGGAGAAATACCCTATACTGCGTTCTTTGCTTCCAAGAGCTATATATCAAAGAACGAAAAGGTTATCCAGAGCTTTACCAACGCAATAGCGAAGGGTCAAAAATGGGTTATGGGAAACAGCGCCGATGAAATCGCAAAGGCAATAGCCGACCAGTTCCCCGATACCGACGTCAAGGTTCTTGCAAAGGTTGCGCAGAGATATAAGGATATTGATGCATGGAACGATACGCCGGTCATGAAACAGGAGGCTCTCGAACGTCTTGAAACCGTTATGGAGACAGCCGGAGAGCTTGACAAATGGGTAGACTTTGACGTATTGGTCGACAACAGCTTTGCTGAACAGTCTTCTTCCAACAAATAATATCTTTAAATGACAAAGAAAGCGGCACGCTTTTAAATGTGCCGCTTTCTTTTGTTCTTTGCCGGTATCACTCTTAAGCATAATATTTCTTCGAGTTTCATAACCATTTAGCAAAGCATGTTTAGGAGGAATGGGTATGAAAGGCAACCCCGAGGAAAGGGCCGTTATGCTGGCTTTATATATCACGGAGAACAATGCCACAGTAAGAAGCGCCGCAGGCGCCTTTGGGATATCGAAATCGACGGTTCACAAAGACGTCACAGAGCGCTTATATGCGCTTAACCGAACGCTTTTTGAAGAAACTCAGAAGGTGCTTCAACAGAATAAGGATGAGAGGCATATAAGGGGAGGAGAGGCCACGAGAAGAAAATACCTGGACCTTAAGGGCTGATCGGTTGACAATTTCTTAGATACATAGTAAGCTATGCCATATCAGGAAAAGCACGGGGGGCGTTAAGTTTGCCCGCTTTTTGAAACCACGAACGGAAAGGGCTTACTATGTACCCACTTTATCAATGGCTGGCATTTTTCTATATTTACAGTATTTTCGGCTGGATCTGGGAGACCTCATATGTATCTGTCTGCAAAAGGCATTTTGTAAACAGGGGATTTCTTCATGGGCCTGTCATACCTATATACGGCAGCGGGGCAATAGTTATGCTTTTTCTTGCGCTGCCCGTTAAGGATAACCTTGTGCTTTCATATTTTGTCGGGCTTATCGGCGCAACGCTGCTGGAGCTTTTTACTGGCTGGGCTATGGAGGCTTTATTCAAGGTGAAATATTGGGATTACAGCGACAGCCGTTTTCAGTTTCACGGGTATATATGCCTTAGTTCATCACTCTTTTGGGGATTTCTTACCGTTGCCCTCGTGAGGTGGGTACATGCTCCTATCGAGAGGCTCGTTCTCTCGGCATCTCAGAAGCCGCTTATAGCGGCGGTTGGGTTTTTTACCGCTTTTTTCGCATTTGATTTTGTGGAAAGCGCAAAAGAGGCGCTGGATATGCGAAAGGTCATTGTTGCGCTTGAAAGTCTGCGTGAGGATATTGACAGGGCACAGGATGAACTCAGCCTTAAGGTAGAGCTTGGCAGGGAGGAGCTTTCCGGGCGCATCGAGGATGGCAGGCAGCAGCTTGCGGAGCTTAAAGAGCAGAATATGCGCCAGATCGAGCAAAGAATTTCAAAGCTTAAAGATCAGTGGACGGAGCGGCTTGAGGAGTTCAGCGTATTTAATCGCAGGATCAGAAGACGCCATCCGAGCGCTACAGCAAAGCATTGGGAAGAGTTTTTGTCTGAGGCCAAAAGACGCCTTGACACAAAAAAATAAGACGGAGGCCGTTTGCCTGTCTCCAAGCTTTGTGATATAGTATTAATATCGTGGCATGCAGCGGCGGATCATCCGTTATGCGGTTTTTGACGCGCTGCATGCCTTTTTGGTTTTTCAGTATTGTGTGCTATATCGCCGCGGAGGGAAAATGACAAAAAAGAAAAAATACGCTGTTTTGGCAATGGCGCTGCTCTTGTGTTATGTTGCCGTATGGTTTGCTCTTCCATATAGAAGGTACAGATCCTATACTCAAAAAAGCAATCCCGATTATCAGACGGAGGTGTATTTTCCAAATTTTTTTTCCTTTAAAGGGAAAATAGTCATGGTGGAGAGCGATTATGCCAGCCTTGTTATTGAACCAGGAGTGTTTTCTGGAAGCCGGCTATTTATATCGCTTAAGGGAGTTACAAAAGAATACCTTATAGAAACAGATAGTGAGCTTATACCGCTTGCGCCTGTCAATGAAGAGACGGAGATACTTCTTGACCAAAGCCGTGAAAGGCTTTTGGACATGCTTAAGTGGGCCGAAAGCGCCTTCGGCATATAGACCGTAAGGAGTTTACTGAAGATGACTTTTAGGAGATAGAGTATGAAATGGTTAATAGCTTCTGACATTCATGGGTCTGCTTATTATTGTGAAGAATTATTAAAAGCCTTTGAACGAGAAAAGGCAGATAAAATGCTGCTTTTGGGCGATATACTTTATCACGGCCCGAGAAATGATCTTCCAAGAGATTACTCTCCCAAAAAGGTGATAGCAATGCTCAATGCTGTCAAGGAATTTATATTATGTGTGCGGGGCAACTGTGACGGAGAGGTTGATCAGATGGTGCTCCAATTCCCCATACTTGCGGAATACTCTGTAATATGTAGCGACGGCATCTTTATTTTTGCCACACACGGCCATAAGCTCGGGGAGGATAATCCTCCTCCAATGACTCAAGGCTCGGTGCTTTTGTGCGGGCATACCCATATCCCGGCCTGCAACCGGCACGAGGGATATATATACATGAATCCAGGTTCGGTTTCCATACCCAAAAACGGCAGCCAACACGGGTATATGATCTTTGAAGGGCGTCGCTTTGTCTGGAAAGACCTTGACGGAACAGAGCTTTCCGAGGTGGTTTTATGAGCCTTTTAGTAAGACGTGCGGCTGCCCAGGATTGTGATGATTTTTGCCGCATAATGCAGCAGGTGCATGATCTGCATGTTGTTGAGCGTCCCGATTTCTACAGAAACGGCAGAGCCATGGCAGCGGAGGAATTTGAGGCCATGCTGGGGGACCCGTCCAAGCTGGCGCTTGTTGCTGTTTTTGACGATTGTGTTGCCGGGATATGCGAGGCACAGTTCAGAGAGGCATCGAAGAATCCTATCGTTGTGCCGCGCAGAACTGTTTGGGTAGACGCTCTAGCTGTCGATGAAAAATGCAGAGGGAAGGGAATTGGCACAGCGCTTTATAATGCCGTTATGAGTGAGGCGCGAAGCTTTGGCACAAAGGCAGTTACCCTAAATGTGTGGACGTTCAACCGCAGCGCCTGTAATTTCTATAAAAAGTTGGGATTTGAGGAACAGAGGATAGTAATGGAAAAGAAAGTATAAGGGAGGTTTTTTTGTGCATAGGGAAATGACTGTAAAATGGCTTGGACACTCCTGCTTTAAAATTGAATGCCGGGGGGCATCTCTGGTAATTGATCCATACAACCATGTTCAGGGATACCCTGCGCTTAAAACGCATGCCAATATTGTGCTGACGAGCCATGGTCATGGGGATCATGCCTATATCGACGCCGTGGAAATTGAGGGCTATGAAGGGCCGCTGCCTTTCGACATCAAGGCCGTTGAATGTTTCCATGATGACTGCGGCGGGGCCAAGCGCGGCAAAAACCTCATTCATGTCATAAAAGCCGGAGGGATGACCGCCGTTCATATGGGGGACCTTGGGCATAAGCTTTCAAGTGAACAGATAAGGGCCATAGGCCCGTGCGACCTTGTGATGATTCCAGTGGGAGGGTATTATACCATCGATGCCGAAACGGCCAAGGAGGTCTGCGACAGCCTCGATCCAAGGGTGATAATTCCGATGCATTACCGCAGGGGGTCTCTCGGCTTTGATGTTATCGGCGAGCTTAGCTCGTTCTTAAAACTTTTCCCTGGGGATTTTGTCAGGGAAACGGGCGGAGATACTTTTATCCTCGATGATGATACGCCAAGTCAGGTCGCCGTTTTAACATTTATGGAAAACGGGAATAAATAAAAAAAGAAGGCCAGCCGCATATTTTACGGCTGACCTTTTGTATATCTGTTTATAGCGATGCGATATCTTTTGCAAGCTGTTCGGCGTCTTCAATCGGAGTAGCCCAGCTCGTGCAGAATCGGACAGCCGTATGGTCTTCGTCTATCCTGCCCATATCTGCATAGGAATACTTCTTTGAAAGCTGCGCGAGCATACTGTTTGGCATTATGGGGAACTGCTGATTTGTGGGAGACTGGCAGAGAAAGGCCAGACCCTTATCCTCGCAAGCTTTTTTAATGATTTGCGCAGTTTTATTGGCGTGGGTGCCAAGCTCGTAATACAGCCCGTCCTCGAACAGCGTTTCAAACTGGATGCCCAAAAGTCTGCCTTTTGCCAACAGGCCTCCGCGCTGCTTTATCATATACGGGAAATCTGTTTTGAGCTGGCTGTTAAGGATGATAAGTGCTTCGCCGAACAAGGCTCCTACCTTTGTGCCGCCGATATAGAACACATCGCAAAGCTTGGAGATATCTTTAAGCGTAAGATCTGTTCCCGGGGCGGTCAGGCCATAGCCCATCCTTGCGCCGTCGATAAAGAGGTAAAGATCCCGTTTGCGGCATACATCATAAAGGGCTGAAAGCTCAGCTTTGGTATAGATGGTGCCAACCTCGGTTGGGTGAGAAATATACACCATTTTCGGCTGCACCATATGTATGCGTGTTTCATCTTCATGGTGGAGCCTGTAAGCTTTTTCGACCTGTTCAGCCGTTATTTTTCCGTCTTCAGAAGCAAGAGCCAGAACCTTGTGGCCTGTGGCCTCGATAGCTCCGCTTTCGTGAACATTGATGTGTCCGCTTACAGCCGAAAGAACTCCCTGATAAGGGCGAAGCGCCGAGGCAATTACAGTCAGGTTAGTCTGAGTGCCGCCCACAAGAAAGTAAAGATCGGCATCGGGGTTTCCGCATTCACGCAGTATAAGCTCACGGGCCCGGGTACAATGCGGGTCTTCTCCGTAGCCTGTGGTTTGTTCAAAGTTAGTCTCGGTTAGCATTTTAAGTATCCTGGGATGTGCACCTTCGCTGTAATCGCAGTTAAATCTTATCATTATTTTAAGCTCCCTGGTTTTAATATCCGACAACTATTCCGCCTTCAAAGGCATAAAAAGTGCTGAGGCCGCCAGTGGGGTGGATGCAAATATCTGTTATAAGCGGGCATTTTTCAAGTATCATTTTTTTGAGGTTCAGGGCAAGCTCCGGACAATGGCAGTGGGAGATTGAAAGTGGCTTCTGTTCGCGACCGGCAAGATGCATTTTTTCTGCCTGAAGCGCGATGATGTTAACAAGCTTTTCAATGGCGTTTTTAGTGCCACGAGCCTTCTCATAGAGCATTATTCCGCCAGAGCCGTCTTCGCTCATGATCGGCCTGAGCTGCATAAAGGTGGCTATCTGGCCTGCGATCTTGCTCATACGGCCGGCTTTTATCAGGGAATCGAGGCTCTGGAGAATGAAGAAGGTCTTCATGTCTTTAATAAAGGATTCGCCTTTTTCGGATATTTCCTCAAAGGAAAGGCCCGAGGATATCATAGAGGCGATCTCATAGGCTATCCTTGACTGACCCGCACTGGCGCTTTGAGAATCAAAAACATGAACTTTTCCGGTTCCCGTTTTCATTGTTTTTCCAAGCATAGCGCTTTGGTATGAGCCTGAGAGCTGAGATGATAGAGTTACGACAAAACAGTCATCCTCTCCGCTCATTGCAGATGAATATTCTGTTGGAGAGGGACATGCGGTCACTGGCAGGGCCTTAGAGGCCTTCATGGCGGATATGAGCCAGACTGTGTTCAAAGATCTGTCATCAACATAGGTTTTGCCATCGATAGTTATGCGAAGAGGGACGTTGATAACAGGAATGTTCGGATAAGGCACGCTGGTTGCATCACAGCAGCTGTCAACGATTATTTTGAAGCCCATTTTTGAATCTCCTAGCTGTCAATAATTGAGTTTGTCATATATAGAATACATTCTTGAGGTCAGCTTGCCAAGTTCATCGGCAGTCATTCCGGAAACAAACATTTCGGCAAGGTTATCCATCAGCGCCTGATGAAAGCTGTAGGCAACAAAACCAGATGGAGTGAGGCGTACTGTTACGGCGCGCTTATCTTCAGGATCACGCTGCCTGATGATGAGTTCCTTGGCCTCAAGCTTATCGCAGGCCACCGTGAGGGTAGCTTGTGTTACCCCAAGGCGCTTGGCGATGGTATTCATTTTCTGGCTTCCGCCGGGGCCTATTTTGTTTATAATATGGATCTCCGAGATGGAAATATGCGTATCGAGGCCGGTCTCAAGTGCCGCCTGCTCAAATTTTGAGAGCCTGGAGGGGAAATCAATCATGAACTCTTTGAAAAGTTCCTTGAAATCCATTTAAAATTCTCCTAAAAATATTTAATAAACTAAGTATTAGCTATCAAAAGTATATCATTCTGAGAAAAGTTATGCAAGGGGTAATATTTTTGGTCAGCAACTTAAAAGAATTAAGACATTTACAAGGCGCGAGACGTTGTGTATACTGAGGTAATGAAAGGGAGAGATTCAGTTGGAATATATAAAGGTAAAAGTAACTGTCAGAAACGGGGATGTAGACCTGCTTTGCGACAGGCTGGCAGACATCGCGCCGGGTTTTGAGATCGACGACCCCGCTGTTATAGATGATTTTGTGAACGATAAAAACAGCAGATGGGACTATATTGAAGAAGGGCTTTATGAAAATCCCAAAAGAGACCCCTCTGCGGTTTTCTATTTTGAAGATAACCCCCAAGGCTCCGTGCTTATGAATAGCGCCCATGATATCGTTATGCAGATGAACAGCGGAGGCGAGTACGTTTGGGAAAGCTTTATGGTAAAAAGCAGCGACTGGGAAAACAACTGGAAGCAATACTATAAGCCGTTCAAGATAGGAGAGAAGCTTTTTGTGCGCCCATCCTGGGAGGCTATTGATGACTGTGAGGGCAGGATCATCCTTGTAATGGATCCTGCATCAAGCTTTGGAACCGGTTCTCACGCCACTACAAGGCTGTGCATGGAACAGCTTGACGGGCTTGACTGCGTCGGTAAAAACATACTTGATATGGGATGCGGAAGCGGCATTCTTGGCTGCTGCGCTATGCTGCTTGGCGGCAAAAGAATCTTTTCATGCGATATAGAGGAAAACGCAATAAAAACAACTTCCGAAAACATGGATAAAAACGGGATACCCGCTGAAAAGTGTGCGTCCGTTTGCGGAGATGTTCTTCAAAATCCTTATATCAGGCAGAAAGTTGCTGAAAGAGGCAAATATGACATCATACTTTCAAATATAGTGGCCGATGTGCTTATGGGAATGTCAGAATATTTTGCCGAGTGGCTTGAAAAAGACGGGAAGCTGATTCTATCAGGCATAATAAACGAAAGAGCTGACGAAGTTTCTTCACATTTCGTTTCTGTTGGATTTATGGTAGAGCGAAGGCTGGAACGTGAAGGATGGACCATGCTTTTGGTTAGTATTAAAGAATAATTAAAAAATTAGCCATGTAAAGTTATAGACAACTTTTGGGACGTTTGTTATAATCCAAAGAGGTATACATAACTGTCTTTTGAATTAGGCTATTTTCTTATAGATAGAATAGTTAATTATTGGATCAACCGTGCTATATTGGAAATTTTATTTGCAGAAACAATGCGGAACTTTTTATAACTTGTGGCGGTTTAAATAGAAGCTATGCGTATAATTCGCAGGCTCTTTAAAATTTCATCTTTGGTTGGATCTGAAAGAGAAATAAAGGCACTGCCGGATAGATGTTAAAGGGTATGAGAATGGCGTAGGATGCTGGAACATGATGCCTGAGATACTGAAGATTCTGATTTTTTCTGTAAGATGGTTTGACAAAAGTATACCGGGCTGGTAATTTTGACATCGGGGTGTGAGTATGTTAAAGAATGAGCAGATAAGAAAGAGTGACAGAGAAGCAATAAAAAGGAACAGCGAGGATTACATAGCAAATCGCGTAATGGTCGTGTTTGCCTTAGCCATAGTTATGCTTTGGGGCCTTACATATCTTTGGAATGCATATGATGTAGCCGGGACTTTTTTCGCAGCCATAAAAGCCAATAACATTTTGATCGGCGTTTCTGTTTTGGGGCTTGCAGGGAGTATCGCATGGTCTGTACATGATATGAAAAAGGGTACATTCAAAAAAGAAAGTTTTTTTAACGGAGTTATGTTTTCCTTTTTCTTTTTTGTTTTGACATGTTCTTCCCTTTTAATTAAATATAATTATATTATTGCCAAAAGGGTATTGTATGTACTCATACCCGGCATAGCTATTCTTCATCTTGTTTATTGCAGCTACCAGAGAGAGTTTTTCTCTCTTGCTATGACGCATTCGGCTATTGCCTACATAATATGGATAATTGCAAAGACATCTAATCCTAAGCTGGATCTTTTGATGACCGTTGCAGGAATAGTTATATGCGGAGTTGCCCTTATAGCTTTCTTTGCGGCAAAGAAAACTAAAGGCAGATTGAAGCTCGGCATAATCAATATGAAGGTTTTTGACAGCCGGGATATCTGCCCGATAAAAGTTTCGCTTATATATGGGCTGTCTGCTGTTTTGATAGCCGCTGCGTATATTTTAGGAGCGCCGTATGCTTATTATATCCTTTATGCAGTAATTGGATTTTTGGCTGTGTCGGCGGTATATTTTACAGTAAAGCTAATATAATTTTTTCAGGGCTTATTTATCTATCGTTTTTGAAAATGTTATAAACATATGCGGCGTATATAATTCGCCGCATAGCCTGTATTAAAAACAAAAAAATACAGATAATGGGCGGGAGAAATGTCTTTGCCCATTTTATATTGGTATCCTTAAAAGCCAGAAAGGGGTATTTAATTGAAGAAAAAGAGTATTGTAGTCAGCTTTTCCGGCAAATTTATTGCGGCTCTGATTATACTTTTGATGGTTCTTCCTCAGGTCGTACTTGCAGCTGATATCAAAAGCTTTAATAGCGAGCTTGATACAGCCATAGTTTTTGCCGGAGACGTTCAGCAGGGCAATAATACTATGCGAGCAAACCTTCCAAGCGGATTTGACTATACCCTGTGTTACAGGTATCTTTCAATGCTTTACAGAGATTCTTATGTTTTTGAATATATCCCTTCCCCCATAAATGCCTACATTAAAGTGTCTTATAATAACGAGGCCAAGCACTGGGAAGCCGAGCAGCAAGCAGCCAGACTTGCAGGCGAGATACTTGATGACAGCATGACTGATTTGCAAAAGTTTAAAGCTATTCACACTTATCTGATAGATAACTGCGAATACGATATGCATGCAGCGCTTAATCAGGCTACAGAGACCGGAGATGCTTTTTCGGCCTACGGCGCACTTGTAAACGGCCTTGCGGTATGCGACGGGTTGAGCAGCGCTTTTGCGATGATATGCAGAAGCGCGGGACTTCCTTGTGTATACGTTGCAAGCCCTGAGATGAACCATTCATGGAATGCCGTTTTGTATAAGGGAGAAGTCAGGTATATAGATGTTACTTATGATTTGACGGGAAATACAAGTGAAAAATATTTTATGCTTACAGAGAATGAGCTTTCCGCAGATCATAACTGGGATAAGACGATGGTCAAAAGCCTGACTAGCAAGATATGGGATGAACGTTATGTTAGCGCGTATACCCTTAACAGGCTCGGTGGGCTTTTCAGAGGCTCAGATAAGGGATGGGAGCTTGACAGAAACCCCACAAGAGCCGAGGCCGCGATAATGCTTATAAGATTCCTTGGGCTTGAAGATGAGGTGTTGTCGGCCGATACGGCTTTGGATATGCCTTTTAAGGATGTAGGGCAAAACTACGCGCCCTATGTAGCCGCACTTTATGAGCTTGGCCTTACGAACGGAACCTCTAGTACTACATTTTCTCCGGACAGCGAAGTGAGGCTTCAGGATTATATAACTCTTATGCTCAGAGCGCTTGACTTTAAAGAGGACAAGGATCAGTTTGAATGGCAAAGTGCCCCTGAGGATGCCCTTGGGCTTGGAGTTATAGACCAGCAGCAGTATGATTACCTTGAGGAATCGGTATTTGACAGGGGAATGATGGCCTATGTAAGCCTTATAGTATTGAAGGCCGACGATGCCAATGGTGTTCCTTTATATCAAACACTTCTTGCGTCCCACGTGTTCGACTTAAAAAATATAGAAGAAAATTTGATTTAAGTATTGACAAAGTTGTAAGCTGTCGGTATAATTCTATTTGCTCGCATGTGGCAAATGGCGGCATAGCTCAGCTGGCTAGAGCATCCGGTTCATACCCGGCAGGTCGTAGGTTCAAATCCCACTGCCGCTACCATTTTAGGCCCGTTGGTCAAGAGGTTAAGACACCGCCCTTTCACGGCGGAATCATGGGTTCGATTCCCGTACGGGTCACCATTAAGAGGGTAAAGGGTCAGCAATGACCCTTTGTTTTCTATTACGGAGATATAGCTCAGCTGGTTAGAGCGTTCGCCTCACACGCGAGAGGTCATGGGTTCGAGCCCCCTTATCTCCACCAGATAAGACATAGCTTTTCAATAGTGAGAAGCTATGTCTTAAGTTTTATTATGAAAGAATAGCAATATAATAATTCGTACGATAGAGGAAGCTAAAAGAAATGTACTGTATTTTTTCAGCGCAGGCAATGACAGGAGTCATTCCGGCATTGCTGAAGCTTGGAATCCAGAGAAGAAATTATTAATGATTATACTGCTTCTGCGGAAAATCTGATAAAATTGCTGAGGCAATATTGGGAACAAATTTTGATATAATTACACTCAGGGCACTTTACATGGAACAGTTTTTGAATCAAATCAGATTGTGAGCGCCCATGCTTTGAAACCCCCTTTTTCTTTTGGATGCTTTGGGTGAAGGCACTGTGGATACGGTGCTTTTTTCATATATTAAGATATTCAGCATGGATTAGGCCCCTTTTCTTTTTGCTTGCTTATTGAAAAAATAAGGTAAAATTGGTATAATTAAATGTATTTCATTATTGAATCGACAAGTGCCGGCAGATGATTGTTCCCCTCAACATTGACGGATAATGATAAAGCTTGAGAAGAGGTGCGGAAGTGTACTTAAAATCCATCGAGATACAAGGCTTCAAGTCCTTTCCCGATAAAACTGTCCTTACATTCAGTGACGGCATAACAGCCGTAGTAGGGCCAAACGGCAGCGGAAAATCAAATATAGCCGACGCCATACGGTGGGTTTTGGGTGAACAGTCCGCAAAGACGCTCAGAGGCGGCAAGATGGAGGACGTAATATTCGGAGGCACAAAGCGCAGAAGCCCTATGGGTTTCTGCGAGGTCTCGATAACTATTGACAACAGTGATGGAGCCGTACCGCTTGAATATACAGATGTAACCGTCACAAGACGGTATTACCGTTCGGGAGAAAGTGATTTTTTCATAAACAGGCGCTCGGCGCGGCTTAAAGATGTGCGTGAGCTTTTCATGGATACCGGCTTGGGAAGAGACGGATATTCGATGATAGGCCAGGGCAGGATAGACGAGATACTCTCTGTCAGGAGTGAAGACCGAAGGGAGATATTCGAGGAGGCAGCTGGTATAAGCAAGGTTCGTCTCCGCAAGGAGGAGAGCGGCAAAAAACTTGATCAAGCCGAGGAGAACCTTGTAAGGATACGAGATATAATTACAGAGCTTGAATTGAGAGTAGATCCGCTGAAAAAACAGGCGGAAAAGGCAAAGAAATTTCTGATGTACAGAGATGAGCTTCGTTCCCTTGAGGTTTCATCCGCCGTTGACAGCCTTGAAAGGTTGGACGGTCTTATAAAGATAGCAGATATAGATCTTGATAATGCCGAAAGGCTGCTTTCCGCCAGAAAGAGCGAGCTTGAGCTTTTATATGAAAAAAGCTCTAAGTATTCTGAGAATATAGGCGAAAAGGATGTTTTGATAGAGGCCGCAAGAGGCGCCCTCGACAAAGCGAAAGCGGAGGCTGCTGAAGTTTCTTCTGAGAAAGCTGTGACCGGGGCCAATATAAAGAATGCATATGATAATCTTGCCATGCGTTTGCGTGAGGCCGATGCACAGTCTCTTAAAAGTGAGGAGCTTTCTTCTCAGATTAACGGGAAAAAAGAGAGGCTTTCTCAAGTAGAAAGCTTGCTTGAAAAAAATACCGGGCTTTTGAGTGAACTACAGGAAGAAATCGAGCAGTCCAGCAGGCAGACTGAGGACAGAAGCCGTAGGCTTGAGGGCCTTAAGGCCTCCCACACCATGCTCAGGGAGCGTGAGCGGAGCAAGCTGTCGGAAGTGATGTCGCTTAACGCGGCCTTGGCTGAGATGGATGGAAGAGCCGAGAATATATTCTGGGAACAGAAAGACGCGGGAGAAAAGCTGAATCGCCAGACGGAGCTTTTGGAAGAAATAGAGGGCAGGCTTTCAGCGGCTATGAGTGAGCGAGACAGCTCAGTCAACACCATCAAGGGCTTCGAGCTTATGCAGCGGGTGCGCGAGGAGAAAAGCCGCAAGACCGCAGAGGCCTATGATTTTCTTTTGAGAGAGAAAAACGCAAAGACAGACAGGCTTTCTATGCTTAGAACGATGGAACGCGAATATGAAGGCTTTTCGTTTGCGGTTAAAAAGATTATGCAGGCCGGGAAGGGCCTTTCGGGTATACATGGCCCCCTTTCGGCGTTGATAAAGACTGAGGATACATATTCCCCGGCCATAGAGACTGCCCTCGGCTCAGCTATGCAGAACGTTGTGGTGGATGATGAGAACTCCGCCAAGGCCGCCATAGGCTATCTTAAATCAAACAATCTTGGCAGGGCAACATTCCTGCCCATGACCTCCGTAAAGCCTAGATGGGCAGGCAGAAAAGCCCTTGAAGGGGAGCGCGGCTTTTGCGGCTACGGCGATGGGCTTGTGGAGTGCGAAGGAAGATACCGCGACATAGTTTCGAGCTTTCTCGGAACTACTGCGGTAGTCGATAATATCGACAGCGCCATAGCTATGGGCAAGAAGTATAAATATGCTTTCAGGATAGTAACGCTTGATGGCCAGCTTGTTAATGCAGGCGGCGCAATGACAGGCGGAAGCATGGCAAAGAGCGCCGGTGTTCTTACAAGGGCAAACGAGGCGGATCGCCTTGAGATAGAGCTACGGGATATTGAGCTTGAGCTGTCACAGAGGGCTGAGGCTAAGGAAAAGGCTGCAAGAGAGCTTGCTGCCCTTACCTACAGCCAGAAAACGGCAGCTGATGAGCTTAGAAGGGCAGAGGAGCAGATAGCCCTTGTAAATGCCGAGAAAAGCAGGGAAGCAGCTCTTGCCGAAAGCCTCCAGCAGGGTATCGCGCGCCTTAAGCGTGAACATGAAGAATATGAGGGAAGAAAAGCTGTACATAAGGAGAAGATAAAAGTACTTGAGGCTGAAGCAGAAGAAATCACTCAAAAGTCCGAAGAGCTTACCCTGCAGATAGATGAGCTTTCAAAGGGAGCGGAGGAAGACAGCGGAAAAGCAGGAGCGATAGAAGAAAAGATGTCTTCTCTTAAGCTTGAGATAAATTCGCTTCAGGCTGAGATAACCGCGCTTGTGGATTCCGTGACGATGATAGAGCGCCTTATGACTGCAGCTTCGGGAGAAACAGCCGAAAAGCAGGCAGAGGCTGAGAAGGTAAGGCTTGAAATAGCCTCTCTTGAAGCCCTTGTGGCGTTGAGCGAAAAGAAGATCGAGTCCTGCGAGCAGCGGCGCAAGGAGGCTGAGGGCCGCATAAGCGAGCTTATGGCACAGCGTCTGGCCTTAGAGGGTGAAAAAAGCCGTAATGATCGTGATATTCAGACCAAAAACGGAGAAATAATAAATCAGGAAAGGCTGCGCCTAAGCCTTGAAAATAAGAAAGGCCAGCTTGAACAGGAACGCAAGGCCGTGCTGGACAGGCTTTGGGAGGCGTATGAGCTGACGAGAACGACGGCTCGCGAAATCTATCAGAAGCCTCAGGATCCTCAGGGCTGTGCAAAGCGCATATCTGAGCTTAAGGGCTCGATAAAAGTTCTGGGCAGCGTTAACCTTGACTCAATCGATGAATTTGAGGAGGTAAATACCCGCTATACCTTTATGGCGGCTCAGCGGGATGACCTAGAAAAGGCAAAAGCCGATCTTAGCGAGATAATAGAAAAGCTGACTGAAAGCATGGAGGACACATTTATCCAAAGCTTCAAGCAGATAAATGAATCGTTTTCAAAAACATTTACCGATATTTTTGGCGGAGGAACGGCGTATCTGAGGCTTGAGGATGAGAAGAATATCCTTGAGTGCGGAATAGAGATAAATGTCGAGCTTCCCGGAAAAGGAGTCAGGGCAATATCCCTTCTTTCGGGAGGAGAAAAAGCTTTTGTTGCTATCGCTCTTTATTTTGCTATAATAAAGGTCAGCCCCACTCCGTTCTGTGTTCTTGACGAGATAGACGCCGCGCTGGATGATGTCAATGTAACAAGGTTCGTCGAGTATATGCGCTCTCTTTGCCAAGGGACTCAGTTCATAGTTATAACTCACCGCAGGGGAACTATGGAGGGCAGCGATATTCTGTATGGGGCAACTATGCAGGAGTACGGAGTTACAAAGCTTTTGAAGCTTGATATAAACGAGGTTGAAAGCAGGCTTAATATCAAGCTTAGCTGATTTGAAAGGATGAAAACCACATGGGCTTTTTTGATAAAATACGCGAGGGCCTCAGAAAGACCAAAGAGTCGGCCCAGAACAATGTCAATGCGGTTCTGGCTACCTTCAGAAAGGTAGATGAGGAAATGCTCTCCGAACTGGAGGACAGCCTCATTCTGGCCGATATAGGCGCAGGGCTTGCCTCCGAGACCGTTGACGAGCTGCGAGAAAGGGCGAAGCTAAAAAGCATTCAGGATCAGGATGGAATAAGAAATGAGCTTTGCAATATTCTCTGCGAGCGAATGAAAAAAAATGACGGCTTAAAGCTTGAGACCAAACCATCCGTAATACTAGTAGTAGGAGTAAACGGGGTCGGAAAGACCACCAGCATTGGCAAGCTTGGGCAAAAGCTGACAGGCGAGGGCAAAAAGGTGCTTTTTGCAGCCGCTGATACCTTCAGAGCCGCCGCGGCCGACCAGCTGGCCATATGGGCCGAAAGATGCGGGGCTGACATAGTGCGTCATGGCGAGGGGGCCGACCCGTCGGCAGTTATCTTTGACGCCGTATCAGCTGCAAAGGCAAGGGGAGTTGACGTAGTCATCTGCGATACCGCCGGACGTCTTCATAACAAAAAGAATCTTATGAACGAGCTTTCAAAGATGAACAGGGTTATAGACAGGGAGCTTCCCGGGGCTTCGAAGGAGACGCTGCTTGTAATCGACGCCACTACGGGCCAAAACGGCATCATGCAGGCCGAGAGCTTCAACGAGGTTTGCGCGCTTTCGGGTATAATACTGACAAAGCTTGACGGAACCGCAAAGGGCGGCATAGTCATCAACATATCAAATAAGCTCGGCGTGCCCGTCAAGTTCGTCGGCGTGGGCGAAAAAGCCTCCGATCTTCTTGAGTTTGAGCCCGATGAGTTTGTAAAAGCGTTTTTTGAATAGGAGATATAATCAATGAGATATGACGGCAGAGAAAACGGCCAGATAAGGCCTGTTAAGATAACGACGGGGTATATAGAGTACCCCGAGGGTTCAGTTTTGATCGAGTGCGGCAAGACTAAGGTCATATGCAATGCAACGATAGAGGAGAGGGTTCCTCCGTTTTTAAAGGATACGGGAAAGGGCTGGATAACGGCCGAGTATTCGATGCTTCCGAGAGCTACACAGGACAGAACGCCGAGAGATATCGGAAAGCTCAAGCTTTCCGGAAGAAGCGCCGAAATACAGCGCCTTATCGGCAGAGCGCTTCGCTCTGTGGTAGATCTGAACGCTCTCGGAGAGAGAACCATTACTATTGACTGCGACGTCATACAGGCTGACGGAGGCACTCGCTGTGCCTCGATAACAGGCGGGTTTTGTGCTCTGGTGCTGGCGCTTTGGGGCCTTAAGAAGTCAGGAGCCATAAGAAAGCTTCCTCTGCGCTCTTATGTGGCCGCAATAAGCGTGGGCATCGTCGGCGGAACGCCCATGTGTGATCTTTGCTATGTGGAAGACAGCGGGGGCGAGGTCGATTTCAACTTTGTAATGGATGACAAGGGAAACATCATAGAGCTTCAGGGAACAGGTGAGGAGCGGCCGTTTTCTAAAGCGGAACTCGACAGCATGTATCTCATGGCCAAAAGCGGCATAGACAGCCTCGTAGAGGCCCAGAGAAATGCCATAGGCGATTTGATGAGGTAATTGCATGAAGTTTGTCCTTGCCAGCAATAATAAAAAAAAGCTTAAGGAAATGGCTGAGATACTTGAGCAAGAGGGCTGCTCGGTAGTCCCAATGGGAGAGATGGGCTTTGACAGCGATCCCGAGGAGACCGGCTCGACATTCGAGGAAAATGCTCTTATAAAAGCAAAAGCCGCTATGGCTAAGTGCGCTCTGCCCTGCATAGCTGACGATTCCGGGCTGGAGGTAGATGCTCTCGGCGGAGCCCCGGGTATAAGGTCGGCGAGATACTGTGAGGGGTCGGACCTTGAGCGGACGCTTTTTCTTCTTGAGAATATGAAGGGCGTTGAAAACAGGCGTGCGCGATTCGTCTCGGCGGTGGCCTGCGCTTTTCCTGATGGCAGTGAGCTGGTCGTGAGGGGCGAATGCCCGGGCGAGATACTTGGGCAGCTTAAAGGCGAGGGCGGCTTTGGGTATGACCCGGTGTTCTACATCCCATCCGAGGGTTGCACGTATGCCCAGATGAATAAGGAAAGAAAAAACAAAATATCACACAGAGCAAAGGCTATGGAAAGCTTCTGCAGGGAGCTTAGAAATAAACGGAATGAGGAAAAAAGATGATAACTAGCAAGCAGAGGGCCTTTCTAAGATCAAAGGCCAATAACCTTGATGCCATTTTTCAGATAGGGAAGGGCGGCATAAACGACAACCTTATAAGCCAGCTCGGAGATGCGCTGGAGGCAAGGGAGCTTATAAAGATAAAGGTGCTCGAAAGCGCGCTTTTAGGCGCCAGAGAG
Source organism: Clostridiaceae bacterium (assembly GCA_034926865.1). Classification (GTDB taxonomy): domain Bacteria; phylum Bacillota; class Clostridia; order Oscillospirales; family Butyricicoccaceae; genus RGIG1902. The sequence continues at coordinate 103,956 of JAYFQP010000009.1, forward strand.
GCATCATTGGCAATTTGTGAGGCACTTGGTGCGGAGCCTGTTCAGTGCATCGGGACAAAGCTTGTCATCTACAGGCCAAACTCAAAAAAGCCTGTGATTATTCTTCCCAAAGAATGAGCACAAAAAGGATAGGTATTTTTGGCGGGACATTCAACCCGCCCCATATCGGCCATATCGCAGCCGCAAGGGCATGTGTCGAGCGGTTGGGGCTGAATTTGCTTCTGATGATACCAACCAATATTCCGCCGCATAAAAAGCTGCCTGAGGGAGCCGCAAGCCCTCGTCAGCGCTATGAAATGACAGAGATTGCGGCATCGATGATCCCTATGGCAAAGGCCTGCGATATTGAAATAAACCGCATCGGGCCTAGTTATACCGCTGACACAGTGGAGCAGCTAAAGGGAATGTACCCCGAAAGCTGCCTTTGGCTTGTTGTTGGAACAGATATGCTCTCTTCCTTTGAGAGGTGGCGCCAACCTGAAAAGATAGCCTCGTTCTGCCGTCTTGCGGCCGTTGCGAGAAGCGAGGGAGATATCGAGATTATCGATCACAAGGCAAGAGAGCTCAGAAAAAGCCTTGGGGCGCATGTTGATATAGTTCACAATACCGCTGTTGAAGGAAGCTCCACAGAGTTCCGTATGGGCGGAAGAGAAGAGCTTGTTCCCTCGGAGATACGCAGATATATTAGAAAGAACGGTCTTTACAGTGGACGAATTTGACAAAGAGTACGAAAGACTGCGCGCAGAGATAAGGCCTTACCTTACCGAGAAACGCTATATTCATACCCTTGGCTGCTGTGAGATGGCGCTTTCTCTTGCGTACAGATGGGGTGAGAATCGCCAAAGCGCCATGCGGGCCGCCATGCTGCATGACATAACAAAAAAGCTTACAGATGTTGAACAATTGAAATTGTGCGAAAAGTATGGCATAATAAATAAATATAATAAAAACGAGTTTGGCACACTCATCCATGCCGATACGGCAGCGGCTGTTGCAAAAGATATTTTCGGCATGCCGGATGATGTGGTAAGGGCTATCGCCCTTCATACGCTGGGTGATGAAGATATGACGAGGCTTGATAAAATAATTTATCTTTCTGATGCCATAGAAAAAGGGCGTGATTATCCCGGCGTATCAGATATAAGAGAAATGGCTTTCCGAGACCTTGACAGGGCTGTTCAAATGAGCCTTGAAAGCACCCTTTTAAACATCACAGATAAGGGCGGAGAGCCGAATGTGCAGAGCGTAAGGGCCTTGAGTGCCATTAAGAAATCCTCAAAAACAAAGGAGAACTATATGAATATGAAACAATTGGAACCTAAAGAGCTGCTTGATGAGATCATCAAAACAGCCGATTCCAAAAAAGCAAGGGACGTTGTGGCAATCCATGTCACTGAGCAGACAACCCTTGCTGACTACCTTGTCATAATGACAGGAACATCAACCACCCATATCCGCGCTTTGAGCGATGAGATTGAGCAGAAGCTGAAGAATGATTTCGGAATATATTCTCACCATATTGAGGGTATTACTTCAAATTGGATACTGATGGATTATACGACAGTTGTCGTGAACATCTTTATGAGCGAGGCAAGAGAGCTTTACGCTCTTGAACGCATGTGGGGAGATTCCCATAAGGTGGATATCAGCAAATTAGTAAGCGAATAACGATTCTTATCATATAAAGGAAGTAAAGCGTCATGAGATATGATTATAAGAGCATCGAGGCCAAGTGGCAGAAACGATGGGAAGACGATAAGGCTTTTAAGGCGCTGAGCGACTATTCAATGCCCAAGTACTATACCCTTGTTGAGTTCCCATACCCCTCGGGCGCGGGCATACATGTCGGTCATCCCCGCTCGTATACGGCCCTCGATATCGTTTCAAGAAAACGCCGCATGGAGGGCTATAATGTCCTTTATCCTATGGGATGGGATGCATTCGGCCTGCCTACCGAGAACTTTGCCATTAAGAACCACATACATCCGTCAATAGTTACGGCTAAAAATGTTGCAAGGTTCAAGAGCCAGCTAAAATCCATCGGCCTTTCTTTTGATTGGGACAGGGAGATAAACACCACAGATCCAGAATATTATAAGTGGACTCAGTGGATATTCTTAAAGCTTTTCGAGAACGGTCTGGCCTATAAAACCACCATGCCTGTTAACTGGTGTACCTCATGTAAATGCGTCCTTGCCAACGAGGAGGTCGTTAACGGCGTATGTGAGCGCTGCGGAAGCGAAGTGGTAAGAAAAGAAAAAAGCCAGTGGATGCTGGCTATCACCAAGTACGCCGAAAGGCTTATAAATGATCTCGACCTTGTCGATTACGTTGATAGAGTAAAGATCCAACAGAAAAACTGGATCGGACGCTCTACAGGCGCTGAGGTGGAGTTTGAGACAACCGAGCGTGATATCCTCAAGGTATATACAACAAGGCCAGATACGCTGTTTGGTGCCACTTACATGGTCATGTCTCCTGAGCATCCCTATATAGAAAAGTGGAAGGATAAGCTTTCCAATTATGCAGGCGTTGCCGAATACCGCGAGGCCTCGGCAAGAAAATCCGATTTTGAGCGCACTGAAATGCAGAAAGACAAGACAGGTGTTTGCCTTCAGGGAGTTAAGGCCATAAATCCCGTAAACGGCAAAGAGATACCGGTATTCGTATCTGACTATGTACTTATGAGCTACGGCACAGGCGCTATCATGGCCGTTCCCGGTCATGACACCCGAGACTGGGAATTCGCCAAAAAGTTCGGATGCCCGATAATTGAGGTAGTTGCCGGCGGGGATGTCGATAAAGAAGCTTTTACTGACTGCGATACAGGCTCCATGGTCAATTCGGGGTTCCTCAACGGCATGAGCGTAGAAGAAGCAAAAAAGGCTATAGTCGAGTGGCTTGAAAAGAATAAAAAGGGCGAACCCAAGGTAAACTACAAACTGAGAGACTGGGTGTTCTCCCGCCAGAGATATTGGGGCGAACCCATTCCGCTTGTATACTGCGAGAAGTGCGGCTGGGTGCCAATTCCGGAGGATCAGCTTCCTCTTAGGCTGCCGGAGGTCGAGAGCTATGAGCCGACAGAGAACGGGGAATCTCCGCTTGCTAAGTGCGAGGATTGGATAAAAACCACCTGTCCGCACTGCGGCGGCCCCGCAAGGCGCGAGACCGACACAATGCCCCAGTGGGCAGGCTCAAGCTGGTATTTCCTGAGGTATATGGATCCCCATAATGACAAGGCTCTTGCCTCAAGGGAAGCGCTTGATTACTGGGGAATGGTAGATTGGTATAACGGCGGCATGGAGCATACGACGCTCCATCTGCTCTATAGCCGTTTCTGGCATAAGTTCCTCTATGATATCGGCGTTGTGCCCAATCCCGAGCCTTATGCCAAGCGCACGAGCCACGGAATGATTCTCGGCTCTAACGGTGAAAAGATGAGCAAGAGCCGCGGCAATGTCGTAAATCCCGATGATATCGTTGATAGCTATGGCGCTGACACTATGCGTCTTTACGAGATGTTCATAGGCGACTTTGAAAAGGCTGCGCCCTGGTCCACGGATTCGATAAAGGGATGCCGAAGATTCATTGAAAGAGTCTGCGCTATGCGTGATACAGTGAAGCCGGGGAAAGAGTACAGCCGCGAGAACGAGGCAGCCATACACAGGACGATCAAAAAGGTTTCACAGGATATCGAGAATCTTAAGTTCAATACGGCCATTGCTTCGCTTATGAGCCTGCTTAATACCTTTGCTGAAAACGGCGTGAATCAGGGGGAATTCGTGACGTTTCTTGCCTTGCTTAACCCGTTTGCTCCGCATATTGCAGAGGAGCTTGCAGAAAGCTTTGGAGTAAAAGATACCCTTGTAAGGTATCCGTGGCCCAAGTATGACGAGAGCAAGACTGTCGATGAGAGCGTAAATGTAGCGGTTCAGGTAAACGGAAAGCTTAGAAGCGTTTTGGTATTGCCTGCCGATTGCGACGAAGATATGGCAAAAGAGGCGGCGCTCGGCGACGATAAAGTCAAGGCCGCGATTGGCGAAATGCATATCGCAAAGGTAATTATAGTAAAAAACAAAATTATCAATATCGTTGTAAAACCATAAAATGTCTTGACATAGTTCAGGATAGGTAATATAATGTATTTTGTTAATTAAGTATCTTTTTAGGTTTGATTCACGGAGGGAGGGAAAATTGATGTCAGAGATTCGTGTTAAGGCTGATGAATCATTGGATAGCGCTCTTAGGCGTTTTAAGCGCTCATGCGCAAAATCCGGTGTGCTCTCCGAGCTCCGTAAACGTGAACACTATGAAAGCCCCAGCGTTAAGCGCCGCAAGAAGAGTGAAGCCGCAAGAGCTAAGAAGAAAATGTATAGATAATTTGATATGTTTCAAGGCGCCGCCAGCATTGGCGGCGCCTTTTTTGCTGTATCTGTAGGCAGGCTATAAACTGTATTGGTTAGTAACTATACTTCAGAACAGTTATTCTGATGATATAAAAAGTACATATATCATCGCATTGTGTCAAACTTTCACGAAGTTTGTAATTTTTTAATGCAAAGACGAAAAAATGGTGATATACTATCTACGCCAAAGTTTAAATATTATTTGCAAAGGAAGACGAATCAATGGATAGGAATACACAGCTGATGAATATGATCAGAAGCGTCGTTATGCCGGCCACAGGGTGTACAGAGCCGGTCGCTATCGCTCTGAACGCCGCTACAGCGCGCGCCGGGCTCAAGGGAGAGCTAAAGTGCGCTAAGGTCAAAATGGACATATGCCTTCTTAAAAATGCTCTTGGTGTAGGCATACCCGGATTTTCCGAAAGAGGCGTCGTCGCTTGCGTAGCGATCGGCATAGGGATAGGAGAGGACGATGCCGGTATGGATATATTGGGCAGGATAACTCCTGAGGCTGTTGAGAGAGCAAAGAAGATCATGCCCCTTATAGATGTGCAGCTTGACGGAACAAGAAGCGGCTTGTTTATAGAGACCATTCTTGAAAGCGACGAAGATAAGATCAGAGTGGTTACCGATGGGGGTCACACCAATATTACACTTGTAGAGCACGGCAAGGATTTTGCGTGCTATGAGACAAAAGAGGGAAGCGCACTTGACGGTATAGAAGATTTGACGCTTGAGGATTTTAAGGCGTTTGCGGATACTCTTGATAAAGAATCCCTTGAGTTTTTTAAAACAGGTCTTGAGATGAATCTGGCTATCAGCCGTGAAGGGCAGAAGATGGCCATAGGGAATTGTTATGATAAGCTGAGCCAGCGTTCATTTTTCGATGATTCGCTTATATTTGAAGTACAGAAAGTTACTTCATGCGGCTCCTTTGCCAGAATGAGCGGGGTACAGCTTCCCGTTATGACAGTCACAGGCAGCGGGAATCAGGGTATATCCCTTTTCCTTACAGCCGGAGTAGCCGGAATGAAGCTTGGCGTTCCAGAGGAGAAGATCCTAAGAGGTATTGCTTTTGCCCAGGCAGTTAATATTTACATCAAGCATGAACTCGGGACACTTTCCTGCCTTTGCTCATGCAGTGTAGCTGCGGGCCTTGCTGGCGCTGTCGGAGTTATTTATATGCTCGATGGTACCATGGAGCAGGTCGGAGCCTGCATAAAGACTGTACTTGGTTCTATTACAGGAATGATCTGTGATGGGGCTAAGGAGGGTTGCGCCAATAAAGTGGGTGTTTCCTGTGCCAACGCCATAATGTCAGCCCTGATGGCCATGGAGGGCTTTAGCATAAAGGATGGCGGGATTGTAAACGACGATATTCATAAGCTGATATGTGACCTAAGCCGTATTGCAAATGTCGGCATGAAGGATGCAAACTCCACAATAGTTGACATAATGATGGGCAAATAATTAAGACCATAAAGATATATAAAATATAAGAGATGCGGGGCATATATTGCCCCGCATCTCTTGATTTATCTTATAATTGCTGTGCTGCCCAGAATACTGAACGGGGCCGGTAATGTTAGCCGGCCCCGATTGTGATGATATGATGTGCGAATGAGAAAAGCGCGGCCTTACATAATACCAGCAGGCAGTGCTATTTCTACTCCAGGACCTATTGGGATGCCAAGAGCATTGTATATGAGAAAGAATACTATCCATCCAACCAGCATCAACAGCGAGCCCATAATATTATTAGAGAGCAGAGTGCCGAGTGTAGTCTTTTTGTCGTACTGCATCTGCGCTATACCGAGGCACATAAAGAGCGCCGCAGACATAGGCGAGCAAGCGTTTGTGCATGAGTCGCCCAGCCGGTATGTAAGCTGTATAAAGGCGGGATCATAGCCTATGCGCATAAGCATAGGAACGAAGATTGGGGCCAGGATAGTCCATTTGGCTGAGCTTGAGCCAACCAGTAGGTTTATGCATGCGCAGACAAGGATAAAGAGAACAAGGAGAGGCATGCCTGTAAAACCCGTGGCTTCCAGGAAGTGGGCACCGCCTATTGACAGCAAAGTTCCAAGCTTGGTCCAGTTGAACAAGGCGACAAATTGCCCGGCGGAGAACACAAAGGCAATAAATATAGCCATCGTGCGAACCTGCGCAACTACGCGGTCAGCGATATCTTTCTTTGTCTTGATATTGCCTGTGGTTTTTGCATAGTAATAGCCGGTGATAAAAAAGAGACCGAAGAGTATAGGCACTATTCCTGCGAGGAAAGGAGAGTTGAGGAGAGATCCGGTTTCTGCATTGCGGAGGATGCCGCTCCAGATTCCCACTACTATGATGGCGATATACGCAAGAGCGGATAAACCGGCTGCGCGCAGCCCCTTTCTCTCAATGGGTGTGATATCCATGCTGAGGTCTATAACTTCGCCGCCTTCGCCTTGGCCTGGAACATATGGCCCCAGACGCGGGGACATTATATATTTTTCAAAAAGGGTGATTATAAGAGCCAGGAAGAAGGTAGAAACGATCATGAAGAACCAGTTGCAGACAACTTCCACATTATAAACTCCCGGCCCAAGCATGCTGTCAAGAACAGTGTTTGTAATGCCGGCAAGCAGGGCGTCTGTCCCTGCGGGGAAAAGGTTTGCTGTAAAACCTGCTGATGTACCCAATAGTCCTACGCAAAGGCCAGCGATGGGGTGCTTTTTAAAGCTAAGGAATACAAGTGCCACAAGTGGGGGGATTATGAATGTGCAAGAGTCTGAAAAAATATTGCCGCAGATGGCTATTACAGCACATCCGTAAGTGATAGCCCAGGAAGGAATGCTTCCCATCAGCTTTTTAAGCAGGGCGGCAACCATTCCTGTCTGTTCCATCATTCCAAGACCTACGGTCATAGTCATAACCAGGCCAAGTGATGCATATCCCGTAAAGTTCTTTACCATATTTGTGACAAGCCATATTATGCCGTCGGCAGAGAAAAAGTTATTTGCCGTAACTGTTTCTCCGTTGCTGGGGTTGATGGCTTCTACTCCAAAGATAGTGACAAGAAGGGAAACAACCGCGGTTATGAGGAAAAGGTAGAAAAACAGGATAAACGGGGGAGGAAGCTTGTTTGCGCCTTTTTCGATGGCATTTTGAAAGCGGTCCAGTAAACTTTTCTTGGTTTTTGTCTGTGTTTCATTCATAGATCTTTCACCTCTTTGTTGATGTAGTGTATGGTATTTAAAGCATCTTGCAAGATTTAAAAAGAAAGATATGCGGCGTTCACAGACTTTTAGGTTTATAGTATTATAAGATCATGTGCCCATTTGAGTGCCTCTGAGGTGTAACACCTGTTTTGAGGATTGAAAAACTATTTATCTTGTATTGTTTTTTAGCTGGCTATAACCATATTTATGTGATCAAGTCACAAAAGATGTCCCGCACTGTTTTAAATATTTCGATCCTGTCAACTTGTAATAATATCGTGATAAGAAAGCTGAACGGATGCTTTTTTAGTATAAATGGATATTGCTGAATAAAAAAAGAAGCCGTCATAATTGACGGCTTCTTAAAAAACTACTCTTATTCAGCTGTATAAGGAAGCAGGGCAACATGCCTTGAGCGCTTGATAGCTTCTGTAAGCTGGCGCTGATGCATAGCACATGTGCCTGTCATTCTCCGGGGAAGGATCTTGCCCCTGTCGGAAACAAACTTACGGAGCTTGGCTGTATCTTTATAATCGATAGTTGCTACTTTATCTGCACAGAACTGGCAGACCTTCCTGCGGCGTCTATCGCCTCTGGGGCGATCAGAACGCTCACCGCGTTCGCCGCGATCACCGCGATCACCGCGATCGTTTCTTTCTCTTGATTCCATTTTACGTTCCTCCTTCTAATTAAAAATATTAGAACGGGAGTTCGCCGTCATCATCTGAAAGCTCCTGAAATTCATCTACTCCGCTGTTAAAATCAAAAGCTGGAGCGGACGGAGCAGAGCCTTCATTTCTCGATTGCGGCTGTGAATCCCGCTTGGGCTCGGCGAAGTAAACATCCTCCGCCACGACCTCTGTGGACTTGCGCTTATTGCCTTGCTTGTCCTCCCATGTACGGGTCTGAATGCGGCCGGAAACCGCGACAAGCATACCCTTTCGAAACCATTTGGTTACGAACTCAGCTGTTGTGCCCCAGGCGACAATATCGATAAAATCGGTTTGAGCCTGTTCGCCCTGGCGAACATAGGAGCGGTTCACAGCAAGGGTAAATGATGTGACCGAAGTATTGCTTTGAGTACGCCTCAGTTCCGGATCAGCTGTAAGGCGGCCCATGAGGATTGCCTTGTTAAGCATAAAGCTTTCTCCTCCTTCGATTACTGCTTGGCAATGATAAGTGAACGCATGATTTCCTCAGTAATGTTGTAGATACGGTCGAGCTCAGCAGGGAATTCAGGCTTGCTGTTGAACTCAACAAGAACATAGTAACCCTCCGTCATATCCTGGATGGGATAAGCAAGACGACGCTTGCCCCATTCATTCATCGAAGTGATTTCTCCGTTCTGGCTGATGAGGTTTTTGAACTTTTCAACGACTGCGGCAATTGTCTCTTCGCCGGCTGTCGTATTGATGATGAAAAGTGTCTCGTAATTTGCTGCTACTTTTGGCATTTCTGCACCTCCTTCTGGACGTATGGCCTGCAATTTTGTTGCAGACAAGGATAACAAAATAATATTACACATATTGTCTTAGTTTGTCAAGGTAAACTTTCTTTATATTGACTCTGGCTCTTCACTTTGATAAAATAAACCGGTAGTGCTAAATATGGCGGAAACATGGGGATGAAAAAATGAAGGATAGATTTCTAAAGGTCCTAAGGATGATGCTTGGTTTTGCAATCATCGGTTGTTCAACAATGATTTCTAAACAATCTGGCAGCCTTAGCTCGTGGAATGTCCTTAACGATGGCCTTGCCAATGTTCTGCCTATAACGATAGGGCAGGCTAATACTCTTGTCGGAATAATTATCATAGTAATAGATATCATCGCAAGAGAGAGCCTGGGGATCGGGACGGTATTGAATGCTATTTTTATCGGTATGTTCTCTGATATATTTATCAATATAAATAATGCGTTAGGAATAATACCAAAGGTAAATCAACCTCTTTTGCAGCTGCCGCTTTGCTTTCTTGCTATCATTGTAGGCGGTTTTGGAGTTTATCTTTATATGTCTGCGCAGATGGGTTCGGGCCCCAGAGATTCACTTATGCTTGCACTTACAAAAAGGGTGCCTTTTCAAGTTGGCTATTGCAGGATGGCCCTTGAGGCTGCGGCATTTTTGGTGGGTGTATTGCTTGGAGGAGAATTTGGTTTAGGCACGTTTATCGCAGTTCTTTCAGGAGGACCATGTATTCAAAAAATAAGCAAAATAGCCGGCTTTGATATGAAAAAGATACATAATGAAAGTTTTGTCGAGACATATGACTTTATTAAGTCCTGGATAACAAACAGAAAGAATACAAGCCGCTCTGCTTAGAGAATGATGTTTAAGGAGTAGTTTTCGGCATTGACAACAGTTCTGTTTTTAGTTATAATATCTCTTGCTGAAACAATGGCTATATATTAGATGTGTTGGTTTGGCGATTTGATTTTTTAGACTGGAGTAGATCAGCCGGCGGAGAATATGATTCGTAATCAATAGATGCCGGTTATCCATAAGGACGAAATAATTACTTCGAATATTTTCAAACGCGCGAAAACATGGTAAACTAACAAACAGAACTTCGACGGAGACAGTCAGTTCTCACAGATGCTGGTGTAGCTCAGTTGGTAGAGCAGCTGATTCGTAATCAGCAGGTCAGGTGTTCGAGTCACCCCACCAGCTCCAGCAAAGCCCTGTAACCACTATGGTTACAGGGCTTTTGCTTTTTATCATGATTTTGTGTTACGCCGTTTTGGGGTTTACTTGGGGTTTATTCTTGTTAAAATAGAAGAAAGTTTACGGATATTTATATTAAGAAAGTTCCGATATTTGATGACAGAGCTTTTATAATTATACAATTTGTTTGGACTTTGCAGGTTCTTTTAAAGTTACCATTTCTTCTTTAGAAACCACTATATCATCAAACTTGTCAAAGGTTTGTGCGGCTTTTGCTTGGCAGACGATTACGCGTTCTACAAAGGAACATATCTAGGCGGCTCCATTCCCGAGGCTGACTTTCCCCGCCTTGCTCTCCGCGCCGCTGAGAAACTAGCGTACTACAAGCGAATATATACTGTTACCGCGCCTAATGCCAATAGTGAGAATATGGCCGTTTGCGCTATGGCTGACGCTGCATACTACTTTGAGACGGCGACTAACGGAGGGACAAAGGCGGCGCTATGCCCAAATAGCTAACAAAGAAAAACTGAAAATAGCTTGTGTAAAAAAGAAAAATATGGTAAAATAAATATGCGAATGGGTGTAAAACATTCGACACTTGATATAATTGGAGGTAACATCATGCGTCGTTTTTGTAGTAAACATGTAGGCTTAATGCGTGCACGATTATGGTGTAGTACCCAGTTGTGGAGAGGCCAAATCAAATCATTTGTGTGAGCGCATGAGCTGGGTTATTGGTTTTCAGCTTGTGCGCTTTTATTGCCAGTTTTAAGACTAAAGAATGGTTTCAACATTGAAAGGAGTCTGGCATGAAAAAGAAAATTATGTGTTTATGTTTTGCAGTTGTGTTTGTATTTTCAATTTCTGTTCCTGTATTTGCCGAGAACGTATCCTCTTCTGCCGTTACAGTTTTCGAGGAACAAGTATCATCACTAACACATGATGTTTTAAAATTCATGGAACCGGAAAAAGAGCTTTATGGGTTGGGCGATATTGATTTTTCTTCGTTGTTCATAGGCGAAGAAATTCCCGCTTATATCCTTACTGATGCAGGAATGATTGTGGAAACTAACATCTTATATTTTCCAATCATGAGTGACAACATATGGGTAGCTACATCTATCGTCAGCTATGATTCTGCTGGGGAAATGAATGTTCAGATTTCAACGGAGTATGCAAAAGCGTATGAAGCTGTAGATACTTTCAGTACAGAAGTTGCATTACTGTTTGATAACAATGCGGCTTATATTTATACTGATACCGGCGTTACGCAGGCGGCTATTTCTCCCAATGAAATCTCTGGAAGGGTTAGCATTAAAGATTACGATGCTACGCTCACTCCCATGACAGCACCGTTAAGTTCACAACGTACACTTTCAGTGAGAGTTGATTCAGAGAGAAATTCTCGAACAACACGTTCTTTTGACAATCAGAAATATCTATCTGTCCCTGGAGTTCGGCAAGCTGCTGGTTCTTTACAATGCTGGGCCGCAAGTATAGCTTCTATCAGAGGTTATTATGGAACCACAACATCTATTGACAATGTATACAACTTTTCTGGGATCACTAAGTATCTTGGTGCAAATATTTATACGGCTGCTGATGTTTTAGAGGATTATGGTTTTAATTTAACATGGTATTGGAATGGAAGTTTTAACTGGTACCAATTACGAACTGAGATTTACTATAACGAAAGCCCTTTTTTTGTAGCTTGCTCATACAGTAACTCAAGTGGACATGCTGTGGTGTTACGGGGTTATTATGTTTATGAAAACATATCGCAAGTAGGCATAATTTCTTATATGGATCCAGTGACCGGGAATTATGCGGCAAGTTCCGTTGCTACGGATGGTGACTTTTATTATGTCCCGAGTGGTAGTTCGAGTCAATATACAATGAATGGATTTCTGGCGGTTGCAAACTAATGAAGCGGAAAAGTGCGTTATTCTTGCAACTATCGGTTATATGCGCCGTGATTCTTGGTGGGATACTACTTCTTGCAGCTTGTAAAAGTGATAATGGCAAAAATGAATTATGGTCTGAATCCGAATTAAATACATGTGAATTGCTTGTGCATAATGTTACTTGTCCAAAAGTATATGAAATGCGAACTGTTGTAGAGGAAACGTTTAAGAGTAATGTGATTTCACTATGTACAAAAGCAACTCCATTTAGGCCAATAATATCATCAGACATAGTTTTAGGTGAACAGAGCGATGCATATTTTACATTTACTAATAACAAAATAAAATACACAGTTAGTTTTTTTGATGCAGAAAAACAGCTGTCACTTGACTATATTTATCGTGATTCCCCAATGGTTTCAATAGAGAAAGCAGAAATTGACGAATTGGGGCAACCACAAAGTACTTGGAAATGGTTCTGTTCATTACCCACAGAAGATTTTGCTATGTTGTACGAAGCAATACAGACATATACAGCTGGTGAAATTATACAATAAACTAAAAAACTTCGTAAGGCGGGTAAGCAGATTTTGGGTTTGCCCGCCTTGCATGTAATTAGCCTTAGTTTATGCGTGCTTTTTGCAGAGTTTCGGAGATAACGCCTTCAAGCTGGAAGAACAACCGCTTGAAGGCGCTTTTGACTTTGCCCACTATAAGGGCGATCCATCATTTCCTCCTATCGACATCTTCCTCGCCGGTAATCTCCACTTTCTGGAACTGGCTGAATTCGATAATGTAAAGATAACAAAATTCATAAAAACAGCACGATAAACAAATTGACAAAATGTGCCGATATAATTATAGTATTAGATAAGTCAAATAGTTAGAAGGAGGCGTGTTATGTCGCTTAATAACGGGATTCTTGGATTTTTATCTATGAAACCTATGTCCGGTTACGACATTAAAAAGCTTTTCAATATGTCGGCGGCATATTTCTGGCCTGCGGATCAGGCACAGATATACAGAACCTTGAAAAGCCTTGAAAGAGACGGTCTGATCGAGGTGAGCGGTTTCGAGCAGAACGCCGGACCGAGTAAAACGCTCTACACAATAACGGAACGGGGACGGGAGACCATGCGAAGCTGGCTCCTTAACCCAACACTGTCGGATTTCGTTGCGCGTTTGCCTTTTTTGGTGGAGCTTTTCTTTTCCGGGGCTCTGAACCGTAAGGAACTTCTCGGCTTCCTTGACGCGCAGATGGAGCTGAACAACTCCCTGCATGAAAAGCTGAGCGAAAACTATACCGAAAACAAAAACGCTTTTGCCGAAACTGCCGGACTCAGCAAAGATGATCCGCGCTATTTATCGGCGGTGTGGGCGTGCAGGTGGGGAGTTTTGAGCTGCGAGACATATACAAAGCTGCTTACCGAAATAAAAGCGGAAATTCTGACGGGTACAGACTGTTAAAAATTCGGATGAATAAGTAATAAGAGGGGGATACAAAATGGTAAAGATAATACAAAAAAATACATGGCAATCGTTCTGACTTTGGCGATGGTGGTGAGTCTGCTACCCGCGCTGACGCTTCCGGCAAGCGCGGAGGATGATGTCACGACGTCATTTAGCGGGACATTAACCACGGCCAACAGCTTTCATCGCCCGAGTTTTAGTGATAGAGGCGAATACGTCGGTACGGATGTTTTAGTTGGCCCTGAGGTTGATCATACCTATGGGGCAGACAAGGGTGCCGTATATTTAGCCGAAGACAAACCGTATAACTACTTCACGGTCAACTTCACCCCGGCTGTGGCGGGCGCTTACGCCTTCACGGTGACCTCGGCCTCGCTTACGCCGCGCGCATCGAGTTATGGCTATGCACCCGGTGTCGGCGCGGCGGACGACACGTCGATGTTCATTTATCTGGCAAGTAAATTCGATCCCGAAGGGACAATTATTACTACTGAAGGTGCAGACGGTTACACGAAGGCTGACAACGGCCCGCTGAGAGGGCTGATGTACGCGCAGGATGACATTGTATTGTCTAGCGGGTATAATGCTTCAAATAACTTCAAATCGCGGATCGCCACCGGTGACCCTACGAAAGCGCCGTCTCCCTATAATACGGTAGGCGAGTTCCTCGCCGGGACGACCTACACACTTGTCCTCACCAGCTATCAGTCCGGCGTAACCGGAACGATCAATGTAGAAATAACCGGTCCCGGTTCGGTCGCCATTTCGACCAACAATTACACCTCAGGATACGCCGAGTACAGCCCGGCCAATAATGCGACAGGCGTGGCGGCAAGCGTAACGCCCACGCTGACCTTCGCAAAAGAGATCTACAGTAACGCTACGAAAACGGCCATGGATGCGTCGCCCACCGGCGTGATTAAGGTTTATAAAGGCACAAGTAACACGGGAACCGCTTTAGAGGAAGGCTCTAATTTTACGGTAGCTTATGACTCCACGAACCACAAATTCACCGTGACCTTCGGAGCAAGCCTGGGGAACAGCCAGGCCTACTATGTAGAGCTGCAGGCAAACAAGGTATACGACGCTGAGGGCAACGCGATCACTTCAGCTCAGGGCGCAACCTTCACAACTGCAGATGTACCGACAGCGGCGTATACGGCGGAGGCATCAGCCGTGTCAGGCACACCGGCAGCGGGAGCCTCCGACACGATAGCGCTGACGGTAAAGGATTCGCTCGGCAACACGGATACGACGTTCAGCGGCAGCAAGACGGTAACGGTTTCAGGCTATCAGGCTGATTCGAACGGCAATTACGGAAGCTTTGGCGGTACAGCCCTTACGGGCACCTCCACCGCGGTCAACGTCACCTTTTCAAGTGGCGTGGCGACTGCCGATTTGACGCTGAACAAGGCCGACGCGCAGACGATTGGCTTCAGCATATCCGGCGTGAATACGGCGTCGGCGAATTCGCTATCCATAACCCCAACGGCGGGCGCGGTATCGAGCATGGCGGTAACGCAGGACATCACCGCGCCGGCATCGAACGGCGGAGCTTTTGCGCAGCAGCCGAAGATAACGCTCAAGGATACATACGGAAATGTGTGTACAAACGACAGCGCAACGCAGGTGACGGTCTCGAAGAATGACGGCGGGAGCTGGACGCTGACCGGAACTGCGAAGACGGCAACGGCAGCCTCCGGTGTTGCGACCTTCAGCGGTATCGGCGCGACAAATGACACAGCGGTTACGGGCGCTCAGCTCAAGTTCAGCGTAACGGGACTTACGGACGTCACAAGTACAGCAGTGACACTCCCTGCACCGAGTCCTTCCGGTGGCGGCTCCTCTACATCCGGCTCAAGCAGCAATAACGGAGCGGTGGTTATAGTCAATGGCGAAACCAAAACCGCGGGAACCGCACAAACAACGACCAGTTCCAGCGGCCAGACGACTACGACCGTAACCGTGGATACGAGTAAGCTTGAGAACATTCTTGCCAGTCAGGGTACCGGCGCGACGGTGACCATCCCAATTACGGGTAATTCCGATGTAGCGGCAGGTACTCTTACCGGCGCAATGGTCAAGAGTATGGAAACCAAGGACGCGACGCTGGTCGTGCAGACGGATTCAGGCACCTACACCATTCCTGCTTCGGAGATCAACATCGAGGCGGTGTCCCAGCAGCTTGGCACAAGCGTCTCCCTTTCGGACATTAAGGTAACCGTCAGCATATCCGAGCCGTCGGCTTCGATGACAAAGATAATTGAAAGTGCCGCTCAGGACGGTGGGTTCACGATCATGGTTCCTGCAGTGGATTATATCATCACCTGCACACACGGCAGCCAGACGGTGGATGTCAGCAGCTTCAACGCCTATGTGGAAAGAACCATTGCCATACCTGACGGTGTTGACCCGACCAAAATCACTACCGGTGTCGTGGTTGAGCCGGATGGTACCACACATCATGTCCCGACCAGAGTAACTGTCATGAACGGCAAATACTACGCGGTCATCAACAGCCTGACCAACAGCACCTATTCCATCGTTTGGAATCCCATTGAATTTTCCGACGTTTCTAACCACTGGGCTAAAGACGCTATAAATAATATGGGCTCCAGGATGGTTGTGACCGGCATTGGAAACAACAATTACGCCCCCGACAGAAACATGACGCGAGCGGAGTTTGCGACCATTATGATCAGGGCATTGGGATTGGAGCCGGGAACGGGCGCGAGCGGCTTCGGCGATGTTGCCGTGACGGATTGGTGCAGCGGTTATATAAAAACGGCGGCATCCTATGGCATTATTAAGGGCTATGACAACGGGAACTTTGGCCCGAACGACATGATCACCCGCGAGCAGGCCATGACAATGATCACAAGAGCCATGATGATCACAAAGCTGAGCGCCGGACTGACCGACAGTGAAACCAATCAGCTTCTGAGTACCTTCTCAGATGGGGAATCTGCTTCCGATTATGCGAAAGAAAGCATCGCATCCTGCCTCAAGACCGGCATTATCTCAGGCACAAGTGAAACAACGATTTCACCGAAGGCCAATATTACCCGTGCTGAAGTCGCGGTCATGGTCGAAAGGCTGCTGCAGAAATCAAATCTAATATAAAAGCTCATGATAGACAGGAAGAAGGCGTATCGCTTGGATAGCGATACGCCTTCTTCTTGTTATGCACGATACTTGTCAGCCGAATGATTGTTTCGTAGATTTATCTTTCCCTTTATGAACAACCAGATGTTGTAGGTTCGATTCTGACCACAAGCTCCAAAAACAAAAGGTAAAAAAGATTTATTGCTTACAAAGCCAGTAAATCCAAGCCTTTCAAGAGCTTCCACGATGAAAAGTGGAAGCTCTTTTTTCGTAGATTTATTGGGGTAAAAGCTTCACTCTGACAGGACTCAAACCTACAAGTAAAAACATTCATGAGCAGCGCCCTTTTTAGTACAGAGCGAAATGAAAAAGGGCGCCACTCAAAATACAATCAGATGAACAAGCTGAAATCAAAAAGGGCTCCGATTTTTAAGGCTGAATGAAAGCCGATAAAGTTAGCGCCCTTTTTTTATATATACACCAAAATCACATTAAATTTGAAAGCATTAGAAGGCCGGAGAATCGGAGTGCAGGAATGCACTTTTATTCTCCGGCTTTTTTGTTTTCTGGAAAGGAAAGGTCATGCTGGTACACTATAAAAGAAATAAACAAACCGCCTGCTACGATTCAAACAATCTCTCCACTGTAGGTAGAATACCCCCGGCTGAACGGCCATGCGGTCCATTTCAAAGCTGTGGCGGCTGCCCATACCCGTCCCACGGCTTCATCTGCTACAGCGCTGAGGGAGATTGCCTTAGAACGGATATGCAAAAAACTGCAAAACGCAAGGAAGGTGCAAGATGAAACATGGAAACTGATTTAACAAAGAGGTATCCGATCAAATCAAGGTACTGCTGCTGTATAACGCCATGAAAAAGTGGTGCGACGGAGCTGTTTTTGTGTAATCACAAACCAATATTTACAGGGAGGTATTCAAATGAGCGTTAACGCCAGAAAAGAAGAATATGAACACATAGAATTGTTTGGAAAGCCAGCACTTTTCACCAATTCCCGCATCGACCGAACCACGGTGCCGGTGGGCTTTTACTGCTACGATTTGCGCGGCTCCGACTATGATCCAGGCAGGCCGGTGAGCATAGAAAATAAGGTTACCGTTAACCACGCCGGAGCCGTTTTGACACCGGAGCCGGTCACTATCTCCAAGGAGGGTTTCCGCAGGCTGCGGGACAACATCAATTTCCTCGGTGAGT
>JAYFQP010000031.1:0-1903 GCA_034926865.1 Clostridiaceae bacterium
CAAAAATAGATGAATTTTTGTCTATATCCAAGCGGGTGTAATAAAAATCAAGGCCACTCTTTTCCGGGGCTTGTCGTACCGTGCTCGAAGCACAACTGTTACCTTTGTAATTAATTAACGGGCTCCAGAGCCCTAGTATTAATTTAATTCCGACAATTTATGGAAAAAGCTTGTGGCCTTGACGTTCACAAAGATAGCGTTTTCGCTTGTATTTTGGACGAACAGGGTGAAAAAAAATTCGAGAAGCGATTCGGGACGCTTACCCCTGAGTTGACCACTTTACGCGACACGTTAATCTCGCACGGTTGTGGGCGAGTAGCAATGGAAACTACCAGTATTTACTGGATGCCTGTATGGCATGTGCTGGAGTCGGACTTCGAGTTGACCCTGGCCAACCCTTACTTCATCCGGCAACTGCCCGGCAGGAAAACCGATGCGAAGGATGCTGCATGGATCGGGGAGTGCCTTCAGAAGAACCAGATAAAAGGTAGCTTCGTGGCGGGGGATCTGTTGCAACGCATGCGGCAGTATACCCGCCAGTGTCACCGGTTGACCAAGAACCGGGCACGATTAGAACAGCAAATGGACAACCAGTTGCAACGCTGCAATATTCGTTTCAGCAATTACATATCCAATCAAGGGAACAATGTATCGCAGCGCAAGATCATCCGTGCCATCATCAAGGGCGAACGCGACCCGTCCGCCCTTTGCTCGCTGGTTCACGGGCGTACCCTGAACAGGCACGGTCGTGATGTTATCCTCCATTCCCTGGACGGGATCATCGGACAAGCGGATGTGGAAATGCTTCGCCAGTGCATGGAGCAACTAGACTTACTAGAAAACCAGCAGGCTACGTGCCTTACCCATTTAGAAGAATTGGCAAATATACATTTTGCCGAGGAAATCTCCTTGCTGTGTTCCATACCGGGTATCAAGCTTTTCAGCGCCTTGTGTATTTTAGCCGAAATAGGGAATGACATGAGTCAGTTTCAAAAAGCGACCCATTTGATCGGATGGGCAGGATTGAAACCGCGCAACGATGAGACCGCGGGAAAGATACGCTCGCGCAAGACGCTGCACGGAAACAAGTATCTGCGCCAGATGCTCGTCGAATGCTCGTGGTCCGTCACCCGATCAAACAAAACATTCCTCGGGCGCAAGTACAGGTATTTGTCCAAGCGGATGAAGTCGCAGAAAGCGCTCCTTGCAATCACCCGCAAGTTGCTGGTGATTATTTACAACGTGCTGAAAACAAGGAGGCCTTTCGATCCGGAAAAAAATATCCAGGCTCTTTTGCCTGATTGAGATTCCGTCTCCAAACGCGGTTTCTCACCGACTATGTCGCAGTTCCATAACTTTGTGGCGAATGAATAATTATCCCGTCAATCAAAATGAACACGCCAGGGCATAGTCGGTAATGAAAGCAGGTGTGAGACAGGAAAGCTCGCAGAGGAAAGTATCTTATTTACCAATAGGTTTAGACGACAAAATTGCCGCCTCCGGTGATTTATTGTCGGCGCTGTCTACAAACAACTTTCGGGTCGATTGGCTATCAGTACAATAACAAGTTCACTTTAAAAGAAGCGTAGGGGATTTATAGAGGAAAGTTATTCAAAAGAAGTTGATTTACAAATTTTCACAAAGATTAATTTAATATGCTATCAATAATGGCAAATAAAACTAGTTGAACGGAACCTATTGCTATGGGAATAGTATTTATGGGAGGTTGACGCTTTAGCTTGATTTGGGTTGAAAAATTTATGTAAAAGCTCTTTTTCAAGTACATGATTGTTTTTAATCTTAGATCGTCCACGTAAATGCATAATTCTCCCTGTATGATTTTGCTCATCATCTTTACGAGTTTTGTCATTAAATGGAAAGAACGCTTTTGTTAATTATCAGA
>JAYFQP010000026.1:0-34058 GCA_034926865.1 Clostridiaceae bacterium
TTATCTCTGATGAAGCGGCGATGAAGTATTTGAAAGACAATAAAATTCCTTCTGTAACCATAGCCTTTTGGATGCAGGGGGAGCCAAAGGGAGAGTATTTTTACACATACAGCTATGATGTTGCCGCTAAGTGAATGCGGAAACTATAAAGAAAGCACGGCTCTCATAGAGAGCCGTGCTTTTAAGTACAACAGCTTTTGAAACCACAGCGGATATGCGATATGATCCATTGCCCGGGGTTATACCTAACAAACGGCATACGCGGGGATGGCATAGTGTTTGCATATGCATATAAACCCATCGGGCAGTCAATACAGCAGGAAGGTGAGGAGAGGCGCAGGCATGCGAAGCCATAAAGAAGACGCCCGAAGGCGCCTTCTTTTTATGCGTTATATTTCATCAAGTATATCACGGCGTTTTTGGTCATATTCTTCACTTGTGATGAGCCCCTTGTTGTAAAGCTCCAAAAGCCGGGCAAGGCGCTGCTCGGTGTCCGAATCGTAAGATACAGGGTCAGGGTCTTCGGGAATATTAGTCACGTCGTCTTCGATGGTGACTTCATTGTAATAGTCATTTTTATGGCTGAAGAGGGGAATCGCGTTGGCTATGGTAATTCCCGCGGCCAGCATGGTCCATAATATCCCGAACGTGCCGAATGACGGTATAGCTACAAAAATGCCAACCAAGCACATTATGATCCCAAAGAAAAGTGAGATCATCATTCGTGGCTTAGACGGCCTTACTCTTATATGTCTGCGCATAGTTCCTCCTTATATATCGGCTGCTGCCGCTGTATGATCTGCCCCGGATTTCTAAGTAAGGGCATATGGTTTCAGGGCCATATATAACCCTGCGCCACATATTATACTATATTATTCCCTAAGCTTCCAGATGTTATTTGCTCTTCATGACAAGTGGGATGAAATCATCAAGGGAGGATATGATATAGCTGCATTCTTCTCCCCCGGGAAGTTCTTTTGGGTTATACCAACAGGTGTCTATTCCCGCGCTTGTGCCGCCCTCTATATCCGAGCTCAAACTGTCCCCAAGTATTATGGTTTTATCTTTTTTGTCATGGCCTAGGCTGTTTAGGACGTAAGCAAAAAACCTTGGGTCAGGTTTGGTATATCCAATGGCCTGCGAGGCGAAGACGCCATCGAAAAGGCCCTCAAGCCCAGAAGTCTTTATTCGGCGGGCCTGAGTTTCCATAAAGCCGTTTGTCACCACATAAAGGCTGCACATTTTGGAAAGCTTTTGGCAAAGCTCCAGCGCCCCGGGCATCAAAACCGCGCTTTCGGAAAGCCCAAGCCTAAAGCGGGTATTTGCCTCGAGTGGGTCATATTCAAGGCCAAGCTCACTGAAAAATATCTCAAAGCGTTTTTTGGAAAGCTCATCTCTTGTTATAAGCCCCTTTTCAAGCTCACGCCAACAGCCTGCGTTTATCTCCTCAAAACGGCCCAATTCGCAGGGGCTTATCCGCCTTCCGCAGCTTTCCATCAGGCTTTTAAGCGAGGCGCTGGAAGCCGCCCCGAAATCGAGAAGAGTATCGTCAAGGTCTATAAGAACAACGGAATATTTCATTTTCGCCTCCTCTAGACAGAAACAGGGGGTATAAGCATAAAAATACCGTGCGGCAATCATGCCACACGGTAAAATTATATTCTTTTAAGATGTCTAAATCAAGTACAGTTATTTCTTCAAACCCTTGAGGGCTTTTTCGAGGCGCTCCATACAGATTTCAAGGCGCTCCCTTGTTGTGGCGGCATTCATTCTAATATAGCCCTTATAGCCTTCGCTGAACCAATAACCGGGATCGACGGCGACCTTTACTTCTTTTGCCATAAAATCTTTAACATCGGTGCCTTCGGATATCATAGCCGAAATATCCAGCCAGATGAGGTATGTGCCCTCGGGCTTGACTATTTTGACCTCGGGGAGGTGTGTCTTGACGAAATCGATCATATAGTCAAAATTGCTTTCTATGTATTCATTGAACTCGGCTACATAATACTCGGCCTGGGTATATGCAGCGATAAGAGCCTCGCCGCCAACCACTCCGATAGCGGGGGAACTGTTCCTTGTCATATTTGTTTTGAAGGCCTTAAGGTTATCTTCGCTGGGGATAACCACATAAGAGGCATGCAGCCCCGCAACATTGAATGTTTTGCTGGCCGACATAGAGGACATAGCCGTGTCATAGGATTCGGGGCAGGCCTTGAGGAAAGGAATGAACTCGTGCCCCTTCATGATGATATCGCCGTGTATCTCATCGGAAAGGACGAAGACATCATGCTTTCTGCATATCTCGCCTATCTTTGCAAGCTCTTCCTTTGTCCATACTCTGCCGATGGGGTTATGCGGGGAGCAGAGAACAAGCATCTTTGCATCGCCTCTGGCACAGGCTTTTTCAAGAACGTCAAAGTCTATAGCATAGTGAAGTATGCCGTGATTCTCGCTTTCCACAAGGGGGGCTTCGATGATATTTCTTTCGTTTGCTCTGATAGTATTGGCAAACGGATAGTAAACAGGAGTTTGGATGATTATGCCGTCACCCTTAGAGGTGAAAGTCTGGATAGCGTTTGTAACTACGGCCACGACGCCTGTCATGGTAGCCATATATTTGGTGTCTACCTCAAAATCAAAGCGCTTTTTGAGCCATCCTGCTGCAGCCTTTAGAACTTCGGGGTTTGGGGCCTTGTAACCATAAAGCTCAAGCTCGACAGCCTTTTTGACTGCCACGCCTATTTCAGGAGCACAAAGAAAGTCGGTATCTGCGACCCACATGGGGATAACATCGTCTGCATTTTCCAGCCCGAACATATTTTCAAGAGCATCCCATTTGGCACAGCCCGTTCCGCGCCGGATTATCATCTCATTAAAGTTGATTTTATTCATAATATTCCCTCCTTAATTTAGCTGCTTAACTAAAATCAGTATATCTCTGCGAATCACATTTGTAAAGCGATTATTGCTTTTATGACGCCGTTATTGTACAATTTACTTATAACAAAATAATATTATTACCTAACAGTGAGGTGTGAAAAAATGAAAATACTTGTAACCGGCTTTGAACCCTTCGGGGGAGAAAGCGTCAACCCGTCCTGGATGGCTGTGGATACTTTGCCTGAACAGCTTAACGGAGCAGAGATAATCAAAAAGAGGCTGCCTGTAGTTTATTATAAGGCGCTTGAGATACTTGAAGGGTACATAAATGAATACAGGCCCGATGTTGTTTTAATGTCAGGGCAGGCGGGCAACTCGGATTCCATAAGGATCGAGCGTGCAGGTGTAAACATCTGCGAGGCCTCTATCCCTGATAATGACGGCGTGCTTCTGACGGGAGAGCCTGTTGTTGATGGGGGGCCTGCGGCTTATTTTTCCACCTTCCCCTATAGGGCGATGCTAAGTGCCGTTAAGGAGACAGGCATAGCGGTAAAGTTTTCATATTCAGCGGGGGCATATCTCTGTAACCATATCCTTTACGGGGCGCTCCATATGGCCGAAACGAAGTATCCGGGCATGAAGGCCGGGTTTATCCATGTTCCCTATCTGCCTGAGCAGGTAAAGGATAAAGAGGGCAGCGTGCCATCAATGCCGCTTGAGGATATTGCAAAGGCAATGCACATTTTTGCCGAGGTAATAGCAAGCGAGTGCAAATAGAGCGCTCATTATACAGTTTGTTTAAGGGGGGGGGCATTGTGCCTCCTCTTTTTATATATGTGTTACAAGATATATTTCCCGTGCTATTTCCCGATAAAATACGGATAACAAATTCCTTATAATGGTAAATGTTACCAAAAGTAAGGAGAATTATTATGCAGAGCTATGACAGGACGTTTGAGGAGGACAAGCCCGAAATTCTGTTAAAGATCAAAGAGATCGCATTGCGATTTCGGGGGATAATACATTTTGCTTTAGGCTTTATACTGGCGGATGCCTGCCTTTTGGGGTACATACGCCCCTTTGGGCTTTGCTATGCCATGGCGCAAAAGGAGGACGATCGGCTTTGGGCCTGCGGAGGCGTTTTTGTGGGCAGCCTTATGATTTATGGAACAAAGGGGATGATATATGGCGCCGCGTGCATACTTGCGTTGGCGATTGATGCATTCCTGCTTACCAAAAGCCCGGCGCGTGAAATATTTTTGCCCTTGGTTCTGGCGGGTATAATAATGGTCATTAAAGCCCCATTTGCAATCGCCGCAGGGGCTGGCTATCTCGGCATGCTGCTGCTTGAGGGTGGGCTGACTGTTCTTTGCTGCTATTGCCTGCTCCTGACTTCTGAGGGAGAGAAAGGAAGGATGCGTCAGGCGGTTCTTGCTATAATGTTCATAATAGCCTTTGCCAATATGAAGCTTTTCGGATTGTTATCTCCATCCGGAGTGGCCGCGGTGACGCTGACTATGGTGATTACCTTTGGCTGCCCTGCTTTTCACGGAGCTGCCTTTGGGCTGATCATAGGGGCTTTTCTGGATATGGCCGAGGGTGGAGGGCCATTTTTTGCGGCGGCCTTTGGCATAGCCTCTGTCGTGGCGGGATTTTTGCCGCGCAAGGGCAGAATATCCTTTGCGATGTCTTTTCTGCTGGCGGGTATAGCCTCGCTGCTCTGGGGATTCGGAGAGCCGAGAGCTATGGGATGTATATATGATTTTTTTGTGGCGGCGTCGGTCTTTCTGCTGCTGCCCGATAATTTGATGGGCTTTTCTCTCGAACAGACTGTGGCGGCTGGGGGCGCAAATGATTTTCCACCGGTTGAAACTGCATCCTCACGGCTTAGCGATTTGAGCCGCGCAATATCGGCGATTTCAAGAAGTGCGGGGGAGCATATTGTGGGGACCATGGAGGGAGAAGAAGATATATCCGTTATCTTTGACAATTCAGCCAGAATGATATGCCGGTCCTGTTCCAAATGTAATGAGTGCTGGATAGAGGATTATGTTACTACGTTTGGCAGCCTCAATGACCTTCTTCCGCAAATAAGGCAGAAGGGACATATCAAAACAGTAGATCTTCCACCTCCTTTTTCATCTAAATGTATCAAAAAAGGCGATATGTGCGCTTCAATCAACAGCGAATATATGTCTTATCTCAGGCGCAGGGCGGGAAGAGCACGTGAGGAGAGTAAAAATATCCTTTTAAGAGAGCAGTATGAGGGCATCGGCAAGGCTGTGGATGGTATTGCCGGAGCAGCCAGGGAGGATTATGTCTCCAAGCCTGTTGCTGAAAAGCAGGTCAGGGGTATACTTGCGGCTTATCGCAAGGGCCTTTGGGCCGAGGTCTTCATGAGAAGCGGAAGAATCAATATACGGATAGGGTATTTTGACAGCTGTGAGCTTTGGGAGGATGAGCAGTCGTTTGTGCGGTCCGCCGAGCTGGCGCTGGGGAAAAAATTTCTGCCTGCCGAAGTAATATCGGTTAAGGACGGGGACATATTTTTATATAAGGAGCAGGAGACCTTTGCCGTGTCCGTGAGCTGTGCTGTCCGGAAAAAACCGGGGGAAGAGGTGTGCGGAGATTCCTCGATTTATTTCAAAACAGATGACGGCCGGGCGCTTATCATGCTTTCCGACGGCATGGGGGCGGGGCGTGAGGCATCAAGGCTTTCGAGAAATGCGCTCGAGCTCATATCGGCGTTTGCAAAAAGCGGATGCTCTGTTACCGAAAGTGCACTTGCGGTTATACCTTTTTTAAAGGGGAGGTACACCTCGCTTGGCTTTGCCACCCTGGATCTTCTTGAAATAGATTTATTTACGGGGCTGTGCCAGCTGATAAAATGCGGCGCTTCTGACAGTTATATTGTTGAAGACGGGCAGAAACAAACCTTATCCTCGCCGTCTCTTCCTCCTGTGACAGATTTTGAAAACGAAAAGCCGGTAAAGCCAGTAACGGTTTTTGTCAAACATGGCAGCCGCATAATAATGACGAGCGACGGAGCAGATATCAGTGCATCTGAGATTTTGACAAAGAATGAGCTTTCGGCCGGAGATTTGATACGGGAATGCGCCGAAAGCAGCACAGATGATTTTACGGCCATCGTTATAACCATAAGAGAAGCGGATAAAAACATTGACGAGAGGCAATAATAGCATCACAGCCGAATTTGCCGAAGGGGGCGAGCGCTGGAGAAAACACATATTTGAAACGGAGGAATATTCATTATGGTCAAAGGCGTCGCCAAGCAGGCCGTCATACTTCATCCAGGGGATAAAAGCGGATTTGAACAGGCTATTTTCATTTTGGCACCGGAGAGCGATAGCGCAAAGGTGGGATCTCCGGACGAGATGCTGAAGCTTGCCGATACCATTGCGTCAAAGTATACGCTTGAATCTGTTCCTGTGATAAAAAAGCAAAGCTATCTCCCTTATGTCCTATCATTTTTGCTCGGAGGAGTGCTGACGGCACTGGGGTTTATTGTTGTTCCAATGCTTTTGATATAGCTTGACAAACAACCTTCTTTGTAGTATTATTGTTACGCATTGTTACCGAATTGTAATTATTACTTTCTGCAACGGAAAAGAAGGTTAGTATGGCTACTTTAAATAAATACCATGGTTTTTCGGGGGTCACCGGCTTGGGCATGCTGCTTCGGCGCAGGTGGGTGATACTTAAACTTCAGATGGGGAGGCTGGCGGGTATTGGCCGGTCTTCTTATACTGTTCATGATCTTTTCGGTTTTCTGGCTCTTATTACGTCATTTGTATATAAGTTTTTGTCAAAGGTCATATCAACCTTCATCAATTGCTTTTTTGCTGTTGTGAGCAAGATACTTATATATGTTGACCCTATTTCTGAGCATCTTGCAAAACTGTCAATATATATAAGAACTTTGACTATAAGAATACGCAGCCACAGCTACAGGCCGTCGCGGATGATTCCGATTATGCTTCTGACTACGGCCACTGTATGCATATGCACAGTAAGCTTTCTGGGCGTGGGGCTGAAGGTTATGATCAATGGGCAGCCGGTTGGATATGTCTCAAGCAAGAGCGAGATGGAATCTATCCTGACAGGCGTTGAAGACCGCGTATCCGAGTATCTCGGCTCACCCTACAGCCTCAATCTCGATGTTTCATATGCCATAGGCTATGATGACGGAAACCATAAAATTGATAAGGATTATATAGCAAACTACGTTATGTCTTCCCTGAACGATGTCAGCACAAAGTATGTGCTGACAGTTGACGGAGAGGTCATCGGAGCAAACCAGAGCAAAACGGCACTGGAGCTTTTAAAACAGCGTATGCTTGAAGCCAATGCCACCTCGTATAAGGGCGGCAAAGTCGAGTTCGTGCAGGATGTTGAAGTTCGGCCTATGGGCTCTCTGGATGCGACATTGATGTCTGTGGAAGAAATCGAGTCAAAGCTTTTGGGCAATAAGAAAGAATCTGTGACTTACACGGTTTGCCAGGGAGATACGGTATCCGGCATAGCGCAGAAATTTTCAACTAGTGTTTCATCTATACTTGCCATAAATCCCGGTTTGCAGTCTGACAAAATACATGTGGGCCAAAATGTGACCGTATCTGCTTCTACCCCGTGTCTGGCGGTAAAGGAAACCGTCACTGAGAGCTATGTTCAGCGCCTCGCCTATGAAACCACGAAAACGACGACTGACCAGCTTTATACTACCCAAAGCCGTGTCGTCACAAGCGGCGTTTACGGAGAAGCAAGCGTTGTTGCCGACGTTGTATACGTCAACGGAGCAGAGCAGTCAAGAATCATCATGAATTGGCAAGTCACAAACGCGCCTGTAAACGAGGTAATCGAGGTGGGCACCAAGACGCCTCCAGCGAAGTCGGCGACGGGTACTTTCCGCAAGCCGTCGAACGGAGTTTTCTCATCGGGTTACGGATACCGCAAAAATCTTGGCGATTTCCATACGGGCGTTGATTTTGCGGGAGCGATAGGCACGGCTATATATGCTGCTGACGGCGGTAAGGTTACTTACGCTGGCTGGAAGGGCAATTACGGCTATTGCGTATTTATCGACCACGGCAACGGCTTTGTTACCCTTTACGCTCACTGCAGTAAGCTGCTTGTCAAGCAGGGGCAGAGTGTGGCCAAGGGCGAGAATATCGCAAGGGTTGGCAGCACGGGACGTTCCACGGGGCCTCATGTGCATTTTGAAGTACGCTATAACGGAAATACAGTCAATCCTATGAAATATATATCCAAATAGAAAAAGCCTTATACAGCCGCCCTGCTGAAGCAGGGCGGTTTTCAGTTATTGGGAACGGATGAGGAAAACAAAAAAGCCCTCACAGCGTGACGCTATGAGGGCTTTTTGATGGCTGCGACACAAGGATTCGAACCCTGACAAACTGATCCAGAGTCAGTTGTGCTACCGTTACACAATGTCGCAATGTGCATTAATTATTATAACGGATATTTGTAATATGTCAAGGGGTTTTTATTTGATTTTTTGGAGAAAATCATTTATAATGATTTATGCGATTGTTTTTACATTTAATTCCTTTGCAAGGGGTATATATATGAAGCTTATGGCAATAGACGGAAACAGCCTTATAAATAGAGCGTATTACGGCGTCAGGCCGCTAAGCACAAGAGAAGGCGTTCCGACAAATGCCCTCTACGGCTTTTTGAACATGTATTACAAGCTTTTGGCAGATATCGGCCCTGATGGTGTTTGCGTATGCTTTGATCTTAGAGCAAAGACCTTTCGTCATAAAATGTATGACGGATACAAAGCTCAGCGGAAGCCTATGCCTGAAGAGCTTGCATGCCAGATTCCTCTTGTTAAAGAGGTGCTTGACCTTATGGGCGTCCCAAGGCTTGAGCTTGAGGGCTATGAAGCCGACGACCTTCTGGGGACGCTGGCTAAAAAATGCCGGATAAGCGGAGATGATTGCGTCATCGTCACAGGGGATTTCGACAGCCTTCAGTTTATCTCTGAGGGGGCCCGGGTAGCCCTTGTAAAGACAAAGATGGGCCAGACGCTGACCGAGCTTTTTGACGGCCCGGCTTTTTCTGAAAAATACTGTGGCTTGACGGCAGATAAAATAGTTGATCTTAAGGCTATTATGGGTGATAAATCAGATAATATCCCGGGCGTTATGGGTATCGGCGAAAAAGGCGCTATGGAGCTTTTGTGCAAATACGGCTCGCTCATGGGAATATATGAAAACCTTGAAACAGCCGATATCACCCCATCAATGCATAAAAAGCTCGAAGATGGGCGGGAAATGGCTTTTCTCAGCTATGACCTGGCCAAGGGCATTACAGATGTCCCATTTGATAAAACACCTTCCGAGCTTAGGCTTGGGAAGGGAGACAGCGGCAGGCTCTATGATTTCCTTAACAAAATGGAGCTGAGAAGCATAATAAAACGTCTTGGCCTTACGCCGTCTCAAGAGGCTGAGAAGCCAGGGGATTTTGAGGAACACGGCTTTAAAAGGATAAGCAGCAGCGAGGAGCTTAAGGAAGTTTTAGCCTCACATGAGATTTGCTGCGCTTTTTCTGAGGACATGAAAGAGGCTGCCTTTGAGTGCGGGGGGAACACATATATTTCAAGCCAGGCCCTTTTGGGGGACGAAAGCTGGCGTGATGCTGTGTTTGCCCTTTTGGAGAGCGGCAGATATATATGCCATGATTCAAAGCCCCTCGCCCTTTATATGTACTCACAGGGCAGGCAGCCCTCGCAGCCGCTTTTTGATACGGCGATCGCGGCGTATCTGATGTCGCCTACCTCAAGTGACTTTTCGCTTGAGGCCTGCGCGCTGTCGTCCCTTGCTATTTCAATTTCGCCATCTGAGGGAGAGGGCGGGCAGATGTCACTCTCACAGGACGAAGTGAGTAATGAGGCTGTGCTTTCCAAGAGAGCGCAGGCCACGGCTGCTCTTGCGGCGCATTTCACTCCATTGCTTGAGCAAAACGGGATGAAGGAACTTATGGAGACAATAGAGCTTCCTCTTATTCCGATACTTGCTGAGATGCAGCATATCGGCATGCGGCTCGACTGCCAAAGGCTGCTGGCTTTCGGCGATGATCTTGCAGGGCAGATAAAAAGCCTTGAAGACAAGATATACAAGCAGGCCGGCGGTGAGTTCAATATAGGCTCTACAAAGCAGTTGGGAACTGTTTTGTTTGAACAGCTTGGCCTTAAGGCGCTTAAAAAGACCAAGACGGGATACTCCACAGATGCCGATACCCTTGAAAAGCTCAAGGATCAGCATGATATAATCCCTCTCATTCTTGAATATCGTAAGCTGACAAAGCTCAAATCCACATATGTCGAGGGGCTTTTGAAGGTGGTTGCCGGCGACGGCAGGATACATTCATCCTTTAACCAGATGGTGACGGCCACCGGCAGGCTTTCCTCTACCGATCCCAATATGCAGAATATACCGATAAGGCGGGAGATGGGCTCGGAGATCAGACGATGTTTTGTTCCGGCGGAAGGGTGTGTATTCGTCGACGCCGACTATTCGCAGATCGAGCTTCGTGTGCTGGCGCATATTGCGTCGGATGAGCGTATGCTGGATGCTTTCAATAAAGGCGAGGATATCCATACGGTAACAGCTTCGCAGGTATTCGGGGTTCCTCTGGATGAAGTTACCTCCCAGATGCGTTCAAGGGCAAAGGCCGTAAACTTCGGGATCGTTTACGGTATATCGGCGTTTTCACTTTCAGAGGATATCGGAGTTTACCCCAAGCAGGCCCAACAGTATATAGATGCCTATCTTGAAAAATATCACGGTGTTCGGGAGTATATGACAAGAATAAAGACTCAGGCCCATGAAGACGGCTTTGTGACGACAGTTTTCGGGCGTAAAAGGTGGATACCGGAGCTTAAATCTTCAAATTTCAATACTCGGGCCTTTGGGGACAGGGTAGCGCTCAATACGCCGATACAGGGAGCTGCTGCCGATATAATAAAGCTGGCTATGATAAGAGTCTGGAAGGCCCTCAGGCAAGAGGGGCTTAATGCCAGGCTGATACTCCAGGTTCACGATGAGCTGATACTTGAATGCCCCAAAGATGAGGCAGGGCGGGCCGGGGAGATTCTCGGGCGCGAGATGGAGGCTGCTGCCAGCCTTTCGGTCAGGCTGAGGGCGGACGTCAGCCGGGGGGACAACTGGTATGAAGCAAAAGCCTGAGAAAATAGAGTTCCGTTACGGGCTGGGGGAAAATGATATCCCTCAGCTTATGGAAATAGAAAATACATGTTTTTCCGACCCATGGTCGGAGGCAACCTTCCGCTCGGAGATATCAAGCCCCTACAGTTTTTATGTGGCCGCCCTTGAAAAAGAGCGTGTTGTGGGATATATAGGGGGCATGATCCTTTATGAAAACTGCGACATAACAAATGTGGCTGTACTGCCGGATATGCGTCGGCGCGGAATAGCCACCGGCATGCTTGAGATTTTTCTCGAGGGATGCCGCACAAAGGGAGCCGAGCGCGCAATGCTTGAGGTCAGGGAAAGCAATGTTGAGGCCATAAGGCTTTATGAGGGCTTTGGTTTCCGCTCTTACGGCAGGCGAGTGGAGTATTATGAAAATCCGGCGGAGGACGCCGTTTTAATGGTGGTGTCATTATGTTGATCCTTGCTTTGGAAAGCTCCTGCGACGAGACTGCCGCTTCGGTAAGCCTTGACGGCAGGAAGATACTTTCGAATGTAGTTTACTCACAGATAGATATGCACGCGCTTTATGGCGGAGTCGTGCCCGAAATCGCTTCAAGAAAGCATGCCGAGAAGGTAACCGCCGTGGCGGAGGAGGCCATGAGGCAGGCCGGAATAGCTTTCGGCCAGCTTGATGCTGTTGCTGCCACCTGCGCCCCCGGACTTATAGGAGCCCTTTTGGTAGGAGCTAACTTTGCGAAGGCATGCAGCCTTATGCTTGAGGTGCCTTTTGTTCCCGTTCATCATTTAAGAGGGCATATCGCAGCTAACTATGTTGCGTTTCCTGAGCTTGAGCCACCATTTATCGCCCTTGTAGCTTCAGGAGGGCATACCGTTATCATCGATGTTGAGGATTATACCCGCATGGCAGTTCTCGGAACTACACGTGATGATGCTGCAGGAGAGGCGTTTGACAAGATAGCAAGAGTGCTTTCGCTGCCATATCCGGGGGGCGCTGCGCTTGACAAGCTTTCAAAAACTGGCGATAAAGACAGGTACAGACTTCCTAGGGCGGTTGTTTCGGGGCATCCCTTTGATTTTTCGTTCTCCGGTCTTAAGACTGCGGCTGTAAACCTTATTCACAACGCAGACCAGAAAGGTGAGGAAGTCGACAGGAACTCCCTTGCCGCAGCTGTTTCAGAAGCGGTGGCCGATTCAGTTGCCCCGAGAGTAGTGCAAGCGGCCATAAGGATGGGGCGAATGAAAATTGCCGCGGCCGGCGGCGTTGCGGCTAACAGTGTCCTTCGTCAGAGACTTATAGATTTGTGCGGCGAAGAAAAAATAGAGCTTTATCTTCCTCCGATCAGCCTTTGCGGAGATAACGGGGCAATGATAGCATGCCAGGCCTATTATGAGTATCTGGCGGGCAATATATCGGACAGCAGCCAGAACTGCTATGCCAATATGGCGGTTTCGGATGTGCTCTGCGGAAGATAGGGGGTTAACAGACAGTTATTCTACAAAGAGTATTTTTTCTCGCCGTAAAACCCCGAAACACGCATTGAAAAACTGTGAATAACTTGTAAATACAGCATACACAGGCTGTGAGGTAATGCAAAAAAAACGTCGTAACCGTTATCCACAGTGGGGCAGAGCCTGTGGATAACTCTGTGCATAGTGTTAATAACTTTGTGTATTTGATTTTGTTTTAAATAAGATAGGCCTTTTAGGAGGGGTTGTTTATGGAAAAGAAAGTATCACAGGCCGTTATCAAGCGACTTCCGAGATATCACACCCATCTCAGGGAGCTTCAAAAAAAGGGGATTACTAAGATCTCTTCAAAAGAACTCGGAGACAAGATGGGGCTTACCGCCTCTCAGGTAAGGCAGGACTTCAACTGCTTCGGCGGATTTGGACAACAGGGCTACGGATATCCCGTGGATGGGCTTATAGATTCCATCGCCTCGATACTTAAGCTGGATAAAACTAAGACTGCAGTAATAATAGGAATAGGCAACCTCGGAATGGCTATCATGAACAACTTCAGCTTTTCTATGAGCGGCTTCAACCTCATAGCAGCTTTTGATGTAGACCCTTCCATTATTGGAACTGAGATATCAGGCGTTCATGTATACGACGCGAAGGAGCTTCGTGATTTCTGTACTGAGAACCATCCAGATGTCGGGGTGCTCACACTGCCGAAGAGATATGCTCATGATACGGCAGCAATTCTTTGCGACTGTGGGATAAAGGGCATATGGAACTTCACCAATATAGACCTCCATCTTGAGTTTGACAAAGTGCCTGTTGAAAACGTGCATTTTTCCGAGAGCCTTATGGTGCTTTCATACAGATTAAGCGTTGACAATTAAAAAAAGCGGGACGATATAAAAATCGTCCCGCCGAAGCATTAACGGCGAAGCTGTTTGAAAAAGCCTGAAAGCAGAGAGGAGCATTCCTCTTCAAGAAGGCCCTTATACATAAGAGGCTTGTATCCAAAGGCCTCTTCGAAGATATTGATGACGCCTCCGCATGCCCCCATGGCTGTATCTGAGGCGCCGTAGAACACTCTGCTTATGCGCGAGTTGAGTATCGCCCCCGCACACATGGGGCAAGGCTCCAGCGTAACATAAAGGTCACAGCCTGTTAGCCTCCATGAGGCTATGGCAGAGCATGCCTCTCCGATGGCCTCAATCTCGGCGTGAAGCAGTGCGCTCTGTTTTTCTTCGCGCCTGTTGCGGCCCCTGCCAATGACTTTGCCGCTCAGGACTATGACGCATCCCACGGGGACCTCTCCGCTTGCATAGGCTTCTTTGGCAAGCTCGAGGGCCATGGTCATGTATTTTTCTTCGCCCATATAATTAACCTGCTTTCGTTTGGTATATTAACATTACACAGGATATAAAGGATGTCATAATGAAAAGTTTTCTCTTTGATGTATTGTACTATGCAATGCCCATTATCGCAATAGCCGCGATATACTATAAGATAAGCCCCAAATTTTATAAAAAGGAGATGGGCGTAAGCAAGATAAATCCCTTTTTTCTGCTGTTGATGATAGTTATATCAGCTGTTGTTTTTGTCCTAAACGCCCTTATATGGTATACGGCTATATTCTTTGCTATCAGGGGTTAGAGCGATGACGGAGCAGACGGCGAATATTCTTCAAAGGCTCTCTAGCCTTGGGATAAAATATGATATGTATGAGCATCAGCCTGTTGAAAGGGCTTCTGACAGATATGAACTTGGCCTTGCTTTTGATGCATGTGTTTGTAAAAACCTTTTTTTGACAACTCGGAATGAGAGCAATTTTTATGTAATGATGCTCAAGGCAGAAAAAAATGCCGATCTTCGGAGGATAGCAAGAGCCATCGGCAGCTCGAGACTATGCTTTGGTTCCGATATTCGGCTTTTGGAGCTTCTGGGCCAGCGTCCAGGCATGGTAAGCCCTCTCGGCGTGATAAATGACAGCGCAAGGCAGGTCACGGCGCTTTTGGATGTGGATCTGCGCGGGCAGAGGATATGTGTTCATCCCAGTGACAATACAAAGACACTTGTAATGGAATTCAGCTCGCTGGAGCGATATTTGGCCTATTATGGAACAAGGGCGGTTTTCGTTGAGCCATAAAAAGCTATTGACAAAAATGTCGTCATATGTTATTCTAACTAAGCAGTTTGACGATTATCGCAACTGATTTGGGGGCATAGCTAAGCTGGGAGAGCAAAGTATCGGCTGTGCAACACCTTGAAAGCAAGCAAACTACAAAATTGAATATGCCGCAAATGCCCCAGAATCAGGGGGTATTGCTAAATGGGGGTATAGCTCAGCTGGGAGAGCGCTTGAATGGCATTCAAGAGGTCAGCGGTTCGATCCCGCTTATCTCCACCAAACGAGTACGGAAAGAGCGGCTTATGAAAAGGCTTCAAATCGAGAGATTTGAGGCTTTTTTCGTACTTTTTAGAGCAATTCGGCTTTTCATTCTTTTTATGTATACATCTTTTTTTTATGTTGTCTAACAAACTGGCTAACAGAAAAATGGATTTTAAGATACGATATCCAAAATACCATTCAGCGTATTTGCCGCTTCCATTTTCCCCTCGGCACTTAAATGTCCGTAAATATCCAGTGTTGTTGAAACTTTCTCATGCCCGAGATATTCTTGTATCTGCTTAATAGAAAGTCCCTTATCAAGCAGCAGGCTTCCTGCCGTGTGTCTAAGATCATGGAATCTAATCACTGGAAGGCCGTTTTTCTTAATGAGTTTCTTAAACGTGCGTGTGACATAATCGGGGGGAAGAGGCTTACCATCTGTCCATACACAGACATGATTACCATCATGGTACTCAGCGCCAAATACTTCCTTATCATGCTTTTGCTGCTCTTTTAGGCTTAGAAAATATTGCTTCGTCTCAGGAATAATGTACATTGTTCTGTGGCTTGCTCTGCTTTTGGTTTTTTCCTGTTCAGAAAGAGTAACCATTTTTACAACCGTGTTTTGAATGGTTATCGTGTTCTTCTCAAAGTCCACGTCACACCACCTTAAGCCTAATACTTCACTTCTTCTCAGCCCATAAAACAAGCCTAATATAACGGCGGGTTCTATGGTTGTCCCTTTCACGGTTGATAGGAGGGTATTTGCCTGCTGTGCTGTATATGCTTTCCCTATGAACTTCTCCTTTTGCTTAGGCAATGTCACTCTCTCGGACGGGTCAAAAAGTATCATATTTTTTCTTAGAGCTTCCTGTAAAGCTCCATGTATGACTACATGATGCTTTTTTAGGCTATTTGCGCTCAGCATCTTTGATTTCTGGTTGTAGTAAGATTGAATTTGCAGTGGAGTGATACTTTTCAACGAAACTCCCAATTTATTAAAGTAGGGTTTAATATGAATCCTTGCATATAACTCATAGCCCTCATAAGTGTCCTGCCTTACCTCATTTTTCTTTTGCTCCAACCAAGAATCAATCCAATCAACGAATAACACATTGTAAGGATCAAGCGTTTCATTTTTCGAAAGCTCTTCTAATATTTCTCCCATTACCTTTTGGGCTTTTCGCTTATTATTGCCCTTGGTCGGAACGTTTGTTGGAATCCATCTTTGCTTTATTTTCCCATTTGTTTCAGAAATTCTTACTACAACATAATATTTTCCATGTTTTTCTTGCAGGCTACCTGTCATACGTCCTCCTTCTGACAGTTTGATTAGCCGCCACTATGCGTATATGATTATAGCATAGGGGGTATTTATTTACTACATACGAATTCTTTGATTGCAAATTTTGGTATACGATATCCACGGCCAACCCTCACAGAGTATATTTCATTTTCAGATAACATTCTATATAAAAGCGCTTTTCCAATATGTAACGCCTCACAAGCTTGTGGCACGGTTAAAACATCTGGATAGGTAGAGAAAATTTCTTCTTTTATTATTATCATTCCTTTTTAATCTATTTGTGTATGAGGTAAGCGGGGCAGTACTGCCCCGCTTTAGATTTTCAATATTATCTGCGTTTATATCTCTCCTGTAACATTGCCGTTGGAAATTGTTTAATAATGGCCTTTGCAAAGCTATTAACGTTCTCGGCTTCGTGAACATGGATATCGCCAAAGTTAAAATTGGAAGTTTCACTTGAATTTACGGCGCTCTGTTTGTTGTTATAAGCCGCATTCTCAGAAGCCGTTAATACACGTTCACCCTTATGTAAAAGTGCCGTGTAGTTGTCAAATGGCACGTATGCAAGCCCATTTGCGTGAGAACCATCTACAGTTACGCTGCTACTGCTGCTTCCTGAAGACATTGTATCTGAAGCAGAATTCCAAAAACTTAACTTATCGGCAATCCATTCAACTTTTTCTGATACCCAAGAGCTTATATTTTCCCATATGCTCTTTATTCCGTCAAAAAGTGAAATAAATATACTGGCTCCTGCATCATATAACTTCGTTCCAAATCCGGTTATTGTTGTAACAGCGCCATCCCATACTTCAGATATCCAAGAGGATATATTATTGAATATTGATATTAAACCGTCCCAGAGCGACGTAAACACGGTAACAGCCGCATTAAAGAAGCTGGAGGCAAGACCGGTAAACCACGTTACTAGGCCATTCCACGCATTTTCAAACCATGTTTGTATGCTGGAAAATATGCTTTTAATCCCTTCCCACAAAGCTGTGAATATTGTCGTTGCCGCCGTTTTCATAGCTTCAAAGGCGGTTTTCAGAATAATCGTCAACAGATCAAGTGCAGTCTGGAATAAAGTTGATATTAAATTCCATACCCCTGTTGCTATTTCTAAAAGGCCATCAAGAAACCCCTGCCAGTCACCATTGATAAGGGCGGTAAATGTTTCTATAATTCCAGAAATTATGTCAACCACGCTCTTAATAACAGCGGCTATGCCGTTCCATGCGGTTGTAGCATAGGCGGTAATCTCATCACCCCAATTGCTCCAAATCACGTTAAACAGGTCTATAAAGCCTTGTACAAGGGTCTGTATGCCGGATATAACCGATGATATAATATTCTTAATCGATGTAAAGGCGCTGTTTGTTTCGCCGTCTGCAAGCTGGAAATTTGAAACAACGGATTTGATACCTTCGATTAATGGAGATAAAAAACTGATAATACCGTTAATTACACTTTCTACAGTGCTTATAATTTTCGGCATATTGGCAGTTACCCATGATAAAATGGAATTAATTACCGGCATCAATTTTTGCCCTATTTCCATAGCAAGCCCGGAAAACTGTTTCTTTGCAAGCTCTAATTGAACATTGAAATTACTGTCAAAAGCTGCGCTTGCATCTGATACAGCGCCGGTGCAATCCTCTGTAGTCAATACAAAATCTTGAAGAGAGTTATTGTTATCAAAAGCATTAGAGAGAGCTACACCCGCCTTTGAACCGAAAAGTTCAACGGCTTTCTGTGCCCTCTCCGTGGGATCTTCAATAGCCTGAATATCAGAAAGCATTGTCTTAAATTCTTCAGGTGATTTAACTTGTTTTGCCGCATAGGTCAAAGCAGTAATAGCCTGAGAAGAATCTAATCCGGTTGAAGCAAACAGGTTCATCATGCCGTTTGTCTCGTCCAGACTTAACCCAAGTGCTTTAGAAGCTGGAGCCGCTTGAGATAGTGCGCTTGTAACGCTGGAAACATCTGTGCCGTATTCCTCTGAGCTTTTCTTAATTACATCAAGGTATCCAACGCTTTCTTCTGCTGATAGCCCCCATGCATCACCAATATCATCGACGGAATCAACGACATCTGTATTTGATGATCCTGTTGTTTTGGCAAAATCCATTACTTTTTGCTGTAACGAATCGATTTCATCAGCAGTCAAGCCCATTTTGGTCTTCATTTCCGCCGACGTATTAACAATATCTTCCATGCTGTCGGTATTGGTTTTGTAAAGCTGTTGCGCAATATCTTGTACCTTTGCTACTTCGTCCGCACTTGCGCCGGTAGTAGCCGCAAAGCTTGACATTTGTTCCTCAAGATCGGAGTAAGATTTAACACCTTCAGCAACAGTACCGACAATAGCCGCTCCTGCTGCCGCCAGCCCTGTAACAAATGCGCCTTTTAGGAAAGTACCAACGCCATCAAGCTTAGATTTCATGTTATCAGCGGCTTTTTCAGCGTTATTCATGCCCGAATCATAACCGCTGCTGTCAAGCGTTAGAGTATATTTATACTGAGCTAGATCAATTGTATTAGCCAATCACACACCCCCTTTCCTTATATTTTCCCGGCAAATGATTTAAGCCCTGCTAAATCCATTTTGGTTTTAGCAAGGGCTTTGTTTTTCAGAATATTTTCTTCTGCTTTTTCCTTGAAGTATGCCTCCCGCCATTCTGGATTCTGCATTAATTTAGACATTCGCAAATGTTTAACGACAGCCAGAAATACAGCTATAGGCATCTCCATAATTTCCCTATAACAGTTGCCCGTTTCCATCATTACAAATGTAATATTTTCGGAAAACTCTATTTCTCCATTAGAAACCGCCGCATAAGCATAAGGCTCCTCGGCTTGCTTTATTTCGATGTCGGGGAGCCGGTAGTAGGGTCTGAAACAACCTCATTGGCATATTGCATTGTCTGGCCTATAAGCGCCTGAAGAACATTAAAATCATCAAACTGCTCTTTAATAGTATCCATAGAAACGTTTTTACTTTTATCCAGCTTGATAATTTCAAGGGCAACGGACTTTAGAAGGTTAAGAGCTTCCGTATAATCTTCCTGCTTTTGCTTCTGAATTTTGGTAAAAGCGTTATATAAATAAAGATAAAATTCTGTGGAGAAATTGCCGGGTATATGGTATTCCTCGCCGGTCAGTGACTTAATAACAAGGTCTTCTTTTTGGAAAACCGAAAGATCAATAATCTGTGCCATTATTTTATATCCTCACTTTTATTTATTTTAAGCTAATGCTTCTTCTTTGATGTTAAAGTATACATTCTTCGTACCATTGTTTTTTGCAAGCAGATCAAAGGCATAATCGAATGTTACAGGATCTTTCTTGTTAAAATCTAGTTCTAATTCGCCGGTAAACTGGCACCTATACATATCAATGGTAACTTTTCGATTATCAGTTTGATCCTCATAGATGAATCTCAGAAATACAATAGGCGCAGTATCACTATTTGCATATGTAAATGTTTTAACTCCGTCTGCCTCAGCATAAGTAGAGCCAGTAAGAAATTTTGCAACGTTATCCAATTCCCATGAAATGATACCGGTTTCAAAAGCTACTTCTTTATCACCCTCACACCGCTTCACCTTCCCCGCATTAGCGGCTGTGGCAAATGTCGCTTTGCTTTTTGTGGAAAGCTTTGCGCTGGACTCAATATATCCAATATTCACAAGCGCCGCCGCTTCCGTTGTGGTAAGGGCAAACACATCGGTAATAGCGGAAACTGGAGAAGCATAAAGCCATCCAGAACCGAGAACCACATTTTCATAATTTGTGCTCATATATAAAACTTCCTCTCTGTTATGTTTTGATCAAAAAATAAACGAAGGCGTAATATTCGCCTTCATCGTTTCTTGCTATGCCGCCGCCGTTAATTAGGGTACAAATCCTAATTGCTCCGTCAGCGTTTTTAATGCTTGTCGGACGGTTGTACACGTCCAAAAGCTTAATTACACGGTCTTTTATCGCCAAAAGCTTAATTTTATCTTTAGATATTACCCGTATATCAAGCTGATACTGTCTTATTGTGCCGCCGCCGTTTAATTCTTTAAAAGTGTAAGTAATATAATCACTACACTTAACCTTTTCAGGACGTTCAAAAAGGAATACATTATCGCCAACCAAACTATGAAGTTCAGTATCAGCAATAAGATATTCCCTGATTACATTAAAATCCATATTTAACTACCCCCAAGGGCCTGTGTTAGCTTTTGCCTAACAGCCTCTTGATCTTTATCAACAGCTTCAGTTAAATGTGGGGTATGTAAATCTGCCCAGACTGCGTAATCCAAATTTGAACCTACCCAGCCCGTAATGTTTTCATTGTCTTCTTCAACACCGCTTGTATAGCTTCGTTTAAGAGCGCCGGTCTTTACCGGGCAAAGCTGCTGAGTATCGGCCTGAATGATATACATACCTTCCTTCATGGCATCAACTGCGGCTTGATGGATTCTCTGTTTTTCTGCCTCAAAAGGATTATCGCTCATTCCCGCTCACCTCCTAGCTCTGGATAAAGACATCATAATAATCGTCCCATGGGACAATCTTCATAACTTTGAACTGATTTTTGCCGTATTTAACTATAGAACCTTCTTTTATATCGTTGTCAACGTCACAAAAGACACGGTACGTACAATCAATATAATAGCCATACTCTTTATATATCAGTTCGCGGTTTCCCGGCTGCACGTCACATGTAATAGATTTAA
The DNA here is from genome assembly GCA_034926865.1 of Clostridiaceae bacterium. GTDB lineage: Bacteria > Bacillota > Clostridia > Oscillospirales > Butyricicoccaceae > RGIG1902. Next base: position 20,986 of record JAYFQP010000026.1, read on the forward strand.
CCTCTGTCAACGTTCCATCTATCCATGAGCCGTGATAAAGATAACCTCCAGATTCACACATCAAGGAAAGCTTCTTATTATAAAACCAGTCCATCAGCTGAACACCTTCAACCTTGGGAGTGGTAACGCTGCCTTTACTTCCGCTGTTAGTCCGTTGCCGTCAATGGTAGGCATGTCCGCTTTATAGGTTGCACTTCGGCTTCCTTGTGTCTGTGCTGACATAATAGGCTTTCCCATAAACAAACGATAAATTTGAGTATTTGTCATTAGATAATCCATAGCTAGGGTACAAACAACGCTTTCATATCCTGTTTTCATGTCAACCCAGCCAGTATACCGAAGTATTGCTTTAACGGCTCTGTCAATTGACATAAGAACATCTCTTTTTATGATTGGGTCATCGAAAGTCGTACCTGTTGAATCAAGGATCATATTTTTAAGTAAATCGTATTCATTTTCGTATAATATATATAATTTTGTAATAAAGTCTGCCATATTTCCACCTTATTAATAGTATCCGTAATAATTAACGTTCCTATTAGTATTTGCTTCCGGGAATCTAAGTGTAAATTTGGATACTTGGATTTCGTTAATTATAAATGAAAATGTTTGTCCTATGGAACTGTAAACAATATCATAATTATCAATGAAGATCGGGTTAGGATCATCATTTAGGTATAAATATATATGTCCATTTACTGCTACATCGCTTGTCCAGATAATTTTGAGGTAGTCTACATGTCTTTCTAAGTTGAAAGTTTTTTCATACTCTTCATCAGCATAAGTAACCCACCCTTCGCTTGAAGCCACTCCATTTCGCATAAAATCACCGCCTTTTAAGAGCGGCATAGCGATAGTTATTTACCGTCGCTATGCCGCAAAATATGTTATTAGACTTCTGTTCTCTTAACATACACGGTTTCAGGCTTAGAAATCTTAATTCCATAAACCTTTCTGCCCTGTACAGCAGAAGATCCGATATACTCGTTAGTGAGGTTATTGATAGTTACAGGAACAGACCATTCCTCTACACGGTGGCACCAATTAGGATGTCCGCACATAAATTCAGTGGAGGTAGTCTTACCTTCAACAAGAGTAGTATTCTCGTACATGGTATTGTTGCTTTCAAATACAATAAATCCTGCAACTTTTCCAACCGCACCGGCCTGTACAAGTTCCTGAGACAAATCACCCTGCTTGATGAATCTATCATCCGTCATGATAACCTCCATAAACTCAGGGGAGGCAATAAGCCAGCGCTGACCGTCATTAGGAACACCCTTCCTTGAAAGAGTCCGCTTAGCGGCCAGAACCGTTTTATATGCCGTGGTATCAGTGCAAGCGGTCTTTGTCGCGCTAACAGTGATCCCGTCAGTAGTTTCTAGGGCAGTAACCGACTTAGTATCAATGGACATAGCCAGAGAATAACCCGCGCTGTCAAGACGTTCGGCAACTATTCCATCCGGTACGGAAGCTGCCAGATACTTATCAATGATTTCATTAACGGCTTCATCATATGCAATATCAAGCTCCTGATATGTAGTCGATCCAGCGGAAAGAGAAGCACCCGTAGCGGTATTATACGTTTTTACGGCAACTTCTGTATCTCTGACAGGAATTTTAACTTTACCTGCTATGGGCGAACCTTCGTAACGGTTATTGAAAATATAGTTGTCCTTTGTTACCAGAGTCTTTCTAAGTTTAGCATCAACCAGATTGCTATATCTAACAGTATTGTTTTCCATAATAAAAAATCTCCTTTAAAGTAAGTTAGCCCTCAATCTTAAGATTTGGATTGAGGCTCATAAATTTTTGAGTCACGCCGTCAAGCGGCTCAGTTTTATCATCTGTAGGGATATGGCTATTTGTTTTAAGTTTTTCGTCAACCGCCGTTCCTACTGCGCCGGTATACGCTTTTTCGAATGATTTCAAGTTGTTTTTGGTTTCATCTTCATCTTTGCCGATAAAATAGGAAACCAGATCAACCGGTAGTTTCTTTTCCGTTGCAATGGTCTGAGCCTTGATTAAAAGCTCTTTTCGGGTATTTTCCTGTTGCAAAGCATTAAGCTGTGCCTGAAGGTTAGCAAGTTCAATGTCTTTCTCATCCTTTTCGGGATAACGCTTTTTAACTTCATCATCGACAAGCTTTGAGAGGTTATTTGCTTGCCATGTAGAAAGACCTTTATTGAAGTTTTTATCAAGAATCGGCTGTAAGATCTTTTTTCCCACGTCGGTATCGAGGTACTTTTGTATGCTATCGTCTGTCATAAGACCGGCAATATAGTTGTTATAATTGTCTGTGCCTTTAAATTCCTCAAAGGCTTTCTTTGCTTCATCAAATGTCATTATATATCTCCATTTCTGCCCTCTATGTTCTTAAAAAGCCCATAAAGTGCAATAGAATAACAGACTCAGCTATTGCCGAACCTGTTTTTAACAAATTATTAGAGCCCCCGGCTCTCCCGCCAACTTTGAATGGTAGTATAATCTACTACGGATTTTTGGCCGGTTTCAGGGTCTTTTACATTTTCTCTCTTTGAAGTGGGACTCCATCCGTCAACTACGGGGACTAGACTACATCTGCAATTTGGATGAGCGGGTAAATCAGGATGATCATCTAATGAGAATATCTTACCATCGTTGGCCGCACATTCTTCAGATGTAGCCGCATCTAACGTAGCATCCCACATTACATATTGAACAACGCCAGAATTCTGATAACATTCGTCTTGTGCCGCGCTAACTGCACGGGCAATTTCAGTATTCATTACTCGCTGTGCCTGATATGCTGTGCTGCCAAGATCAGATTTAATCTGCCTTGCTAATTTCTCAGGTGAAGTACCCTGTATAAGTGCCTTTTCAACGTCTTTTTTCACCCGATCCGCCAATTTGCCGGTATTATTCCATATACGATCACTAAAGGTTTTCCCCTCAATCTTGCTTTTAGCAATCTGTTCCACAAACTCAGACTTAAGCGGGGCCGTCTTTACACCACTTTTTATGCCCTTATCCAACATGTACAAGGTAGAATAGTAACTGTCCTCGGCGGCTTTCCCGATTGCATTTGTAACGGCTTCGCCTTCTTTAGTCCGCAGAACCTTTATTTGTTCTGAAAGCTGCTTCTCCAGTGCCGAAAGTTCTTTAAGCCGCTGTGCTTTGGATATTTTTAACTCTCCATCAACGGTGTACTGCATATATAAATTTGCCACCTGTTGCCTTACATCGTCCAAGTTTCGCTTGTAAATCTTCAATATATCGTTTGAAGCTTTAGCCGCCTGTTTACGGGAATCTTCAGCAATACCAATGATTTCTTTGTTCAGATCGGCCATTAGGCATTACCATTGATTTTATCAAGATCGATTTGTTCTAAATCAGCTCTTTCTTTCTTGATTTTTTCCATCTCCAGAATAGGGCTTTCGATAAAGTTTAGGAGGCTCAAGGCGGTTTCGTTACTAATTTTATCTCCAAGCTGACTAATTACATTAACAGTAGTAGCCAAATCAACTGGAATGCTAGGAGTGAAGTTGATTTTTATATCGGATACATCAAATTCAATATTTTTTAACTTCAAATATTCAAAAAGCCGTTCAAGGCGGTCATAAATTGCATCAGAGATATAGTCATACATGGCTTTTGAACGTTGCTCCAAGAAAATTAAGCGGCTGCGGATAGCTAAACTAGAAGTATTACTTTGCAGCTTTTCATTACCATCAATATGATTAGTGGCAGAAAACATAGCGTTACGGAGGATGGAAAGCATATTTTCAATATATGTAGCATTCATATCCTTCATCAGCCACTTTGCCTCGCCCTTTTCTGGTAACGCAAGTAAACCCTTAGACCTGAGCATTTCAGCAGTTGCATCATCAATAGAAACGCCGGTCATAATCAGATAAGCGTTCTTATATGAATCTATAATTGCAACTTGATCGCTCAAGATTCTATTGTAAGCATCCTGTAATGTTCTAATTTTGCTAAATATTGTTTCGCTAACATTGTTCATTTCACAGACTGACACAGGGACACCCTTAAAGGGATGAGTTTTTGTGTCAATCAGCCCATCGTTTCTATAAATTTCAATACATCCATCCGGGTAGTAAATATCATAATATCTATCATTGTCATATTTTTTCGTGTAGAAATGGATGAACCGCTGAGGCACATTGTCACTGTCACAGTAAGCAATAGCATTCAGCGGAGTTAAAAGGCGTTCACAGAAACGGCCTTTAGCATCAATATAGGAAAGATTATAACATTTTCCGAATGTCTCAAAGTTCTGCATCATTATAGCATTATGGTTTGTCTTCCAATGATATAAATATGTATCAATTGCTTTAATCATATCAGTATTTCCACTCTTGCTTACATAGCTGATTGGATTGTTTAAGCAGTAATTCACTTCCTCGTCGATAAATTTTGAAACAAAGTTTTCTATTGCAATTTGATCTTTTGGCTGTGTAAGCTGAAAATATAATAAATCGTGATCACCGATATAATAACGCTGCATAACTTCATAATATGGCAACTGTGCGTTATAATCAGCAATTATACTTTTATTAAGTTCACTTTCTGTCATTTCTGGACTCCTTGCTTTTAAAATTATCACACTTGCATATAATCGCGGTCTTGCCCTTTTTACAGTATTTTTTACTTATGCAATTATCACAAATATGCTTGAATTCACCTTTGGTCTTTTCGGTGATAAAGTCCTTATGTATATATTTATCAAAATGGTCTTTGTCATATTTTTTCTTATCTTTTTTTGTCTGGCTGAGTTTATACATCTTTTTGTCTGGACGATTATTCTTCTTCTCCAATATTATTAGTTCACCTTCTTTTTTTATAAGTCCAGAATGGACAAATCGTATACTTGGAGTTTCTTAAGAGACTTGTTTTCTTTTAGGCGCTGTATGGCATCTGCTAAACAATCTGGAAAATCGTCATGAAAAGAATAATCACACCCAGCAAAGTCAGATAATTGCTCAATTGCTTCGGTATCATCGGCATTAAAAATGATTTGCCCTAAATTAACTTCTCCCACGATCATATTTATACGGTCGTCCTTATTACCTCTACGCGCCTCATTAATAAATGTAAGCCCTCGACCTCTCAAAACTAAATCTTCCTTAATCAATTCCTGTAAGCGGATAACATCAGATCCACCATAAGTTTGTTTTTCAATTGAAACTGTGTTAATATCGGGATAATCTTTCAAGATTTCTATTACATGATCTATATAATCAGTAAATTCAAAATCTCTGATTTCTCCCTTACGAACATATGTAATTCCACTATCACTTTTGGAAACAACACAAAAGGCATAATAGTCATGCTTTTTGCTCTTCCGCTGAGTGCCAGCAGGATCAACTGAAAGTACAGTTCGGTTAAAAGTATGAGATTCTATTGCATCGGGCGATTCTGTAATAATGGTAGTGAATTTCTTTGTACCAATATTATCAATATCGCCCTGAACCTCTTGCTTGAAACTTGCTGGATTCCCGTAATAAGAAATTGCATAATCATAGCAATCCCAATATTCCGGCCAGAGCAACGGGTACTGCATATTGTCAATGTTCCGTAAATAGTAGTCCTTAGCATAATCAAGCCTGTACTCATTCGTTTTGTCTGTGAGAATTCTTTTGAATTCAGCCCAATAGCCCGTGTTGTAAAGCTCATCTACATTTTGCACTAAAACGCCTTTTTCTTGCCGTGTCTTCCATACCGGGCTATTTTTAAGCCTGTAATAGAAATCTTCTCTGCATTGGAGCGTACCAACTGCGATAATAGTTGAATTATCCTTCTGCATAGCATAATTGATATCATCATTAAACTTTTTCCACTTCTTTTGCCGCTGATCATCAGTGGTTACTTCATCATCCTTCTGGAAATCATCCAAAAGAGCTAATTCAACACGAATATTTCCGTATGACTTGCCACGCAGGGTAGAAGCTGCACTTATGCTTTGAATCATACACCCTGTGCCGAATTCGATCTTCTCAGAATTGTTTATATACTTTTTGGTGTTATACACCTCGCCAAAACAGGCTTGAATTTTTGCATTGTCTTGAACGGCCATTCTTATATTTCTTATAAAAGACTCTGCTGTATCACCAATAGCAGAGCATATCACTGTAAATCTCTTATATTGATATAAGCTGCACCATATTGATAAAGCCAGCGTTATAAAAGTGCTCTTACCCGTACCCCTAGGAAGTATGTAATTCTTTTTATCACAGCTTTTATTAATTATAATGTCCTGAAGTTCAGCCCATATCTCATAATGAATTGCCGCAAGGGGAGCTTTTCCCGCTCCGCTAAATATATCTGAAAGGAAGAACATACAGAAAAATTCAAGGTTTCGCTTGCCTAGCGACCATGCAACGCCATGTTTTGTAAATAACTTATCTTTATTTTGAAATAGAAAATCCAAGGCTTTTTCTTCGCCCAGCTCTGTTTTTAAATAATTAATTAAAATTTGCCGGTTTTCCGGTGTATTTATGTCTTGCATTATTCCTCCTTTCCGAAAAATGGTATAGAAAAACCACCCTCAAAACAATGAAGGTGGTAAAATCATATTTGGGTTTGGAAAATATGAAAAATTGTCTGAAACTAACCTACCGCTACGGAGAGCACCCGAAAAAGGAAGGGTACCCATACCGAATAACTACACGCTCACAATCTTAATATGTTTCTGAAGTGCTTCTTCAATATCTTTGCTTTGAATACCAATATACTTTTGTGTAATGGCGATTGAAGAATGCTGTAACAACTTGCTAACCAATTGAATATTATAGTTGCTCTCTAGATAAATCTGAGTTGCAAAGTATTTTCTAAAACTATGGGTACTGATACTGGACAGCTCCAAATAATCACAGACAATCTTCAATTGCTTTTGAATCGCTCTTTCTGTTATATCAAACAGCTTTGCAGTAGGCTTTATACTATGCTCCAAAGCGTACATTTTTACATAGTTATATATCTCTATGGGAACTGTGAACGTCCGTGCTTTGCCAGTTTTCTCTTCGTCAATATCTAATCTATAACGATCCCCGTCTTTAACAAAGCTATTTAATCTAAGGCTTAGTACATCCCCGATTCTCAGCCCTAAGTTAGCTTGTAAGGTCAGCACATGAGCCAGCCTAGCATTAGGGTTAAATACTTTGCCATCATCATAGCTGAAGCCATGCATGATAGTTTGTATAATAAGCGTGTATGTTTCCTCTGTCAAAGCCAGCGTTTTCTTATTCGGCATAGTCTCACGTCCTTTAGAATTTATAAGTCAATTATATTCCGAAGTTCGTATTATGTCAAGAATTAGTTCGTATAAATTATATAGTGTTTAGCAAACCATTGATAATAAAGGAAAGTTCGTAATTTACATATTATACGAACTCACTAAAACACACCATTAATCCATATCATTTTCTTCGGTTTTCTGGCTACTATAAAACTCTTCCAGCAAGTCAACTTCCGCTTCATTGCAGGGGTCATTGATGTTGATCGTATTGGCTATACGGCCTAATGATCTTTCAATCCAGTTAGCAAGCGCTTTTTCCTTTGTCCGCACATCGGTAGAAGAAGTACAGATTTTCCAGTATTCTTCAATTGCGCGGGGCAAGCGGGAAGTAAACTCTTTGTTGGCCTGGCTTTTGATCTGCTGTAGACCTTTTTCAAGCTCAGCCATAAAACGTTCATTATTTAACCAATTATATATAGTTGTTCTATCCACCTGTACAAAGTCAGCAACTTCTTGCTTTGTATAGTCACCAGTACAAAGCATTTCGATTGCTTGTTTTTGTTTATCTGTTAACGTTTTTTCCATTATGTCACCTCTACGTTTCTACATGATTTCAGCATTAATTCCATTCAAAAAGGGGCAAGAGTATAGTTACATACCCCTACGCCCATTAACGCAAAATGGCTCTAAAAAGTCCAATATTATACTGTACTTTTATCCGTTCTATCAAACACGGCTTTGCAAAGCTTGTCCCCGCAACCTTCTATGTTTAACTCCCTGTTCAGTTGCCATAATAAAAGCTGGACAGGTTTTCCCATCCAGTGGCCTTTTGATTGTTGCAGAATTTTTCTATAAATATAATAGGCTTAGTTGCCTTTTTAATATCATTTGCTGATCGATATCGTTTTTTAATACGCTTTACCTCTTTGGCTTTTAAAGTCCCTGGTATTATAAAGACAAGGATCCCATCACCAAATGTTTAAGCTATATTCACATAATCCTCCAACATCTGCTTTTGGTGGGATATGCTGTTGCTTTTCCTTGCCTCTGATATCTCATTATACAAAGCGGGAGTGCAACTCTACTAAAAGTCGTACTCCCGCTTTGTATTTATGTCACATCAAAAATCAGTGAAAATTTCAGCTATATCTTTCTCATACATAATATACTCATCTGTACTAAACAAATGGTTTTGGGGGTTTGATAAAATGATAATATTCACATCGGATATCTTACAAGCCGTTTCCTTTCCTTCAATAGATGCTACAATAATTTGGTTGTCGGTTTTATCCCATGTAAACAATGTGCGAATAACTGAATCCAAGTGCTCGCTATCTTGCTCCAAAACATTGGGAGAATCAATAACCAGAGGAAAAGTTATCATTTCTGGCGCAATAGCATGTTGAGTTTCTATAAAAGCCAGTATTTGCGCTATTTTGCAACGGGGCCCATAAGCTCCGCTCGCAACGAGAGAAGAGCCAGGCTCGCTATTGTCAGCAATTTGATCTGGAGGAACATCAAGCCCAACAAACAACTTGTTAAGATTTACTAAATAAGAGGTGTTGGCCTGCGATTTTTCAAGAACATAAACTTCTAACTGCTTCCGGATTTCTGTATTATCTTTACGTAACCGCTCTATTTCAGTTACATTATCACCAATTTGTTCATGGTACTCGTGCAATAGTTGATTTGTAGCTTTGGATTTCACATAAGCGTTATACGATTCCCGGTCAGTAACCAGACTTTTTTCATAATCAGCCAATATACGTTGTTTGCTCTCAAATGATTTCTTAAGCTTAGATATTCTTCTCTCAAGCAAAACTTGTCTTTCCGAAATAGTCGTATAATCATCATGCAAGGATTCAAGCAAATAGGCTTTTTCAAGTTTTTCAGTTAGTGTTCTCTCAAATACCATACCGCAACGCGGGCATTCAATCAACTCACTGTCTACAGATTCTGTTTTAGACTTTTTCTGTTTAATGTATTTTGAAAGTATCTCTTTATCGTGTGTTAGTTGCACTAATTGGTCTTCAGCTTCAACTAAATCAGTTCTTATTTCTGATATCTTGTCAAGAAGTCTCTTGATTTCTTTTTGCCGAAGTGAAATGGCCTGCTCCAATGAAGCTGTATCGAATGACATTTGCGTATCATCCAGACCCTCTTGCAGTGTTTCAATAACAGTAAGATACTTTTCATTCTCTTTTGTAAGAAAAGTGATTTGCCTATCATTGGCTTTCTGGCGCTTTGATATTTCTACATAGCTGTTGTCCAAGGCTCCAAGATGAAAGAAAAAACTATTTTTTCTTTGTAATATGTCAAATTGAGTCATCTGAGCAAAAGAAAAAGAGTTTGTTGCCCAGCCATTTTCTTGGTCAACATAGTATGGCATATAGTAAAATGATGGTGGACATTTTACTATCGTTCTCGCTTGATCTTTGCCAACAAGATTTATTTCAAAATTAAAGAGTTTGCAAAGTTCATCCTCAAACGCATTAACTGACGAAAACAATCCAGAAAAAACACCATCACGATATAGGGTAAAAGAGTTCTTTAACCTTGAAACTCGATATTGATGTTCATTTAGTGAGAAGTCAATAAAAGTAAGCAAATTTAATTTCTTGATTGGATGGGGGTAATACACTTCTGCCCCAAGAGTATAGTAGATTGACTTCATTATTACAGACTTACCTAAATGATTATGTTCGCTAGTAAGCAAGTTTTTTCCTGGAGAAAAAGACACTTTTTTGGCTTCTTTGCTTGTTAAATCGACCATAGTAACCGATGAAATTACCAAATTCAAGTGTTTTCACCTCCGTAACAATATTTGTAGATTAAAATCATAATCAGCATTTTTAAATAATGCTCATTTTTATATACATCTGGAACGAGCTGAGATTCAATGGACTGACTATACACGACATCAAGTATTCCAAGCATATCGTCAATACCACTTGTGTTCGCTGTTTCAATTAGATCAAACACAGTCCTCTTTAGTTGTACAAATACGGACATATTGGAATACATATCCATCTTTATCTGTGTATACTGCGATGTATACTTTCTACACTCAGATACTGAAGTAATCTTGAAATCCGAAAATAATTTGTCTAAGGTGGGAACTTGAATAGCAAGTCCGCAGGAAATCATCGCTTTTATGTTTCTTCCCCCAAGCCCCTTCTTATCAAAAATTTCATTTATATCTGTGCAGTTTTCACTAATCTCTTGGTTAAACCTTTTATCAAGCTCATCGTATAAAAGGTCGAAAATCGATTTTGCTGTTGCCACCTGTAAATCTGTAGCCTGCTCAAGTAAAAAATCTTGAAATTGGTGCTCAACTTCTTCCTTGTGCCCTTTTGTGGAAAGAGTTGAGCGAACAAAATAAAACCTTGACAGATCAACATCGTTCTCTTTAATCTTTTGATCTAATGCAATGGCTGTACGGATTTTTTTGATGTTTAATTGTATTGTTTTATCATCCAAAGAGGTCTTTGCGTTTGGGAAAATTTCAGTGCCTGATTTTGTAACAGATGCTACAATATCGGTATTACAAACTACAGAGGCACTACTAAGAAAATCTTTATATTTTTGCGCATTGGCGTAGAGTTTTTGAAACCACTCATCCCCGATTACAGTGGACAGTAGGTACTGCTTATCTGAGGACTTGGTTTTCACTTGATATAGGTGTATGGCAGAAGGACGACTGGGGTCGCGGATAACCGAGACATCTTCTATGTAGTCCATCATTATAAGAAAATCTGTTGAATAAAACTCCATTATGAGTTGGATTGCATAACTAATCTGTACAGTTAATCTGTTTTTTGTCCTAGAACCCGCTATTTCTTTATGAGTACTGGTGATTATACTGTCCAGCGACATACACAATCCTCCTCTCGGAACGTAATATGTGGTTGTTTATTCTTAAGCGACTCCATTATAGCACCACCACAAATTCTTCTCAAGTAAAACTACATAAATCTACGCACCAATCTATCCAAAATTTGTATCAATCAGCATTTGAATTATTGTGAGAGCCAGATACCAAGCATCGATGGGTACCCATCACGCTCCAACATGACACTAACCAGAGGATCATAAACCTTTGCAATGATCATCATTACTTTTGTTCTCCCTTTTTCATAATCTCCATCATATATTCAATTGCGCTTTTGCGCATGTCTGCAATTTCATCTTCAGAAAACATATCTCTAAAGTCAATATCTGGCACTGGCCGATAGTATTCAATTGGCTTAATCTCTGGCACCGGCAAAGGCTCAAAGTCTTTAATTATGATTGTCATTTTTTGTTTCTCCTTATTTCGTATTATTTTCAATCAAAAAGAGCGGCATTACTGCCGCCCTGAAGATGTATATTAATTTGCCCTTAAAAGGGTAATTCAGATTCATACTCTGAATCATCACAGTCAAAATTATTTTCACAAACTGAGCTGCAAACTTGAGCAGAATTATAACTTGAAGCGGAATCTTCTTTATTGTGAGAATCATTACAAGTTGGTTTTCTACCAAACATATGATAGTTGTATACGGCTTGAAGATCACTTAATGCGTTTGCACCCTTCATCAAAGGCTTATCTGTGTCACTATTTACCCACTTTAGCCAGCTAAAAGCTTTCACTTCTCTATTTACGGAGTTCAACCACTTCCAGAGAGGATCAGAATTATTCATTATATTATAATGAGACTTAATCCATAATTTAAATTCATCAACACAATCCGATTCTTTTGGTTTCCATCCGTTTTCAATCTTCTTAGCCAAAATGCCAATGACGTAAGAAACAGCGTCAGAATTGTATTTGAATCCATCATCTGTTTTCTTACCTTCGATGATATCATAAATTTCATCGTAATTTGCCTTTAAACAAGCCCGTAGAAGATCAGCAGTTATTGTCTTAGTTACCTTTTTGGCTACAATGCTATTAATCTTATTAGTATTACCAAAATTGCAAAGATCAGATAGAAGAGATATCAAAGTATCAGATTCTTTTTCTATGGGTATCTTGGAATCTTCTTCTTCATCTTTATCATTAGTTTCATCTTCATCTTTATCTTGGTTATTGTTGTATTCCTGTTGTATTGTTGTATCATTGTTGGTTATTGTTGTATCTTTTCCGGCGAGATTTCGCTTGTAGTCCCGGATTGCATCACCAACAGTATTTTTATGACATCCTATTTCATTAGCAATCTCTTCTCGTGTCATACCTCCAGCAAGGTATAAGCTAATAATTTTATTTTTATCATACTTTGGTTTCGCTCCGCCGTGATTACCTTCTTCACATTTATCAACATATTTTCTAATGCTTGAATCAATAGTAGGCATGATCCCTTGCATAACGGCTTTAATCACAAAATCGCTTGATGTAAATACTCCGGTTGTGCCGTATTCGACAATTGCCATAGCCAAATCTTTAGCTTTATCCTCTGGCAGTTCATCCATAGCAAGTTTCATGCTCGGTAAAAACAGAAATGCCGAATAAATTTGTTCCGTCATTCTCTCACTCTTCTTCCCGCCATTTATCGGTTTACCGGAATCTGTGCATAGTAGTCCTCTATGGCATTTTCAAGTTCGCTTGTTTTCTTAAACAACCAAACAACCCTACTGGGCGCTTTGCGATCAGGCATCATTCCGAACGGCGTAAAGCCAGCAAGAGCTAATGCCTCCAGCAACCGCATTTTTTTACAGCAATAAACCTTATTTTCTGTATCACTCATATTTTTCTCCTTTATTAATCATATGTTATAAGCCTTTTGGCCTTATATTTTTAGTGGTACGGCTCGGGGGGGGGGGGGGGGCCGGTTTGGGACCCCCCACCCTTTGCCGC
>JAYFQP010000030.1:0-42183 GCA_034926865.1 Clostridiaceae bacterium
CCAGAAGCGTGAGGCTTGCCATCACCTCGCCCGGTTCCCGGCCAAGCCTTTCTATTATGTCATCTATATGTGATATTTTCCCTATTGCTTTCAGAATATCACTGTCGGGGCCCGTTGGTTCCACAATTTTTGCTTTCCCCCCGATATTTTTTTGTTTTTGGTTCACAGATGCGGCGATCACTTCTGCTCCGTAAGCGCTTAATATATCTTCGCTTGACGTAACAATGGCTGCACCATCCTTTATAAGACCGTTGGTTCCCACATAATCCTCGCTGTCGATAGGGCCTGGAACGGCGAAAACATCTCTGTTCTGATCGCAGGCTCTTTTTGCGGTAACAAGCGATCCGCTCTTTTCCCTCGCCTCTATAACCAAAACTCCCCTGCATATTCCGCTTATTATCCTGTTTCGGCTAAGAAAATTGCCGGGAAGAGTTTTATACCCCGGAGGATATTCGGATAAAACCGCGCCTCCGCTTATTATCTGCCGCATCAGGGACGCATTCGATGCCGGATAGCATTTATCTATCGCCGTGCCAAGCACGGCTATTGTGGGGCTGCCGCCGTCAAGCGCTCCCCTATGGGCATAGCTGTCTATTCCCGCAGCCATGCCAGACACTATTATAAGCCCGTTTCTTGAAAGCTCATATGCAAGCTTTGAAGCGTTTCTGAGCCCGGTAGCCGTGGCCTTGCGCTGCCCGACAACCCCAAGAGCTATGCTTCCCTTAAAATCAGGCATACATCCCCTTACATAAAGAACCACCGGCGGATCGGCTATATTCCGAAGGCGATACGGATACGAGTTATTATTATAATCTATCACTTCAGCCCCGCACCCGCGGCAGGCCTCAAGAACCCTAAAGGCAGGATTAAGGCCTTTATCCGACAGCTCCTTCAAATCTTTTTCGGAAAGTGCCGGAACCGCGCGCAGCAACTCCTCCTGCGCCGCCATATAAACAGCTTCAGAGTCTCCAAAAGCCTCCAGAAGGCTTGTTTTTTTCTTTTTTGTAAGGTTTTTTACAAAGCTCAGCCAAACGCTGTGTTCGACCATCAAATCACATCCAGCCCTATTTGTGTGCGGACATCTCAAACATAAAGATAGAAGCCGCTATTGCGGCATTAAGAGACTGTATACCAGATATTGGTATAATAACATGTTTGTCGCACTTGTCAAGTGCCTCACTTGAAAGACCGGACGCTTCGTTTCCTATCATTACGGCTGCAACAGAAAGCTCCGCATCTTTTATGCCGACTGCTTTTTCTGTCAAAGCGGCCGCATATACCGGCAGCTTAAGCCTTGACGCTGCATCAAAAAACTCGTCAAGCCCCATAACACAGGTCTTCACCCTGAAAACAGAACCCATTGAGGAGCGAACTGTTTTTGGAGAATAAATGTCAGCGCAGGAGCCTATGAATACAACGCAGTCTATGTCAAAGGCATCGGCCGTTCTTATTATAGTTCCCACATTCCCGGGATCTGAAACATTCTCTAAAGCAATAATTCGCTCCCCCGAAATCAAGCTATTATCAGGCATACGGCATGTGAACACTATTCCCTGCGGACTTTTTACATCACTTATTTTCTCAAGGACAGCTTCGGTAATTTCAAATATCTCTGCCTGCTTGGGAAGCGAAGGAAGTTTTATGCCGCTAGTTACGAAAACCTTATCTATATAAGCGCCGCAAGCTATGGCCTCGTTCAGCATAACGCTGCCCTCACAGACAAAAAGGCCGCAATGCTGCCTCTCCTCCCGGCTTTTGATAAGCTTTACTACAGCTTTTACAACGGAATTCTCTCTGCTTGTAATTTTATTCATAATCCATCTCCCAAAATACCCTCAAGGCAAAAATTCACAGCAATTATTTGCATCTGCTCCATATACGCCTTTAAGAGTCTCATGAGGCCTCTATAACACTGATTGCTTTTCAGTATAGCATAGGCTTACTGAACTTTCAACCCAACTAAACAGGCAAAAAAGCCAAAATTCATTATCGGCCATAACAAACATACATATAAAATGGGCCTGCTTCAAACGCAGACCCAAAGTACAGTAAGCTGCTATCCAAAAAAGAGCAATTAGAATTATCAGATACAGCTGTATATAAAGGCTTTATATATGATCAGCCCAAGCACTAGCTTAAATAAACAGGCATAATCAAATAATGAAATCCTTTGAGGTGTTACTGATCTAATCTTTGTAGGCCTCCTGAAAAGTTCCCATCTTGTAAAAGTTTCTTTTTTCTCTATACATCTGTTTATCAGCCTCTTTCATCAGATAGTTTATATCCGCTGAATCAGAAACCGCTTTGACCCCATATCCCATGCTGGCCGACATTGCAAAAGGAAGCGTATGCGTTTCATTAAACGCTTCGATATTTTTCCGAAGTTTTTCAATAGAGCGTTTGGCCTCAATTTCGTTGCACTCGTTCAGTACGACAACAAATTCATCGCCTCCATAACGCGCAAGAAAGGCAGATGAATCGACAAAGGTGTTTTTCAAAATATTTGAAATATGCACAAGCACTGTATCCCCCATCTCATGCCCGTAAAAGTCATTGAACATCTTGAAACTATTAACATCAAGCATGATCAACGCTACAGTCTGCCCTCTTTCCATTCCGGCATACAGATACCAATCCAGATTTCCGCGATTATTCAGCCTAGTCAGCGCATCTATGGAAATCGCCTGATTCTCCATATTAATAAATAAAAGCAGTGCGGACAGCGTCACGCATGGCCAAATCAAACTGCACCCATATACAACTGCCTGTATGCAGCCTCCCACAAACGGAAGAAGCACAAAAACGCTGATAACAGAGCATTCGCGCTTTCTCTCAAAAAGCGTTTCCTTCTTTCGCTGCATCAAGGCCGCCACAGAGACCCACAGAAGGTAAGCAAGAACAATGACCGACAACGAGAACGATAAAACACCCCTATGATACAGGTTGTCTTTATCAATATAGAAGCACCAATGCGTCAGTGGAGTTGTCACAACGAAAAGGCCCATGATATATAAAGGAACCAAAACCGCAAACAGCTCGGTTTTGAAAGAGATATATTTTTCATAAATACGATAGTAAGCGTATCTGATCCACTCCAGCAGCACAATAAGCTGAGCAATAAAATAGATCATGTTATCAACATATCCAAAAATACAAAAAAGAGTGCCGGAAACGCCGTTTACAAGCCACATGGTCATATCTGTAACAAGTGTAACCATAACCATAATCTGCATTTTAAAAAAAATCCGCTTATCATATGATTCTGCCATATCCCATTTACATACCACCAACAGAATTAAGATAACGCACACAGAAAAAATGTCGATACCGACATTGAATAGAAGCGTCTGAGTTGTGTTAAAAGAGATAATAAACAAATCCCCTCATTTCAGTGCAGTATATGAAGCTCTCCCGGTTTTTAAGTAATCAATTAAACTATTTTTCATCCTTGTATTCCGCCTTTGCCTTTGGAAAAGAAGTTGTCCTACATTTTATATTAAACTATATTCTATCATCGCAATATTCATCCTGCAATCTTTCTTTCCATTAAAATCATGATTGGAATAATATTATTTTCCATTTTCATTTCAAAACTGTTTCTGATGGCTTTAAAAAATGCATAAAACTCGTACCTTCTTACATAAAAAAGATAAACCCCCATAAGAAGAATAATATAATGCTGATCTACAGCTCTTTAACGACTTGTTTTCTCTTTTCAAAATCTTTATTTTTAATAAAACGAACCAGTCTTCATCCATTTCTAATCAATTACCTTCCGACCTATCCGGAAGCTTCTTAAGAAGGGGCCTGGTTCGTTTTGTTATGCTGCTCATGAACCAAAACCGAGTATTTGAAATGACCTCGTTGGCAAAAATCAGAAAAAACAAAAAGCTGGCACGGTTAACAGGACGGTATAGAGTGACAGGGCCCTGCTCCATATCGGCTTTTTCACGCATAAGCCAACCACGCTGTTCAAAAAGTTGGAATGCCTTATCAATTTTATCCATCGAAATCCCGGTGGCTTGAGCGGCAAGCTTTTTGGGGAAAAGCGTTTGGTGCCTTGTATAAAGAAAAACCAGCAGGCGCAGATTGTCGGGGTCACCGAGCATGGCAAAAAACGTGGCGTAATTTTCTATTGATCCCAGTAAAACATCAAACCCGTTTTTAGGCTCTGGCATTACTGCCACCATATGAGCTTCTTGTGTGGCAACCGCGTACCCCACTCCTTGATCCGACATTATAAGGCAGCGTGAGTTCTCCGTATCTCCGGGTGAAGCTGCTCCGTACTGTGTATTTTGCAATGTGGAAATCCCTGTCATACCCTTGAAAACCGACCAGCAATAAGAACAGGCCTGCTCGGCGCGCCTATCGTCCGAAGATGACAATGTCGCATTGTACAGCAAATCTTCCAGCCTGTCAGCATTGTGAAGCGAACGGCTGAACAGCTCGTCGAGTGAGATATCAAAATATGTAACAATTGAAAGCAGTACGGCCAGATCAGGAGTTCCTCCCCTCTCCCATTTGGAAACCGCCTGCATGGATACGCCAAGAACTTTCCCAAGCTCCGCCTGAGTCAGGTTACGGCTTATCCTCAACTCCCGGATTTTTCCACTTATGTCAATCGTCTGCATGTTCTCCTCCTGTATGGTTAAGAAAATATTTTCTGTTTATTCTATTATAAGGCGAAAAATGTCGTTTTTACAACCATCGGTTGATTTCCCTCTAATTTTCTTACAACTTTAACAACTTGGCGTATGACTGTGTGCGTTGTATTTGTGCAATATTTATGATTAAATAAACTATAGGTTGCTGACGTCATAAAATTCATAAGGAAAAGGGAGGCAATTTTTATGAAAAAATATATCCTCCGGCGACTATTCAGCGGTGTATTGACGGTTTTGGTGGTTTTTTCCATCAACTTCCTGTTGGTAAAAAAAGCGCCGGGCGATCCGATCAGGACACTGATGGGCCAAGAAAACGACGATATAGCACTAAGGCAGGCACTTATGGAAAAATGGGGGCTTGACAAGCCGCTTCCTCAGCAATATCTCAGTTATCTGAAAAATGCAGCCGCCGGAGATCTGGGCACGTCAATCACTTATAACCGTTCGGTAAACGATATGATAAAAGAGCGAGTGCTGGCTACCGTTATCTTAGGGCTTACCTCGGCTCTTTTGGCCTTTACCATAGGCACACTGATGGGCATACTCTGCGCCAGACGTGATGGCTCGCTTCTTGATACGGTTTTTTCGGGCTTTTCCTACGCCACCGATGCCATGCCATCCTTCTGGCTAGGGCTTATGCTTATAATTGTATTTGCCACTAATTTGGGGCTGGTTCCGTCACAGTCAATGTTCAACGTTAGGGCGGGATACACGGGTCTGCGGCATATTCTCGATGTGTTATATCACATGATATTGCCATGTGCCACATTAACCCTTATAACGATGCCAGGATATTTCAGAATTACAAAATCATCGATCCTTCAGGTTACAAATGAGGATTTTATCAGGACTATGCGTGCCGCCGGCATGAGCGAGAAAAAGATTTTTAGTAAATACATTTTTCGAAACGCTATCCTTCCCACGGTAACCATGTTTGGCATTTCCGTGGCGTTTCTTATCACTGGCGTTTCTCTGGTCGAAATCGTCTTTTCGTGGCCCGGAATGGGCCGTCTTACGCTGACAGCCATCACCCAGCGAGACTATCCTACCTTGATGGGGGTCTATCTTGTAATGAGCGTTTCGGTAGTTATTGTAATGATTATTACAGACATCATTTACGCACTGCTTGACCCACGTATCAGGTATGATTGAGGTGATTATTAATATGAAAATTTTTCAAAAAGGATGGAACGGGTTTCGAAGAGACCCCCAATTCCGTTTTGGCGTTATAGGCGTTGTCATCCTGCTTCTGATTGTTATTTTCGCGCCGTTTCTGGCAACCGTAAACCCTCACTATTACGGGCCTGACTGCCTGGCGGCGCCGGGAGTAAACTCTCATCTTCTGGGGACCAATCACATGGGCCAGGATATTTGGAGTATGCTCATCTACGGAGTTCGGACCTCGTTAATGGTAGCTGTGGTTTCAGCAATGATATCAGGAGTACTCGGCGTTCTTATTGGCGGCACAGGCGGTTATCTGGGTGGAAAGGTCGACCTTGTTGTTTCCGAGATTATCAACATCTTCCTGATGATCCCCACTTTTTTCCTCATCATGCTGATTGTCTCTCTGTTCGGAAGCAATATTAAAAACGTAATGATCGTAATAGGCGTCACCACGTGGTCCAGCAATGCAAAGCTTATGCGGTCACAAGCGCTTTCACTGCGCGAACGCACCTTTGTCAAAAGCGCCATAGCTATGGGAGAAACAAAAACTCAGATACTTCTCAAATACATTTTGCCCAACGGTATCTTCCCCGTAGTGGCCAACACAACCCGCAGCATGGCCGGCGCCATTCTTACCGAAGCCTCGCTCTCTTTTCTAGGGCTTGGCGACCCCAATGCCATCTCGTGGGGCCAGATGATATATCAGGGCAAGGAATACATAACCACGGCATGGTGGATCGCCGCCTTCTCAGGCATAGCCATTATCATTACCGTCATCGTTTTCTATATGTTAGGCGATGGACTAAATCATATTCTTAACCCCAAATACATTCAGAAGGGGGGTAAATAAGAATGGAGAATTTATTGTCTGTCAGCCACCTGAATGTTACCTATGTGAATAAAGACAAGACCAAGAAGGTCAAGGCGGTACGCGATGCCAGCTTTTCCATAAACAGCGGCGACTCCCTTGGCATTGTCGGCGAGTCTGGCAGCGGCAAGAGTACACTTGCCATGGCGCTTTTACGGCTTCACCCCAAGTCTGTTGAAATAACCGGCGAGGCCATGTTCGATGGAAAAAACCTTCTGAGCATTTCCGAAGCTGAAATGAATGAACTTCGCTGGTCAAAAATCTCTGTCGTATTTCAGAACGCAATGAACGCATTGAGCCCAGTTCACCGCATCTCTACACAAATCGAGGACATTTACAAGATTCATTTCCCCAAGGCCTCATCGGAAGAGATCTTAGCAAGAGCCAAGGAACTATTGGAGCTTGTCAATCTTCCCGAACGCGTATACCGGCTTTATCCCCATGAGATGAGCGGGGGTATGCTTCAGCGAACAGCCATAGCCATCAGCCTTCTGCATCATCCGCGGCTGCTTATTTTCGACGAAGCTACAACAGCCCTAGATGTAGTGACGCAGGGGCAAATACTTCAGGAAATCGTAGATATGGAAAAAACGCTGGATACTACCCGTATCATGATCACACATGACATGTCAGTGGTGGCCACCACCTGCAACAAGGTAGCCGTCATGTATGCCGGAGAGCTTATGGAGGTCGGGATGGTGGCCGACGTGCTTACACATCCCAATCACCCGTATACAAAGGGCCTTCTAGCCTCGTTTCCCTCGCTTAAGGGCGAAAACGCCAAGCTGCAGTCAATCCCCGGATTTTTGCCTGATCTCTCCAAAGAGAATCCAGGATGCGTATTTGCCCCTAGATGTAAAATGGCCACAGAACGCTGCCTGCGGAAAAAGCCGCAGCTGATTCAAACCAGCAACACGAACAGCGTTGCCTGCTGGCTGTGCGGAGGTAATATAGATGAATAGTGCTGCATCTTTTGTGCAAATTCAGGATCTGAAGAAATTCTATCCTTACAAAGACGGAAAGCTCTTTCATAAAGCAGGAGCAGATCGAAAATTTGTCAAGGCAGTGGACGGAATAAATCTCTCACTTCAGCGTGGCGAGATTTTGGGCGTCATCGGCGAGTCCGGATGCGGGAAATCCACTCTGGGTCGTCTGCTGGCTCAGCTGGAGCCTCCCACAGGCGGAGATGTCTTTATCGATGGGGTTTCTACCCACGAGCTTATTAAAAAGGATCCCAAAAGCTTTCGCAGAAAGGTACAGATAGTCTTTCAAAACCCTTTTGATACATTTACTCCAAGGGACACCATCGGAAAAATACTTACGAGGCCTCTCAAGCATCATAAAATCGGCTCCACACCGGAAGAACGTCTTAAGATATGCATCAATGCCCTCGAAGCCAGCGGCCTTCGCCCTGCGGAGGATATTCTGTCCCGTTATCCCCATGAGCTTTCGGGAGGGCAGCTGCAGAGAATCTCCATTATCCGATCGATGTTTCTGGAGCCAGGAATTATCATCGCCGACGAGCCGGTTTCAATGCTGGATGTTTCAGTTCGCGCCGACATCATAAATATGCTGTCAGATCTGGCTAAAAACAAAAACGCCGCCGTTATCTTCATCAGCCATGACATAGCTCTAACCCGCTACATCTCAGATAATATCGCCGTAATGTATCTCGGACGCATCGTAGAATACGGGTCAGCCGATGAAATAATAAAAAATCCCCAACATCCATATACAAGGGCCCTGATTTCCAACTGCGCATCAATTGATCCGTTTGAAAAGCATGACCTCATCTCTATCGAGGGTGAGCCGCCAACTCCAATCAATCCCGGCCCCGGCTGTTATTTCGAACCAAGGTGCTATATGGCAACGTCTGAATGCTCCCACTGTTATCCCCAATGCATCCAATTAGGCGGAACCCATTATGCATTCTGCAGTCAGATCAAAAAATGATATCCTGGCTTTGGTAAAAAGCCTTTATTATCAACCTTTTGCAAGGAGGAAAACCCATGAAAAAAACACTGTCATTGCTGTTATCCCTTCTTCTGTTGTCCGGAATGCTTGCCGGATGCAGCGGAAACGACGAACAATCGGGATCAGACCCAAAATCTTCCAGCACCGATAATGCGCAGGCAAGCACTGGTGATACTCTGATCATCCGTATCGATGGAGATCCCAAAAGCTTCAACCCCACGGTTATCACCGACGATAACCTTTACAAGGCAGCCCAGAACATGTACCATCGTCTGACCAAGCTGGATGCTTCCAAAACCGCAATCCCCGACGCTGCGGAATCGTGGGATGTTACTGATGAGGGCAAGACCATCACATGGCATCTAAAGGACGGCCTTAAATGGTGGGACGGAGAAGCCCTGACCGCAGATGACGTCAAGTATACTTTCGATTATATCAAAAATAACTCCTGCTACTTTACAAGCAGCATGGGAATTGTTGACAGCATCGATGTAGTTGACCCGCTCACCGTTATTTTCCACATGAATACCGCTGACGTCTCATTCGTGGCGCGTGTTGGCTGGTATGGCACCTTTATTCTTCCCGAGCATATCTTCAACAACGGGCAGAAATGGGAAGATAACCCGGCTTCCGTTACACCCGTCGGATCAGGCCCATACAAATTTGAAAGCTACACGCAGGGCTCAAACATAACGCTAGTAGCTAACGAAGACTATGTGGAAGGTGCTCCAAAGATCAAGAAGCTGATCTATTCAATCATCCCCGATGACGCCACAGCCGTTCAGGCCCTCCTCAACGGTGAAGTCGATTATATTGACAGCGTTCCGGGAGCCTATGTGGACCAGCTGAAGAACAATTCTGATATCCGCATGATACTCGACCGCTATCCATCCCCATACCGCATCATCTTCAATGTAAACGCCGATATCGTCAAAGATGTCGCGGTTCGCAAAGCCATCGCTCTGTGTATTAACCGGGAGGATATCTCCGAAAAGGCATATGCCGGCATTATGCCTCCTGAATATTGTGCCTATCCCTCCCTGGCCGAATGGGTAGCCAACACAACCGATACATACCCCAAGCAGGATATTGAAGCCGCAAAAAAGGTTCTGGAAGATGCCGGATATAAGAAGGACGCAAGTGGCTTCTATGTCACCGGAATTGAATGGGAAGTGTTCGAAGGCATGCAGGATATGGCAAATCTGATTATAGCCAGCTGTAAAGAAGCCGGTATCGACATAAAGATGAATTTATCTGAATACAACGCCTGGTCGCAAAAGGTCGGTCAGGAGCGCAACTTTATGATGGAAGCACAGGGCGGCTTTATGGGCCCCGACCCGGCGGCGCTGTTCACTCGCTATGGAACAGGCTCCGGCAGCAACTATGCCGGCTGGAGCAACGCCAAATTTGACGCTGCCTGCAAAGCCGGCGCCGCCACAGGCGATACCGCCGAGCGCGCCAAGCTCTACCGTGAAGCCCAGAAAATCATCGTCGAAGAGCTTCCCGCCATCAATATAGTAGGCTACGCAAGCTATACAGCGATGGCCGGAAATCTCCACGATATGCCGGACGACGGCGCCGGACAGTGGGGATGGGCTGACTGCAACCATGCCTATTTCAACTGACTGCGCAGCTGCAACCCTCAAATAATATAGCGTCCGCACGTTTTGGAGTATACGAATGTGTACTCCAAAACCTTTGGGCGCGCTAATCAAAGTATGAGGTGAAGTTAAAATGAACTCTCAAGTTTTTGAAGAACTTATCAGCAATATCCCCGATTATAAGGAATTCCTTACGGTGGAAGAGCTTGACGAACACTCCCGTAAGCTTGCAAAAGAAAATCCCGATGTGGTAAGTCTATTTGAAATCGGCAGCACAAAGGATGGATATCCCCTTTTGTGCCTGAAGATCGGAAACGGCTCACAAAATGCCCTTATGTTTGGATGCCCACACCCGAACGAGCCTATTGGCACCATGATGCTCGAGTATTTTTCCGAAAGCCTGGCGAAAAACAAGGCTTTGAGGGAAGAGCTTGATTATACATGGTACATTGTCAAGGCCTGGGACGCTGATGGGCTCAGACTCAACAAAAATTGGCTGAAGGGACCTTATACAATCTACAATTATTCCAGAAACTTTTTCCGTCCCGCCGGCCACATGCAAGTGGACTGGACCTTCCCGGTGGATTATAAGGAGCTTCACTTTCATGACTCCATACCGGAAACAAAAGCTATGATGTCACTGATCGATAAAATCAAGCCGTCGTTTATCTACTCTCTGCACAATGCAGGTTTCGGTGGTGTGTATTGGTATATCTCCGGCCCACTGCCCAAGCTTTATCCTCAAATGTACGAAGCGGCTGACAGAATGCATGTTCCTTTGAACCTCGGCGAACCGGAAGCTCCATACTGCATACCATTCGCCCCCGCTATCTACCAAAGCCTTGGCATCGAGCAGGAATATGATTATTTGGAAAAATATCTTCCCGAGGGGTCGGATATAGTTTCCCGCTTCCGGGTGGGTAATTGCAGCGAATCCTATGCCCGTACACTTTACGGAAGCTTTACGCTGCTGACAGAGCTGCCGTATTTCTTTGACAAGCGCATTATGGATAAGGCTGAAGGCACTATGCTGCGAAAGGACGCAATTCTTCAGCATCTGGAAGAGAATGCGAAAAGCAACAAATATCTGCTTGAAACCCTTGAGCTTACCAAACAGTACATGAACCCCATGAATCCCTTTAAGCTCGCTTTGGAGGCCTTTACCGTCGCCCAGGGAGACGACGCCACGCGCAGCATGGTGAGCAAAGACCCTGATTTCGCACGCAAGGCAACTGTGGCAGAAGAGTTTGATAATCTGCTGGTCACACGCTTCTATAAATCGCTTAGTTACGGAATGCTCATACGCGCCAACGAATATGAGCTTGAGGCTATGGAACGTCTGAATGAGAAAAACCCGCAAAAAACAGCCGCGTTGGAAAAGGCCCGAGATATCGCTATTTTCCACCATAAAGAGCTGACCGATCTGCTTGAAAAGGAAATCAATTATGAAGTAGTTCCAATCCGCAAGCTTGTTTCTATTCAGCTGGAATGCGGACTGCTGGTCAGCAAATATCTCCACGAACACAATGTTGAAGTACATTGAGAAAGGGGCAAGCGATGAACGATAAATTGAACGCCCTTCTTCGCACGGAAACCGCCCGCTGTCCGGTATGGCTTGACAGCGGACGAACCGCAGCATATATCCGTACAGGTGACGGAGGCCCAAGAATTTGGGAAATAGACATAGTCACCGGGAAAACCCGTCAACGCACCTTTGGCGATGACCGCATATGGTCAATTGCCGGGCATCACCAGACGGGAAGCGTAATCTTTTGTATGGATACGGGTGGAAATGAGCATGAGCAGGTCTACTTATTGGAGCGTGGCAGCAATAGCCCCAAGGATATGACCCTTAACCCGAATGCGCGGCATTTTCTGGGAGGGCTTTCTCCGGATGGCCGTATGCTGACCTATGCAAGCAACCGTCGGACCCCGGAGACCTTTGATATCTGGGCCTGCGATACAGCGTCCGGCGAGCAAAAAATGGTGCTGAAAAACGATGATCATTACAATTGGCCCCCAGAGAAGGCGCTTTCGCCAAACGGTCGGTATCTGCTTTATAACAAGCTTCTGGGAACCTCAGACAATGCGCTTTGGATGCTGGATTTGTCATGTGGTAATACAAACCGCGTCCCTGCAGGTGCCACTGTTTCCGCTGAAGTACATCCTGCCTGGAAGCATGATTCAAGCGGATTTTTCCTTATAACCGATCGCGACGCTGAATATCCATATATAGCGGAATACAGCATCTACTCCGGCAAAATGGAAAAGCGCTTTGAATATCCCTTTGAAGCCGAGACTCTGGCACTTTCAAGCGATGACAGGTATCTTGCCGTTGTTATTAATGAAAACAGCTATAAAAATTTGCGTATATTTGATCTTCAGGAGGGAACGGAAGCCAACTGCCCACACTCCCCAAAGGGCGTCGTCAGCGATTACAGCCCGCTGTCATGGTCTCCTGAGGGGCACAAGCTGCTTTTCACGCTGAGCAGTGGAAAGCGCCCGGAAAATGTTTGGATGCTTGATATTGATGCCGACAGCCTTCGCCCGCTGACATACTCAAATATGGGTGGTCTGATACCAGATGATCTGTGTGAGCCTCAGCTTATGCACTACCATTCCTTTGACGGGCTTGAAATCCCTTTTTGGCTCTATGTTCCCCATAACGCAGAGCCAAAAAACATGCCGTTGGTAATAGAAATTCACGGCGGTCCTGAAGGGCAGGAGATGCCCTCCTTTACGCCGTTTCTGCAATATCTTGTAAGCGAAGGAATCGCTGTGGCCGCGCCTAATGTGCGTGGCAGCACCGGCTACGGCAAAACCTTTACCCATCTCGATGATGTGGAAAAACGCCTTGACAGCGTAAAGGATATCGCCTCCCTTGTCGAATATTTAGTCTCACAGCAAATCGCAGACAAGGAACGCCTGGCTGTCAACGGCATGAGCTACGGAGGATTTATGACCCTCTCCTGCGCAACACGCATGCCTGAGCTGTGGTGCTGCGCTATTGATATGGTAGGTATGTATAACCTTGAAACCTTCCTTGAAAACACAGCGGAATACCGGCGTGCTCACAGGGAGAATGAATATGGATCCCTGGCTCTTCACCGAGACATTCTTAGAAAGGTTTCTCCCATTGCTAAAATTGATGACATACAGGCTCCGCTGATGGTCATTCAGGGCCGCAATGATCCGCGCGTACCAGCCGAAGAAGCGGAACAGGTTGTCTCGGCTCTGCGGCAAAAGGGTCATACAGTGGAATATATATGCTATGATGATGAAGGCCACGGCATAAGCAAGGTAAAAAACCAGCTGGACTGCTACCCCAAAATGGCGGCTTTTCTAAAGCGCTATATGCACATAGAATAAGAAGAGCTTCACTTCTTTCTCTCTGGAGGTGCACCCCGTATATTTCTTTTGCGGGGTGCTCTTCCATTTAATTTAAATTTCTCTGGGATTCTTTTTCATTTTTATTGCGTCCCCCAGTCAGCAATCCTGACGGATATTTTTAAATTAGCTTTGAGCCCCTCCTTTATCAATAAAAAAGAAAACACTGTTCCCCGAGGGGAGCAGTGTTTTTTAATGCATCAGATTCTTTAATCATTAGCTTTTATAATCATTGTAAAACTCAGGCAAAGAGAAGCTTAATCCACTTTAAAACCCGGTTTTACATGGCATGATGAAGCTTAATCAATCAAGCGGCTTCATCGTGGGGAACAAAAGGACATCCCTTATGGCCGCGCTGTTTGTAAGCAGCATTACAAGCCTGTCTATTCCCATTCCCATGCCGCCCGTGGGGGGCATACCATATTCAAGCGCAGTCAGGAAGTCTTCATCCATCTCGCTTGCCTCGTCATCGCCCATGGCCTTAAGCCTTAGCTGATTTTCAAAGCGCTCACGCTGATCAATGGGGTCGTTAAGCTCTGAGAAAGCGTTCGCAAATTCTCTGCCCGTTATAAACAGCTCAAAGCGCTGTGTATATCCCGGATTCTCGAGATCCTTTTTGGCAAGCGGAGATATCTCAATTGGATGAGAAATGATAAATGTGGGCTGAACAAGCTTATCCTCACAGTATTCTTCAAAAAGCATGCTAAGGATATCGCCCTTTCCATGACGCTCTTCAACATCGATATGATGCTCTTTAGCAAGGGCTTTCGCCTGCTCAAGACTTTCCACCTTGTCAAAATCTATTCCTGCATATTTTTTCAAAGCCTCTGTCATCGTGAGCTTGTCAAAAGGCTTTTCAAGGTCAATTGTCTGGTCGCCATAAGGCACTTCGGCTGTTCCAAGAACCTCTTTTGCTACGGTTCTTATCATGCTCTCGGTGATCTCCATCATGCCGTTAATATCCGTATATGCCTCATAGAGCTCTAAAAGCGTGAACTCTGGGTTGTGGCGCGTATCAACACCCTCATTGCGGAATACCCTGCCTATTTCATAAACACGGTCTAACCCGCCGACAATCAGACGCTTAAGATAAAGCTCAAGAGAAATGCGGAGATGCATGTCTACATTCAAAGCATTATGATGCGTATTAAACGGTCTTGCGGCCGCGCCGCCGGCAACCGTCTGCAAAACGGGGGTTTCCACCTCTATATAATTGCGATTGTCAAGAAAGCGCCTCATGGCGGAAATTATCCTTGTGCGCCTTATAAAAGTATCTTTTACCTCAGGGTTAACGATGAGGTCGACATATCTTTGACGGTAACGGGCATCGGTATCCTTAAGGCCATGCCATTTTTCAGGCAGCGGTAAAAGAGACTTACATAAGAGCTTTACCTCTTTGACATGGATAGATATTTCGCCGCGTCTCGTTCTGAAAACATACCCCGTAACGCCAACGATATCACCTATGTCATACTTCTTAAATCGCTCATAATTCTCGGCCCCAAGCTCGTCGATCTTTATATAAAGCTGGATACGCCCAGTATGGTCAAGAAGATCGGAAAAAGATGCTTTACCCATATCTCTTTTGGACATTATCCTGCCCGCCAGCGATACTGTTTCGTTTTCCAGCTTTTCAAAATTATTAAGTATATACGAACTGTCGCTTGTGCGTTCAAACTTGGTTTCCCTAAAAGGGTCAAGACCCTCACTCTGGAGCTTTGTGAGCTTTTCGCGCCTGACCCTTACAACCTCGCTATATTCAGGAGAGCCCTCTAAAAGCTCCTCCGTCTCTGTCTCATTGTTCATGTCTTATCTCCTTTATCTTGTAACCGATACTATGACGCAATCCATATGTCCGCTCGGCGCCTCTATAACAACTGTATCTCCCTTGTGCTTACCCATTACAGCCTTGCCGATAGGAGACTCGTCCGATATCCTGCCCATACTTGGATCTACCTCCTGAGTGCCAACAATATGATATTCGTCCTGGCTGTTGTCATCAAGAAACTGAAGCACTACCTTGCTTCCATGGCCGACGACGTTCTCGTTGCCAGAGGTCTCCGCTATTATCCTGACGTGGGCGATTATATTTTCTATTTCAGCAATTCTTGAATAGAGCTTTCCCTGTTCATTTTTCGCTTCGTCATACTCGCTGTTTTCAGACAGATCGCCGAAAGATCTGGCCTCTTTTATCTGCTCGGCAACCTCTCTTTCACGAACGGTTTTAAGATACTCAAGCTCCGTTTTGAGTTCATTGAGACTGTCTTGTGTAAGTTTAATTTCTTTCTGCATGTCCTTCTGCCCTCTTCTATTGATATTTTTATTATCGCGAGATGCTTATAGTTTTGCTGCGGAATCAGTTTTAACCTTTGCCTTGAATTGACATGGATATAAAGCGGATCTTTAACTTTGCTTTTCCGCATATTACGGTTAATTATATTATTAACGGTATTATCTGTCAAGATTGCAATAAGCGCACACTTCGCGCTGCTCAAAGCCGCCTCTTGCCAGAACCGCACCTATCATAGCGCTTTTGTCATAAAATCCACATTTTGGCAGGCCGCATTCCTTTATTACCTCAAGCTTAGGTCTTACCCTTTTCTGACATCTAAGCTCTCCAGGAGTAAGATCAAGCACCAAATCCTCCCCGCCATAGCCAAAGCCGCCGTCAAAAACCACCGCGACCTTATGCGTACCCACAAGCGCGCTGGGGGCAGCTGTTCCGTATTCTCTCAAAAGCTTTTTGCGAACTCCTCCTGCCCATTGTCCGCCGGCCACCGTTACATACCTGCACTGCTCCGCAAGAGAAAAAACGCAGTCAGAAACGTCTTTTGAAGGCATTCTGGCATATATTTTGACATAGCTTCCGCCGGCTGTCTGCCCTAGGCTGTCGAGCACAGCCTCCGCGGCCCTTTTCCTTAGCCCCGGAAGGTCAACCGCTCTGCGTATCCTGTAATCCTGAGCGCCTTGGGCAAGATAATGAGGCACAGCCGCCTCATCTACCCCTCCGCTGCGCATAAGCTCCAACGCCCTGCGCGCTTTTTTTTCAAAGGCCTTTCTGCTTACGCTTAAGGGAACGACAAGGTTTATATGCAAGACCTCCGCCTTTCCTATCCGTAAAACGGAACTCTCTATGCCCTTATCTAAAGGGGCATAGAGAGCGCGAGACTCTATTAAATTGTTATAAGGCACTATACTCGAAGTGAAAAGACCAAGCATCATCAACCAACCTTTTTTCTCAAGTATATGCTATTTTTAAAAAGCTATTCCTATTTCATAAGGCCTTTTATTGTTTCAAGCGCCTTTTGAAGCTGAGTGTCCTGTTCATCTGTAAGATTATAGAAATTATAAAGATTTTCATCGGAAAGCGACACTTGAACATCAGGGGTTATGCCGACTCCCGCAAGGCTTACACCTTTAGGCGTATAATACTTGAGCGTTGAAAGATTTACAGCACCTTCACTCAGCGGTATCAGCGTCTGGGCATAGCCCTTGCCTGTAGTGGGGTCGCCCACTATCGTAGCCACGCCATATTCCTGAAGCACAGCGGCAAAGAACTCGGCTGCGCTGATTGAATAACGGTTTGTCAAAACCACCATCGGCAGCTCTATGCATCCCGCCTTGGAAGGATACTCGGTTACCTGGCCCTTATTATCGCTCATAGTGATAATGGTACCCTCCGGAAGCAACAGATCGAGCATATTGCTCATAACATCTACATATCCTCCGCCGTTAAACCTGACGTCGAATATTATGCCCTTTGCTCCGCTGCTTATAAGGCCGTTGAGCTTTTCTTCAAACTCGGTGTCTACATTCTTATCAAAGCCGTCGATATGAATGTACCCTATCTCGCCAATCATCCTTGCCTCTACGCCCGGGTTGAAAACGGCCGCCCTTGTTATATCGAAATGCAAAAGATCGCTGCCTCTTTTGACGCCGATATTGACTGATGTTCCTGCCTCTCCGCGAACTACCGCGACAAGGTCGGAATACGAATCAAAATTATCTGATGATTTTCCGTTGACTTCAACTATAACATCAAAAGGCTTTACGCCGGCTTTCTCGGCGGGAGAATCCGCAGTCACTTCGGTAACGGTATATCCGCCGTCAGCCTCTGTTGAAATCGTTACGCCTATGCCAACATAACTGTTTTCATTCATTTCAAGAAGCTGCTCATATTCTTCCTGTGTATAATAACCGGACCATTGATCCCCAAGTCCCTTAATAAATCCGGCAAGCGTGCTGTCCATGGCGGTATCGAAATCATAATCGCCCACATAATACTTATCAACAACGCTTACAAGCTCTTTAAGGCGCTTGTAGTTGGCCTCTGTCTGCTGAAGGTTGCCAAGTTTATCGTTATAGAGCTCGGTCATGCCGAACACGCATATGTTGGCTGTGGTAACGATCGCCAGAAAGACAATCATAATACATGTTCCGGCAGATATAGTTTTCTTTTTCATTTTCTGATATCTCCGGATCAAATTAGCTGTAAATTACTTGAAAGTTTGGGAACTCCGTAATAGGATTGATATACTGTCCGTTTTTGATGATCTCAAAGTGGAGGTGAGCGCCTGTTGAATAGCCCGTGGAACCCACATACCCGATAACTGTACCCTGGGTTACCTTTGACCCCTGGCTGGTTGCCATCTTTGACATATGTGCATAAAGCGTGGCGACTCCGCCGCCGTGGTCAATAACAACATAATATCCGTAAGCTGAGCTGTAGGTTGCTTTGATGACGGTTCCTGCATTGGCAGCATATATCTTTGTGCCTGCTGTAGCCCTGAGGTCAACTCCTGTATGAAGCTTATAAACGCCCGTTATTGGGTGTGTTCTCATGCCGAACTTACATGTCACAACATTATTTGCAGCCGGAAGAGGCCACATAAAGCTCCCGCCGACATAAGTTCCCGACGAAAGCTGCGCCACGGCGTCTTTGATCTGATCCGCCAGCTTGTCCTCTTCCTCAGCGATCTCTGCATAAGCAGCCTTAGCATCGGTTTCAGTTTCTTCGATAGCTTTCATCTGTACCCTGCGTTCATCCTGTCGCGTCTCAAGCTCTGATTTATTCGTCTCCAAAGAAACTTTTGCCTCGGCCGCATCGCTCCTATCGGATTCAAGCGATGCTTTCTGATCGGCGATCTGCTGCTTTATCTCCTTTAGCTCTTCAAAAAGGTTTTTGTCATATTTGGATATTCTTGAAATTATCTCGTATCTTGAAAGAAACTCCGAAAAATCATCACTGGAAAGCAGTATTGAAAGATAGCTCATAGAGCCGTTTTCATACATGAATCTGACTCTGTTTTTAAGCTTGGCGTACTGCTCTTCTTCCTTCTGCTGGCTTGCGGCCAGTTCGGTCTCCTTTACACCAATAAGCTCATCAAGTTGTGCAATAAGCTGCTGCTGCACTTCTATCTCATCGGTTGCCGCCTCTATCTCCGCATCGATTTTTTCAATCTCTGCCAGAATCGAGCTTTTTTTGCCCTGAATCGCGGCAAGCTCAGCCTTGGCGGCCTTTTTTTTGCTTGTGATATCAGCAAGCTTATCCTTCAGGTCATTGACTGTAGACTGCGTTACGGCAGCCGAAGAGGACAACGCTCCTATTATCGTCGAGGCAAGCATCATGAATGCCAGCACTCCGGCGATAGCCGCCGCTATAATCCTTGTTTTGTCGCGCTTTTTTGTCTTTGTAATTTTTGTGTTTTTCTTATTTGCCATATCAAACCCTCAAAAACTTTCTGATCGTCAGAACGCTGCCCAATATGCCGATAAACATGCCGCTCAACACCATAATGGGAGCAAGCATCGCTCTTACATCTGAAAAGGCAACCATCGTGAACAGCCCCGAGCTTTCCACAAGCTTCTGGGTTATGTAATCATAAACGCCCCACTGCGCCCCGAAAGCAAGCAGCCCTGACATTATGCCCAGCGCCATGCCCTCTATTATAAACGGCATTCTTATGAAGCCATCCGTGGCGCCTACCATCTTCATTATAGATATTTCCTCTCGCCTTGCAAACATGGCAAGGCGTACGGTATTGGATATTATGAATATCGAAACAGTTCCCAAAAGCGCCACAAGCGCATACGAAACAGCATTGACGATATTTTTGATCTTTATAAGTCTGTCAGATATCTCTTTTTCACTGTTGGTGGAGGCAACTCCGGCAACTGTTTTTATATCATTGACAGTCTGGTCATGCTTTGAAACATCTTTCATAACAATCCTGTATTCATCTCTGAGCGGATTATCGCCTCTTAAGTCCTCCATTATGTAAGCATCATCGCCCATCATCTCAAGATACTTATCAAAGGCCTCTTCCTTGGGCACAAAGGTTACTGTCTCAACATTATCTATTGCCGCAAGGCTTTGCTTAAGCGCCTCCGCCTGCTCCCTTGTGAAGGTATCGTCCACAAATACGGCTATCTCATTTTGGGAAGCCAGGCCCTCAATCAAAAGATCGATATTATATGCCACAAGCCCGAATGTTGATATTATCAAAAGACAGGCGGCGATAACGGTTATCGCCGCGAAACTCATAAGGCCGTGCAGCTTAATGCCTATAAGACCTTCTTTGATAAAATATAGCATGTCGGGCCTTGATTTATTCTTAAGTTCTATCATTTAAGTAATACCCACCGGTTTTGTCACTTATAACCACCCCGCGCTCGATGGCTATAACGCGTTTTTCAAGCTGGTTTACCAGCTCCTTCTCATGCGTCACCACCAACACGGTGGTCCCCAGGCTGTTTATCTTTTCCAAAAGCAGCATGAGCTCCACCGATCGGGCGGGATCGAGGTTTCCTGTCGGCTCGTCCGCTATGATGACGTCTGGATTATTCACAAGGGCTCTGGCTATGGCGACTCTCTGCTGTTCGCCGCCCGAAAGCTGATTTGGCAGCCTGCGGGATTTTGTTTTCAGCCCTACAAGATCAAGAACATAAGGCACACGCTTTTTGATTATGCGCGAAGGAGTGCCCACAGCCCTCATTACAAAGGCGACGTTTTCATATACACTTTTGTTCTCAATAAGCCGGAAATCCTGATATACAACACCGATGGTACGGCGCAGATACGGAACCTCCCGACGCTTGATATTCTCGATTTTGAACCCGTTCACCATAACGTGCCCCTCAGTGGGCCGAAGCTCGGCCGCCAGAAGCTTAATGAGGGTCGATTTGCCCGAGCCCGACGGCCCCACCACAAACACGAACTCCCCATCGCCTATGGACAGCGAAACGCCGCTAAGTGCCCTCGTGGCGCCATCGTAAACCTTATAGACATCCTGTAGCTCAATCATTTTAAGTTAAAAATTCTCCCTGGACTTAAGGTATTGCTTTACCATAAGTGCCGTTTTCAATACTATTGCGTTGTCGAACTCACGCAGGTCAAGCCCCGTGAGCTTTTTGATTTTTTCAAGCCTGTATACAAGAGTATTTCTATGGACAAAAAGCTTTCTTGACGTTTCCGAAACATTCAGATTGTTTTCAAAAAACCTCTGAATCGTAAAGAGCGTCTCCTCATCCAAAGCCTCTATAGAACCCTTTTTGAACACCTCTGACAGAAACATTTCGCAAAGAGGCGTGGGCAGCTGATAAATAAGCCTGCCTATGCCAAGATTTTCAAAGCTCATAATAGTTATATCGGAATTGAAAACCTGCCCGATATCCACCGCCATCTGAGCCTCTTTGAACGATCTCACGATGTCTTTAAGCTGATTCGCCACCGTCCCCATACCTATGATATGGGCAATACCGAGCTCTTCGCCTATGCCGCTGTCTATTATCTTGCCGATGCGCGCAATCTCCTTGCTGTCTCCCACCTTGAGTTCCTTGACCAATACCACTTCGTTTTCATTGATAGTTATGGCAAAATCCTTTTGCCTGTCAGGAAAAAGGCGATTTAATGCCTCAACAACTTGGGCATCCTGGCGCTCGGAAAGCCTTATCAGGTATACAACCCTCTTGGCATCATTCTGGAAATGCATTTCCCTCGACTTGATATATATATCTCCAGTCAAAATATTGGAAAGGATTATACGCTTAATGAACGCGGCCTTGTCATGCTTTTCATCGTAAAGAGATTTGCTGTTAACGATAGCAACCGCCGTAATTCCGCATACCGTTTCAGCCATCTCTCCCCGGTTGGCACAAAAAACCGCATATTCGATTCCGTTTTCATAACCCTTCAATAGCTGGAAAGTGTATCCTCCGAACTCCCCTGATTCCTTACCGCTTGCAAAGAATGCCGAAGCGCTCTCTATCGTGTCTCCAATGAGCTTGATCTCAGTACATGAAATGATATTCCCCGGCTGGTCAACAACGCCGACCATAAAAGGAACCTTTTCCTTGATCTCAAGCAAAATGCTCTGGAATAACCTGGCTGCCATACTTCAACCACCCTTTGTAACTTTTATATAAATATCGAACCGTTAACATGTTTATTTTACTGTATCTTTTCTCTTTTTTCAACAATTTTTTTTATTTATTTTTGTTTTTTTTATGATTACTGTTTAAGGCCGCATTTTTTTAGCAAATAATCCCTCTCACAAGGTTTTAAAAGCCTTGACCCACCAGACCTCAACTCCCCGTCAAGAAGAAGGCCCCCCATAGAAACACGCCTGAGCTCAACTACGCTTTTTCCGCAGCGCTCGAACATCCTCTTGACCTGATGAAACTTGCCCTCACCAATTGTCACTCTGCATCTACGCCTGTCAGAAAGATCAATCTCAAGCTTAGCGGGCATAGCCGTAAAGTCTTTAAAATCCATTCCCAATGCGAAGGCCCCTATGTCGCTCTCCTCCGCCTCGATATCAAGCTCGGCTTCATACACCTTATCCAGATGATATTTCGGCGAAGTAAGTCGATGATTGAGTTCTCCGTCATCGGTAAGAATCAGCAGCCCCGTAGTATCTTTATCAAGCCTGCCTACTATCCCAAGGCTTCTTCTCTTGTGTTCAGGCAAAAGCAGCTCGGTCACCGATGGATCTCTTGTGTCTTCTGTGGCAGAAAGATAACCCTTGGGCTTGTCCATCATAATATAGATATATTTATCATAAAAAAGGAGCTGACCGTCAAGACGTATATCAGTCCCTTCCTCCACCTTCTTTTCGGGCGCTTTGCATATCTCTCCAAAGACCGTTACTTTACCCGATCTTATTTCTACCTGTGCCTGAGCGCGGGAAACGCCCCCTGCTGAAGAAACGAACTTATCCAGCCTTATCATTCTTTATCTCCATTTATCGTCAAAACTGTTATTTCCGGCCTTGCAAAAAGTCTCAGAGGCCACAGCGACATTCCATATCCTCGGTTGACATATACCTTTCCGCCATCCGGTTTTTCATAAAGACCCCGCACATATATCTTTGCGCCCTCTGGAAGTATTCGATCGAGCAAAAAAGGAATATAGATCTGCCCCCCGTGAGAATGCCCGGAAAGCTGCAGCTCTACTCCTCCAACCGCATCGGCAAGGTCAGGCTCATGGGCAAGCAAAAGGTCAAAACCCTCTGTACACAAACCCTGCACGTCAGGGCTGTAATATATATAGTTGGCGCTGCCAATGATATTGATTCCGTTTTCAAGCATAACGCTCTTATTCTCAAGAAGTGTAAAGCCGCCTTCTGATATAAGTTCCGGATAAACCAATTCGGCGCCACCGCCTACATCATGGTTACCCCGCACGGCGAATTTGTGCTCTGCCTTTATCTTTGAAAGTGCCTTGACGACATTTTCTGCCCCCTCATAGCGGCTATAGTTATCAAACAGATCTCCCAGAAAAAAAACAGCGTCAGGTTCAAGAGAGTTAATCTTATCGGCAAGCTTCTCCATATCCTCCGCATCTTTTCCCATACCGATATGAGTATCTCCAAAAGCCACTGCTCGGAAAGAGCCGGAAACATCGCCTGACTCTATATCAAGATGCGTGACTTCCAGCCATCGGGGCTCGATATATCTCATATAAATCATAAGAGCGGCAAAAAGGCAGCAAAGAAAGAAAAGTCCCTTTATAAGCGTTCTAAGGAACCTCAAAATTTTCATTCCTCAATCCCCTTTATTATTATATCCCATAACTCCTGTATCCGCTGATCCTGCCCGGTGAGGTATAAATGCCCGAAAAGCGCTTCAAGCCCTGTAGCATAGGCATATTCCTCGGGGGAAGCATGTCTTGGAATACTTTTCGGCTTTGCATTGCGCCCTCTGCCGAATATAGCTTTCTCATCGCAGCTAAGGCTGTCCAAAACCGTTTTGGCACCCTTATACTGGGATTCGGCGCTTACTATTGCAACAGTGCGTCGATGAGTCTCGTATGCCTTATATGCTCCCAAATGAACCACATAGCTTCTTGCCAGCAGCTCATATACACAGTCTCCTATATGTGCCAGCGTCAACGTAGGAAAACGGCCAACCTGCTCGCGTGTCATATTTTCTCTGAATAATTCCAAACACTCACCCCGGATACTTATAAAGAATAGCGCCGCCAATCAAGCGCTTTATTTCGTATTTTATTTATTCTATCACACATATACCTCCAGGGGCAACGCTTTCTTAAGCGGCACAACCTTTTAGGATGCAAACTTTAACAATTGCATGTATATTTTCCCCCAAAATCGTGTTATACTTATACAATAATAAATAAAAGGAGGAACTGGAATGGCTGTAAAAATACTTGACAAGGATAATTTCGAAGACACAATAAACAGCGGCAAAACCGTTGTCGTTGACTTTTTTGCGACATGGTGCGGACCCTGCAAAATGATGGCTCCTGTTCTTGACGAGCTTTCCGGAGAACTTTCTGAGGACAAGCTTATCGCCAAGCTGGACATTGACCAGAATGTAAACCTTGCAAGAAAATTTAGCGTCATGAGCGTTCCCACGCTTGTCGCTTTTAAAAACGGCAAAGCCGTCACTAAAATGGTCGGTCTTCGCCCCAAGGAAGACGTTATCGAACTTTTGGAAACGGCCTCAAAAGCCTAATTACTGTTTCATTATAATTTGAAAACAAACACGTTACTATTCAAACCCCCGGCTTGCGTTTTGCAAGCCGGGGGTTTGAATATTAAACCATTAGAATTAAATAAATTTCGCCATGTATTATCAGCGACATTCTTCAAATATTAAAACCGAATAAAGAACCGCATTGATTTTTATCTCACTATAAAGCAAAAAGCAGCTGCTTCATCTTACAAAACAGCTGTTCAATGAGCAAAGGCAGACAGCTCCAAATGCCGCCTGCCCTCACAGAAACCATAACATTTCCCGCGCCCAAAATTAGCGCTGATTATCATGTTTAATTTCTTTTATAAAAATCACTGAGCGGAGTTGAGCTTTCCAGCTATCTGACTCTTTTTTCTGGCAGCTGTATTCTTATGAAGAATACCCTGAGCCACAGCCTTATCAATAGCTTTCACAGTAGCACTAAATGCTTCCTGAGCCGCATCGACGCCGCTTGCAAGAGCAGAGTCAAACTTTTTAAGCTGAGTCTTGAGCGCAGACTTCGCAGCACGATTCCTCTCGTTCTGCATCTTGCTGACAAGCACGCGCTTCTTGGCAGACTTTATATTAGGCAAAATCACAACCTCCTTCAGACAAATTTACAGCAGATATAGTTTAGCATCTATCACCGTAAATTGCAAGGACTATTTTCGCATATTTTTCTATCAAGAATCAAAAATAACAAAAACACTGGAGGATTAAAATGTTTGTCGGAAGAACTGATATGGCTATTGAGCGCCGTGACAATCTCGATAAAGCAACAGCATCATCACTCAAAGGCCTTGAATGCAAAACAAGCCGTGAAGGCGATATGGAAATAACCGAGATCCATGTTACCGATGATGAAGCTTCCAAAGCTCTGGGAAAGCCACTAGGAACATATATTACGATAGACCTCCAGAAACAATGGCAGAACGACGACGATTTTATCCTTGAGGTTGCCCACAAGCTGGCCCATTACATCGGCCCACTTCTGCCGAAAGAAGGCGGAATACTGGCCGTTGGCCTTGGCAACCGCCACATCACCGCCGATGCGCTGGGCCCCATGGCCCTTGAAAAGCTTATCATCACAAGACATCTGCGCACACAAATGCCTGAGCTTTTCTCTTCTCTTCGAGAAGTATCCGGGTTTTCTCCCGGCGTCATGGGGCAAACGGGCATGGAGGCCCTTGAGCTTGTAAAAGGCACATGCAAGCTTATCAAGCCTGCTGCAGTAGTTGCTGTCGACGCGCTTACAGCCTCAAGCCTCACAAGACTCGGAACAAGCTTTCAGATATCCTCATCGGGAATTATACCTGGAGAAGGCGCCAAAAACAAGCGTTTTGCCCTAAACGCCGACACTCTCAAGGTTCCTGTCATATCCGTGGGCGTGCCCACGGTCACAATGGCTGAAACGCTTGTAGCGGGTCTAACCGGCAAGGATGAGTCTGCTTCCCTGCCCGAGGGAGGCTTTCTTGTAGCCCCCGGAGATGTAGATCTTCTTATTTCCAAAAGCGCCAGAGCTATAGGCTACGGCCTCAATCTCGCCCTTCAGGGAGATATGCCGGTAAGCGATATGGAACAGCTGATATCATAAACGCCATCTTTCGGCATAAACATGTTGTAGACTCTTTTTGCAAGGAGAATACCATGTCCAGATATAAAAAAAGCCGTTATGGTCGGAAGAAAAAATCATATTCGATAATGCCCAAAACAGCTCTGGTGATTTTCATTATCACGGTGGCACTGCTCAAAACAGGCATAGCCGCAAAAATGGAAAGCGCAGTATCATCAGTTTCCTCCCGCTTTGAAAACGCGCTCGAAGCTTTCAGCGCGTTTTCAAAAAAGCAAGAAACAAATGAGGAAAAGCCCGACGATGAAGCTTCGCTTCCCCCCGCCCCAGATGAGGAAGACCTTGAGCAGCTTGTATATGAAAGCAGCCAGCCCATCTTTTTCTCCTCTCCGCAAACAGAAGAAATCGCAGCGGTTACGATCGACGGCAGCGACGGAAATTATAACGGAAGCGGTTCTGTCTACATAAAAAATGAGACAGATTATGATATAGACGTGCAGGCGCTTCTCGCAGCCAAAGACAAGGTAAATCTCTCCGGCGATGCGGTGCAGGTGCTTATCATGCATACGCATGGCACCGAGGCGTATACCCCGACAAATGAAAACAGCTATATCCCCTCAGACACCAACCGCACTACAGATTCCAATCATAACATGCTGCGCGTAGGACAGCTGATATGTGACATACTCAACGAAAACGGCATAAAGACCATACATTCCGAAACGCTCAATGACTACCCCTCCTACTCAGGCTCGTACACAAGAGCGCTTGAGGATATATCCGCCTATGTCAAAGCCAACCCGTCCATTAAAATGGTTATCGATGTTCACAGGGATGCAATGGTCTCCTCAAGCGGCACAGTATACAAAGCGGTGGCCAATATCAACGGCAGCCAGGCCGCACAGCTGATGCTGGTATGCGGTACTGATGCGGGCGGGCTTGTTCATAACGGATGGCGGGATAATCTCTCCTTCCAGCTGAAATTGCAGGAAAAGCTGAATTCGCAATATCCCGGCATTATGCGCCCGCTTAACATCCGCAAAGCCCGCTTCAACGAGCATGTAACATCAGGAAGCATGCTTTTAGAGGTAGGAACATCAGGCAACACTCTTGAAGAGGCACTTGTTTCAGCCCGTATTTTTGCCGAGTCCCTTTCCGGAATATTGCGTGACAGATAACTTTTTTCCTTGACAAAAGTTCGAAATAAACGTACACTATATTGAGGTTTAACCAATAAATTTTAACATTTTGTGAGGTGAAAAACATGGACACCGGAAGTAGCAGCGGTGCAAACCCTGGGGGGCGAAGTAGAAATTTCCGCATAAGCGCCGAGCCGCTGGTGTCGGTGCTTTCCGCTTGACATTTTAATATCGCCCGCTATGTTTTTGCATCTTACTTCCACCCCTAAATTTTTAGTTAGGAGGAAATAAGATTGGAAATTAACATGACTGACAAGGCGCTGGAGCTTCTTAGTGCCAAAAGGTTTTCAGATCTAAAAAATCTGTTTGTTGTCTTGAACCCTGCCGATGTAGCTCAAATACTTGAGGAGCTTCCCCACGAAAACCTTCCTATCCTCTTCCGCATTCTGCCAAAGGAAATGGCGGCAGATACTTTCGTGGAGATGGACAATGACAGCCAGGAGCTTTTGATTAAAGGTTTCAATGATAAAGAGCTCAGAGAAGTTCTTGATGAACTTTTTGTTGACGACACGGTCGATCTTATCGAAGAAATGCCCGCCGGTGTCGTAAAACGAATACTTCGCAACACTGATGCAGAAACCCGAAGAATAATTAATCAGATACTGAATTACCCGGAAGATTCTGCCGGAAGCATAATGACCACCGAGTACGTCCGCCTCCAGAAGGAAATGACGGTGGAGATGGCTCTCGAAAGAATCAAGCTGACCGGGTCAGACAAAGAAACGGTATATACCTGTTATGTTACAGATGAACATCGCCTTCTTCTCGGCGTTATAACGGCGAGACAGTTGTTGTTGGCTGAAAGAACCGAAATAGTCGGAGACATAATGGAAACCCGCATCATCTCCATTGACACCTTCGAAGACAGAGAAGTAGTTGCTCAGACGATGAGCAAATACGACTTTTCCGTTATCCCTGTAGTCGATAAAGAAAAAAGGCTTGTCGGTATAATCACCTTCGACGATGCCCTTGACGTAATGGAGGCAGAGGCAACGGAAGATATTTCAAAGATGTCTGCCGTAACGCCTACAGACAAGCCTTATCTCAAAACCGACGTGGTTGAAATATGGAAAGCACGTATTCCATGGCTTTTACTCCTTATGATCTCGGCAACCTTCACTGGGATGATAATCACATCCTTTGAGTCTGCACTTGCTTCATATGTGGTTCTTACAGCTTATATACCCATGCTGATGGATACGGGAGGCAACTCAGGCAGCCAGTCTTCTGTAACTATAATCCGCGGGCTTTCTCTTGGAGAACTCGGCTTTTCAGATTTGCCACGCATCATATGGAAAGAGGCCAGAGTTTCGGTTATGTGCGGCGCCACACTCGCAGTTGCCAATTTTGCAAAGCTTCTTCTTTTTGACAGAGTAGGCGTTTCTGTGGCCATTGTAGTATGTTGCACCCTCATAGTTACAGTTGTCGCTGCAAAGCTGGTCGGATGCACGCTGCCTCTGCTGGCAGAAAAAGTGGGATTTGACCCTACGGTAATGGCCAGCCCGTTTATTACTACCATTGTAGACGCTATCTCGCTGTTTATTTATTTTACAATCGCGGGCGCAGTTTTGGGTCTTTAGTTTAGGTAGGACAACCAATTTAAAAAATCGTACATCTGATTATAAAAACTTCGCCAGCCGATAAACCGGCTGGCGATATTTTTATATTAAAACAGAGCTAGGCTTCTGCCCGGGCAAAATTAAAAGCTTCCCTTTTCAAGATAGTCAGCGGCGAACTGAGCAAACACAGCCGCCATTTGTGGAATTACAGATTCATCCAGCACAAAATTACTGCTGTGAAGCCCAAACTTTCCTCTTGTTTCTTCAGTGGCAATTCCCGCAAAGACATATGCCCCCGGAACACGACTGATATACTCGCTGAAATCCTCTCCGCCCAAATGCGGCTCTTTATCTACCTTCACCTTATCAGCCCCGATTATCTTTGAGGCCGCGCTCACACAAAACGGAATGGCCTCGGGGCTGTTAATAACGGCTCCGCCAAAGCGGGTTGTTACCTCTGCCTCGGCCCCATTTGCCTTTGCGATGCCCTCTGAGACCTTTTTAATCTCCTCTATCATCTGCTCCATGACCTCTCTCTTATCGGCTCTTATGGTGCCTGTCATGGTACAGCAATCAGGGATTATATTGCTTTTGTCCTGGGGACCGGAGTGAATAGTGCAGACAGATAAAACTCTTGCCGCAGTTTCAGGCAGGCGGCGGGAGACTATCTGCTGAAGCCCTGAGTACACCTGATTTGCAACGGCTATGGGGTCTATGCATTCATGGGGCCATGAGCCGTGTCCGCCGCGTCCGATAATCTTAATCGTAAAGCCGCCCGGATATCCAAATGCGCTTCTTTCAGCTATATGTATCTCCCCGGCATTGACCTCAGGCCATGCGTGGGCCGCAAAAACAGCGTCCACCTTGGGGTTTTCAAGCACCTTATCCTCAAGCACCATCTTGCGCCCTCCGCCTCCGCCTTCTTCGCCCGGCTGGAAGACGAACTTGACACAGCCGCAAAGCTCAGCCCTCAATTCCGAAAGGATCATAGCGCTCCCCAAAAGCCATGTGGCATGCCCATCATGCCCGCAGGCGTGCATTACTCCGGAGTTGTGAGAAGAAAAATCAAGCCCTGTAGTTTCCTCTATCGGCAGGGCATCTATATCTGCTCTCAGCAATACGGTCTTTCCTTCGCCTTTAGCGCCGTGCAGAATTCCAATTACTCCGGTTCCTCCGGCGACATTCTCGATAACCTCCATGCCATCCAGCTTTGAAAGCTCTTCGGCTATTCTTTTTGCAGTGCGAGTTTCCTGCATCGACAGCTCAGGATGCATGTGAAGCTCACGTCTGAAATCGATCATATATGCCGCATGCGTGCCGGCCTTTTCTTTTATTCTCTCTGTCAGCATTTTTCCCTCCAATTAAAAACAAGGCAGGCGGGGGCTTTTAAGCCCCTGCCTGTCTTAAACATTACTTGCCTACGAAATTGAGGAATTGCCGCAGCCTTGGATCCTCCGGATTGTCGATTATATCCTCCGGCGCTCCATCCGCTGCTATCCTTCCTCCATCCATAAAGAGGACGCGGCTGGCAACATTCCTCGCGAACCTGATCTCATGTGTCACAAGGATCATCGTTGTATCTTCCTCGGCCAGCTTCTTGATAGTATTAAGAACTTCTCCAACAAGCTCAGGGTCAAGGGCAGACGTCGGCTCATCAAAAAGCAGAACATCAGGGTTAACAGCTAAAGCCCTTGCAATGCCTATCCTTTGCTGCTGGCCTCCTGACATTTTGGCAGGGTAAAAATCTTTTCTGTCAACCATTCCTACCTTGTCAAGCAGCCTGATGGCGATCTCCTCTGCCTCGGCTTTGGATTTCTTCTGAACAGTCACAAGGGCTTCCATGACATTTTCCTTGGCCGTCTTGTTTTTAAAAAGATTGTAGCTCTGGAAGACCATGGCCGACTGCCTTCGAAGCTGGCGGACCTGCTGCTTTGTATGATCTGCGGCGTCAACAGTCACGTCGCCTACCCTCACGATGCCTACAGTAGGCTCGCAAAGATAGTTGAGGCACCGCAGAAGCGTCGACTTGCCAGTTCCCGAGGGGCCCAATATGGCAACAACCTCGTTTTTCTTTATATGCAGATTTATGTCTTTAAGAACTTCGGTATCCGTACCAAAAGTCTTGGACAAGTTTTTTACTTCGACCATCTATATGCTTCCTTTGCTTACAATTTTATCGGATAAGGGGCGTTTCCTTAATGTGTAGCCGTCAGCCATTCATCGCTGATCAGCTTCGTAAGATCCTCAAAGAACCAATTTGTCACAATTTTAGAAACTGTACCATCCTTCTGCATATCGGCCAGAACCTTATTAAGCTCGTCGCGAAGCTCTGTGCTTTCTTCAGTATCGGCAAACCACCAGCCGACATTGTTTCCGAACAGCTTCTCTTCAAGCATATAAAAATCAAAGCCCTGAGCGCGCTCAGCCTTTTGGATATTGGTAACTGTATTTGCATAGGCCTCAACCCTGCCCAGGGAGCAATCCTGGAATCCGGCGGCTGAATCCTGATATGTTACGACTTCCCAGTCATAGTCCGGAGCCAGTTTTTCTACAGTTGATTCAGCAGCCTGTCCGGCAGTAACGCCGATGGTCTTGCCTCGAAGATCTTCCAGGGTCTTATAGCCGCTGTCCGGCTTGACGATAACAACCTGTGCATCGG
Source organism: Clostridiaceae bacterium (assembly GCA_034926865.1). Classification (GTDB taxonomy): domain Bacteria; phylum Bacillota; class Clostridia; order Oscillospirales; family Butyricicoccaceae; genus RGIG1902. Next base: position 31,623 of record JAYFQP010000030.1, read on the forward strand.
CATAGATAGGATCGGAAGCGATATATGTTTCAAGGCGCGTAGCTGTAATGGCATAGCAGTTAGCGGCAACGTCAACACGGCCGGTATTCAGCTCTCCGAACAGAGACGCCGTATCTCCAACCTGCTTGACCTCAATAGTCCAGCCTGTGCGCTTTTCAATTTCAGCCCAAAGATCTGCTTCGGCACCTGTCCAGTTGCCTTTGTCATCGATCAGCGAATAAGGCTCGCCAGAACCTGTTGTGCCGACCACAACCGTACGGCTCTCGGTCTGCTTGTCGTCCTTGGTAGTGTCTGTGCTCTGGTTTACTTCTGAGCCCTTATTATCTGAGCCTTCATTTGTCTGTGCATCATCACTTGAGCAGGCTGCCAGCATAGAAAATACCATCAGCATGGACAGGATAAGTGCCAAAAACTTCTTTGTCATGTTCTTGCTCCTTTGTTTACATTTTCATAATTAAAAGGTCTTATATTTAACAGCTTACAGCTGCAAATAACAACATTAATATATGGCGCTGCACTTTTTTTCGAGCCGTTTTTGAACAGATGTGAGCAGAATAGTGATCACCCAGAAAATCAGCATTACGCAAGCGTAACACTCAAAGAACTTGAATGTCTGAGCACCCTCTATTTTCGATGCGCCCATAACGTCTCGTACCCCGACAAGAAATGCCAAAGAAGACATCTTGAAAAGGTTGATTATATCATTAAACAACGGGGGAAGAGCTACTCTCACCGCCTGAGGAACAACTATCCTCATAGTCATCTGAAATCCCGACATTCCCAAAGACATGGCCGCTTCTCTCTGGCCATTATCAACTGATAACAGAGCTCCCCTTATCGACTCGGCAACAAAGGCGCCCATATTAAGGCTCATAATAACGGCTACCGCCACGACAGGAGACATATTAAGTATAAGAGAGCTGATGTTTGCCATACCATAGTAAAAAAAGAACATCTGGGCCGCTGCAGGCGTTCCCCTCATGAAAGAACTCCATACCTTAAGTATCTGGCTTAATCCCTTCACGTTGTAATAACTGACAAGAGCAAAAGCAAGCCCTATCAGAAGCGAAAAAACAGAGCTTATAATTGTCAGCGACAATGTGACATCAAGTTTGCTTGCAATATAAGGAAGCGTGTCAAAAAAGTATTTCCAGTCAAATTTCATATCTATTCCCCTCGGCAAAGTTTTGCTTTATCACAAAATTACTTAAAAGCATCAAAGCACCGTTTATCATTATATTGGACAAAATTTTTAAGTCAACACTCTATTTCGCTTTATTTAAAAATAAAATATTTGGATATTTTGCTATCGAATATAGCTATTAATTTTTCGTTATAATAAACAAAATGCCATTATTGTTTCAAATAATTTCGGATATATTTTTCTGCCCACAATTTTACTGGGTTTGCGTAATGAAACCATTTTCATCCCAGTTTATATAAAAAAAGAGAGCCCCTTTAACAAGGCTCTCTTATGTATCAAAGATTTATTTTTTATCAAAGGCTGGGTTAAACGCATAGAAATTCTTCGAATCAAGTTTATCCTGAACAATTCTCAATGCTTCGCCAAAGCGCACAAGATAGACACATCAATTCATATTCTCCACTCAATTTTAATTGAATCGCTTGTTGCGTAGATCACACGGATAAGCTGATCTACCGTCTGGCGCTTATCCTCGAAGCTCAATTCCTCCCACATTGTGAGGTGATTATTGATTTCGGTATAATCCGCCTGCTTACAAAGCTTTAACTCTGAAATGCGCTTCGACAGTTCTTGTTTTTTGCCATCCAGCTCATGGATGCGCTGTGCGATATATCGAAATAAAGTGTCGTCAGAATCCGGCAGCCGATCCATCAGAGAAGTGATGCCTGACTCAATCTGAGCCAATTCCACATTCAAGGCAGCCAGCTGCGAATTGGCAGGTTTAATTATCCTCTTTCGCAGCGTAGTGAACTTCGCTAACTTTTTTATAATCTGCTCGCAGACGATCTGCTCAACCTCATCAGAATAGATTGTTCCGGGCCCTGGGCAAGCTCTCGTGCTCATCTTATTAGAGCAAAGAAAATATCGAGTTTTTCTCGAGGGATAATGTTTGTCGACCAGCGCATACCCGCAGACCCCACACTTGATCTTGCCTGCCAGCCATGTGTTCTTGGCTTTCTGGTAGGGCTTGATCTGCTGGGCCTCCAGACACTTGCCGCTACATTTAAGCCACAGTTCTGATGAAACAATCCCCTCATGGGGGGCCAAAACCAAATGGTTGCCCTCAAGGTTGATCTGCTTTCGTCCGGTAGAATCCCGGCTTTTATAGTAATAGCACCCATTGACACCGATAAAATCGCTGGGATCATTTGCCATGATGGCGCCCTGATTCCGATAAAACTCATAAACCGACAGGTCAGCTCGGACATAAATGGGGTTTTTGAGCACATCTGCCAGCCGCGTCCTACCCCAGGGCTGACCATTTTTAAGGATTTCGTGCTCCTTAAAATATCTGGCAATGTCCCCATAAGAGCATTCCGGATGGGAATAGAGCTCATAAATGAGCTTGATTTGCTCCGCTTCCTCAAAATTCGCCTTATACATGGCAGTCTTTACTCCATCAATGGTTATAGGCTCTAAACGGAACCCATACGGCACACGCCCGCCCATATACAAGCTTTTTTGGCTGCGGGAAAAATATGCATCTGCGACACGCTTTTGGATCGTTTCACGCTCAAGCTGAGCGAATACTATGCAGATATTGAGCATAGCTCTGCCCATAGGAGATGAGGTATCAAACTTTTCCGTTGTAGATACAAACTCTACCTTCTGCTTTTCAAAGCGCTCCATCATAGAAGAAAAATCCAGTATGGAACGGCTTATACGGTCAAGCTTATATACCACAACCTTGGTAACAGTTCCGTTTTCAATGTCATTCATCATGCCGGCAAAAGCAGGACGGTCTGTGTTTTTGCCGCTGTAACCTCTGTCAATATAAGTTTTAAATGCCTCACCCCGAGTTTCATATTGACAGAACTGTATCTGACTTTCTATAGAAATACTGTCGGCTCTGTCCACTGATTGCCTTGCATAGATTGCGATCATTTTGAAGCTCCCTTCAGACGGAAAAGAGCCACTATCAGGTATATCATACCAAAGCAGCTCCGCAGCAACCATTCATTTTTCCTCTGTGTTCCGAATACTTAATATAAATATCAAACAGCCCTTCCTCTATGCAGCGGAGCTGTTCTACTCGCTCTTCCTCAGTGAGAATAGGCAAAAGGTTTTCTATCCTGATTTCACATCTTTTTCCTGAAATAGTCTGCGACTCGCTTTCATAAGTAAAAGGGCGGACAATAATAACTATCACCTCCAAGCTAGTAGTACATTGTATTTTGAGAGAACTTATCCTATGCAAAAGAAGCAAGGCGTTTGATTCCGCCTTGCTTCTTTAAAGATATTCAACACACTCTTGGTATCACCCCGGCTTGCAAGCAAACATATACCATTTGTTTTTATATGAAAGCCGCAGGAGAATGGTTTCTAAACACCGTTGTATTTTATTGACATTACTCGTGCTCTCGAGTAAAATTAAACCAGATATCAAGAACTTTTCGAAAGATATTAAGCGCAAATCTACATGCCTGTTTTTGTAAGGATAGCTTCCATATGCATATTATGGCGGTTCTTCACTTCGCATTTTTGCGAAGTGTTTCTATAAGTTACGCGGAATATATGTTAGTTTCTGAGGCATCCAGACTGTGTTGGATAACCCCCCGGGCATTCAACCGCTTCGCAGTTAGGGTTTAGAAGTGGCAAGAAAAGCTTGTACGATTTGGCTGATATCCCAAAATGCACAGAAACCAGACGATTCAAGATATAAAGTTCAGAATGCCAAAGGGTACAATGTGAGGAGGAGTAATAATGTCTATTGTTGAAGTCGTAAAGTATAATGGAGGATCTGATATTTTTGCATGGAAGTATCCAAGTGAAGAACTTGGTACATGGACCCAGCTAATTGTAAATGAGTCTCAAGAGGCTGTGCTGTACAAGGGAGGACAATCTCTTGATGTATTTTCCAGCGGACGGCATACGCTGGATACAGCCAATATCCCGCTACTGAATAAGATTATTAATCTTCCCTTTGGCGGACGTTCTCCTTTTACGGCAGAGGTGTGGTATGTTAATAAAGTCTACAATTTGGATATTAAGTGGGGAACACCTTCGCCGATCCAAATTCAAGATCCTAAGTATGGTATTTTTGCGCCTGTGCGTTCCAATGGAGTTTTTGGCATTCGCATTGAAGACTCCAAGAAATTTCTTATAAAACTGGTAGGAACGCTGCCAATCTTTGATAAAGCCGGCTTGACAAAGTATTTCAGAGGTCTTTATGTCACTAAAGTAAAAGACGCGATCTCCTCTTATTTGGTGCATAAACAAATCAGCATCCTTGAAATCAATGCCTACATAGATGAATTGTCCGCATATATGAAAGAGCGAATTGAACCTGTAATGTCAGAGTTTGGCATCGGCTTGGCTTCATTTTATGTGAATGACATCAGCGTTCCGGAGGATGACCCCGCGGTAAAGCAGCTTAAAGACGCGCTGTCAAAGAGAGCTGAGATGAATATTATCGGATACAGCTATCAGCAAGAGCGCTCTTTTGATACCTTGGAAGGTGCCGCCAAAAACAGCGGCTCTACCTCCGCTCCAATTATGGGCGCTGGCTTAGGTCTCGGCATGGGCCTTGGCATGGGCAAATCCGTTGGCCAGGGGTTCGGTGGTGTTGCTCAAGAACTGAATATTTCAGACGGAGTAAAGACAATCACGTGCCCTAAATGTCATGCAATGATTCCTGCCGGGCAGCGTTTCTGTGGCATCTGCGGATATGATATCGAAAGTGCTGGCGCTAAAAGAAAAGATGCTTCAAAGACTGTGTGTTCTGCTTGTGGCGCTGCTCTTACAAAAAAGCAGAAGTTTTGTTTGGAATGCGGCAGAAAGCTAAATCTTTGTCCCCAATGTGGAAATGACATTCCAGATGGCGCCAACACATGTACATCCTGCGGCTTCGTGCTACCCATTCCGTGTCCTCACTGCGGAAAACCGGTTGCTGCCGGCGCTAAGTTTTGCCCTGAATGTGGCACAACTTTGGTACATAAGTGTTCAAATTGCAATGCCGTGATTGAAGGTTCTCCAAAATATTGCCCCGAGTGCGGCAAACTTCTATCACAGGAGGATGAATAATGAAGCGCAGGGGTAATTTGCTTGCTTTAGCAGGAACACTGTTTATTGCCTTGACCATAGCTTTGGCTGCTATTAATATAAGAAATTGGCAAGGACTGACATTCGCCGCTGTTCTTTGTATCATTTGGGCAGAAATTGCTCTTTTTGGCGGATTGATTCTGATTGACAGACTGTCATCCTCGACGGCACAGGTTCTTTTTCGCTCTGGTGCAAGTATTGTGGCCGCCGTCTATGCCTTTATGGTCTTCTCAGTCTCTCTGCTGTTTATGCTGTGGATGAAGCAGTCAACGGCTGCGTTTACCACAATCCAATTAACGCTGTTTGTTATTGCTTCCGTTCTGTTTTTGTTATTTTGGTTTTTGGGCAAAAGCGTTAAGATAAAAAATGACAAAGTATCCGATTCCGCAGCGTCTATCCATACGTATTGCAAGCGTTTGCAGCTGCTTGCCAATAATAAGAACTTAACGAAATACGAATCTATCCTGAACAAAATGGCTGAAGACCTCATTTTTACTGATATCTCCTCAAGTGTAGACGTTGATAATGATATTGAAGCGGCCATTTCAGCTCTGGAAGTTGCCGCAATGGCACCACCGGATCAGCCGGCAGATCAGATTGACTTGCTTTGCCAACAGGCAAATTATCTTATATCGAAAAGAAAAATAAATGCGGCCAAACGAGGAGGTATATAGAATGAATAGATCAAAGGCTAAGGTTGTGATTAGTCAAATCACAGCTACAATACAGATGATTGTTGGAATATTCTTTATTTTTTTTGCTATTGTTGCAGGATTTGGCCAAGATACAATTGATTCGGGAGATATTACTCTGGTAGCGATATTCGTTCTCTGCGGTATTCTTCTCATTATGGCAAGTGTAAAACAAACAAATCTCATAAAAGCATTCCGAAAGTATGTTTCATTCTTATCCAGTGATGAGACTGGGTCAATCGAAAGTTTAGCATTGGCGGCAAAGATGCCGGAAAATGTTGTTTTGTCCAACTTACAGAAAATGATTGACAAAAAGTATTTTCCCTCAGCCTATATTGACTTAGAAACGCGCAGTATTGTTTTCTCAAATAGGCCCAAGAACAACACAAGCAACATTTCCCGTGAACAACCGGCTGTAATAACTGATCAAGATACCGTCATTGTTACTGCAACATGCAAAGGATGCGGCGGTGTTAATCACGGCGTGAAGGGTAGCGTTGGCGAGTGTGAGTATTGCGGCTCAAGCCTGAAGTTTGAGTAAAAATTCCCCAGAACGAAGTGTTTGATATTGGAATAAAGAGAAGTAACCAACTGCTTGATAATTATGCCACAGCAAAATGCGTCTTAGAATGAACAATCTAATTTACAAAAATCCATCCAAGAAACTACAATGAACTGGGTAAACAAGGCATCACAGGCAATTATTTTTCTTTTGATCGTTTGTTGCTTGGAAGTTATGCCTTGGTTCTGGGCTGAAAAAAGTATCAGAAAACAAATAAAAAAGCTACCTTTATTGAACATCCTAAAGGTAGCTTTAATTCATGTCCGCAACTCTTTGATTTAACCAGTTCCATCTTGTATGGTTTGCTTCGCCAAACCTTTGATAATGCACTATTTCTCTAGCTCTTAAGAACTTTATAGGTTCCCTGACCTCAGGATCATCTACAAGCCTCAGGATATTATCGTAAGTAGTTCTGGCTTTCTGTTCAGCCGCCATATTCTCGCTTAAGTCAGTTATAGGATCTCCTTTTGACTGGAAGGCAGCGCTGCTGAACGGAACTCCTGTTGCTGCCGCCGGCCAAATGCCTGTCGTATGATCTACAAAGTAATCAGAAAAGCCCTGAGCCTTGATCTCTTCAACAGACAGATTTCTTGTAAGCTGATATACCATTGTGCATATCATTTCCAAGTGCGCGAGTTCTTCCGTGCCGATATCTGTAAGTACGCCTATTACTTCTTTATATGGCATTGCAAAACGCTGAGAAAGGTATCTCAGTGATGCTCCAAGCTCTCCGTCCGGGCCCCCAGACTCCATTTGGGTATGTTTTTGGCGCTTCAGGTAATTACACATCAGATAATGGCCATACTATATACGAGGTGATAATATGGCAAAAGCAGGTATGCGACGTCCTGACCCTAAAGAACCACACGGCACCGAGAGCAACCATAAAACTCATTTTCCAAAAAATGACGTTCCCCCTGTTCCTGAGCTGCAGGGAAAAGCAAAAACAACAGATAAAAAGGCAAAGCCGATAACGGAACCATAAAAGAGCCGCCCATAGAGGCGGCCTTTTTTTATTGCTTATAACATCCTCTATATCTTCGTGACATGATTACGGTTTAAATATTTATTTTAATATAATCTAATATCGAGAAAAGCTTATGAAAGAGGTGCGGCATATGCAAAAAATCGTAATCTATATAATTGGAGCCCTTATCGGCGCCGTGGCCGGATACTTATACTACCGTATGGTAGGATGCCCCACAGGAGGATGCCCTATCACCTCAAACCCATTTATCTCTACCATATACGGCGCGGTTCTCGGCGCGTTGATTGCAGGGGCGCTGATAAAATAATATCTCTTTTCCCCCAGCGATTATGCCCCCCACAGGCATAATCGCTCTTTCCTTTATGAAGGGTTACCATGCATTTTTTATTAAAGAGGCAAAATTAGCTTAATTCATAATTCCTTCTGTGTCAAACCTTATATATTCTTAATAGAATAGAACAGGGAGGGAATCAAAATGAACTCATCAAATTTCAGCGCTGTTATAAGGACGGTAAAAATAACCCGCAATTTTACTTACAATAACAAAAGCATGCTCACCCTTTGCATTACTTATCCTCATATTACCATCAGCTGCAACGCATCGGTTCAAGGCAGCATAAATAAGAGCATTAAAGACCAAGTGGATGCATTTTACAATTATGCCTCAAACGACTTGTATAAACAAGCGGTAGAAGCGTATAACGAAGCCCAGCAAAATGATTTTCCATTTAACCATTATGACGCAATTTTGGAATACCATATAACTTATAACGGCAACTGCCTTTTAAGCCTTTACTATGACCGTTACGAATACACTGGAGGCGCTCATGGCATAACAGTACGTTCATCCGCAACATGGAAGCTTACCAATGCAGAGCCACTTCCTGTTTCATGCTTCTTTCCTGCGGGAGAAGACTTCTGCGGCTCGCTCATAAAGCTCATTACAGCTCAGGCAGATTTTCGTCTTACGCAAACCCCTGGCATATATTTCGAAGATTATCAAAAGCTTATAGCCGACAATTTTAATCCATGCAGCTTCTATCTTACTGCAAAGGGTATTGACATTTACTATCAGCAATATGAAATCGCCCCGTACTCAACCGGAATTGTAATTTTCAATTTTTCTTACAAGGAGCTTAAGTGCCATCCATCTGGTTTCAAATGTTGCTCCACAAGTGGCTCATCAGGCAAAAAGCCTTAACATATACCAGCTATTTCTTATTACATACCTGAACATAAACAGTTCGCAATATCGCTTTTCACCTTTTCGGCATAAACTGTTGAAGAGGTGATTTTTTTGTCTGTCTGGCCGTTCTACAAACTCCCGCTATGCAGCCCCCCAAACGCATATGCCCGCGTATCGGGCAGCCCCCAATACCCTGGCATTTACGGCACCATACGTTTTTATCAAACCGGTTCCGGCGTTTATATTGTCGCACAGATCAAAGGTCTGCCTCAGGGAGATGATAAATGCGCTTCCAATATCTTTGGATTTCATGTGCATCAAAAATCCCCCTGCAGCGGCACATCTGAAGATCCGTTTGCCAATGTCGGCCCTCACTATAACCCTGAGGGCTGTCCCCATCCCGCTCATGCCGGGGATCTTCCGCCGCTTTTCGGAAATAAGGGCTGTGCCTTTATGTCAGTGCTCACCGACCGCTTCACAGTTGATGAAATTATAGGGCGCTCTGTAATCATACACGGCTCCCCTGACGATTTCACAACCCAGCCATCTGGCGATTCTGGTATAAAAATCGCATGCGGACAAATTTTCAGAAATACATAAATTCGTCCCCCGCCGAACATTTTTACAGGCGGGGGACATTTTCTTAAAGCCATATTAGAACAGTAATAATCGCCGCTTATTGTCAATATTCTTTTTTGGAGGTGTTTATCATGAACCAAAATGAAAACAAGTCATGTAAAAAATACTTAGTCGATCAGCCTTATCCACAGATACCGGTACTCTCTTCCAACAATTATTACGCCACCCTTCTTTCCGGCGCCTTTGCAGGCCAAGGATCGGAAATGACGGCAATAGCCCAGTACACTGCCCACGGTTTTTATCTGGCGGATTACCCGGAGATAATTCAAGCCTATGAGTGCATCTTGTACGTCGAAATGCACCATCTCGATATTTTGGGGAAACTTATCCATGGCCTTGGCTGCCATCCAAAATTCATTACATATGAAACCAAATGTTATTGGTCAGGAAATTATCCAGTTTACGCATATGAGCTGAAACCCATACTTATCGCTGATATAAAAGCGGAAAAAGACGCGGTAGCCCGTTACACAAGGCTCATAAATCAAATTAGCTCTCCAGATATACAAATGATTATCAGGCGAATTATAGCCGACGAACAAAAGCATGTCGAAATCTTTTCCGGCTTTCTTTCGTCGCTAAAATGACCTTGTGTTCGGCTAAAGATCATGTACCTTTGCCATCTATTTGAATATTTCGTCAAATGACCTTAGCTTTTCCGAAGGAAGCTGAGTAATATTTAAACTGCCAAGCCGATTTCTGTTCAGATTTATTTTTATCAGCGTTCCTATGTACTGCTGCTGTTCTTCATTTAAATCTTTTACTTCCATAAGTTTCCCATCGATATTGATATAAGAACGTGCTTTTATTTCTTTTATCCTGTTTCCCATGCTTGCGGCATCCCCTTTGCCATATACTCATACTTAATGATATGACGCCTCAAGGCAAAAATATTTCATGCCGAGCAGGCTCTTATTCAAACTATTTAATGCCAAGGGAGGGAAAGGCACACAAATGAAAAGCGCTCCCAAAAGGGCGGCCGCATACATCAGGGCATCAACAGATATGCAGCAGGCCGTTTCTCCCGAATCACAGCTTGAAAAGATAAAGGAATACGCCGAAAAAAATGACTACCTGCTCCCGCCCCAGTTAATCTATATGGAAAGTGAAGGCGTCTCAGGCCGAAGCACCGCAAGGCGCGACGCCTTCAACCGGATGATAGCCGAAGCTAAGCGTAAGCCAGCGCCGTTTGACGCCGTTTTAGTATGTAAGTTCAGCCGCTTCGCCCGAAATCAGGAGGAAAGCGTCT
>JAYFQP010000032.1:0-46770 GCA_034926865.1 Clostridiaceae bacterium
TACAAACAAAAGTGATATATGGTCAAGCCCGCGAAACGCGCAGACGCCCACGAGATAATCGTCTTCAAAGGCTCCCCAGAAGGTTATTCTGCCTTCTCCTACCTTCATCATCATATACTCAAGGTCAATAAATCTCCAAAACTCTTCTATGCCTTCATCAGAATATCCGGGAGCCTCAAACTCGGAAAAAACCTCCCAAACAAGAGCCAGCGCCCCTTCAAGCTCATCAACCCTGAGCTTTCTGATCTCCTTCTTACTCAAAATTCTCACCTCAGCATTTGTGAAATAACTTACTAAAAATTGCACCAGAAAAATATATATCAATTTTTCAAAGTATTAAACAATATATTATTTTAATACTTTATAACATCAGCGTGACATTTATGGTAAGAAAGTGGTAAAATAAAATGTCAAAACTTTAATTATCTGTTGGTTTATGCTAATATCACAATGATAATTCCATTAAATTATGATATTATGAAAGGATGTGGCATGTATGCGGCGGCTGTGGTAAGCCTACTCTTATTTCATGGTCTTATATATCCCTTGCTCTGGCTAAAGATCAAACAGAGTTTCCCTAAAATTTGTCACCGCCGTACATTTGCAAAAATGCAAACATTTAATACTACCTTTCTGCCAAGCCAGAAAGTGCTGAGCGGATCTACGGCCAAATGCTTTCAGCTCTCTGTGAAAAGAGATCATACGGTGTTATACGGTATGCTTGATTGCTCATTTACCTGAATGCAAATTATACTGCGAATATTATACCATATCCTCACTTAAATGTGTATATTCAAGAGCCGTTTTTAAAATAAAAACGCTTGTTTTGTTCTTGGAATCGCATCACTTTTTTCTTTTAAACCGAATTTGCAATTTTTTGCCGCTAAAATGTGACAAAAATTGCACATGTTGTAATTTATGATAAATATAGTCGATTTTATGGGAATATCGGCGAAAAATTGCAGATTATCTCAAGCGACTCTAACGGTGCCTTATAATTAATTATTGCTTCACAATCTCACAGGAGGTATGTAAAATTTTATGGGTAATGTCAAAGACGCCCTTATCGAAGATACCCTAAGGAAACTTGGAATAGGTGCTAATTTTAAAAGCTTTAATATACTGATAACCTGCATAAATCTTGTTTCAAACGACCCTGACTGCCTCCTGGGCGTGACCAAGACACTTTATCCTGTCGTAGGGAAAATGTGCGGCTGTACGCCTGGGGCAGTGGAACATAATATACGTGCGGCATCCAAAAGAGCATGGCGCCTTAACAAAGACGGGCTTTCTAAAATCGCTCGCTACAATCTGGCCGGGCCCCCCACTGCCTCTGAGTTTATTGACATACTCTCAGCCTATATAGCAAGGCAGACCCCTTACGCAGATTTGAAATAATCCCGCAAAAACCAATCAATTATGAGCCTCTTTTTTAATAAATCAGGGGCTTTATTTGTGCATTTGTTCCTTTTTTAAAACTGCAGCATAAAAAGCTCTGCTTTATCTCAGGCTAAACAAGTTTAATCTAATATTTGTATTATGTCTAAGTCAAATACATATTAAAAAACTGACTGTCATCCCCTAGACAGTCAGTTTTTATTTCAAGTTCAATAAAGCATATTACAGTCAAACGGATGCATAGATGTCTAGGAACCTTTATATCCTGTATGTATGATCCATCGGCCCCGGGCCTTTTCCGAGATCCAGCCCTGCTCTAAGCGCCCCCGTCAGATATTCCTTTGCGTTTCGGATGCTTTCATCCACAGTTTTACCTCCCGCAAGGTTGCAGGCAATTGCGGAGGACAGTGTACATCCTGTTCCATGAGTATTGAGAGTGTTCACGCGCTCTGCCCTATACCAGTTTATCGTGCCGTTTTGATAAAGCAGATCCGTTGCATCGCTGACAAGATGCCCTCCCTTGATCAAAACTGCTCCGCTGAAGCGCTCTGCCAATTTCTTTGCGGCCCTGATCATATCCTCTTCGCTCTTAACTGCAAAGCCGCAGAGAACTTCTGTTTCAGGTATATTAGGTGTAATAATCGTGCCTAACGGCAAAAGCTTTGTTATAAGCGAGTCCATAGCCTCATCAGAAATCAGCCTGCAGCCACTGGTGGATACCATAACAGGATCTATAACGATATTCTTCGCCTCATACTGCCTGAGTTTTTGCTCGATTATGCCTATAATATCGCTGCCGGATACCATGCCGATTTTTACAGCATCAGGATATATATCTGTAAAAATGCAGTCAAGCTGCTTTCCCACAAAATCGGCCGGAGCTTCCATTATACCGTAAACTCCGGTAGTATTCTGAGCCGTCAGCGCTGTTATAGCACTCATTGCATACATTTTATGTGCCGTGATAGTTTTTATATCCGCTTGTATCCCGGCCCCTCCGCTGCAATCAGAACCTGCTATTGTAAGTATCTTTTTCATTCAGAATATCCTCCATTTCTTTAAAGGAACCAATATAAATATCGGCCAGAGATTTTATCTCAGCATCATGTCCCGATGACCGGTCAAATACGCCGACTACATGATATCCCGCCTTTTTTGCCGTTTTTACAGCATAAAGAGCGTCTTCAAATACCCATGTGACATCTTTGGGCGTTTGCAAAAAGCTGTGGGCAGTATTATAAATATAAGGTTCATCCTTCCCATATCCCACACTGCTGCAGGTAAAGATATCTCCAAAGTAAGAAAGCAGACCTAAGCGGCCAAGCGCCGCTTCTACGAGATGTCGATCAGTAGCAGTAGCAATGCACATTTTGACTTTTCTTCTCCCGAGCTCTTCCAAAACCTGAGGCACACCCATTTTGGGCCGAACCTCACCAATGTAAAAATCATGGATCATATCGTTTATGTCTGCCATTATTGTATCTGTGCTCTCTGTTAACCCGTATTCTGTCTGATAATAACAGGCCGCCTGGTAAAGGCTCATATTTTTAAATCTCTCATTAAGGTTTTCTCTGGGTTCTATACCCCGTGTGCGAAGATAATCTTCACCTATTGTATCCCATATAAACATGGAATCGAGCAAGGTCCCATCAAGATCAAAAATCGCCCCTTCAATTTTCATGCTTTCACCATTTGTTCCGACAAAAGCCGTAACCTTCGGCACTGCTGCTTTATATCGCCGCTTCCGAATATGGCGGAAACCAATGCCACGCCATCTACGCCGGAACCCGAAAGCTGCAGAATATTATCTTCACAAATGCCCCCTATAGCTACTACAGGAATAGATACAGCCTTACATATCTCTTTAAGCGTGTCAAACGAAACAGCGTCGGCATCTGCTTTGGTGGAAGTGGAAAAAACAGCGCCTACGCCAAGGTAGTCAGCTCCATTTTTCTCAGCAAGCAACGCCTGCTCCAATGTCTGTACAGAAACACCAATAATCATATCAGGACCTACCCGTTCGCGGACTTTTTCGGCCTGCATATCATGCTGGCCAACATGGATGCCGTCCGCACGGGACTCTATTGCAACTTTTACCTTATCATTGACGATAAACGGAACCTGATATCTTTTGCACAGCTTCTTCATCTCAATAGCTTCCTTCAAAAAGCTTTCGTCATCAAGTTCCTTTTCGCGCAGCTGAAGACATGTAGCTCCGCCTTTTAGCGCACACTCAACCTGCTCATACAAGCTTTGTCTACCTACCCATGAACGGTCGGTAACAGCATAAAGCAGCATTGTACTTTTATCGCATCTCATACTTAGCACCGCTTTCCAGCATATCACCTGTAAGATTACAAACCGAATCGATGATATAGTTTCGATAAGATGCATTACCATCCCCCTGTGACATGCGCGAAAGCCCAAGCTCGCCGCAAAGCCCCATAGCGCAGACTGCGGCTGTAGCGGCCTCAAGCCGATGTTCAGGATTTGCGGTAATATACGCCGCGATAAGCGATGAAAGCTGACAGCCGGTCCCGGTGATCTTTCCCATCATTGGGTGGCCGTTGCGAATACAAAAAGCCCTGTCTTTATCAGCTACAATATCTATTGCCCCGGTAATCGCGATAACCGCCCCGGTTTTTTCTGAATACTTTTTAGCAAACTCGACGGCAGTATCAAGCGTTTCCTCAGTCACTCTATCGGCTATATCCGCATCAACTCCCCTGGTCGTCCCCCTGCCCAAAGCAAGAGCCTTTATTTCCGAAGTATTGCCGCGGATTACTGCGAACCTCACTTCATCGAGCAGACGGTATGCCGTTTGTGTTCTAAGGGTTGATGCCCCGGCCCCAACTGGATCAAGAACAACGGGATGCCCTAAGGCATTTGCCTTTTTGCCTGCCGCTAGCATTGCAGGTATGGTTCTGCTGTTAAGTGTTCCAATATTAATATTCAGTCCTCCGCAGATAGAAGTTATCTCTTCCACCTCGTCAATATCGTCTGACATTATTGGAGAACCGCCACAGGCCAGAAGGATATTGGCGCAGTCGTTAACCGTCACATAATTTGTAATATTATGAATCAGCGGCGCTTTTATTCTAACGTTTTCAAGCATTTCTTTAAGCATTTTTCTTTCCTCCTGTAATTTTTGCCGCGGCTATGCATAACAGCCCTGTAATAATCATAACCGGCACTGTGTTACCTATCGGCGTATCAATAAGCATAAAGCACCGGTAAAGAACAAATCCGACCAGCCACAATGCAAGATTGACCCAGTTGGAGCTTTTAAGTAAACTGTCCTTATGTAAAATGAAATAGTCTGTTATCTGGATCGCGATCATAGGCGCAAAAACCGAACCAATCAGGTAAAGGAATTCTTCAAATCGCGTAATAGGAGTAAAAATGGCTAACAGTGTGCCTATCACGCATACCGTTATGGCGCACGGACGCTCTCTCAGCTTTTTGGAAATGCTCTCAGAGCTTACCCCGGCAGAATATGCGTCAAGAAATGTAGTGGTAACTGTTGAAAACACAATGATAAGCAGCGCCCCCACACCAAGGCCGGCTTTTATCATGATAGCCGCAATATCGCTTTCCCCTGTGAAAATTGCAGCTCCCATGCCTATCATATACATCCAGGAACTGGCGAAGAAGTAAGCTGCGGAGCTTGATATCGTAGCTGCAACCGGCTTTTCGGATGTACGCGTATAATCGGAAATCAGCGGCAGCCATGAGAGCGGCATTGCCACAGACAGTTCAACAGCAGCTCCAAAGCTCAGTGAAGCTGTTGAAACCCAATCCCCAGCCTGCCGAAATATTACCATACTAAGGATGATTGTCAGCACAAACAATGTTCCCATCGTCACAACATTTACCTTATCAAGATTTTTTATTCCTATCAGGATCCAAACAATAATCAGAGCGCCTATGGCTATGCTCCAAGCCCAATCTCCCCAAATATGCACAACAGATCCTGCGGCGGAGGCTCCGCTGTATATCATCACAGCCGTCCAGCCTATAAGTTGCAGCACATTAAGCGTGGAAAATAGAAGCGAGCCTTTTTGGCCAAAAGACATTTTGACAGTTTCCATAGAGCTTTTGCCGGTATTTGCCCCGATAAGCCCAGCAAGAAACAGCAGTACACATCCTATCGCATGGCCCAGCAGGATCGCTGCAGTGCCCTTCTCTAACCCAAGAGGGGCAAGAAGCGTACCTGTCAGTATTTCCGCAATAGACACAGCAGCACCAAACCAGATAAGTCCTGCTGAAAATGCAGATGTTTTTTTCTCTTTCATCATATACCTTCTTTCTTAGGGGGGCAAAAAAGCGGAGAATGCCAATAGGGCATTCTCCGCTAAAAAAGCAAGTATTCCTTACTCCCTACGGTGGTATTACCCACATCAGGTTAAAGGGTCGAAGTTTGCTAACTTCCTCTCAGCCTGCTACACAAGCTCCCCTGAAAACTTTAATCATTATTGTAGTGCAAAAAATCTATCCTGTCAACCAACATGTATTTATCAATTTCAGAAATATATATTTAGTGTATTTATTTCAATCAGCAGTGCACCTTATTATTAACAGCCGTGGCATTTGCTCCTCAGCTATATTTTTTCATCAGTTTTTCCCCATGTATTATGGAGTAATAGGCAGAGGCGAGACAAAGCACACCTATGCATATGGCAAAACCAAAGGATGGCAGATACGAACCGCTGATGTCATAAATAAAGCCGTATATGGGGCTTATCAGCCCTACTCCCACAGACATTGCCATGGAAGTATACGAAAGTATCTGTGCGTAATCTCGCTCTCCAAAAACTGCTTTTGGTATAAGCGCGCCCATAAGGCTGGTGGTGGAGGCCCCGTAGCCAAATATAAATACGCCCGGGAATAAAAGCCAGCTTCCCGCCCATGTAGACAGCACGACCATCAGTATCCCCCCTATGGCACATGCCTCGGCAAGGGTGAGCGAAAACTTTATCCCGTATTTATCGCTGAATCTCCCCAATGTCAGCTTGCCCAACGTCCCTCCTATCAGAGATATCGACGTCAGATAAGCCCCCACGCTTGACCCTATTCCGATAACGGTGGCATAGGTAGTTATATGATTTGTAACATTAAAAACTATGCCAAGGCACGGTGTGCATATGAGCACAGCATAAAATGCAGAGGATTTAAAGGCAACGCTTGCCGGAACGCCTGACTTATGCTCTGTTGATTTTATCTCAGCATCAAGTGGCACATCCTCTGCACCGTAAGGCCGAACCCCTTTTTCCTCAGGGCGCATCCTTACAAAGAATATAGACACAGGCAGCATGACAAATGCCGTTATAGCGGCTATAGCAAGATAACCGGCCCTCCAGGAATATTCGCTTATTATCTTTGACAAAAGCGGATTTGCAAAAACCCCAACAACAGCGCCTGCCGCAAGACAAACCCCGTAAACTGCGCCATTGTTTTTTCTAAACCAGTTGTTTATCATAAGCGGCACCGTCACACCGCTATAAAAAGCTATCGAAAATCCAATCCAAATGGCACAGGCATATACCTGCCACAGTGCCGTTATCCTTGACATCACAGCATAAGCCAGTATCGTTGAAATGGTGGAACAGGTCAGCACCACACGCAAATTGTATTTTATGAGGAGCCTTCTGGCAATAGGAAAGGTAAAGGCAGAAGCAAAGGCGGCCATAGTCTGGTATAGAGCTATTGATCCAACACCCACCCCAAGCTCAAGACTCACCGGAAGATAAAAATTGCCGATCGTATAAGAAAATACTCCGAGATTTACGCCCACAATCGCGCAACCGCAGAGCATTATAACCCAAGCATAGTGAAATCCCACTTTTTTATTCATAACACCTACCCCTTTCCGTTTCCCCATACAAGAGAAATGATATCATACAAACCTAGCTTTGTCGATATAATTAAGCAGTTAAGTAACGTAAAAGGAGGCCTTTTAAAGGCCTCCTTTTACGTTACCCGCTATATTTAAAATCTCTTCATCATATCAAACTCTCAGCACTGCCTGAATGGCCACACACAATGGCCCGCCCTGCGTTATAAAAGCAGGCGTAAGCTCTACAAGCTCAAGCGCCGCTCCGTTAAATGAATCAGACATCATTGTATATGCATAACTGCCCTGTTCAAAATTGTCAGCATGACTTATTGTTATAAGACATCTTTCATCCACGCCAATTCGCTTGAAACCTTCGATGCACTTTTCAACTGCTTTTGTAAAATTACGGCATACGGCAGCCTTGTTAAGCCTGAGGCCGTCATCACTCTGGCAAAGAACAGGTACAAGCTTTAACAGGCCACCAACATTTGCGGCCGTTGGAGAAAGCCTTCCGCCGCGCTTTAAATACCCAAAATCCTGAGGAATCAGAAATGACTTGCTGCTTTCGATATTCTCGGCTAACCGGGATATAATCTCCGCTACTGTTTTCCCGGCCTGGGCCAGCTTTATTGCCTTGCGGACTATAGCCCCCTCGGGGCCGCATAAAGTTCTTGAGTTAATTACTGTTATATACTCCTTATTGGGCATATCTTCACGCACGGAGCAAGCCGTGCTGTATGACCCAGAAAGCCCATCAGCCATTGTTATGTGTAGTATCGGTTCTTCCTCGGTAGCCTTTGAATAAATCTCGATAGTATCTCCCGGAGAAGGCTGAGATGATGTAGGCAGGTTGCCCTGACGTATGATGCTCAGAAACTCCATAGGCTCTATATCAACCATTTCACGGTAAGTCTTCCCTGCTATAGTCACGGTCAGCGGTATTATATCGACTCCAGCCTCGAGGCCGGTTTTGGGCGTAAACAGTGATGAGGTATCACTCATAATCCTTACCATGGAAAGCTCCTTTGTCCGCTAAATATCGGAACAATTTATATTTTGTTTATGGATAGGCTTTCAAATTATTAGAAATTCTAAGCATTCCGATTATACTATATTCGCACACCAATGTCAAAATACAATTTATTCTATCTTAAATTTGTACATTTTATACCTTTAATGGCTAAGGCTAATAAAAAAGCACCATCTCCGCCGATTATTACCCGCAGAAATGGTGCCTGGACGATATAATTACATAGCCAAAACGGCATGCTTGATATAATACATATATCTATGCCACATCCTCAAAGCTGGCTGAAGGTCTCCTTGATATCCTTAATAAATGCCACAGCGGCAGGAGAGAGCGGACGATTCTTTCGATAGACAACATAAAAGCTTCTTGTAAGAGCGGGGCTTTCATAATCAAACGCGAGTATACTGCCCGATGTAAGGCAATCCTCACAGGCGTATTTTGAAACAATCGCAATTCCCAAATTGTTTTTTACAGTTTGGATGACACTTTCGGTGGTCTCAAGCTGCACAGATATTTTAAGCGATTGGGGGTCTATTCCTATGCCTCTTAAAAACGCTTCTGATTCTTTTCTTGTTCCCGAGCCATATTCTCTTGAAACAAATTTGGATGACTTTATAATCTCAGGCGTAATCTTGCCTCCAAGAGCTGAATATTCCGGCGTATTGGGTGTGATTATCACAAGCCTGTCCTGTGCTATAGGTTCGAATACGCAGCCGCTTTTCTCAAATATGGCCCCTGTAATACCAATCTCAGCATCCATATCAATAATTCGGTGTACGACCTCTACGCTGTCATACTGCTTTATGGAAAGCAAAAGCTGCGGGTATTTTTCAAGCATTGACTGCATGGCCTTAGGCAGTAAATACTGTGATGGAACTGTAGACGCTGCGATTTCCAAAGTACCCTTGACCTGTGTGGAATAACTCTTGACTTCCATGAAGGCTGTATCTCTTAAGTTAAGCATTTCAAGGGCATACTGATAGAATATCCTTCCGGCCTTTGAAGGATATACCTCTTTTGTAGATCTGACAATAAGCTTTGTATCCAGCTCGTCTTCAAGCGCGTTTATGTGGGCGCTCACCGTAGGCTGAGAAATATATACCGCCTCGGCCGCTTTGGAAAAACTTTTAAGCTTGACTACGTTTACAAAAACCTCGAGTTGTTTGAAGTGCATCTTTACATCTCCTTGCTATTGATATTTTTCTAATGATAAAGTAAAATAAAACCGTACTATAACCCAGTGAAAGGAGGCGATCCTTGTATGGAAAACCAAAGATTGACCCAACTTACCAAGAGCGGTGGCTGAGGCGCTAAAATAGGGCCGGGTGTCCTAAACGGTATCCTTTCAAGGCTGCCAAAGTTCAGCGACAGCAACCTGCTTGTAGGTTTTGATACAAGCGACGACGCCGCTGTGTACAGAATAAACGATGAGCTTGCCATGATCCAAACGGTAGATTTTTTCCCTCCTATCGTTGACGACCCCTACACCTTCGGCCAGATAGCGGCTGCCAATTCAATCAGCGATATCTACGCCATGGGCGGCGTGCCGAAATTGGCAATGAACCTCATTTGTTTCCCATCCTGCCTTAATCTTGAAATCATGGAGCAAATTCTTCAGGGCGGATACAGCAAGGTCATTGAGGCCGGGGCGATAATCGCCGGAGGCCATACTATAGAAGACGAAGAGCCAAAATATGGGCTGTGCGTAACAGGTTATGCGCATCCGAAGGATATCCTTGCAAACTCGACAGCCAGGGAAGGCGACATACTTGTTCTAACAAAATCTCTCGGAACCGGCATACTTTCAACGGCCGCCAAGGCCGATATGCTGTCCCAAGAAGAGTATAAGCTGATGGTAAAGCTGATGAGCCATCTTAACCGCTATGCACAGGAGGCTATGATGCCCTCCCGCCCATCTGCATGCACTGACATTACCGGTTTCGGTTTTCTTGGACATACCTGTGAGATGGCAAAGGGAAGCGGAAAGACCATCGAGATCTTCTCTGAAAATGTCCCAATCGTTCCGGCTGCTCGACGCTTTGCCCAAGAGGGCATAATTCCGGGCGGAGCCTACAACAATATGGCATATCTTAGGGATGATGTAGAAATTGCTTCTTCTGTCCCACTTGATCTGAGCGATGTCTTATATGATCCTCAAACCTCCGGAGGTCTGCTTATAGCGGTATCTGAAACGGAAGTTCAGGCTCTTTGCCAGCGTCTTTCAAACAGCGGAGAGGAAGCTCACATCGTGGGCTATGTCAAAAAGTTTGACGGAAAGTCAATAAGGATTATCTGATCTTTTCAAAGCATACAAAAGGGCCGCTTTTGCGGCCCTTTTGCTTTGTCAGCAAGACGATGCCGCAATTTATTGATCATTTGGCGAGCGTCATCCAGCTGCCCATTTAACGGCGTTTGTGCCGCTTACCTTAAGCAAAAACGGGAGCCCTGTCTATCCTTGGCTGTCTTATGCTTTTTGTCCTGTTATTCTGCGCAGGGCATCGATACAGTAATCTACCTCTTCCTCCACATTGCCATGCCCAAAGGAAAATCTTACGGTTCCGCTTGGGAATGTTCCGAGAGTTTTATGGGCTCTGGGAGCGCAATGAAGCCCTACCCTCGTCATAACCCCGTAGCTGCTCTCTAGTTCAAAAGCCACCCTCGCATTATCGTCGTTCAGAAAATCCACCGATACGATGGCTGCTCTTCCTTCTCTCGTACTCAAGCCGACTGGCCTTGTACCCTTAATGCGCTCTACTCCCTCCAGAAACCGCATAGCCAAATCGAGCTCATTATTAGCCATTTCTCCTTCAGGCCTTCCCGCATGATAAAGCAAGGCAGCCCTGAGGCCTATTATCCCCGGAAGGTTCATAGTGCCTGCTTCAAACCTGTCCGGCATGAAAGACGGCATTTCCTCTTTATGTGAAGCGCTCCCTGTTCCACCCGCTATGAGAGGCTCAGTCTCTTGAACGAGCCTGTCAGATATCAGCATTCCTCCCACCCCCTGCGGGCCCAAAAGGCTCTTGTGCCCAGTAAAAGCAAGCCCGTCTATACAAAGTTTCTTCATGCTGATAGGAAATGTTCCGGCTTTCTGTGCGCTGTCAACGATAAACACAAGCCCGTGATCTCGGCATATATGCCCTATCTCATAAAGGGGCAGAAAGGTTCCGCAGACATTTGATGCCGCCGTCATAATCACGGCCTTGGTATTGGGTTTAATAAGATCCTCAACTCTCTGCGGATCAAGCGTACCATCATCAAAACACTCAGCACAGTCAAACTCAACACCGGTAGCTTTCATCTGAGTAAGCGGCCTCATAACACCGTTATGCTCCATGGAGCTTGTTATAACATGATCGCCCTTTTTGAGAAAGCCTTTTATCAAATAATTGAG
The DNA here is from genome assembly GCA_034926865.1 of Clostridiaceae bacterium. Lineage (GTDB taxonomy): Bacteria > Bacillota > Clostridia > Oscillospirales > Butyricicoccaceae > RGIG1902. The sequence goes on from JAYFQP010000032.1 coordinate 11,656, forward strand.
TGAATAAGTTATGCTTGGTGCGAACGCCACATTTTTAACCTTATCGAAATCAAACATCCTGCACAAAAGCTCACGGGTTTCCAATACCTGCTCAGATATCTGATACGCTTCTTCATATCCGCCTCTGTTTATATTGAAAGCGCCGTTGTCCAATAGATCCTTTACTGCATCGGACACCCCCGGAGCCTTTGGGAATGAAGTGCTTCCGTTATCAAAATATATCCGTTTCATTGCATGTTCCCTCGCTTTCATTTCTCCAAATCATCTCTAGCTGCTGCCGATGACATTTTTTGTCATATTATTATATTTTGATGGAAATTTTATAGAAAAAATCAATTACAATTATAAAGGTCGTTAGATAAAAAATCTACATTTATTGAAAAATACTATAAATGTTCAAAAATGTATTATTAAAAAGTATTTAACAATTTGTTTTTATTCCCTTATAATTGGGCTGAACGATAAGGATTGGAGAGATAGTATGAAAAACAAACAAAACCTGTTGATGATTGCCACCGGTCTTATTATCGGCGCTATCGCCGTGCTGCTGGTAGTCAATGGAAACCCTGCCAACATGGGCTTCTGCATCGCCTGCTTCCTGCGTGATATTGCCGGCGCTGTCGGCATGCACAAAGCCGCTGTAGTGCAGTATGTCCGCCCGGAGATAATCGGCCTCGTTCTTGGAGCTTTCATTATGGCTGTATTCGGAAAGGAATACAACTCCAGAGGCGGTTCCTCCCCGATGACTCGCTTTGTTCTCGGATTTTTTGTTATGGTCGGTGCCCTTATGTTTCTTGGCTGCCCTCTGCGCATGGTGCTGCGCATCGCGGGAGGCGACCTGAATGCCGTAGTCGGCCTCGTTGGATTTATAGCCGGTATCATAGGCGGCATATTCTTTCTTAACCGCGGCTTTACCCTCAAGAAATCTCATGCGCAGAATAAACTTGAAGGAATGTGGATGCCTGTAATTTCCGTAGCTCTTTTGGTTTTCCTTGTACTTATCCCATCTGTGCTTATATTCAGCGAAAGCGGGCCGGGCTCTATGCATGCCCCGATCTTTATGGCGCTTGCCGCCGGGCTGATCGTAGGGGCTCTTGCCCAGAAGACAAGGCTCTGCATGGTAGGCGGCATTCGGGACGCTATTCTTTTTAAAGACTTTTATCTGCTCTATGGTTTCGTCGCTATTATTGTTGCCGCTTTCGTTGGCAATCTTCTCACTCATTCCTTCCATCTTGGCTTTGAGGGCCAGCCTGTCGCATTTAATGACGGACTTTGGAACTTCCTGGGCATGGCTCTGACAGGCTTCGGCTCAACTCTTCTCGGCGGCTGCCCGCTTCGTCAGCTTATTTTGTCAGGAGGAGGCAATTCCGATTCGTCAGTCACAGTAATCGGCATGGTCGTCGGAGCTGCCTTCTGCCACAACTTCAGCCTTGCTTCTTCCGCAAACGGCCCCACACCCGCCGGCAAAATTGCCGTCATAGTAGGATTTATCGTAGTTTGCGCTATTGCCCTTGCAAATACAAGAAAGGAGAAGGTATAATGAACAAAGTAGATGCCAGAGGCTTTTCCTGCCCCGAACCCGTTATTTTGACAAAAAAGGCTCTCGCTGCCGGGCTTCCGCTTACAGTTACAGTTGACAGCATGACTCCTGTCAACAATATATCCCGCTTCGCCAAAAACGCAGGATATACTGTTTCCTACAAAACAATTGGGGAGGATTTCGAAATAACGATTTCCAAATAAACTGGAGGTACTTGCATGTACTACGTCGCGACCTTTCATACTCACTTCGGGGCTATCAGCTTTAAAAACAAGCTTGCCAGGCTTGGCGATTCTCCCACGATGATGCCTGTGCCAAGGGTTTTAAGCGCTTCGTGCGGAACCTGCGTAAAATTTGCTAAAAACTTTGACCGCAGCACTATGTACGATGAGGATATCGAAAAGGTGTTTTTGGAAAGCGATGGAAAGTTTACCGTTGTTTTTGAAAACGAATAAGAACCCCCCCAAAGAGCATCTGCTCCTTGGGGGGTAATTTTTTTTATCCATAAATCAGGCCTCTGCCGCCGATTTCTCTAATAAGTAAATCTCTCGGCAGAAGCTGAGATATCCTCATAGAAAAAGCTGTTGGCACAGCGCGCATATGGTTCAGAATATATGCTTGATATGCTGTATGTCAAAGAGGAAAGGACATACCACCAAAAAAACGATAGCTGCAGTATAAACCAGTCTCCCTTATGCCCATACATAATCCTGACGCTTCGACTTATTGCTTCAGACGCCGAGATATCAGGGTTATCCGCAAGTATCCTGTATGTCTGGCTATAGCTGATAGCCGCTATTATGCCTGGTATAACAAGAAGCAGCGACCACAAGAAAACCTTTACACCGATAATAAGATTTGCAATGATTATTCTTAACGGTTGGTTAAAGCCCGAAAAAAGGTCGGCATATGTTACATCACGTCCTCTTGAAGCTTGAAGGCAATAATATTCATAACCATAGTCAAGAAGGCCGAATACTATGCTTAAAACCACAGTAAGAATTGTAAGATATGAGGATTGGAAAAAATTAAGTGTTTCGAAAAAATGATAGTGGCTTTCATCAAAAAAGCTAAACAACCAATACCCGTTTCCAAAAACTGATTTACCAACAAGAAACTGAACTGCAACGGGAAGAATAGCATAGATCAAAGTAGTAATATAAATGGCCGGGGATTTTTCCATCAGTACCTCTCGTGCTTTTGCTTTATAGCTAGCTGACATGTTTATCACTCCTTATGCATTATGACATTCAAACCTATCGATTGTTCCCCGCTTTTTTCATTATATATTAGCCTCCTCAAGGCAGGTCTTTTCCTGGAGAAACGCTCCAAAAGCCTCGGCCTCTCCTTTATCAATGCTGGCCAGAGGGATAATATGGGCTGACGCTCCGCTTACAAATAAGTAGTACCTGTAAGGGTCAAGATATACGCTTTTTATGCTCTCATAGCTGAATTTATGCTCATTACCCTGCATAGTCCGGGTAAAGTAATCATCAAAAAAGCAATATGAAATCTTCATGCCCTGCCCTTCATATCTTGCCCATGCGATTTTACCCAAAACATCATCAATCCGGATAGCAAGCAATAAAACTCCCGCTGCAATCAATACAAGCTGAAAAGACGCTTGCCTCATGGTCAAAAAATTTGCCCCATGGAAGTAATCCAAACCAGCCTTTCCCATATTAAAAGCTCCGGCAAAAAATAAAAGAACTCCTGCCGCTCTAACGCAAATTTGAGAAACCTTAGCCATCACTCGCAGGTTGTCAGTCTTATGCACATATGCCTTCATAAACCCGATAAAATCGTCCTGCTTATATATCGTCTCGGCTTTATATTCCACTATACATCCCCCCGGAGCGTTGTTTGACGCTCTTTTTTTAATTGTAACATGTTACAATTCCATAGTAAATAAAAAGCCCGGAAGAAAAATACACAACTTTTTTCAAAATATGTCCAAAATATCAAAAAAGGGCAGGAGCCTTATGCCCCCGCCCTTTAATAATATTTACTAAAAAATCGCCGCGCGTTTTATCTGAATATCGTAAGCAGGAACCCTGCCGCAACAGCCGAACCGATAACTCCAGCCACATTTGGGCCCATGGCATGCATAAGAAGGAAGTTCGAAGGATTGGCCTTCTGCCCTTCTACCTGAGACACACGGGCTGCCATCGGCACAGCCGATACTCCGGCAGACCCGATAAGCGGATTCACCTTGCCCCCTGTAACCTTATACATGATCTTTCCAAACAGCAGACCGCCAATGGTAGAGAAACTGAAGGCCAGCAGTCCAAGAACGACTATTTTTATCGTAGACAGCGTAAGGAATCTCTCAGCTACCGTTGTAGCACCAACACTGAGGCCAAGGAAAATAGTTACTATGTTCATAAGCGCATTCTGTGCCGTATCGGCAAGACGATCGACAACTCCGCACTCTTTAAAGAGGTTCCCCAGCATAAGGGATCCTATCAGAGGCGCCGTATCAGGCAGAAGGAGTATAACAAATATTGAAACAGCTATAGGGAAGATTATCTTCTCTTTCTTGGAAACCGTCCTCAGCTGATCCATCTTTGTCTCTCTTTCCTTCTTTGTTGTAACCAGCTTCATAAGAGGAGGCTGGATCAGAGGAATAAGAGCCATATATGAATAAGCTGCTATAGCGATCGCTCCCAAAAGTTCAGGAGCAAGGCGGCTCGTTAAAAGTATGGCCGTAGGACCGTCGGCGCCGCCGATAATACCTATGGAAGCAGCCTGACGGCCTGTAAAGCCGAGTACAACAGCAAGAATAAATGCGCAATATATGCCAAGCTGAGCAGCCGCTCCGAGCAAAAGGCTCTTGGGGTTTGCGATAAGCGGACCAAAGTCAGTCATTGCTCCTACCCCGAGGAATATCAGGGATGGATATACGCCTGCTTTAACGCCTATATAGAGAACATCCAGAAGCCCGCCCTCGGCAAAGACATCGGCATACGTTTTGGTATGGTTCATAACCTCATCCCAAAGAGCTGGATGGAAGATGTTTGAGCCCGGAAGATTAGTCAGCAGCATACCAAAGGCTATACTGACCAAAAGCAGCGGTTCAAACTTTTTGACGATGCCCAGATACAGAAGCACACAGGCAGCGATAATCATTATAAGCTGCCTGGGATCCGTAAACAACCCGGCAAAGCCAGAACTGCTCCATAAGCCGGATATCGTTTCGGTGATAACACTCATGCTTCAGCCCTCCTATTGCAGGACGACGAGCGGAGCGCCTGTATCAACATTGGCTCCCTTCGACGTTACGACCTGAGCGACCGTGGCGTCTCTGGGCGCTACTCTCTCATTTTCCATCTTCATTGCTTCAAGTATGCAGAGCACTTCGCCCCTTTTGACCTGCTGACCCTGCGAAACCTTAACCCCAACAATGACGCCGGGCATCGGGCAGGAAATAACCTCGCCGGAAGTTGATACAGCAGCAGCCGCGGCGGGAGCAGGAGCTGCGGCAGGAGCAGGAGCTGCGGGTGCGGCGGCAACAGGAGCTGCAGGAGCCACAGCCTGATATTCGTCTACAAGCATAGCTTGGCCATGTTCGACCTCTACCTCATACGTAGTGCCGTTAAGAGTAACTTTATATTTCATTCTATAACACCTCTACTCAGATTTGTTTAATACTGATAAAACGCAGCTCATTAAGAGGAACTTTCATTTCATCAGCGACAATAGCCATTATCATAGCCGCGGTTTTCTGATCCACGGAATGAAGATCAACACTGCCCGCCGTTCCCATGGCCGCAGGCCCTTTCACGGCTGAAAGAACAGCAAGTGGAGCCGCCTTTAGGGGTGCATTTACCTGCGCTGGGGTCTCACCCTTTTTCTCCATGGACTTTCCCATAATAACGATAATAGCCATCAGTACGACAAGCATCAGGAAAACTACCGCCATACCGAGAACTGAATTACCTAATGCTTCAGCAATTCCGATCATAACGCTCCTCCTATGCTTTTACTATTGTGTATTTAACCGTATTCTTTTCCTTTTCAGCTCTTTGAGCAAGGAATTTTTCGGCTATCTGCGGGAAAGCTACATAAGAAAGAACATCTTCCTCACTCTTTGCAAGCTTTCCGATTTCTGCCTTTGCTTCCTCAAGACCGGGCTTAAGCAGATCGGCAAAACGGCACTCAATCGGCTGTTCGTCCCCAAGCACCTGCTTACGCAGCTCTTCATTTACATGGCCGGGAGCCTTCCCGTATTCGCCTCTGAGATATGCTTTAATCTCCTTGGATACGTTTTTATAACGCGCGCCAAGAAGAACATTTGTAGCAGCCTGCACTCCTACCATCTGTGACGAAGGAGTTACCAGTGGGGGATAACCGAGGTCTTCTCTGACTCTGGGCACTTCAGCCAGAACCTCAGGCAGTTTATCCAAAGCGTTCTGCGCCTTGAGCTGGGCGACCAGATTCGAAAGCATACCGCCTGGAACCTGGTAAATAAGCGCATCTGTCTCGGTATCCATTACTATTGGATTGAGAAGGCCGGTCTCGATAGCCTTTGCCTTGATGGGCTTGAAGAAATCATTGATCTGCTTGAGCTTATCCTCATCAAGACCTGTCTCATAACCCATTTCCTTAAGAGTGTAGTGCATAGATTCCGTAGGTGGCTGCGATGTGCCGCCGCTGAAGCAGGATATAGCGCAGTCGATCGTGTCAGCACCTGCTTCAACTGCCTTAAGCAAAGTCATCGAGCCAAGGCCGGTGGTTGAATGTGTATGCACGACTACGGGGATCGAGACTGCCTCCTTGATGGCCTTTGTAAGGTCATAGGCGTTCTTCGGGGTCATAATACCTGCCATATCCTTGATGCAGATAGAATGTACGCCCATCTTTTCGAGGTCGCGGCTAAGCTGTACGAACATCTCGATATTGTGAATAGGGCTTGTCGTATAGCAAAGCGTTCCCTGTACGTGTGCGCCTGCTTTGATAGCCTCATCCACAGCAACTTCGATATTTCTGAGATCATTGAGAGCATCGAATATACGGATGATATCGATGCCGTTCTCAACACTCTTTCTTACGAAAGCGCGCACCACATCATCGGGATAATGCTTGTAACCGAGGATGTTCTGCCCTCTCAGGAGCATCTGAAGCTTTGTGTTCTTACAGTGTTTGCGGATTGTGCGAAGCCTTTCCCAGGGATCTTCGTTAAGATACCTTAAACAGGAATCAAACGTGGCCCCACCCCAGCACTCGATGGAATAATAACCTGCTTTATCCATCGTGTCGAGGATAGGTTCAAAATCGCTGATTGGCATACGGGTTGCTATCAACGACTGATTGCCATCCCTAAGAACGGTTTCTGTAAAATTGATTTTCATGAGCTTTCTCCTTCTAATGAAAATTTTGATTTACTGATAAAAATAACATTAGCTATGGCAAAAAGACGATAAAATTCGGAGGTTTTTACGCCACTTAAGGCCCGGTTGGCAAAAACCCCTTCTCGCCCATTTTAAGATATAATATCACACTTTTCACAAAATCAAAAGATATTTTTCAACAATTTACGGTTTTAATATGGATTTTACTTTTTATAATATATGTGTTATAATTTATCAATCTAACAAACGACTCAGGGCTGGATTTATGCCCGCGGTTTATGCCCTATTCATAAGGGCACCAATCAGAATCGAAAGGCACAAATCATGAAAAAAGACGTAATAATTTCGATAAAGGGCCTCCAACAGATGGACGACCCTGAAACAGATGAAATCACCCTTACAACTGAAGGCCGGTTTTACAGACGGTCAGGGAACTATTATCTTGTCTATGACGAAAGTGAAGTCACAGGCTTTGAGGATACGCGCACCACAGTCAAGGTGGAAGGCCGCAGCGTAACCGTCACGCGAGCAGGCAAGTATCCCTCGATGATGATGTTCGAGCTTGATAAGAGACATATGTGTCTTTACAATACCGATTACGGTGATATTACCGTATCGGTTGCAACAAAATCCATTGACAGCACTCTTACGGATAACGGCGGCAAGATTTCTGTCAATTATGATATTGAGCTTCAGCACGCATATCTGAGCACTAACTGCCTGACCATTGACGTCAGGCCAGCAGGCCCGTCTGCGCCTCTTCAATAGAATATACAAGTGAAAGGAACACATAGAATCATGAACGCTATCCAACAGGCCGTTAATCAGGCCGCTGAAATAATCCTTGGCGGCTACCGTGCCGCTTGTGAAAAAGGGCTTCTGCCCAAAGCCGAGCTTTCAGCTCCTGTAATCGAGGTTCCAAAAGATCCAAAAAACGGAGACTATGCATCATCATTTGCCATGCAGAATGCAAAAGCGCTGCGGTTGTCTCCTCTTAAAACAGCGCAGGCCATCTGTGAAAATGCAATTCTTGAAAATACGCTCTTTTCGGAAGTAACATGCGCCGCCCCCGGCTTTATTAATCTGAGGCTTTCCCACGGCTGGTATGAGTCGGTTCTTTCTTCTATCATAAAGGACGGATGCGATTATGGCAAGACCGCATGCGAAAACCCCAAAAAGATAATGGTCGAGTTCGTTTCCGCCAACCCCACAGGGCCCATGCATATGGGGAATGCGCGCGGCGGAGTTTTGGGCGATACATTGGCCGAAGTTCTTTCAAGAGCCGGCAATCATGTCTGCCGTGAGTTCTATGTCAACGATGCCGGCAACCAGATCGACAAGTTTGCACACTCTATCGAAGCAAGATTAATGCAGGAAATATACGGCGAAGAAGCTTTTGTTTTCCCTGAGGATGGTTATCATGGCGACGATATAAAGGCCTTAGCTTCGGATTATATTAAAGAGCACGGCGACAGCATCAAAGATGCTCCTGAACACGAACGGCTTAACGCCCTTGCCGAATATGGGCTTAACCGAAACATCCCCAAGATGAAATCCGACCTTCAGCGCTATGGCATAGTCTATGACAATTGGTTTTTTGAAAGCCAGCTTCATAAAGGCAGTATTGAAGAAACCGTAAAGCTTCTCACAGACAGGGGCTTCACATATGAGAACGAAGGAGCCCTTTGGCTAAAGACATCCGAAATACTGCACGCAAATCTCCTGCGTGAAGGCAAAACAGAAGAGCAGATCGAAAAGCTCGAGCTCAAAGATGATGTTTTGCGCCGCAGCAACGGCTTTTATACCTACTTTGCAGCGGACATCGCATATCACCGCAATAAGCTTTCCGAAAGGGGCTTTGATATAGCAATTAATATCTGGGGCGCAGACCATCATGGCCATGTGGCCCGACTTAAGGGTGCGCTTGATGCCCTTGGCCTTGACGGCGAGCATAGGCTTGAAATAATCCTCATGCAGCTCGTGCGCCTTATGCGCGACGGTGAGGTAGTGCGCATGTCAAAAAGAACGGGCAAAGCTATCGCCTTAAGCGATCTGCTTGATGAAATACCAGTCGATGCAGCCCGCTATTTCTTTAACTCCCGTGCCGCCGATACTCATCTTGAGTTTGACCTTGGCCTTGCCGTAAGGCAGGACAGCGACAACCCGGTATATTATGTTCAGTATGCCCACGCAAGATGCAAAAGCATACTAAAGGCCCTCAGCCAGGAGGGTATAGCAACAACCCCCGTAAACCCCAACTTCTCGCTTTTGACTGATCCCGCCGAGATCGACCTTATAAGAGAGCTTTCAAAGCTGCCGGAAGAAATACGGCTTGCCGCAGACGCGCTCGATCCTTCACGGCTTAACCGATACTCTTCTTCCTGCGCAACAGCCTTCCACCATTTTTATTCCATATGCCGCATAAAGGAAGCGGCCACAGAAGACCTTCGTGATGCGCGTATATCTCTTGTAAACTGTGTGGCGCAAGTTATTGAAAATACACTTTCCACCCTTGGCGTTTCCGCCCCCGACCATATGTAACCCATTCGATAAGCTATGGCGCTAAAACTCCATTTTGTCTAAAAGTAATTGCAATCCTTATAGCCGACTCGGCTCAGCCTGTCCTATAGCTTCTGAAAGGAATAATAATGAAAAAAAGACTTATATCTCTTATTGCTGTTCTTTCAATTTTTCTTACTTTCTGTCTGCCCGCACAGGCTTCGGAAGAAAGCAACAGTCTTGCGAAAATGGACGAGATCATCCAGTTCATCAAAGATTACGGGCTTGAATACAGCGATGACCGGGATGTTCTGCGTGAAGGGCTGGAAACGCTTTTCGAAAAAGATCCTGAAAGCTTCGATAAGCTGATGGATGCGATATTGTCGAATTACGATTCCCACTCGATGTATGTGCCTTCGGGAGATTATGACACAGCGTTTTCGGAAAATGACTCATATGTCGGTATCGGAATAACACTTAAGTCTGTCGGAGATGTTGTAAGGATAAGCGAAGTAAGAACAGGGGGGCCCGCTGAAAAAGTCGGCCTGCTCCCGGGGGATATTCTGACCCATGTAGAAGGTCAGGCCCTATCCTCATCAGATCTTACGTCGATTACATCTCTAATAAGAGGTGCTGAGGGCACATCTGTCACGATTACTGTTAAAAGAGGCACTCTGGAACTCACATTCACAGTAAAACGCGGCGCCATAGTTATCCCAAACATCAGCGGATATGTTATGGAGAGCGGCATCTATTATATGGATATAAACAAGTTCTCAGATGTAAACAACTATATCCTCTTCTATCAGGCTATGCAGGAAATGCTTAAGGAAAAATCAAAGGTTCTTATTCTTGATTTAAGGGGAGATCCGGGCGGACAGATAGATATGGTTTTAAACTTTATTAACAGTCTGATTCCCGATAAGGGGCTTGATTTCTTTTCTATTGCCACAAGAAATGAAAGCAATAACTATGATGTGCTCACCTATCGTTCTGTCGGTGCCGGGCCGCGGCTCAATAAAATCATTATTCTAACGGATAACAACTCCGCCAGCGCATCGGAAATAATGACCTCATCGCTTCATGATCTTGGATATGCCATCACCGTGGGCGAAACAACTTTTGGAAAGGCGCGCGGGCAGTATCACCTTGTCTTTGACGACAATTCCGCTGCCGTGCTGACCACAATAAAGCTCATCCCCCCCTCTGGAACCGATTATGAAGGAGTCGGCCTTGCGCCGGATTACCAGGTGGAAAACTACACCGCCCCTCATCCCGCAGCTTCGTGCCGACGTCTTGATTTCAAATACCTTGCAATTAACGACAAGACCCAGAATACACTTGACCTCAGGGATGCCCTCAAAGCAATGGGATATCTTGACTCAAGCTGCGTCACCACCTATTTTGACCGTGAAATGCTTGACGCTGTAAACGCCTTCCGCAAAGACATGGGGCTTGATACTATGACATATGTAAACGCTCAGACGATAAACATGATAAATACTACTCTTGATTCCCTCTCCCAGTATACGGTAACCGTTGATGCTCAGCTTGAAAAGGCCCTCGAGCTTGCGCGTAAATACTCCAAGCTTCCTATCCAATATGAGCTTGATGAATCAGGTAACCTTGTAAATATTGACTGAGTAATCTAATACGAAACTTAAGGCCCCGGAGCAAGTAAGCGCTGGGGCCTATTTATTATACGGTCAATAAACTTCGGCTGCATCGGATGCATACATGAAGGTCAAGCCAATTGTCATAGGCAAGCTGAATAAGCCATTCGTATGGAGAGAGCTGCATCGCATTTCTCGCAAAGATCCGTGATTGTGCCCGTGAAATCGGGGCTTGCAAGAAGCTCAGCCATTTCCCTCTGCTTAAGCGTTATTTTGTTCGAGTTTGAAGCCATGCGCTTACTCATTCACGGCATAATAAAAGCCCTTGGAAAACCAAGAGCCTTTCTTTCATATCATCGCCGCACTCCCCTGTACATATCCGCGATGGACTTTACCCACTTGTACCTTACATGTTTCAACTTATTTGCATACAAAAAGCGCCCCCTGTTTTGGAAGGCGCTTTGGGCATTAGATAATGTTTTATTCTACTGGCAACTTATACGGACCTGCTTCTGGATCATCCGTTGATACGTGAATGCTGTCCATGCTATCTTGTGGGCTAAACAAAAAAGTTAAATCATAATAACCATCGTTATCTATATCTGGCTTTGGTGAGCCATGCCCAAAATCAAAAACCTCTACTGTCGACGTTAAAGAATCTTTTGGCCTTACTTTATTTGTATATTGCTGTATTGCCCATCCGTTTGCAACCTTATCGTTTTCATATTGAACTTCGTCAACTCCACCAAACGGAATACATTCTATCAGTTCATTTGTCCCGTCGCTTTTAACCCCAACAACGTTGACAGTAATCATCATTATTTGCTCTCCGTTATTAGTTGCTGTAAAAGAATTATTTCCGTTATACATTATTTGAACGTTAGATATTTCTATATAAGCACCTGGGTTAAAAATGCCTCCAACCTCAATTTGATATGGTGTTAAATCCTCAATCTCGGTTTCTTTTTCTCCGAAATATAAATAAAAAATCCCCCCAAAAATAAGCAATAGAAGCAAAATATTATTGATTGTTTTTTTCATAATTTCCCCTCACATAGTGCTTATTTGATATATCTCATATAAATGACTATACCAATAAAACAAAAATCAACAATACTCTTAAGGTTTTAATAGTCATCTATGCAATAACAATCATAATCTCCCTTTTGGAAGATAGCACTTGAAAAAATCGTGCAAATGCTGAACGCTTTACACTATTGAACTTTAAGCTTGAAGATTTCTGATACAGGTTCTTCTCCAGTTATGGTAAATCCACCTTTTTCATTTAAAGTAATAATGGAAAACATAACATCGTAATAACCGTCACTATCAACATCCATGCTGTACTGATCGCCAATATCCAATATATTTGCATAGGCATTTAAACTGCTCCCAGCATCAACCTTATTTGTGTATTTTTCAACTGCCCATCCATTTTCTTTTAATTCCTTATCATACAGCGCTTGGTCAACACCTCCAAAAACGCCTGTGCCCAGAAAATCATATGTGCCATCTTTTTTAACACCAACAATTTCAAGTATAACGGAGATATTTTTTTCTCCAGTGTTTTGCGCTAAAAAATGTTCCATAGGAATAAGTTCATTTTTTGCCTGATAAAATCCCTCATAGGTAAAACTAACATCGGATACGGTAATAACATCACCTTTTTGAATCGATAAATCATCTTCTTTATTTTCTTCAATTGCAACATTTGAAACAATATCTTTTTCATCAGTTATAGGCGCGATAACTCGGTTGTTTTTGTTAAACAAAGCAGCCCCCATTAAAACGATTAATAAAACTGCAATTAATATTGTGCCTCCGCTCATTTTCAAAATCGGGCATCCCCTTCCATGATATATCCACAATTGAAGTTTGATCTTATTTTAAACGTGTTAATGCGTAATTTGTTTATTTCTCAGCTATCTCCTTTAAGGTATCCTCTAAAGCAACAAGTTTTTTTTCAATGGCTTTCATTGCCTTTGCTTCATCCTTATCAATTATCCCGTCGTTTCTTAGGCAAGCCATTTTAACGCCTTGGCGAAACACCATGATGCTTGACAGCATAGTTTTGCATTGATTTGAAAGATCAACATTTTTCATATGGACTTCCCCTTTTCTTTTGTCTTTTGGAATATCGTACCATATTAAAATGTCCTATGCAAGAGCCGCAGCGCGAGGCCTTAATAGGGCTAATTCTTATTTAATGCTTTAACTATAGCTTTAACCAAGACCAGCATACTTTTAGTGAAAGCAAGAAACAATTTGCTCAAGCTCTTGCCGACAGACAAACACACTTCTTAAATGATCCCGTGTTGCATGTGTTGTATTTTCTTCGGTTTTGCCCCGAATAAATAGAATACACGCTCCGAATTACGAAGCGTGTATCAATCCCGCAAACCCTATTGAACAGCCGAGAGTATAGAAAAAGCGCCGATACTCGGCGCTTTTGTTTTGGAGCAGGTGATGGGAATCGAACCCACGCAGCCAGCTTGGGAAGCTGGGGCACTGCCATTATGCAACACCTGCAAATAGACTGTATTATGTATTATACTATCGCAACCGGATTTTTTCAAGACTTTTCTGGCAAAAAATCTCCGCCGAGAGGGGCGCGTCACTTCCCTCCCGGCGGTTAAAAAATTAAAACCAGGTTATTTTTCTGCTCTGCTCAGCCGGAATAAGCCCAGAAGCCTTTAGGGCCGGGAGCAAAAGCGCAAAAAAGGTCACCATTACAATTACCTCAATGGGGAGCATAATCGTGTTCTTCGTCAGGCTTTTAAGAAGGTAATATATATATCCCTTGCCGTAAAGCATACTGCTCCAAAGCGAACCCATAAGAACATTGACTAAATAGTTAACGCACAGCCTACAAAAAACTACCCTTAAAACTGTTATTCTCTGGCGGTAAAAGAATATGGCGTAGAAAAACGCTCCTGCCATAGCCGAAAGCGTATACCCAAAGAAAAACGCATACCCCGGATGCATAAAGAAATCAAGGATATCTACAGTAAAGCCATAAATAAGTGCCCCAACCGGCCCTGCCACAAGCCCGGCTGTAGCCGTGGCAAGATAGCTGAACCTTATGGTAAGATTTTCCCCAACAGGTATGTAGAAATACCCCAAAACTACCGATGCTGCCATGCACAAAGCGCACAGAACAAGAACTCTGAGGTTTCTGGCTGTTTTGAATGAATCCTGCCAGAAGCCCTTTGAAAAAGGACCTGCAAACATTAAAAAAACCTCCTTAAAACGGCATGTTGCCGCATAAGGAGGACGCAAGGCCCTATGCGACAGCGGGATGCGGCAAGCATACTGCGACTTTCGTCTTCGTCCCGGGGACAACTCCCCGTCCCCCGGGCACTGATACACATGCTTGCCTACTCTGCCAAATATTACGTGTTCATTTTATCACTCTTTTTTTGTTTTTTCAACTGTATATATATCTTCTCTTCTTGCGCTCATAAGAGGAAGCTGAGAGCGGATATCATCTATCTTAGAAAGATTCAGATCAGTTACCGTCATGTTCTCGGAGCTGTCCAAACGGCAGACCGCGGTTCCCCATGGCGATACCGCCATAGAGTTGCCATAAGCCACATATACACCCTTTTCATCCCTTGAGGGAGATACGCCCACAGTATAAAGTTGATTATCGACAGCCCTCTGGCGGAACATCAGCTCCCAGTGAGCCGGGCCTGTTGTCATATTAAAGGCAGCAGGCACAAATATTACCTTAGCACCATCGAGCGCCATGAGCCTGGAAAGCTCAGGGAAACGCATGTCAAAGCAAATACAAAGGCCCATTTTACCAAACTCCGTATCAAAGGTGGTAACATAATCCCCCGGAGTAAAGGTCTCTGACTCAAAAAACCGCTGCCCTCCCTTTACATCTATATCAAAAAGGTGAACCTTTCGGTGATGGGCAATTTCTCTGCCCTCCCTGTTGTAGACAAAGGAAGTATTATAAAGCCTGCCGCTCTCCATCTCGGGTATAGATCCGCCAACAACATAAATCTCATTTTCCGCTGCCGCCCTTGTCAGTGCACGCCGGGTAGGACCTATCCCCTCCTCTGAATACTGACGGAAATACATATTTGAATATGGGCAGGTAAACATCTCCGGCAATACCGCTATATCAGCCCCGTTTTGTGCAGCCCAAGCTATGGCGCTGACGGCCCGTTCTATATTTCTCTGTCTGTCAAAAGAAACAGAGAGCTGAAGCATACCTATTTTCATGTGAATAACCCCCTTTTTTCCATTGTATCAGATATGGAAAATTATTGTCAACTCAATAGACTTTTACACTTTGATGTGCTATGCTGTTGATATTATTTTGAACATAAAGGAGCGGTAACCATGGACAAACTCGAACAAAAGATATGCGATATCATCGACAGCAAAAAAGATGAAATAATCGCTTTCGGCAGAGATATATGGACCCATGCGGAGCTTGGATACAGGGAATTCCGTACGGCCGGCAAGTTTACAGACGCTCTTAAGAGCCTAGGCATAGAGACTGTGGAAGGCCTTGCAGTCACTGGCGCAAAGGGCTACCTCAAGGGCAAAGACTTCAAGGGAACAACAGTTGCACTGATGGGGGAATATGACGCTTTGCCCATCGCCAACCACCCCGATGCCAACCCCGAAACCGGCGCTTCTCACTGCTGCGGCCACAACGCGCAGATTACAGGCGTCATGGGATCTGCATTTGCTCTTACCGACCCTGAGATAAAAGAAGCCATGAACGGCAACATAGTCTTTTTCGGCGTTCCCGCAGAAGAGTTTGTCGAAGTCGAGCTAAAAAGCAAGATGATCGAAGAGGGCAAGATCGGTTACGGAGGGGGGAAATGCGAGCTTATCCGCATAGGAGCAATGGATGATATCGACATAACCGTGGGGCACCATACCTCCCCCGGATTTGAAATGCGGCTTTCCAACGGCACCAACAACGGCTTTGTCAACAAAATGATAACTTTCACAGGCAAGGCAGCTCACGCCTCCGGAGCCCCCCAAAACGGCATCGACGCATATAATGCCGCTTCTCTGGCCAAAGTAGCAGTAGATATTCAGCGTGAATCCTTCCGCGACGCCGATACCGTCAGAATACATGGCTTTACTGTAAAGGGTGGCAGCGCCACTAATGTCATAGCTGACAATGTCGTGCTTGAGTATTACGTCAGGGCAAACAATATTCCTGCTGTTATAGATGCCTCCAAAAAGTTCGACAGGGCAATGCGTGCCGGAGCTGTCGCAACTGGTGCGGGCATGAAGATAAAAACCTTTGCAGGCTATCTGCCGCTTATTCCCATCAAGGAAACAACAGCTATGATCGAGGCTCTGAATGAAGCCAATGAGTCATGCGGCAATAAATATACAGTCACTTTCCCCGAAGGGCCTCAGCACTCTACAGGCTCCACAGATTACGGCGATGTTTCAAGCATCATGCCAACAATACAATTCGGAACAAGCGGCTTTAAGGGAGTTCTCCACAATCCGGACGTCATGCCGACAGATGAGTACCTTGCATACGTCGTAACAGCCAAAGTTTTTGCCCTTGCAGGCTACAAGCTTCTTAAAAACGGCGGTACATATGCCCAAGCTATGATTGACAGCTTTAAGGCCGTCATGACCAAGGATGAATATATAAAATACATGGACAGTATGATGAGCGAGGAGAGCATTGATATGGCCCCTCTGCCTCTGCTTGACCCCAAGAAATAAGGTTTCTAATATACTTTAGAAATACGGCAGGCGGAAATATTTTCGCCTGCCGTATTTTAGGTCCTAAGCATCCTTTATATATCTGGCTATATCGCAAAGCTCACAGTCAAGAAGACGGCACAAATCATCGAGGGTATTTGTCGACACCGACATGTTTTTACGAAGTCTTTGAATAGTGCTACTGCTCATGCCATACTTTTCCCTTAGTGTATATGTGCTGAAACCCTTCTTTTTCATTGTGTCCCATAACGGAGAATAAACAATCATAGAAAAATCTCCTTCCGTTTATTGATTATCTCCATTATGTTCGTTATAATGAACATATAATATGTTCTAATATTGGACATAAAAATGAAAGAAGGATTCATATGCCAAACTACAAAGCTATGTATTTCGCGCTTGCCGCCCAGGTGGCAAATGCCATTGATCTCCTTATTAAAGCACAGCAGGAAGGAGAAGAAAGCGCTATTAAAGAAGGAGACACCCCTGATACTGAACATCCGGCAGATAACGTGGCCCTTGTATAAGTGTGGTTATCCGTTATTGTCCGCCTATACTCGGGCATACACGGACAGATTTTCATCTAAAAGTGCATTTAAAAGCATCACGGACGTAATGGCCGTGATGCTTTTACACTTATTTCAATAAAGTATACTATTTATTACCAACAGACTTAAAGGTCATTACCATGCCTCTCAAGCCTCCGTCGTACCAATGAGGACCTTGTCTTACCCTCAGGTGACGCGTACCCGGATAATCAAAAGTTTTTTGCCAAAAGATATGTGAGGGCATATTTTTGGGATGCATCATAAGCTGCCACCATCCGCCCATACTCTCTGTCAGCTTCCTTGCCGCCGCAGTTCCAACGCCGCTTCGCCGGTATTCGGGAAGCACAAAAAACTCGGCTATCGACCGGCTTGGATGATATAACTTTATATAATGATTGCGGTTTACAAGAACCAACCCCGCCCGCTTGCTGTCAGCCATAATAAAAAAAGGATATCTTTCACTTTCCTCCCAGTATGAGTCGAAGGGTTCATATGGGCATATCCCATTATCATCACGCTCCACAGGCTCAAACACCGAAAACTCGGCGATATATTCCTGCATCATTTCGAAAAGCTGCCCTTTTTCCTCAAAGGGTACTCTTTGCAGCTCCACTTCCATAAAACCACCTAAAAGAGGTAATCGGTGAACATAACCTCTTCTCCCTTTTCATAATATACCCTCGGAACTCTCCTTGCGATACCGCTCAAAAGAGAATTGACATTAACTCCGCAAATCTCAGCTGTCTCCTTGAAGGTCATATCACCATCATCATCTCCAAAGACTGTAACCTGATCCCCCATCTTTGCTTCAGGGATATCCGTAATATCCACCATGCACATATCCATGCACAAAACACCGAGATATGGCGCTTTCTTTCCGTTTATCGTCACATGCCCTCTTCCGTTTGACAGCAGACGCGGAACACCGTCTGAATACCCATATGGAAGGGTAGCCACAATTCTGTCATGATCGCACTTATCTGTCAGGCCGTAGCTTATTCCCTCACCAGCAGGAACGCTGTGAACAAATATTATCTGCGACTTAAGGCTCATTATCGGCAGCGCACCTTTGCCATACCCATAAAATATCGCCCCCGGCCTTACCATATTCAGATCCATGCTGCCGTATTTTCCAAGAGCTATACCATCGCTTATATGCTTATATCCGAGCCGCACTCCCTCATTCTCAAGCCTTTTGACCATATCGTCAAAAATCAGATGTTGGCGACGGTCATCCTCGTCAGACCCCTGCGCCAAATGGCTGAATATGCCCTCAATAGTTATATTTTCCATCTGGGATATCTCTTTTATTTCGCTTACCGAACGCTCACATGGCTCGAAACCGAGCCTGTGCAGCCCCGTATTTATTTTTATATGCACCGAAGACGGCTGCCCTACTTCATTTAAGGCTCTGGCCTGGTCAAGCGAAAATACGGTAAGCGCCACGCCATACTCTGCGGCATAATGCATAAGATGAGAAGGCGTATAGCCCAAAACCAAGATATTTCCGCGGTGGAATGTTCGCCGCAGTTCCATTGCCTCTCCGATATTTGCTACCCCGAAAAAACGTATGCCCTTTGAAAAAAGTTTACGCATAAGCACAGCCGCCCCATGTCCGTAAGCGTCTGCCTTGATAACAGCCATCGGCGTACTTCCGCATGAAAGCTTCTTTACCTGTTCAATATTGTGTTCAAACCGGTCGAGATCTATCTCGCAGCGCGTCATACTGAATCTATCCAAAATTATCACCTCAACTGGAATTACCCTTCTTCTGAAAAACTATTTTACTACAATACCCCGCCTGAGAACAAGTATAAAGAGGTAAATTTTGCCGAAAGCGCAATTTTTTGTCCGTTACCCCATTTTATCTTATGCATTTGACTTGAAAAAAAGATATATGTATGATAAATTTACTATATACAAGAATTACAAACCATTTGTTTGGAGGAAATATTAGTGAATAAAGTAGTTATCGAAACATCGGCCCGTCATCTTCACCTCACCAGAGAACATGTCGATATTCTTTTCGGCAAGGGCCACCAGCTTACCCCTAAAAAGGATCTTTCACAGCCCGGCCAGTTCGCATGTGAGGAAAAAGTAAGGGTCGAAGGCTCAAAGGGCGCTTTCCCAGGAATATCTGTTCTCGGCCCCGAGCGCAGCGCCTCTCAGGTCGAGATTTCTTTGACCGATGCCCGCACAATCGGCGTAAAGGCTCCTGTCCGCGAAAGCGGAGACATCGCCGGTTCCGGCTCCTGCAAGCTCGTAGGCCCCTGCGGCGAAATTGAGCTTACAGAAGGCGTTATCGCCGCTCAGCGGCACCTTCATATCACCCCGGAGGATGCCGAAAAGATGGGCGTCAAGGAAAAGCAGATCATCTCTGTTGAAACAAATTGCGGAGGCAGAGCCCTCGTCTTCGGCGATGTTGTTGTTAGAGTTTCTCCCAAGTATGCCACAAGAATGCATATAGATACAGACGAAGCCAACGCAGCCGGTATATCCGGAGAGGTTGAAGGCATCATAAAGCTTTAATTTAAATATCTTTCTCTAACAAAAGGGCCTCGTTGGGGCCCTTTTCGCATATAAAAATATAAGCCCGCCGCATCTTGCGGCGGGCTTATATTAGTTATCAAGCTTAATGTTCTTATAAGTCATGCCAAGCTTTATTATAATGCTGTGTATCAATAAGTTCACCATTTCAAGCGGTGTTACAAAGGAGTTAAATATATTCTCTCCGGAAAGAGGGCATATCAGCGTCATAGCCGCGACTTCAGCTATTGGGGCCTTCATAGTGTCGGTTATTCCGATCGTATATGCACCGCCCATATTTGCTATCCTTACAGCCTGAGCCTGATCAAAATTGTACATGGGATATGAAATTCCCAGTACCACGCTTCTGTGAGTAGTAAGAGCCAAAAGCTGTCTTGCCCGCTTCCAGTCTTTATACGGGTCAACAACAGTATTTTGAACCGAGCATTGCGTCAGCCTGAAAGAAAGCGCCTGGCCGATTATTCCTGATATGCCAGACCCTAGAATCAACACAAAATCTGCTTCGACTATTTTTCGCGCACAAGCATCCACGTCAGCTCTGCTTACTGAATCGATAAATCGCTCCAAAAGCTTTTTTTCATTACGCAGTACCTCGTCAAAAAGTTCTTCTTTCTGAGACTTCACAATGACATCATCCGGCTTAATACCCATTGACTTCTTTTTCCTCAGGCCTTCTCTAAAAGCAATAAAGCTATCATACCCCAGCTCCCTGCAAAGGCGCATCATCGTAGCCTGTGAACAACCTATATTGGAGCAAAGCTTCCGTATGGTTAAATAAGATGCTTCTTCTATATTATCGCTTATATATTTTAATATCAGTATTTGCTTTTTTGTAAGTTTCGTCTCTCCGACATTGAACACCGCTCTTATTTGATCCAGAATCTGCTGCATTTTTTAGCCACCTTCTTATTTACAATCATTTGCATAATAACATATCCCGATGCTTTATAAAATATATATTTCAAAAAAATAATATATACTAAACATGCTTAGGTTATTGATTTTTTAATTGTTGTGTTTTTATCTATATAACGACGCATCTAATTAGTATTTTATATGAATTTTTATTTTATTGTTTACTATTTTTGAAGCATATGCTACTATATTCAGTGTAATTATTTCACTTTTGAAATATTTCATTAACAGAAAGGAGCACATCCCCCATGAAAAAACGCGCAGCAGCACTATTGTCCATTTTCCTGGCGTTGATGATGGTTTTGAGTGCCTGCGGCACCAGCGCCGGCACCGGCACTCAAGATCAAAATCAAAGCGGCTCAGAAAAGACCTCTGACGAAAAGGTCCTTACAATCGGAACTTACATGGCAATTACCACGCTGGTGCCCTGGAAGACTACCTCTGACGGAGATGGATATATTCTCCGCCAGGTATATCAAACCCTTGTGGGAATGAACGCCAATTCCGAATTTACGCCCAATCTCGCCGAAAGTTGGAGCTGTGCCGACGACGGCGTTACCTGGACAGTAAAAATCAGGAAGGACTGTTATTGGCAGACAGGCAATGACCTTTTCAAGGATGAAAAAGTGAATGTTACTGCCGAAGACGTAAAGTTCTCTTACGAGTACTATCTCAATCCTGACAACGGCTCCGTAAGGTATACAGATCTTTCTTCGACAATCAAAAGCATCGAAGTAACAGATAAGTATACAGTCGTATTCGTGACAAACGATGTCGACGTTCTGTTTGAGTACAAATTGTATCAAAACTACATAATACCAAAGAAAGCAATCGACGAAAACTGGGATTTTGAAAACAAGCCAATCGGATCGGGCGCATATAAGTTTGTTGAGCATGTAACTGACACGCATGTCATCCTTGAAAAAAACACTGAGTTCTGGAAAGAGCCCGGCCTTGACAAGGTGGTATTTAAAATCATAACCGATAAATCAGTTTCCGCAATCGCTCTGCAAAACAAGGAAATAGATATATCACTCGCTATTTTAGCTACCGAGGTCGGCAATATCGCAAAGGCCGATTACCTCGAGCTAAGGGCCGGCGGCACAGGATCATACCGCTGGGTAGGTTTCAACTGTTCAAACCCGCTGTTTACAGATCCTGAAGTCAGAAATGCTCTACGTATGGCAGTAGACTTTGACGGCGCCATTGAGGCAATATTCGCAAACGATGCAGGCATTAATCTTGCGGTCAGAGCATACAGCTGTATCCCCTATGAACGTCCGGGCGGAGACACCGACGGCTCGGCAAAGGCTGTTATCCCAGCATACGATGCTGCCGCCGCCGAGGCTAAGCTCGACAAGCTCGGGTGGGTCAAGGGTTCAGACGGCATAAGGGCCAAGGATGGCCAAAAGATGAGTTTCACCCTTCAAGTCGGCAACAACGATACCGCCCGCGAGAAGCTCGCCGTTATTATAGCCTCACAGTTCAAGGCAATAGGCGTAGACTGTACGGCAAAAACCGCTGAGTGGGCCACACATACTACCGATATTGAAGAGGGCAATGTAGAAATGTACATCCTCGGCGGCTACTCCAATCTTGACGGCGGCAAACGCCTCATGCATACCAATGCAACCACCTGTAGCCCTAACTGTAATTACTCCAATACAGAAGTAGACTCCCTGCTTGATAAAGCATGGGTAACTACAGATCTTGAGGCCCGTTCAGCGCTCCTTCGCCGGGCGGCTGTCATATTCTCCAAGGATGCCGCACATCTGGGAGGTTATTTTGAATATACACAGATGGGCGTAAACAAACGCGTTACGGACTTTGACTATGCTTCTGTATATCATCCCCTTTGCGACCCCACCCGTAATGTAAGCGTAATAAATCAATAATCCAAAAATGCATCATATGGAACCTCCGCCATATGGCGGAGGTTCCGGCAAAAGGAGTAGCTTATGTGGACTTACATACTTAAAAGGATCCTGCAGGCTATCCCGACCCTGCTTGTAATATCCTTTCTTATTTTTTCGCTTCTCTACCTTACCCCAGGAGATCCTATAGAATTAATTTTAGGTACAGAAGACACCTCTATAAGTCCGGAACAAAGAGCAATAGTTGAAGAACAGTGGGGGCTTAACAAGCCCTTTTTAGTACGATATGCCGATTTTATAATCAAAGCTGCCAAAGGTAATCTGGGGCAGTCATACGCAACAGGTAAGGGAGTTTTTGAAAGTATCATAGAACGCCTGCCTGCCACGCTCAAGCTCGCTGCATGTTCAATGTTCATAGCGCTGTGCGTCTCTCTTCCGCTCGGCATAATCGCTGCGCTCAGGCATAACAGCATATGGGATTCTGCTGCAACCGCGCTTGCCACAATAGGCGTATCTCTGCCCAAGTTCTGGTTCGGACTTATTTTGCTCATAGTCTTTTCGCTGAAACTCGGCTGGCTGCCGAGCACAAGCACTACCACCTCTCTCTCAGACGGTTTTCTGCCTTTCTTCAAGGCTGTCATCATGCCCGCATCTTCCCTTGCGCTCGGCATGGCTGCTACCCAGACGAGAATGATACGTTCAAGCATGCTCGACGTTCTCAATCAGGATTACGTCAGATATGCCCGCAGCAAGGGCCTTAAAGAAAAGTATGTAATATATGGGCACGCCCTTAAAAATGCCATGATACCGGTCATCACCGTTATCGGGAGCGAGATAGGCGGTATGCTGGGCGGCGCAGTCGTAACAGAATCTATTTTCTCATGGCCCGGTATAGGGAGGCTGGCCGTCAACTCCATTTCCAAGCGTGACTACCCGATGATCCAGGGCATAACCCTCATCATGTGCATAGGATACCTTTTTGTCAACCTTCTGGTGGATATCACCTATGCCTGGATCGACCCTCGAATAAGGCTGGACAAGAAATAAGGAGGCAGAGTCTATGAACACACCAGCTAAACACGATGTCAAGGCTGAAATCGGTTTGGAGGCCCTGCCCGTAACCGGCTACTGGACAGATGTTGTCCGTCGCTTCCGTAAAAATAGAATAGCCGTTTTAGGCCTTATACTAATGACAATAATCGTAATTTTGTGCGTAGGTGCGCCCCTATTCACAAAATACGACCCTATTATTGATATGGACTTTACGCACACTCTCTTAAAGCCGGGTGCTTCAGGGCACTTTCTCGGCACTGACGACTTAGGACGCGACATATGGAGCAGGCTGCTTTACGGGGGGAGAAACTCCCTTGTAACGGGCGTGGCTGTAACTCTTCTTTCTGCCTGCGCCGGCATTGCCATCGGTCTTATCAGCGGATATTTCGGCGGATGGATAGAATCGCTGCTTATGCGCTTTACCGATATAATGCTATCGTTTCCGTTTTTAATCATAGCAATAGCTATAATGGCGGTTTTAGGCTCAAGCCAGAAAAATGTTATTCTAGCTCTGGCAATCGTCAGCTGGCCGAGATTTGCAAGGCTTACGAGGGGTCAGGTGCTCCAAATAAAACAGCTTGAGTATATTGAATCTGCAAAGGTTGCCGGATTTAAAAACGCAAGAATCATATTTTCGCATATACTTCCCAACTGCCTTGGCCCACTTATCATTCAGGCAACTTTGGCGATAGGCAGCGCTATTCTCTCGGCTGCCAGCCTTTCGTATCTCGGACTGGGGGCCGACGCGGCAGCGCCTGATTGGGGCGTTATGCTGTCTCAAGGCAGAAATTACCTCCAGCTGGCGTCCTATCTCACTACAATTCCCGGCATCGCAATCTCTTTGACAGTTCTCGCCATGAACTGGATCGGCGACGGAATGCGCGACGCCTTCGACCCAAAAATGAGAAAGTAGGTGCATTAAAATGGAAAGATATCTAGAAGTAAAAAATCTTCGCACCTGGTTTCACACTCCTGAAGGCATCGTAAAAAGTGTGGATGGTGTTTCCTTTCATATAGACAGGGGTGAGACCCTTGCCCTTGTAGGGGAATCCGGCTGCGGCAAAACAGTCACTTCCCTTTCTCTGATACATCTTCTAGCCGATACTGCTGAGCTTCAGACCGACTATATGGAAGTGGATGGCAGCGAGATAGCCGCGCTCACAAAGGAAGAGGCCCGCAACCTGCGCGGAAGCAAAATATCTATGATTTTTCAAGAGCCAATGACCTCCTTAAATCCTGTATATAAAATTGAAAAGCAGTTAGGTGAGGTATATAGGCTCCATAATCCTAAAATGTCTAAGCAGGAAGTTTTGGAGCATTCAATCGAAATTCTTGAAAAAGTAGGTGTTCCAAAGCCGGAAGAACGGCTAAGGGTGTATCCACACCAGCTATCAGGCGGGCTTCGCCAACGTGTCATGATTGCCATATCGCTGGCATCAAACCCTCAAATGCTTATAGCAGATGAACCGACAACGGCGCTTGACGTGACTATACAAGCCCAGATAATCGATCTGCTCAAGGAGCTTCAAAAAAGCATGGGAATGTCGATTCTTCTGATAACCCATGACTTTGGGGTAGTATCTCAGATAGCCGACAGAGTTGCCGTTATGTATGCCGGAAAGATAGTGGAAGAAGGCAAGCTTGAGGACATCTTCAGTGATCCCTGGCATCCCTATACCAAGCTTTTGATACTTTCGATCCCGGGAATAAAGGTTTCAAGGGGCGGAAGGCTCGAGGCAATCTCCGGGGCTGTTCCAAATCCTCTCAATTTCCCCAAGGGCTGCCGTTTTGCGCCAAGATGTCCGTATGCCATGGACATCTGCACGGATACTCCTCCAGAGGAAACCGTCATCGGAGACAGGCGGGTAAGCTGCCATTTAAGGGGGGACGGGAATGTATAACCAAGCTCTTGTTCTTCAGGAAACCCCAATACTTCAAATAGAAGACCTAAAGGTGCATTTCCCTATCAAAAAAGGGCTTATGCAGCGCACCATGGGCTATATCCGCGCCGTAGACGGGGTTGACCTTACCATTCAAAAAGGAGAAACTCTTGGCCTTGTGGGCGAGTCTGGCTGCGGTAAAACCACAATCGGGCGAGCCATCGTAAGGCTTAACCAGCCTACGGCCGGACGCATACTTTATAATGGAGAAACTGATCTTTTAAAATCAAGCGAAAGCGATCTCAGGGCCCTCAGGCGCAAGTTCCAAATAGTATTTCAAGACCCATATTCCTCGCTGAACCCGAGAATGACAATAAAACGCCTTATCGGTGAAGTATTAACTGTCCAGATGGGGCTAAGCAGGGATGAGTCCTTTGCCGAAACCAGCCGCCTGCTTTCGCAAGTGGGTCTGAGCCCTGTATATGCTCAGCGCTATCCTCATGAGTTTTCAGGCGGCCAGCGCCAACGCATAGCCATTGCGAAAGCAATCGCCCTGCACCCTGAATTTCTCGTCTGTGACGAAGCCGTATCCGCTCTCGATGTTTCGATACAATCTCAGATAATCAATCTTTTGATGGATCTCAAAGAGCAGTATGAGAACATGACATATCTTTTTATTTCGCATGCACTGAACGTTGTCGAACACATTTCTGACCGCGTAGCGGTGATGTATCTCGGCAAGATCATAGAGTATGCCTCCACAGAAGAACTCTTCGCACACGCGCAGCACCCATATACTAAGGCTTTGATGTCGGCCATACCGATACTTTCGGGAATGCAGAAAAGAGAGCGCATCGTTCTCAAGGGAGAGGTGCCAAGCGCCGCAAATGTCCCTGCAGGCTGCCGCTTTCATACGCGCTGCCCCTATGCAGAGGAAATATGTTTCCATGAAGAGCCCATTTTCCAGGAATGTTCGCCCGCCCACTACTGTGCCTGCCACAAGGTTTAGCGTCACTTTTCCGCACACCGGAAAATCCCCGAAAGAGATTGCTCCTTCGGGGATTTTCCATCTGACACTTAATATTCAAAAAGCTTTCACTTTGAACCTAATTACATCCATGGACATATAATATCGTGACCGAATAAATATGGAGGTAAACGATATTATGGAGAATAAAAGATGCTCATTTTTCCTTGCCGCCAACTCAAAGGACGGCTTTGTCTCCTTCTTTGACGAGGCGGCAAAAGAAGATTTTTCCCGTGATACATACTTTATCAAAAGCGGACCCGGGTGCGGGAAAGCCACAGCTATCAGAACCATTGCAGACGGCATTTATAAGGGAGGCATAAGAGAGGATATTTACTGTTCCTCTGACCCGGTTTCTCTGGATGGCGTTATAATGGAAAGCCCAAAGGCCGCACTTCTTGACGGAACAGCTCCACATGTCACCGAGCCAGGATTTCCCGGCGCCAGAGGCGACTACATAACGCTCTCGTTCTTCCGAGATATTCCGGGCATTCGAGAAAAATACCCTGCCCTTCTGCTTCTATCCTCACAGTCCAAAACCTATTATTCAAAAGCATATCGTTTGATTGCCTCCTCTGCCCTTGTGGATGAACATATGACAGCCACAATGTCGCCGTATATATCAAATGAAAAGCTTATAAAAAGGGCTTTGGGGATAGCCGGACGCGAGATACCCAAAAAAGGCGGCGCAGGAAAGCAGAAAAAGCGTTTCATCGATGGTATAACCCCATTTGGAGTCATGCGCCTTTATGATACTGTGACGGCTCTTGCTGACAGGGTATATGACTTTTACGATGGCTACGGTCTTGCTGATACAATGCTCAAGACTTTGTCTGAATATGCTCTCAAAAACGGATATGACGTCTATACCTGTCACTGCCCCAAAAACCCACAGAAGCTTCTCCATGTCATCATCCCTGAGCTTTCCCTTGCATTTGTTACATCAAACAGGCAGAGCTATTTCACCGGTCGTCCCTATAGAAGGATAAGGATAGACAGCTATCTCTCTGATCCTTCCCTGCGCAATTTACGGGGCAAAGCGAAGCTGCTTTCAAAGGTCTCTCAATCCCTCATGGATGAAGCCGTCGATGAAATATCCAAAGCCCATACCCTTCATGATAAAATGGAGGAGCTCTACCATCCGCATATCGATTTTGAGGCGACAAATACGTATACTGCGGGCGTTATCAAGCACTTGTCAGAAGTGTTATAGAGTATTAAACCCCAATAATCTCTGCTTATATCAAAAATAAAAAAGGCGGTCAAATGACCGCCTTTTAGCATATTATGCCTGCCCTGCTTCGTGCTCCCCTACCATATTGTTAAGCCAACTTCCCTTTTTTATAAGAGTAATACCGATTGCCGCTTTTATTAGATCAAAGCTCTGCATCATGGCATACATGACAACAATACTCAATGCCGTAAACTTGGCCGCAAAAAAGGTGGGAGGGATACATACAAACCATACGAACATGCTGTCGAAGACAAAAGTTATAAACGTCTTACCCCCTGAACGTAGAGTAAAGTAGCAGCCGCTTGTAAATGCCGAGATCGGCATAAACACCCCTGTTATTCTAAGAAGTGTTGTCGCAATCGCCCTTACATCTCCTGTCGTGTTATACATCTCCGGGAATAGAGGGGCAATTAGGATCAATACTCCGCCCATTACCATACATAGCATCACAGTCGTTGCTATAAGCTTATTGTCGGTATCTCTGGCCTCATCCATCTTCCCTGCGCCGAGAAGATTCCCCACAATAATAGCGATTGTATTTCCGGAGGCGAACAACACCACCCTGAAAAGATTATACAGTGTAGACGCGATGTTTATAGCCGCTATCGCCGCCAGCCCTCTCATCGAATAAAGCTGAGTTACAACCGTCATCCCAATTGACCACAGCATTTCGTTAAGAAGCAAGGGCCATCCTTTTTTGATTATTCTTCCGGATATCGCGCGTGAAATCCTGAAGCCCTTATAAGCCCCTATAATGAACGGCTTCTCTATGCTGTGAGCATGTGTCCAGGCGATTACAATAAAAGTCTCGATAAAACGTGATAATACCGTTGCTATCGCGGCTCCCTCTGCCCCAAGCCTTGGGAACCCCAAATGCCCGAATATCAGCAGCCAGTTGAAGGTAAGATTTACAAACACAGCTACTATTCCAGCCTTCATGGGCAGCAGAGTCTCGCCTGTTTCGCGGAGAGTAGCAATATATGCCTGATTTATTGCAAACGGTATAAGGCCGATAATCATTATCCTTAGATATTTGCTTCCTTCTGCAAGAGTTAAAGCCAAATCGCCGGTTCCCCCGGACTGGTGCAAAAACATAGAAATAAGCTGTTTGTCAAAAATAGAAAATGTGGTCAGGAACAAAACGCACATCGATGCGCAGATAATCAGCTTAAACCGGAAAGTCTGCCTAACGCCGTCATTGTTGCCTGCGCCATGGAACTGAGCCGAAAATATTCCCGCCCCGGATATGCCGCCAAAAATACAAAGGTTAAAAACAAAGATAAGCTGATTGGCTATTGCTACTCCCGACATAGGCTCTGTCCCCAGCTGACCCACCATGATATTATCCAGAAGATTTACAAAGTTTGTTATTCCGTTCTGTACCACCATCGGTATGGCAACGAGCATAACCATTTTGTAAAATCGTTTATCTCCGATGAATTTCTTTAAATGCATCACTTCACTCCTGTTTTCAAATAATAAAAAACGCATTAAGTGCCTTAATAACTTAGATGAGGGTAGGGCTTGCAGCGGTTCCGCCATTCCTCCGCAAATGCCCTGTTCAAAAAAGCTTGATATTTTTATATTATATACCAACAAGCTTATCGCGGCAAGGCGGTTTCAGTAAAAATTTTCCTTTAATTCTTTCAAAAATTAATCGGGAGCGCATTTAGGCGCGTGCCGATAGGGACACAAACTGAACCGTGGGTATTCATGAAGGCAGACAGTAGACTTTGCTGTCTGCCTTTGCCTGTTAAACGGCTATTCTCCTTACTTCCTCCATAAAGGCTTCCAACACGCCGATATCCCGGTAGCGGATAACGATTTTCTGTTCCGCCGTTCTGGAGTAACGCTCCCCGCGCTCTCCGACTTCGATGCGCTCGACGAAAAGGTGGAGTAGCTCGCTGGTCAGCTCTGGAATTTCGGTGTAGCGCTTCGCTTTCTCCACGAAGCGGGACACGTTGGTAACAGACGCCTGCAGCTTTCCAATTTGCTCCACGGTTTGCGGGATATTCTCCTTCAGGCTGCTCTGCTCATCGTTATAGCCCTCGGACAGAACCCGAAACTGCTCGTTGGTGATTCTGCCAAGGACGTTGTCCTCATACAGCCGTCTGAACAGAGCGGACAATTCGGTATCCCTGTGCTTCATGGCATCTAACTCCCGTTGCAGTCGCTCGATCTCATGTTTGGCTTCAGCGCTGTTTTTCTGATTGATATGCTGAACAAACAGCGCTTCCTGCTGTCTGGCGAAGTGTGTCACCCTTCGAAGGTCATCCAGAACGATTGCCGCCAGCTGGGACTCCCGGATGTAGTGGGCGCTGCAAACTTCTTTACCTTGCTTCTTATAAGTAGAGCACATGAAGTTGTTTTTCACCGAATCCATGGTATGCGCCCTGTGTAATACCATCGTCCCGCCGCAGTCGGCGCAGTAGACCAGTCCGGAGAACATGTCCTGCTCCGCCATGTTTGCTCTGCGCCGCTTGTGCCTGCGGATATCCTGCACAATCTCCCAGGTTTCCCTGTCCACCAACGGCTCATGCGTGTTTTCAAACCGGAGCTGTTCCGATTTGGGACGCTGGATTTTCTTCTTGTTTTTATAGGATACCGTGGTGGACTGCAGACTGATGGTATGCCCCAAGTACACCTCATCCTCCAGAATGCCAGCGACTGTTTTCTGAGACCATTGGCAGGGCCGGGTAACATCGACATTTGTCAAAAGAACGCCGGTCTTGTGGTAGTAGTAATAACCGGGCGTGTAAACCTGTTCCTCCGCAAGCTGTTTGGCGATTTGACTGGGACCTTTTCCCCCGGCACACAAGCTGAAAATGTGCTGCACGATAGGAGCTGTGTCCGCGTCGGGAACAAGGTGCTTAGGATTGTTTTCATCCTTTTGATAGCCGTAGGGTGCTCTGGTGCCGACACGCTCACCCCGCTCTGCCTTGGCCTTGACCACTGCCCGGATTTTCCGGCTGGTGTCCTTTGCGTAGAAATCGTTGAATAAGTTGACAAACGGGGTGAAGTCGTTATCGCCATAGAGACTGTCCACATTGTTGTTGATGGCGATGAAGCGGATGCCGTAACCGGGAAAGATCATCTCGGTATACTGGCCCACCTGAAGGTAATCCCTGCCGAGTCTGCTCATGTCTTTGACAATAATGGTGCCGACCTCATCATTTTCCGCCAGTTTCATCAGTTCCTTCCATGCGGGACGATTGAAGTTGGTACCGCTGTACCCATCGTCAGAAAGGAAAAGCGTGTTTTCAAACCCGTTGTCCACAGCGTATTTCTCCAAGATCATCCGCTGATTCTGAATGCTATTGGATTCTCCCTCCCGGTCATCCTCCTGACTGAGCCGGGCATATAAGACGGTATATTTCTGGTTTGCCTGTTCCATTCAGTGCCTCCTTTTTTCTTGGCAAACCGATACGGAATTGGGATTGCGGATAGTTTCCGCAATCCCAAGCATACCTAAGAGTCTGCCGGAAGTCTACTGAATTCCGAAAGAAATTCAGCCTTTTTTCTGTTCCCTGTCGATAAGGGAAAGCAGCTTATCAGTGGGCGTTGCGGCAGCATCCTTTGGAAACACTGAACAGACTGAGAACGCTCTGCCACCCACCACCATGCGGCGTTCCAGTGACAGCGTGTCCGACTGTTCCGTGAGCTGAGTATCCTCAAACAGGGGAACGAAATTACCGTTCACTTTCCCCGCGGTAAGCCACGCGGTTTCGTAGGCCCCATAAATACCAGTTTCCAGGTAGTGGGGCTCCGGACGCTGAACATCCTTACTGTCATAAGCGCAACGGTGCTTTTGCGCTGGTTTCATAAGAAAACATCTCCTTTTTATGCTTTATGATTGCAAACCGGGGCATTGACGAGAGCTTTCCTGGTTATGAACGAATTTTAGTCCACGACCCCGCTCGCAACCCCGCAGGATTTCCCGGTTTCATGCGGCTTTTTCGGCATCCATCTGTTCTGCGACCCCGGAACCGACCCCAAGGGGCATTTTCCGACCCCGCTGAGAAACGCCCTTCGACCCGCATTGCGGGCGATGTAAGCCGGAGCGAGGGGCGCCTGCGACCCCGCTCCTTTAACCAGCATCATTTTCAACCCCATGGTCCACCTTCATTATCATCAGAGAAAATAAAAGTGCTCGTTTTCTCGTGCAAGAGGACACCTGAGCGAATTTTGGGCTTTCATCCGCCCCAACGCGGGGCGTTTCCTCTCCCGACGAGAAACAATGCCACCCTTGTACGAATAACGCGACACAGCCGCACACAGGCGGCAACAACGGGGGATTCTCTTTTTTTCTTTCTGATGTTAAAGCTTGTTGTTATATTGGGCAGTTACCATTCTTCTTGTTGTTTCCTATCCGTCTGTCAGACGAGGGATGGTTCATCGTGACCCGAGGGACTGTCCGCCGGGCAACTGGCTGCCTGCAATACATAAGTATTGTTGATCTGCCTGCCGCCCTCAAAATTGTGCCGCACACTGATAAGGCCGCAAGCTTTTAACAGCTTCAGCGCTTTGCTTACCGAGCTGACCGCGATGCCGCAGGCTTCCGCAATGGTGCGCTTGCTTGGATAGCATCCCCGTTCCCGACTGTTACAGCGGAGCAGGTAGCAATAGACATAAAAAGCGATGGGCGGCAGCTTGTACCGAAACACATCATTGTCTACTATAAAGAAATTTCCACGCCTCATTGGAACACACCTCCTGACTCTGTAAAGAAAGTCCTCTACTTCTTTTCCCGTTCAGATGACGTGTTGAACGGATCTTTTTGCAAGAATTTAAGAATTTCAGAGATATGCACAGCTCGAGGATTCTAAAATTGTTTGATATAACCATGATAATAGGTTTGTTTTATAGTTGGGAAAGGACAGCGGCCGATAAACATGTTAGCCATGATGGTATACGTTTGGCTAAGCATAAAAAAAGTTATGCCATCATGGTATACTTTGAGTTTTAAAGTGAGCCATGTTGGTGCATTTCCTTATTGCTTTTCTTCCGCCGGGTAAAAACTTGCACCAAGTTGGTGCAGAAAAGGCAGCCGAGGCAATTACCATGCCCCGGCTGTCTCTCCGGCGTTGTTACTTTTCCAAGAGCTTGCGTAATTTTTTCAGGATTTTGCTTTTCCTGTAGTGAAGCGTCATCTGGGGAATACCGGTTTCCGCCGACAACTGGCGTTCACTTTTGTTGCGGAAAAACAATTCACGAATTAAACTCCGCTCTTCCAAGGGAAGTGTTCGAAAACAAGCCATCATCCGTTCGATCATCACAGCGGTTACCGCCTGATCCTCCACGCTTTCAGATTCCGACTGAAACTGCTTGTTTGCCTCCAGAAGCATGTCGTAGGAAACCTCCCGGCTTGGTATGCGGGTAATTGCTCCCGTGACCCTGTCCGTTTTGTACCGATCTACCTTCAGGTCATATTGCTGATATTCTATTTTCCGGTCGCTCTTTTGGAGTGCTTTTACGATTTCATCGCTTAAGCCGGGGTACTTTTTCCGGTAGTCAATCCACGTTCTATATTGAGCCATAGGGCCTGTCCTCCATTTCAAGATTTTAGAATCAGGAAAATAGAGGACGGGGCGGAGAGCGGCAGCCGATAGATTGGCCACCCCAAAACAGCAAAAAAGCGCCCCGCCGGAATGATTTCGGATGAGCGCCTATACACTGCTGTATCCTGTTTTGGCGTATTGATGGTCCTGCTTGAAAGCCGCACTTATTCCCGGAGAAATCCGTGCTTTTTAAACACAGATTAATAGCTGTGGCAAGATAAGCATAGTTGTCCGCTTCATCACGCCCGGCCGCTGCCAAGCAGCGGCCGTCTGAGACTCAAAGCATTTTGAACGCGCATAGAAAAGCCCTCCAAACCCGTAAGTCTGGAGGGGTATGATTTTGCTTATTCAGGCATGTAGATTTGCCCGCCAAACTCGCGTTTTTTTGTTGGGCGGGGCCGCAGTCGTCATTTAATTCCTTTACGCAAACTTCTGTAACATGTTTTCTTCTCAGTTGGATGTGGCTAATTTTACATCCAGGATTTTTACTGTCGGGACAATTCTTTCCTTGTCGTTTTTACATTCAGCATTCCGCATACCTTATGGAGCGTAAATCGGTAGAAACACCAGATCCCGGCGCTGATGCCCAATACAACGCACAGGCAGGCCCACAGGCTGGAGATTTCGCTCTGTGTGATCTGATTGTCGTTGAGATATAAAATCATAACATAATAGATGCTTGTCAGCAGCGTCCCGATGAGGCTCGGCACACCAAATACCTTCGATATCTGCCCCCGGACGGAGTGGTACAGGTAGCTTGGAGTCGCTCCCAAGTGTCGCAGGTCATCGTATACCTGTCGATTGTTTAAAGCGATGGTAAGGCACCGCGTATAACTGATGACCAGAACGGCGGCGAAGCAGACAATGGCAATGAAAATAAACAGCATCAGGAAAACAGCATAGGTCGTGATCATGTCGTTTTGATCCAGCACACGGAACTGCGGGGCATATTTCCATCGCATTTTAAACTGCGCCGAGTTCCGGTCATGATAACTGAGCTTCGTCATCTGGCTCTCATCGCCCCAGTAAGTTTCTCCAGCCTCATCCGCTGCGACTTTTTCCACACGGTCGTAAGCGTCGGCATACTCCTGTTCTGAACTTGAATGATCCACAATGGAATTGTAAAGCTCTTTTGCAAAATCATAAGTCTGCATGACGTCCTTCACATCGAAAAACACGAGCGTTTCCCGCCATGAATCCGCCAGTCCCTCCGTGATCGTTCTATAGTCAGCATCGTCCAGGACGTAATAAGTGATAAAGTTGGAATATGCCAGCATATCGTCGCGCAAATACTCCTGAAACGAAACACTCAGCGTTTTCCGGGTAGTCATGTTGGTCAGCAGAAGAGTGTCGGATGGCTTTGAATCACCATCGGCGGCTTCCTTTGATAACACAACGGCCAGTTTTCCCGGTTGAATCTGAACGCTCTGCCCCGTCATTTTATTGAAATTACTTTCTGAAATATAGTTGCCCTCTCCAAGCAGCTTTCGGTATTCATAATGATACTTCCCGTTATCGTCCGTGATCTGCAAATTGCCGTCGTGTGCCAGAACCACTGTCGCAGCGTCCTTCCAATTGGTGATCGTCACACTGTCTTTGGATGCCATCGCTTCAATATCGTTTTTTGTCAGCATATTCTGGTCTTCACAATACCGAAACGCATAGTCAACCGGGCGCTGCTGAACACCATACCTCGAGCCGGTGTACATGTTGGGCGCGTAAAACGCGGCGAAATACGCTCCGGCGATTAAAACCGTA
>JAYFQP010000004.1:0-163532 GCA_034926865.1 Clostridiaceae bacterium
TTTTTCACCGCCGGAGATCTCGGCTGGATATTTATTTTTAATCGCGCCGATGCCAAAGAGCTCACAGAGTTCACTCCCGCGTTGTTCCATCGCCCGGCTGGTACCTCCGCCGATGATCTTGGGCAGCAGGATATTGTCCAGAACGCTCAATCCGTCCAACAGCATAAAATCCTGAAAGACAAAACCGAGCTTTTGGTTTCGCACTTTCGCAAGGGAATTCTCGTCCAGATTTTTCAGTTCCTGTCCTCCCAGCGAGATCTGCCCTCCGTCGAAGGGGATGTAGCAGGAAATACAGTTGAGCAGCGTCGTTTTTCCGGAGCCGGAAGGCCCCATAACGGCGACAAATTCTCCCTGTGCCACGGATAAGCTGACACCTTTGAGAACATCATAGGTCATCTTTCCAACCTTGTAGGATTTGCGCAGGTCTTTTACTTGCAGCATAATAAAAGCCACCTTTCTGTGGTTCGATTCTACCTCAGAAAAGCGGTTTCCGGTTTTAG
The DNA here is from genome assembly GCA_034926865.1 of Clostridiaceae bacterium. Lineage (GTDB taxonomy): Bacteria > Bacillota > Clostridia > Oscillospirales > Butyricicoccaceae > RGIG1902. The sequence continues at coordinate 501 of JAYFQP010000004.1, forward strand.
CTATGTTATAAATGGTTTTTATTTTGTAAAGTTCTGCATTCATCTGCTGAACTTGTAAAGTTTGGTCGCTGTGATGTAAAGTTTTGCAGCTATCTGTTTGACCATTTGTTTTTTTAATACTGAATGTATGCTAAGATTGGTATGGGAGGCGACAGAATGCTTCGAATTGGAATTTGTGATGATGAGAGCGGCGCGCGGGATGCGCTCCGCTTTTCTATAGAGCACCAAATTCGGGAGGAAGAAGGGAAAGTCTTTTATGATTTTTCATCTGGAGAGGGCGTCATACAATGGCTTATGAAACATTCCGGCGAGCTGGACACCCTTTTTCTGGACGTGGAGTTGGGTGGAATATCCGGTATGGAAACGGCAAAGCAGATCAGGGAGCATGATGCAAATCTGATGCTCATATTCGTCACCGGATACTCCGATTTTGTATTCGACGGGTATGCTGTTGGCGCTATGGACTACCTGGTAAAACCCGTGAAGGAAGACAAACTCCGGTTGGTGCTTGATCGCGCGCAGAAGCTGATGGAAAGCCGCAGGCCGCAGACGTTCACCATACAAAACGCGGAGGGTCTGTACCGCATTGCGAAAAAGGACATCCTTTACCTGTGCAGTGAAAGGCGCCTGGTCAAGGTTCGGACCAAAGCAAGGGAGTATGCCTATTATGGCAAGCTGGATGACGCTCAGGCTGCGCTTGGCTCCGGTTTTGTCCGCATTCACCAAAGATATCTGGTCCGTGCCGGAGCGGTATTGGAAATTGGAAAAAGCGGCATTAAAATCGGCGATACCTTGTTACCGGTCAGCCGGGCATTCCGTCAGAGCTCTATGGCGGCGTTGGCAAAGGATATGATCGAGGGGGAGTCCAAATATGATATGGTGGATTAATAACCCCGTTATGATGACGGCAGGTTTTTTCAGCAGGTTCGTCACGGCGTTTCTGATTCTGCGGATCATGGAACAGTTCTTGCCTGTTCGTAAGAAGCGGTGGGCAAAGCCAGTCTCATATCTTGGCTGTCTGTTCTTTACCAGTATGGCTATCTTTGTCGGAGACCCGATTAATTTGCCCGGCGCGTTTCTGGGCTTTGGATGCGTCGTTTTTCTCTGTTGCGAGGGGAATTGGCTGCAGCGCCTCTCTATGACATTGATTCTGTCCAGCATTGGGTTTTCTCTCAACGCACTTCTGGACAGCGCGTTTGTGCTATACCGTATTGATCTGCTTAAATGCCTTGTTTGGCTAACGATCTATCTGACCCTTAGCCGCTTTGCGCCGAAACAGGAATACGACCTGCCGACACGATTATGGACGCTGGTGGATGTGTTAACGCTGACACCTCTGGCCGCCACATTTATCACCGTTCTTCTGGGAAATATAGAGGGCGGAAGCAGAGAGCCACGCGTTTACCTTCTGCTTCCGGTGGTCACACTGACCTCCATCGGTCTTTTGTGGGCCGTCGTGGTGCTGGCTCGGCAGCAAAAGCTGGAGCAGGAAAAAGGCTTTTATGAGATGAACCGTATATACTATCGGAACCTGGAACAGGAGCAGTTCCAAGTCCGGCGGCTCAGGCACGACATGGCGAACCACCTTCAAACCATGTCGGCACTGCCCGAACCGCAACTGAGAGACTATCTGAACGAGCTGATCCATTCTCCGGTGATGAATCACACGCAAAAATCTTGTGAGAACCGTATTGCCAACATTGTTTTGGCCTCCAAAACCGCCATTATGGAACAGCATCAAATCCGTTCAGAGGTAGAAGTGTCCGTGCCCCAGAAAATTTCAATTCAGGATTCGGACCTGTGCGCAGTGTTTGCAAACAGCCTTGACAACGCGATTGAGGCCTGTGATAAACTGCCGGAGGATCAACGACATATCTCAATAAAAGCAAGGACGGACAAGGGGCTGTTTGTTTTAAAGGTGCAAAATTCTTCCTGCGAAAAAATAGTTCTTGAAAATGGCACTCCAGTTACGACAAAACAGGATAAGCATTCCCACGGCTTTGGCCTTGCCGGTATCCGAGAAATTGCCGCGCGGTACGGCGGTTCTGTAGAAATAACAGAAGAGGAAGGAATGTTTACACTACTTGTTTATTTCCCGTTCTAATTCAGAAGCGGTAAGACATAAATTTATTTTCGCTGTTTCTATCCAATATCCATTAGTTTTGACGTGTATCTTCAAAAAAATTGGCTCTCTCATTGACATTTACCAGCTATAAATGATATCATTATATTAAGATATAATGATATCATTTATAGCGTAAAGGAGTAGGGTGTGCTTGGATAACAAAACGAAACAAGTTCAAGTGCGTCTGACACCTGAACTTCACAAAAAACTCAAAATTGTCTTAACCATGAACGATAAAAAACTAGTTGATTTTTTTACCGAGGCCGCATCTGCATATCTTGCAAATCCGGCACAATACGAAAAGACTATATCGAAAATTTTGGGAGGTCGCGGAAATGGCTGATAATAAGAAGGAGCAAGAACGTGCGGAACTGCACCGCACAATCTGGGGGATTGCCGACGATCTCCGCGGTAGTGTAGATGGTTGGGATTTTAAGCAGTATGTATTAGGCATGCTTTTCTACCGCTACATCTCCGAAAATCTTGTCAGCTATATTAACCAAGGCGAGATCGAGGCCGGCAATGAAGGTTTTGATTATGCAAAGATATCTGACGCCGAAGCGGAGCAGGCACGGGAGGATATGGTTAAAACAAAGGGATTCTTTATTCTTCCCAGCCAGCTATTTCAGCGCGTGCGTGAAAAAGCGGCAAAAGACGAAAATCTCAATGAAACATTGGAAAAAGTATTTAATGCTATTGAAGCCTCGGCGCAAGGCCAGGAAAGTGAAGAAAACCTCAAGGGGTTGTTTGACGATATCGACGTTAACAGCAGCAAACTCGGTGGAACCGTTGCAAAGCGTAATGAAAAACTTGTCAAGCTGTTGGATGGTATCGGAAACTTGAAGCTTGGGGATTTCAAATATAATACTATTGACGCATTTGGTGACGCCTATGAATATCTGATGGGTATGTATGCCTCTAAGGCCGGTAAGAGTGGAGGAGAGTATTATACGCCGCAGGAAGTCTCCGAGCTGCTGACCCGCCTGACGCTTGTCGGAAAGACCGAGGTAAACAAGGTGTACGATCCGGCCTGCGGTTCTGGTTCGCTGCTTTTGAAATTTGCAAAAATTCTTGGAAAAGAAAACGTCCGAATCGGTTTTTTCGGGCAGGAAATCAATCTGACAACATATAATCTGTGCCGGATCAATATGTTTCTGCACGATATCGGGTACGACAAATTTGATATTGCCAACGATGACACTCTTACCAACCCGCAGCATTGGGACGACGAGCCCTTCGAGGCCATCGTTTCGAACCCTCCGTACTCCATCAAATGGCCGGGTGACAGCGATACGCTGTTGATTAATGACCCACGTTTTTCCCCTGCCGGTATATTGGCACCAAAGTCAAAGGCGGATTTGGCCTTTGTGATGCATTCCTTGAGCTGGCTGGCCACCAACGGCACAGCAGCGATCGTATGCTTCCCCGGTGTGATGTATCGCGGTGGTGCTGAAAGGAAAATCCGCAAGTACCTAATTGACAACAATTTTATCGATTGCATTATCCAATTGCCTGAGAACCTATTTTTTGGCACCACGATCGCGACCTGCATTATGGTGCTGAAGAAGTCAAAAGCGGACAACAACACACTGTTTATTGACGCTTCAAAAGAATGCGTCAAAGTGACAAACAGCAACAAGCTTACCGATGATAATATCAAAACCATCGTTTCAGCGTTCTCCGAGCGCAAAGACCAGCAATTTTTCACTGCGCTTGTACCAAATGCGAAAATCGCCGAGCAGGAATATAATCTTTCGGTTTCGACCTACGTGCAGCAGGAGGATAAACAGGAAAAGGTTGATATCAAAGTCCTCAATGCGGAAATTGAGCATATTGTAGCCCGTGAACAGACACTGCGAGAAGAAATTAAAAAGCTTATCGCAGAAATTGAGGGGGATGGCAATGCGGCTATCTGAAATATTATCAAAACCCATGACCCCTAAATTCAAGCGGATTGACGGCTTCTTGGACAATAAAACGCTTAAACCGGGAAAGCAAAAAAAGATTTCTGTCGGAAGTGTTTTGATAAATTATTATTGCAAAGACTGCGGAGATGTCCGAACCTTTGCATCCGGTGAAGACTTATTCTGTATCGGCATTCACGACCGTTTAGTAAGTATTGACTGTGTACTGGTATGTCCATCCTGTAAAAAGACGATTCCGGTATGGTTCTTGGTTGAAAGTATGGATGATGTCTGCTCTTTAGCTCCCAGTGTACGTGTATTGAAGCGCACAGAAAAGCTTTCAGGACAATTATTGTTGAACCATTATCAGTATGGGGATTTTTCGGAATTGCTGGATAAATCCGAGCGTGCATATCGAGATGAGCTTGGTGCCGGATCAATTGTTTATTTAAGAAAAATTCTGGAGCGCATTACTGTACAGGCCGCCAATGCGGCAGGGATTGACACAAAAACGTCGAAAGGAAAACGCAAAAACTTCAAGGAGCTTCTCAAGGAAGTCGACGAACAGCGTCACATCATTCCGGATGAATTCTCTGCCAATAGATACCGCCTTTTCGGCGAACTGAGCGATGTGTTACATAGTAGTTATGATGAACAGATAGCTTTGCAAAAATACGATGCACTCCATCGTTTGGTTGTAGGTGTGCTTGATAAAGTAAAAAATAACCATGAAATGATGAGTGCCATTGGTTCCTTAGGTTGGACGGCTGAAGAGGGTGAAGAGGAATGAGCAGACTGGAAGAATTACTTCGGGAGTTATGTCCTAATGGTGTTGAGTATAAGGCGCTCAATGAAATTGGCACGATGATCCGAGGCAGTGGCCTGCAGAAAAAGGATTTCGTTGAATCCGGGGTTGGATGCATCCACTATGGGCAAATTTATACTTACTATGGAACCTTTACAGATAAAACGAAATCATTTGTAACCTCCGAGCTTGCAAAAAAGCTCCAACGAGTAAAAAAAGGTGATTTGGTCATTGCGGTAACCAGCGAAAATGTTGAGGATGTATGTAAATGTGTTGCCTGGCTCGGCGATGAAGATATTGTTACAGGAGGCCACGCAGCAATTTTTAAGCATACACAAGATCCCAAATATCTTTCATATTGCTTCCAATCAGAGGAATTCTTCGCGCATAAGAAAAAAATAGCCAACGGAACAAAGGTTATTGAGGTTCATCCAGAAAAATTGTCACAAGTAGTTGTACCCGTACCTCCTCTACCAATACAACGTGAAATTGTCCGTATCTTAGATAATTTCGCGGAGCTTACTTCAGAACTTACCTCAGAGCTTACCTCGGAGCTCACCGCGAGAAAAAAGCAATATGAGTATTATAGGGATATACTGCTGACATATGACAAGGATAACATTGATTGGAAAACATTAAATCAGCTTGCGATAAATCATGATTCTGAAAGGAAGCCAGTAACAAAAGGCAATCGCGAAACTGGAAAATATCCGTATTATGGAGCTTCCGGGATAGTGGACTATGTTAAAGAATACATATTTGATGGTGATTATCTCTTGGTATCAGAAGACGGTGCAAATCTATTAGCCCGAAGCACCCCTATTGCATTTTCTATTAGCGGGAAATCATGGGTAAACAATCATGCGCATATTCTGGAATTCCAAGATTATGCAATTAGAAGATATGTGGAAATCTATCTTAACTCAATTGATTTGAGTCGATATATTTCAGCTGCTGCACAACCGAAGTTGACGCAGGATAACCTCAACAGGATACCTATACCAATGCCATCAAGAAAAGAAGAGGAATGCAAAAAAAGAATAGAATATATTGTTGCCATTTTCGACCGCTTTGACACACTTTGCAACAATATTTCTACCAGTTTATCAGCCGAGATTGAGGCACGCAAAAATCAGTATGAATATTATCGGGATAAGCTGCTTACTTTCAAGGAGGTGAATGCCGAATGAGTACCTATAACATCATTGCCGCTACCAGCGAAAGCACAGTGGTTGCGGAATATACGCCGCAGGCTGCCCAGACGGGCGCCTATCAGAGTGAGGCGGAGTTGGAGCGGGAATTCATCCACCTGCTGGAAGAACAGAAGTATGAATATATCACGCTGCACAGCGAGGCGGAACTGGTAGCCAATCTGCGTCATCAGTTGGAGCTTCTAAATGATTATGTGTTTTCTGATAGCGAATGGGATCAGTTCTTCACCAACTGCATTGCAAGTAAAAATGAAGGCATTGTAGAGAAGACCCGCAAAATACAGGATAATCATGTCCAGATTCTTCACCGTGACAACGGTTCTACGAAGAATATTCGCTTGATTGAAAAGGAACACATCCACGACAACCACCTTCAGGTCATCAATCAGTATGAGGAAGAGGCCGGAAATCATCCAACACGGTACGATGTGACCATCCTTGTAAATGGGCTGCCGCTCATTCATGTGGAACTTAAGCGCCGCGGCGTGGCAATTCGGGAAGCGTTTAACCAAATTGAGCGTTACCAACGGGACAGCTTCTGGGTCTCCAATGGCCTTTTTGAGTATGTACAGATTTTTGTGATTTCCAACGGAACCCATACAAAGTACTACTCCAATACGACACGCATCAGCCATATTAAGGAGTTGGATGAGAGCGGACGCCGCAAAAGCAAGAAAACCAGCAACAGCTTTGAATTCACATCCTTTTGGGCGGACGCAAACAACAAGATCATCCCTGATCTGATCGACTTCACCGCAACCTTTTTCGCCAAGCATACGATCCTGAATATTTTGACCAAGTACTGTGTATTTACCTCGGAGAACCTGTTGCTTGTCATGCGCCCTTATCAAATCGTTGCAACCGAGCGTATCCTTAATCGCATTCAAACTTCTACAAACCTGCGAACCGTGGGCACTCGCAAAGCCGGCGGCTACATCTGGCATACCACCGGAAGCGGTAAAACACTGACTTCCTTTAAGACTGCGCAGCTTGCGACTGCGCTGCCGGGCATTGATAAGGTGCTCTTTGTTGTTGACCGCAAAGACTTGGACTATCAAACCATGAAGGAGTATGACCGGTTTGAAAAAGGGGCAGCTAACAGCAACACCTCCACTGCGGTTCTGAAACGGCAGTTGGAGAATCCAAACGCAAAAATTATCATTACAACAATTCAGAAACTGTCCGCATTTATCAAGCGGAATAAGGGGCACGAGGCGTTCACACAACACTTTGTTATCATTTTTGATGAGTGCCACAGAAGCCAGTTCGGCGATATGCATACGGCAATTACCAAGGCGTTTAAGAAGTATCATCTTTTCGGATTTACCGGAACGCCTATCTTTGCCAAAAATGCTGCCAGGAATGGAAAACCGACGCTTAAAACGACGCCACAAGCGTTTGGCGGCGAACCGGATGGAAAAGGCAATAATATTCTTCCCCTGCACACCTATACGATTGTAGATGCCATTAACGATGAAAATGTACTCCCCTTCCGTATCGACTACATCAATACCATCAAGGCCAAAGACGGAACCAAGGACAAAAATGTATCTGCCATTGACCGTGAGCGGGCATTGAATGCGCCGGAACGCATTTCTGAGATTACGAGCTATATCCTTGAGCGCTTTGATCAGAAAACAAAGCGTAACAGCAAAGCGTATCAACACAATGTGGTTACCAATGTGGCTAAGGTAGCCGCATCAAAGAACAAAGCGGAAGAAAATCGGCAAAAGGTGCGTTTGTTTGGGTTTAATTCTATATTTGCTACGGCGTCTATTGAGGCTGCAAAACTCTATTATACTGAGTTCAAACGACAGATGGCAGAAAAACCAGAATGCCAGCTTCGTGTTGCTCTTATTTATAGCTTTAGCGAAAATGAAGAAATTGCCGGCATTCTGGACGAAGAAAATTCCGAAGATACAAGTGCGCTGGATGATTCGTCAAGAGATTTTCTGGATTCAGCTATATCGGACTATAATGCGATGTTCAAAACAGATTACGATACGTCCGCTGATAAGTTCCAGAATTACTATAAAGATGTTTCTCTGAGGATGAAAAACAGAGAAATAGACTTGCTTATCGTTGTCAATATGTTCCTCACGGGTTTTGACGCAACCACGTTGAACACACTCTGGGTAGACAAGAATCTTAAGATGCATGGCCTGCTTCAGGCATACTCCCGTACAAACCGCATCCTCAACTCAGTCAAAACATACGGAAATATTGTCTGTTTCCGAAACTTGCAGGCAGAGACAGACGAAGCGCTTGCACTGTTTGGTGATAAAGAGGCTGGCAGCGTCGCGTTGCTGAAAAATTATGAAGCCTACTATGATGGATATGACGAAAATGGAAAGCATTATCCCGGCTATACTGAACTGATTGATGAGCTGATGCAGAAATTTCCTCTGGGCCAGGCAATCATCGGAGAGCAAAATCAGAAGGACTTTATTCGTCTTTTCGGAGCGATTCTCCGACTCAAAAATATCCTGACTGCATTTGATAATTTCGCCGGGCATGAAATATTATTTGACCGTGATTTTCAAGATTATCAAAGCATCTACATCGACTTGTATCAAGCCTATACAAAGAACAAGGATGGAGACAAAGAATACATCAATGACGATATTGTTTTTGAAATTGAGCTGATCCGTCAGGTAGAAATCAACATTGACTACATACTTATGCTCGTAGCAAAATACCATGACTCCAATTGTGAGAATAAAGAATTTCTGGTCAGCATTGACAAGGCTATCAATTCCAGTCTTCAGCTGCGCAGTAAGAAGGAGCTTATTGAGGGTTTCATTCGTACTGTAAACACTTCCACCGAGGTAGACGCAGACTGGCGCAGATTCGTCCTTGAGCAAAAAGAGTCTGATCTTGCTTCTATTATTTCAGAAGAAAAGCTCAAACCAGATGAAGCTCGCAAGTTCGCCGATAATGCATTTCGAGACGGTGTGCTTAAAACAACGGGTACCGATATTGATAAGATCATGCCGCCTGTATCTCGGTTTGGCGGCGGTCGGGTCGAAAAAAAGCAAGGTATTATTGATAAGCTCACGAGGTTCTTTGAAAAGTACTTTGGTCTTGTTTGATCTGAAAATTACTGTTTGCCTTTAGAGTGCCTTGGAACAAGTAAGGCCTCACAGCTTTGAAAACTGTGCGGCCTTATTTGTTTTGCTTCTCAAGAGAAAATTCATAAAGTTACGAAAAAGCCGCCAAATCATAAGATCTAGCGGATTTGGTGGACCTGAACGGGATCGAACCGTCGACCTTACGGATGCGAACCTTACGCTCTCCCAACTGAGATGTGAGGATAAATTATTATTGTAATACTGCCAACCCAATGGATAGCTTGAAGAGGCATGGATCCGTCGACCCATGCCTCTTCATCATTCCGTATCGGTTTGGGGTATGGTTCAATAAGTTTCCCTATTAAACCGCGCCTTTCAGCGCCCCCGTATTTCTTACGTGATTTTTATTCTTTATCCCTGACGGCAGCCTTTACAAACTCTCTGAAAAGCGGATGAGCCTTATTCGGCCTGCTCTTAAACTCAGGGTGATACTGCACTCCTACAAAGAAATCGTTTTTCGGTATCTCAACCGCCTCAACAAGATGCCCGTCAGGAGAAAGACCCGTAAGGCAAAGCCCGTTACTCTCCATAGCTTCCCTATAATCGTTATTGAACTCATAACGATGTCTGTGCCTCTCAAAAATAACGGGTTCCCCATATGCTTTATCCATCATGCTGCCCGGCATTATATGGCATGGATACTTTCCGAGTCGCATGGTTCCACCCTTTGGAATATTGCCCTGCTGATCCGGCATCAAATCTATAACCTTATGGCGGGAGTTTTCGTCAAACTCGCCTGAGTTGGCATATTCAAGCCCGAGCACGCTTCTTGCATACTCGATCACCGCAATCTGCATCCCAAGGCATATGCCTAGATAAGGAACATTGTTGATTCTAGCCCAGCGGCAGGCAGAAATTTTCCCCTCAATGCCTCTGTTTCCAAAGCCTCCGGGTACAAGCACTCCGTCACAGTCTCCCAAAAGCTGGTCCGCATTTTCGTCATTTACGCATTCACTGTCTACCCATTTTATATCCACATAGGTATTATTCTCATATCCGGCATGGTGCAGCGCCTCGGCAACAGAAAGATATGCGTCATGAAGCGAAATATATTTGCCTACAAGCGCAATTTTGATACGCCTTTCGCGGCTTATGATACGCTGTACCATCTTCATCCACTCAGTCATATCCGGCTTTTGTGGTACAAGCCCCAGACGTCGGCTGACAATAACAGAGAAACCGCTTTCCTCAAGCATAAGAGGCGCCTCATAAAGAACTGGCACTGTTGTGCTTTCAACAATACATTCGGGCTGCATATTACAGAAAAGAGCAAGCTTGCTGCGGCTCCCCTCATCAAGATGTCCGTCAAGCCTGGCAACAAGTATATCAGGAAATATTCCCTGGCCCTGCAGACCCTTTACACTGTGCTGGGCAGGCTTTGTTTTATACTCATCCGATCCGGGTATCTGAGGTATCAGCACCACATGTATAAACATGCAGTTCTCCTTGCCCACCTCAAGAGACACCTGCCTCGCGGCCTCCAAGAACGGCTGGCTCTCAATGTCTCCCGTCGTGCCCCCAATCTCTGTGATTACGATATCGGATCCGTTTTTGCGTCCTACGTTATATATAAATGATTTTATCTCATCGGTAATATGCGGGATGACCTGCACTGTCTGCCCCAGATACTCTCCTCTGCGCTCCTTATTAAGCACATTCCAGTATACCTTTCCAGACGTCAGGTTAGAGTATTTGTTGAGATTTTCGTCGATAAACCGTTCGTAATGCCCCAAATCAAGGTCAGTTTCCGCTCCGTCCTCTGTGACAAAAACCTCTCCATGCTGTAAAGGACTCATGGTTCCCGGATCGACATTAATATATGGGTCGAGCTTCTGTGCCGCTATCTTATAGCCCTTTTCTTTGAGCAAACGTCCAAGTGACGCGGCAACAACACCCTTACCAAGCCCAGACACGACCCCACCGGTAACAAAAATGTACTTCACAGCATAACACTCCCTTTTATAAAAATTAAGCGCTCTGAGCAGGCAGTAAGCCCCGCAGAAAAAACACTTTTTTACGCTACACCAAATTCACCCTAAAGTCAAGTAGTGAAATGGATTTTTCTGCAAAAAAACATTCGTTTTTTGCTTACTGACGGCTTGTTTTAAATAACAGCTCCTTAACGAATACTTTCTAGTGGCTTGCTTGCTCTTCAATTCTATTGACCTTTTAATTTTTGTTTTTTCATCTTTAAGGCAAACTACAAGTACACCAAAAACCTATTATGAATTAAAACAAGTTATTATTTATTAATATCGCAATTATTTTATTAAAAATCAATACTATTTTGACATTAAAAATTTTCTTGAAGTCTTTTTTTGATTTCTATTGACTTTGCTATGTTAAAGGGTATATTCTTGTAGCATATTTTTTAATGAAAGGGTGACGACAGTGACAGAAAAAGGCGATCTACTAATAGAGACTTATGCCTCTAACGTCTTTGATGACAACGCAATGAGAAAGTATCTTCCGGGGGATACCTATAAGCAACTTCGGAAGACTATCAACGATGGACGTACACTTGATCCCGCCATCTCTGACGCCGTTGCCAACGGTATGAAAAGGTGGGCTCTTGACAAAGGTGCCACACATTTTACACACTGGTTTCAGCCCATGACCGGATACACAGCCGAAAAGCATGAGTCCTTTATAAACCCTCAGCGTGACGGAACCATAATCATGTCTTTTTCTGGAAAAGAGCTTGTCAGGGGCGAAGCCGATGCCTCATCCTTCCCCTCCGGCGGCATGAGAGCTACCTTTGAAGCGCGAGGCTACACAGCCTGGGACTGCACCTCCCCTGCCTTTGTAAAGGAAGGCACATTATGTATCCCCACCTGCTTCTGTTCCTTTAACGGAGATATCCTTGACAAGAAAACACCGCTTCTTCGCTCTATGGAAGCCATTTCAGCTCAGGCAGTGAGAATCCTGCGATGTTTTGGAGATGCAGAGGCAAAACGTGTAATCCCTATGGCCGGCGCAGAACAGGAATATTTTCTTATCAGCAAAGAGCTTTATTCAAAACGGCATGATCTTATGTTATGCGGCAGGACTCTCTTCGGAGCAAAGCCAGCAAAGGGCCAGGAGCTTTATGACCACTATTACGGCTCAATAAAAGAAAATGTAGCACAGTATATGAGGCAGGTTGACGAAGAGCTTTGGTCGCTGGGCGTTCCCGCCAAGACAGAGCACAATGAAGTCGCCCCCGCGCAGCATGAGCTTGCCGCTGTATTCAGCACAGCCAACATTGCATGCGACAACAACCAGCTGATAATGGAAACCCTCAAAAAAGTAGCTTTGAGAAACGGGCTGGTATGTCTGCTCCACGAAAAGCCCTTTGCCGGCGTCAACGGTTCCGGCAAGCACAACAACTGGTCGCTGTCCGTAGATGGCAACCGTAATCTTCTCAAGCAGGGGAAGACCCCCGAAACCAACGCTCAGTTCATCCTTTTCCTCAGCGCCTTCATCTGGGCGGTTGACGAATATTCCGAGCTGCTGCGTGTTACTATTGCAAGCCCCAGCAATGACCACCGTCTGGGTGGACACGAGGCTCCTCCCTGTATAGTATCGGTATTCCTGGGTGATCTTTTGAGCGATATCCTCCATGAAATCGAAACCGGCGGAGAATCCACATTCCGTCAGGGAGGAAGCCTTAAAATAGGCGTAAGCTCTATGCCCTCTCTCCCCCAGGATATTTCTGACCGCAACAGGACTTCCCCCATGGCCTACACTGGCAACAAGTTTGAGTTCCGCATGCTCGGCTCCTCCATGAGCATCGCCGACTGCAATACTGTCATCAATCTAATAATGACAGATATTCTCAATAAAATAGCAGATCGCCTTGAGGGATGTAACGACATCAACTCGGAAGTAAGAGATATAATCAAAGAAATAATGCGTGACCATAAGCGCATCATCTTTAACGGAAATAACTACAGCGAAGAGTGGGTAAGAGAGGCCGAAAACAGGGGGCTTCCCAATATCAGCAATTCTGTAGACGCCTTTGACGCCATTATCTCGCAGAAGACCGTTGACCTCTTTGAGCGCTTCGGTGTCTTGACCCGCAGAGAGCTTGAAGCCCGCTACGGCATTTACCATGACAACTATGTCAGCACGGTCAACATCGAGGCCCTGACAATGGTAGAGATGACAAAGCGAAAGATCCTTCCTTCCATAATAAAGTACACACGCTTTGTATCCGAGACCCTTAATTGCATGAAAGATACAGGCCTTGCTCTTGACATCGCGCTGGAGTCAGGTATGCTCAAGGATGTAACCGCCTCCGCAGCTCAGCTGAAAACCAATCTCTCAAAGCTCGAAAAACTGCTGTCAAAAGCCCACTCAGATGAGTTTGCTTCCATCAAAGAGCTTTCGCTTTTCTACCGTGACAAGATTCTCCCCGCAATGGCAGCTCTCCGCGAAACTGTCGACAAGCTTGAAACAATGATCGGAGATGAATATTGGCCTATACCCACCTATACCGACCTTATGTTCGGTGAATAACCCGGCTTTCCTTTTTATCAGTTATCTCTTTTTAATCCATCTATATAATCCCGAAAAGAGCGCTTTGTCTTTGGACACAGCGCTCTTTTTTATCTATAAATAAAATCCCCGGCAGGGATGTTCCTGCCGGGGACGTTTGCAGATTCTAAAAAATTGCCAGCTTTGCAGCATCTTTGGTATATATGACCTTGCCGAATAACAACATATAAGAAAAATAAAACCCGGATGTTACGCTAAACAATATATGTCCGGCTATAAGCATATAGCCAGCGCAAAGCGCCAGAGAAACCAAACATGCCATCGGCATGAGATCCGCTTTCAGCATTCCTAGATTCTTGAAAAAGTTGATGACAAACCCGAGACCGAGGCTTATATAAAGCCAGAGCATTAAAACTGCCCCGACAATTCCATAATACAGAACCACCTCAAAGATATCCATTTCGATTATGGCGCTTTGGGTTCCTCTGCCCACACCAAAGAGGTAAGTAAAAACTCCTCCATCTTTAAACATTGTAAAAGCCCTTTTCAGCTTAACCTGCCTGCCTGAAAGCAGCGCCGTGGCTGCACCTTCCCTTTCGGCAGTATTGCTTGTGCTCATAAACGAAGTCCTGATTTCCGAAAAAATGGATTCGGAAGCAAATACCGCTATTAACCCGAAAATAATAAGAACAGACAGCATAATAACGGCAAGACGCATAAGAAGCGTCTTGTCCTTTTGAGCAATAAGGCGCCAAACGCCGCAAGCCGCCAAGACCGCCACAGTTACTATAACCGATATAAATGCCGTCTTTGTGCCTATAAGCATAAGGCATATAACCGTCAGCGCAGAACTGAGATTATATTGGATATATTTTTTAGGAGTAAAGTCCTTAAGCTGCATGAAAGAACACATTACTACAGGAAGCCCCGCCATAAGTATGGCTGTTATATCGTTGCCGGAATAAAAGAACCCTCTTGTGCCTCTATATCCATAACGGTCCGCATAGGTTGTGTATCCCAGCCCGAAAAGATATGATATTACTATAGTCGCTGACAAGAGCAGAAGCGAAAAGCAAAGCACATCCTGAAGCCTTTTCAAAAGCTGTTCACGGCTGACACCCATGCGGCGGAATACGGCCATATATATAAGCACTACGGCAAGGTTATAAGCAAAACGGGCGATATACTGTATATCTGTGTAAAGGTTGAAAGAATAAAAAAACAATATCTCCCCTGCTACGGATAACGCCCATGCAATCCCCACGGGTATAGCCGTAGCCAAGGCCTTCTTGTCGATCGTTATAATCGCATAAAGCGCGAACAGGACCAGCACGGCCATCCTTATAAGAAGGCTTGGGGTGACAGGAATAGATATTGTGTCGAAGCTCTTCTCCGACAACGTTTCAAGGACCTTGATATAGACCCCGCTTATAACATCCAGAAAAGGGTTAATAATAAGAAAGGTAAGAAAAAACTTGTCCAGTTTTCTTGAAAAATTATCTGCCATTTCATTCTCCCATGAGATAATATACTTGATTTAAACAATAATAAACTAAGCATGCAAAATGACAAAAAGGTTTGTTCAACCTCTCTGCCAATTAGAATCCATTAAATACCTGTGGATATTTTACCACATAGCAATATAAAAAACAAGCCGAACCATGGCGCTTACACATCAAGTTTTCCCAAAATTAAAAGCAGCTTAAAGACAGAACAACTTATATTTCACCATAAGAAAAGATACCGCCAAAATATGGCGGTATCCCGGTTTGTGATTTAAAGGATCAGACCCAAAGGGGCTTATCCCAAAGCATTAGCTTCTGTCCGATTCCCTTTTCAAGAGCGTTCATGTATAATTTGTGTGCTACCGCTACGTCTACCGAGCCTATACCATATGTGCAGCAGACGCAGAGCTCATCCTCACTCTCGCGGCCTGGCTTCTGCCCCGCCGCAAGCTGTGGCAGCGTGGATACCATATCCTCAGTAAGCTTGCCTTCCTCAGCCAGCTTATGAACAAGGGCTCCTGCCCCGTGTGAAAGCTGTGCCCAGTTGTCAACTACTTTTTTGTCAGCCTTGACAAGTATCTCGTCCTCTATCTCATAAGCGCTCATCTGAATAACTGTAGCATTGGGCTTTACCCATTCGGCTTTGAGGAAAGGCTTTCTCGATGTTGTTTCAGTTACGATGATGTCAGCATCCTTGGCCGCATCCTCCGTTGATGAGCAGGCAATGACATTATATTTGCCTTCATATTCCTTGGCAATGGCTTCAGCCTTGGCTATATCAAGATCGACCAGCTTAATCTCTTCAAGCGAAGGAACGGCCTCCATCATGGCCATAACCATCGTTCTGCCAATAACTCCGGCCCCAACAAGACAAGCCTTCTTTGAATTCTTTGAGGCAAGATACTTTGCAGCAACACCTGCCGCCGCAGAAGTTCTCATTGCCGTGATAATTGTGCCATCCATGATAGCCTTTGGATAAACCGTTTTGGGATCTGACAAAATAACAACGTCAACGCCGTATGGCATGTCGGGCTGAGTCATATTATAGACCGCTTCCGATGCCCACTTAAAACCTGCTATATCCACATCTCCGCCTATATAAGAAGGCATAGACATGCAAAATGAAGTCCAGTTTTCATTACTTGGCATACCAAGCATTGTTTTTGGTGGGTTGATAATCTGGTTCTCTCCGATCATTTTGAAAGTCTTCTCGGTGACTCCCAAAATCATCTTCATATCGAGAAGGCCGGCGGCAATCGTATCTTCCTGCTTAAGGAATAAGATTTCAGGCTTATACATCATATTTGTGCTCCTTTTATTATAATAATTCTGAGTTTCTATATAGTTTTTAATGTGTTTCTATAATATACCCGAAAGACGCATCAGTCAAGTATAATTATTCAGAAATACCGGATAATTATTTAACTTAGTCATACTTTCACAAGGCCCTCCTTTATTGAGCTTTTGCCGTTGTGAATATATAACAATTATAATGCATAATTAGTCTGTCAGCATCTGCCCTTCCGCCTATAGTTGGCAATGGACAGGCTTTGGCAGAAATATCATATCTTTTTTTACCTGATATTTCTGCTAATTTAAAAATGCGACTTTTCAAGAATTTGACTTAATTTTACACAGATTTTACATTAGATGCCGAGAAATTTTACATGGCTAATATAATAATTTAATTAAACTGAAAAAACTATGTAAAAAATGCGGGAGAAGAATATGACTATTTTTGATGTGTTTACACTTTTTGGCGGGCTAGCAATGTTCCTATACGGAATGTCCGCCATGGGTGAGGGCCTTGAGCGCAAAGCAGGCGGAAAGTTGAAAGACCTTCTGGAACGGCTTTCCTCAAACCCATTTAAAGGTTTTCTGCTGGGGCTTGGAGTAACGGCGATAATCCAAAGCTCATCTGCTACCACAGTAATGGTAGTAGGCTTTGTCAACTCGGGCGTCATGCAGCTCAATCAGGCTATAGGCATAATAATGGGAGCCAATGTCGGTACAACGGTTACCGCATGGATACTAAGCCTCTCGGGTTTAAGCGGAGACAGCCTTTTCATAAAACTGCTTAAACCGTCAAGCTTTTCACCTATTATGGCCGTTATCGGCATAATCCTGTATATGTTTTCAAAACGCTCGTCTAAAAAGGACACCGGATCTATTCTTCTTGGATTTGCCATACTTATGTTTGGGATGCAAACCATGTCTTCCGCGGTGGCACCTCTTGCCGATATGCCTGAGTTTGCCAACCTGCTGCTGCTTTTCTCAAACCCCATTTTCGGCGTTTTGGCAGGAGCGATTCTTACAGGAATCATACAAAGCTCTTCAGCCTCTGTAGGCATTTTGCAGGCAATCAGCTCAACAGGCAGCCTGACATATGGAACAGCCATACCAATTATCATGGGCCAGAATATCGGAACATGTGTAACGGCTCTTCTTTCCTCAATAGGAACAGGACGTAACGCTAAAAGAGCAGCGATGGTCCATCTGTATTTCAATATTATCGGAACTACGATATTCCTTACAGGCTATGGCATCATAGTCGTCTTGTTTAAGCCTGTATTCTCTTCCATGGCCATTAATGCGGCGGGGATCGCGTTGGTTCATACCTCCTTTAACCTTATAGCAACTGCCATTATGCTTCCTTTTGCCTCTTTGCTTGAAAAGCTTGCATATATGACTGTCAAAGATGGCAAGGAAAAAGATGAACCCTTTGAGCTTTCACTTCTCGACGAGCGCATAATGGCTACTCCCTCGGTGGCGGTTGAGCAGTGTCGCAGAGTTGCCAATATGATGGCCGAGTTCTCAGTTGACGCCTGCCGCAAGGCTATGACCCTATTAGATACTTTTGATACAAATACCATTGAGGAAGTTTCACAGCTTGAAAAGCGGGTAGATGTTCTTGAAGACCGAATGGGCACATATCTTCTTTCTCTGGGACGGATGGCGCTCAGCCAGAATGACACCGGAGAAGTAGCGCTTTTGCTTCACTCTATAGGAGATCTGGAGCGTATAGGAGACCATGCCCTTGGCCTTGCCAGAACGGCTGAAGAGCTTTATACTAAAGATATATCATTTTCTCCCCTCGCGCAGGCCGATATACTGGTTCTCAGGGCAGCGCTGAACGAAATAATGAGCATTACGGTGAACGCATTTACCCAGCAGGATCGTGCGCTTGCTCACCGCGTAGAACCCCTTGAGCAAGTGATTGATCTTCTGCGCTTTGCAATGAAGGAACGCCATATTGACAGGCTGCAGGCCGGGGAATGTACACAGCAAACCGGCTTCATTTTCTCCGACCTTATAACGAACTGCCAGCGCATTTCTGACCATTGCTCCAATATTGCCGTATACCTGATAAGAACGCAAGTTGACAAGCTCGATGCTCATGAATATCTTAACGACATAAAGTCTGGAAAAGATACTGAATACACTACTCTCTTTAACGAATACAGCAACAAATATCAACTTACTGTCGAAGCGGAGTGATAATAAATGATCTATATCGTCGAGGATGATGACAATATTCGCCAAATGGAAGCATACGCCCTTAAGGGAAGCGGCTTTGAAGTAATGGAGTTCGTTTCAGGGAGCGATTTTCTCGCACAATGTGAAAAGCAGGCTCCTAAGCTCGTTCTGCTCGATATAATGCTGCCGGGGCTCGACGGTATGTCCATTCTGAAAAGAATGCGTGAAAACCCTGCTCTCAGAGATGTAGGGGTTATCATGGTAACGGCGAAAAGTACAGAGCTTGACGCAGTAATGGCTTTAGACAAAGGGGCCGATGACTATATTGCAAAGCCTTTTGGTATCATGGAGCTATTATCCAGAGTCAAGGCTCTTATGCGAAGAGTTGACAGCTCACGCCCTTCCGTATTCTCTTTAGCGGAGATATCCATTGATGACGAGCGCAGAATAGTTTCGGTAGATGGCAAGGAGTGCCTTTTAACATTTAAGGAATATGAACTTCTTAAATATCTCATGATCAACTGTGGGATCGTGCTCACGCGAGACAGACTAATGGATATAGTATGGGGCACAGATTATGAAGGCGGAAGCCGTACGGTAGACATGCATATAAAAACGCTGAGACAAAAGCTTGGCGAAAGCGGCTCGCGTGTTAAGACAGTCAGAAATGTTGGCTACAAAATAGAATAAGGGGGTTTCCTCTTTGGAGACAAAAATAAACTCCAGACTGTTCTTTATGGGCACTTTGTGCATGCTTCTGACAGCCTCAATAATATTAGTGATCTTCAAAGATATATTCTATAAGCAGGCTGAAGAAAACATAGGTCATATCGCCCAGAGCATAACTATTGCCTATAATGCACATCCAGAAGATACGGATCTTTCCGGCTATGCAAATTACAACTACAGAATAACTCTTATATCTTCTGACGGAACCGTTCTGTATGAAAGCGAAAAAACAGACGAGCCGCTGGAAAATCACTCTACAAGAACAGAAGTGGTAGAGGCTGTAAAAAACGGATCAGCCCAAGCGACCAGAAGATCTTCCACGATGGGAACCGATACCTACTATTGCGCTGTACGGCTTTCTGACGGCAATATTCTGCGAATATCTCAGGACGTTAACGGCATGTGGAGTCTTTACAACAAAGCGCTGCCTCTGATAATGGTTTTCGGTGGCTTCATATTGCTTATTTCCATCGTTCTGTCCGTAATCTTGACAAAGCAGCTCATTGAACCAATCACCAAACTAGGCGGACAGCTCAGCGACATTGACAGCAGTATTCCCTACCCAGAGCTGATGCCCTTTGCCGTAAGCCTGAGAGAGTACCGTATGCGCGAAAGTCAAAATGAACAGCAGCGAAGGGAATTTACGGCTAACGTATCCCATGAGCTGAAAACTCCGCTTACAAGCATATCCGGCTATGCAGAAATGATAGAAAACGGCATGTGCCGCCCGGAGGATATCAAAAGCTTCGGCGCCAGAATACACGCCGAGGCTGCCCGTATGATAACGCTTGTCGGAGACATTATAAGGCTCACCCAGCTTGATGAAGCCGACGCCCCCCCGACCTTTGAAAAAGTCGATCTTCGTCTTCTTGCCGAAAACACCGCTGATCTCTTGGAGCTTTACGCCAAACAACGCAGCATAAAAGTGTTTGTAAGCGGCCCAAGGACGCCGATAATGGGCAATGAGGGAATATTGGGAGAAATGATCTATAATCTCAGCGATAATGCAATTAAATATAACCGTCCCGGCGGTCATGTCTGGATCACCACAGGCACTACCTATGACCGCAAAGCTTTTGTTGAGGTAAAGGACGACGGAATCGGAATACCGCAGAGCCACCAGGCCCGAGTATTCGAACGGTTTTATCGGGTAGACAAAAGCCACAGCAGAGAATCTGGCGGAACCGGGCTTGGCCTTGCGATTGTAAAGCACGCTGTTTCCATACACGGCGGCAGCATCAGCCTTAACTCAAAAGAGGGCGGGGGCACGACAATCAGTGTTACCTTTCCCGAAGCCGCGGTATAATAAAAATCAGACGAAGGCCTTTTTTAACATTTCTATATATCCCATAAATAATGTCATTTTCCTGTCAGCATTTTTTAAACCGCCTTTAAACAGGCGGTTTTATTTTGCCTTTCTACACAATACACTTGTTCTATAGCAGCCTGATACCTTTTTCAACTATCGTTATCGTCAAAAAAGCCCAATGAATTATATGCAATTTGCTAATATTGCAACTTTTCCCGCATAATAGTAGAATATAAATATCAATATTATAAGGAGAAATGTGAGCATGATACTTATCAAAAACGGCCATGTAAAGACAATGGCAGGTCCTGATATCGAGGGCGGCGACGTTCTTATAGAAAACGGCAAAATCAAGGCTGTAGGCGCAGGTCTCAAGGCCCCTGAAGGCACCCAAATAATCGACGCATGCGGCAGGCTTGTTACCCCTGGCTTTGTCGAAGCCCATTGTCATATAGGCCTTGACAACGAGGGCATGGGCTGGGAAGGACATGACTACAACGAGACCGTGGAGCCTTGCACCCCGCATCTCAGAGCCATCGACTCTATAAACCCCATCGACGAAGCTTTCATTAACGCAGTCAAGGGCGGAGTTACAACGGCTGTAACAGGCCCCGGCTCAGCAAACGTCATCGGAGGCACATTCGCAGCCATAAAACTTTACGGAAAAAGAGTAGATAAAATGATCGTAAAAGATCCGGTTGCAATGAAGGTAGCCTTTGGTGAAAACCCCAAGCGTTGCTACAGCACATTAAAGAAATCTCCTTCCACAAGAATGGCAACTGCAGCTCTCCTTCGCGAAATGCTCTTCAAGACCCAGAAGTATATGGCTGATAAAGATGAAGCAGAGAAGAACGGAACAAAGGCTCCAGCTTTTGATATGAAGCTCGAGGCGATGATCCCTGTTCTCAGAAAAGAAATCCCCCTTAAGGCTCATGCTCACAGGGCCGATGATATCTTTACTGCTATCAGAATAGCAAGAGAGTTTGGCGTAGGCATAACTCTTGACCACTGCACCGACGGTTCACTTATCGCCGATGAGCTGGTGGAAGAAGGCCTTCCCGCATTTGTCGGCCCCTCTCTTGGAAAAAAGAGCAAGATCGAACTGGCAAACAAATCTTTTGAAACCCCGGGCATTCTTCAAAGAGCCGGCGTCAAGGTCAGCATAATTACCGACTCTCCCGTTATTCCTTTAGCTAACCTGCCTCTCTGCGCTGGCCTGGCTGTCAAAGGCGGCATGAACATTGAAGAAGCTTGGAAAGCAATCACCATCAATCCTGCAACCTCCACAGGCATAGGAGACAGAGTGGGATCTCTTGAGCCCGGCAAAGATGCCGATGTAGTTATATTTAACGGCAACCCAATAACCGAAATTACATCCACTGTTGCCACGGCTATTATTGACGGCAAAATTATCTATCAGGAATAAGCAATAGAATACTTCAAGGCCACGCAATAAAACATAATACATATTAGATAACAAATAAAACGGTGAAGATTAAATCTTCACCGTTTATAAATTATAGCTTTTTTAAATAATATTTGCTGACCCTATTTCACCTTATAAATTCAGACATGCATCAAGCGCAAGCCTCAAAACAAATTCTCTTATTTCTGTTCTGCTGGTGAAACTTCGGTTGTCCCATACTTCTCCGCCCAAATTATCTCCTGCATAAAGAATCTGTCCAAATTCAACCCCGTTATACTGGGCAACTGCCATATATGCGGATGCTTCCATTTCAACAGTCACGCAATCCTCTTTTTTTCGTTGCTTAATTTTTGATGGAGTTTCTCTATAAAACGCATCCGTTGTCCAGGTCTTTGCCTTGATATATGGAACCTTTTGCGCGGATAACGTATCTTCAATCGTCTGAACAACATAGCTATTCGCTTCAATCTCCCTCGACGGCTCAACGTAATGGTAAGACGTGCCTTCATCTCTAATGGCCGAAGTTGGAATAATCAAATGTCCCACCGCTATCTCTTTTTGTAAAACTCCGCAGCTTCCGCAGGCAATATATTTTCTACAGCCGAATGCAGTCAATTCTTCTATTTGAGCGCCTGCAATAGGTGCACCTACCCCGGCCTGTATTAAAGCTACTTTTTCGCCTTTATAATCAAGCTCATATACAGGAAGCATAAGAGATTCTGCCTTGAAGTTGGCGGCAATTCTGTGCGGATGTTCTTCAAGGATTTTTTCAATTGCCTTGCTAAAAAAACACAAAACACATTTTTCCGTTATATCAACTGGCTTAATAATACTGTTTGGCCTTATAAAGGCATTCTTTTCTTCGTTAAATTCGAGAATCGGAAATTCTCTCTCTATCAAAGGTTCATCTCCTTCACTATATAAGCTTTCACAGCATTTCACATATTGCCTCTTAATCTCTTGCATTCCCATTATAATAAATACTGATACAGGTTTGCCTCCTGTATCAGCGTTTATTTTTCTAAGCCGCGCCACTTAAATACGCAAGCTTTTTCAGCCTCTCCAAAAGGCTTCAAATCCAATTCTTATGCCTTCCTATGCCAAAAAAGCGATGTTTAGAAACTACTGCTTAACCGCGGCAATAACAGATATCTCAACCAGTATCTCAGGGCTTGCAAGCTCCGTTTTTACGCAGGCTCTGGCAGGCTCACTGCCTTTGATTACCCAGCTGTCCCATATTTCATTCATCGCCGAAAAATCATTCATATCCTTAAGGTATATAGTTGCAGAAAGAATACTCTCTTTGTCAGATCCGTATTTGCAAAGAAGCTCCTCAACCTTATTAAGAACTTCCTTTGTCTGCGCCTTGACGCAGCTTCCGTCACGGCTTGTCTGCCCACAGAGATAAAGCGTACCGTCGTATCTTACCGCACGGCTCATCCTTCCCGTTCCCTCAAACCTCTCAATAACCATATTGATAACATCCTTTCATGTTGTTTAATATATTATAAAGCGTCTAAATGCCCTGTGTAAAGGATTTTTAGCCCGCCTCATATTTACAAAAAAGGCAAGTCATGCTATTATGTATATTAGTAGTATCTTTTCGGCAAAAAAACAAGATAATCTGCGTTATGTAACCTTTTTAGCGCATATATGCTTATTAAAGGAGTTGTTGCTGTCTATGACCAAAAAGACTTTTCCCATAATGCTTTGTATGTTGTGTGTTTTTGGCCTTTTTGCCTTCAGCCAGCCGAACTCTATCAATAAAGCAAAATCCTTTGCTGCATCTCTGGAAAACCTCTGGCAGGAAGATCAGGATTTCGAAATATCGGATGGCATGGAAATTCCTTTGGCTGATGCGCCTATTTCCACAGTTCTCATGCCTGAAGCCTCCGGCAAGATTGTATACTCCAACCAAAATGCCGCAATAGACGCCTCCAACTCAGAACAGGGTTATATCATGGTCAAATATACAGGCTCAAGCACAGCAAAGAAAAAGGTCATTGTTACAGGGCCTTCTAAAGTCAGGTACACCTACGACCTCAATTCAAATGGGCAGTACGAAGTCTTTCCTATGTCTGACGGCAGCGGCGGCTATACTGTTGGCATATATCAAAACATTTCCGGCACAAAGTACGGCACGGTTTATACCGCTTCAATGAATATAGCGCTGCAGGATGAGTTTGCCCCCTTCCTGCTTCCCAACCAGTATGTAAACTATAACGAGAACAGCAAAGCCACCCTCAAAGCGGCTGAGCTCACAAAGGATCAGCCCACGATTCTTAATAAAATAGATGTCATTTACAAGTATGTAATAAACAACGTAGCCTATGACAGGCAAGAGGCCGCAACTGTTCAAAGCGGCTATCTGCCCAATGTCGACGAGGTGCTTACAACAGGAAAAGGCATATGTTTTGACTATGCCGCACTTATGACCGCCATGCTCAGAAGCCAGGGCGTCCCGACAAAACTTGTCGTCGGCTATTCAGGCACCGCTTATCATGCGTGGATAAATACGTGGACAAAGGAAAGCGGCTGGCTGGAGGGGGTAATCTTTTTCGACGGAACTACCTGGAAACTGATGGATCCCACTTATGCTTCTTCAGGAAAATCCGGTGAAGCCATCATGAAGTATATCGGTGACGGAACAAATTATTCTGCAAAATATCTTTACTAAGCAATTCTACCAATCTCTTGCGGGGGGCCTTATGCCTCCCGCTGCTTATATGTGGAGAAAGCGGTGATGCTAATATGCCCAAGGAAACCCTCACAAATAAAGACCTCTCATACATATGTGCCCAACTCGGCCTGCTGATGGCAAGCGGCGTATCCCCAAGAGATGGTCTTGAGCTATCCTGCGATACGCTATCGAAAAACTCGGCCTCAGCGGTAAAAAAAGCCGTCTCTCTTCTTGACGATGGACATTCGCTGTCGGAATCGCTTAACACATCGGGCTTTCCATCTTTTATGTCGTCTCTTATCGCCGTGGGTGAGAACACCGGAAATCTTGAAAAAATATTCAAATCCCTCTCATCATACTATACTCAGCTCGATGATGCCAAAGATGCCATCAGCTCGGCTATCCTCTACCCCTCTTTGATATTTATCCTCATGCTGGCGGTTCAGGGTGTGCTGGCATCAAGGGTGCTTCCTGTTATGGCCGCAGCCCTTGAGCAAAGCGGCGGCAGCCTCAGCGGAGCGTCTCTTATGTTTGCCCAAATAGGCTCATGGATATCGCGCAATATATATGCGGCCTGGGGTTTTCTCTTTGTTCTTGTGCTTCTCGTCTCACTTTGTATTTTCAACATCGAGAGTTTTTCAAAAGCCTTCCTTTCAAAGACGGGATGGGGCAAGGCCTCGGCCATAGCCTCAAGCACATCTGTCATGGCCATGGCCCTTCGAGCAGGGGCCAATGCAAATCAATCTCTGCTTATGGCTATCCCCCTTTCCGATTTGACAAAACCTCAGCTGGAAGATTGTCTCAGGCTTATGGAAGAAGGCCAAAGTTTTGGGAGCGCGGCAGAAAGCTCAAAAATACTTGAGCCATATATGGCAAAGCTGCTTGATGCAGGCATAAAGAGCGGCGCGGCCGACAGCGTTATGGAACAGCTTGCAAACTTGCTTTACAGCAAGGCTCAGACAAAATTGGAAAAAACTCTCTCCGCGGTTGAGCCTGCGCTTGTCGCGATCATGTCCATCGCCGCCGGCTTGATCCTTCTGTCGGTCATGGCCCCCCTCGCCTCACTTATTGCCTCGGTATAACAGAATGAGGAAAACTTCTCTTTTTGCGCTGCTTTCTGCCGCAGTCTTTACAGCGGTGGTGATTTTATTCATGTCAGGGGTCAGCACCGTGGCGCGAAATAACGACGCCTCGGCCTTAGAGGCAATGCGTCAAAGCCTTTATAAAGCGGCAATCACCTGTTACGCCATCGAAGGCGCTTACCCACAAAGCTATGAGTATATCAGCCAGCACTATGGCGTTCAAATCGATACAACAAAATACGCTGTTCATTATGAGATATTTGCTTCAAACATAATGCCGGATATAACGGTGGTGAAGCTCTATGAATAAAAACAGGTCTTTGCTTCCCTTTTTTTCCACCCTTATATGCATACTTTCGGTAACCATGATGGGCGCGGCTATAATCGACGCAGTCTCCTCCGGGGCTTCCGCCTATGAATCCTCCTCAGATGCGGTATGCGCCCAGTATACCGCGCGCACATTAGTAAGCTATGTTTCCGCCAAGATTCAGGGGACGAATGCAGCAGGCAATATATATATTTCAGATTTTGACGGGGTTTCAGCCCTTTTCCTTGAAGAAGAGATCGAGGGTGAATATTATATCACGGCGATATATTGCCAGGACGGATTCCTTAAGGAACTCTTTGCGCAGAAAGACAGCGGGCTTTCACCCTCAGACGGAATGGAAATAATAAGCTGCCAAAGCTTTGTGCCTTTACAAATCTCGCCGGAGCTTATTCATCTGTCATTTGAAAGCGGAGGAGAAAAAAGCTCAGGTTATGTCTCTGTGCTTACCGTGGAGGACCCGCAATGAAAAGACGAGGACTAAATGTATTTTTAACCGAAACCGTTATAATGTCTTGTGTCTTTGCCATTGCTGTAGCACTGTGCCTAGGAGTCTTTCTCAAAGCCTCTGCAATGCGCACTGAGGCCTCGGATATCAGCAAATGCTCTGGCCTTGTATACTCTGCCGGCCAGTGCTATCTTGCAACCGGAAGCATCAGCGAAACTGAGAAGCTTATGCAGAGCGAGGATACGGGCAAATACAGCCTGATATTTACTGATAAAGACGATTTCATCGTCATATCCGCCCTTAAGGGCGACAAAGAGATCTTCTCCTCCCCTGTAAAGGCGGTGAGCCCATGAAGAACCGAGCGCCGCTTCCTCCCGGCATTATATCACTTGCCGTCATTTTTGCATCTTTATGCCTTATAGTGCTTTCACTTTTGACATTCAGCTCGGCCAGAAATGAGCTATCCCTTGCCGGCACCTATGAAAAAAACATAAGTGCCCTGATGTCGGCTGACTTTAACTGCCGCAAACGCATCTGCAAAGCCATCGAAATGTTTGAAGAAGGCAAAAACAGTAATGAAATTGCTATTGAAACAAATTGCCTTTCGGCGGATAATATTCTTGTATTCACCGAGCCAATAGACGAGAACAGGGCCGTCAGGGCAGAGCTTGAGCTTCAGCCAAAACCTGTGCTGCGCTCTTTTAAAACCCTCTATACGGGCGACTGGTCTCCCGATGAATCAATAGAGGTTTGGACCGGAGATTAAACCTGCGAAGGGAGAACTATATGCTGACCCTGATGGAACTTCTACAGTTGGCAAAGAAAAACCGCGCCTCCGATATCTTTATAGTTTCGGGCCAACCCTTATCCTATAAAGCTGACGGCGTTATAATTGCTGTTGATGACGAAAAAGTGATGCCTCCTTCGGCAGCAACTCTTATTGAGGATGCTTATCGCTTGGCAAACCGTGACTTTGCGCGCTTTGATGAAGTGGGCGATGATGATTTTGCTCTGTCTATTCCCAATCTTTCAAGGCTGAGGATCAGCGCTTATAAACAAAGAGGCTCAGCCGCAGCGGTTATCCGCCTTATTGCTTTCGGCATTCCCGATTACCGCCAATACGGCATACCTGAAACGGTTATGAATGTATCTCACAATACCAAGGGGCTTGTACTTGTTACAGGCCCTGCCGGCAGCGGAAAATCAACTACCCTTGCCTGTCTTATCGATAGGATAAACCACACAAGAAGCGGCCACATTATAACGATAGAAGAACCAATCGAATTTCTTTACAGAAACGATAAAAGCATCATATCCCAAAGAGAAGTCCCTTTGGATACCTCGGATTATGTCACTGCCCTGCGAGCATGCCTAAGGCAGGCTCCGGATGTCATCCTGCTTGGCGAGATGCGTGATTATGACACGATAAAAACGGCTATGACCGCCGCAGAAACGGGGCATCTTATACTGTCTACGCTCCATACTGTCGGCGCTGTCAATACCATAGACAGGATAATTGATATCTTCCCCTATAATCAGCAATACCAGATACGGTCTCAGCTTGCTATGCAGCTCAAAACAGTAGTTTCTCAGCAGCTTTTACCTGCTACCGATGGTAAAATTATCCCCGCCTTTGAAATAATGCACATTACTCCTGCAATACGCACGCTTATAAGAGATCAGAAGATTCACCAGATAGAAGCGGCCATGTCTATGGCCTCGAAGGACGGAATGATAACAATGGATTCCTCGATACTTGAGCTTTACCGCAAAGGAATTATCACTTCCGAAGTAGCCCTAAGATATTCCCTATATCCTGACCAAATAGTTAGAAAGTTAGGATTATAATGAGCGGTAGAAAAAAGCTTTTAATATTTGTTCTGCTGGGTGTTTTTATTGTGTCTTCATATGTGCTTACAAGCCGCTATATGGGCTATAAAAAGGGTGAAAAGCTTTATGAAGAAGCTATTGACAAATATGTAATAACGCCCCCAGAAAACAAGACTGATGACAGTCAAGACGATCTCCCTGAAGCCAGCCAGAACCAACCCGAATCACCTGTGCAAAAAGAGCCCGCGGCTTCGGCCCTTACAATGGATTTTGATGCCCTCTCAAAGCTGAACACGGATATTATCGGGTGGATAAAAATACCGGACACAAATATAAATTATCCCCTGCTTCAAGGGGATACCAATGACACATATCTGAGGCATGCGTATAACGGAACATATAGCCGTATGGGCAGCATATTTATGGATTACCGCTGCTCCCCTGATTTTTCAGGCAGCAATACGATAATCTATGGGCACAATATGAGAAACAGCACCATGTTCAGCCGCCTTTTGAAGTATGAAAACCAGAGTTTTTTTGAAAGCCATCCTTATTTCTATATCTATACTGCCGAGGGATATATGAAATATGCGATATTCTCATGCTATATGCTGACGCTGCCCTCAGACACCTATACTATAGCTTTTAATTCCGATAAGGTTTTCGGAGATTATATAACAACTGTTTTAGCACGCTCTTCTGTAAGCACGGGCACTATCCCTTCTGAAAGCGACAAGCTTGTGACTCTTTCGACTTGCTCCTCCACCAATGCAGAACAAGATAGATTCGTGGTTCATGGTTATCTTGTTGAAGATTCACGCGCTTCATCTACGCCTGCTCCCTAACTGCTGATATTGCCTTTGTAAGTTGATAATCAAAGGTATATATCTGATGAGAATAGCTTTCAGCTGTTTCCACGGCCAGTATCTATATACCCGCGCAAAAAAATAAATCAAAGATTAATATCTGCTTTTGTCAACTAAAATAGTTGACAAAAGCAGATATTAATGCTATTTTGTTTTTGGATGGAGGGATTATTATGATCGATAATTCAAAAAACAAAATAGCCACTATAAGACAATTTAACCGCTATTATACGAATGTGCTGGGACTGTTGGACAAACATATCTTAGAAAGCGAGCTTTCTCTATCCGAGGCCAGGGTACTCCATGAGATCGCTGCAACCGATGGATGCACATCAAAAATGCTGATAGATATGCTTTGCATTGACTCAGGCTATCTCAGCAGGGTGCTAGACCGGCTGGAAAAGTGCGGTTTTATCAATAAAGCAAAATCCCCATCTGACAAAAGAGCTCATCTTTTGAGCCTGACCTCAAAAGGCTTTAACAAAATGGCTGCGCTCAATGGTCATTCTGATAAACAAATCCAAGAAATGATATCGGGCCTTTCTGAAGAAGAAACATCAGTGCTTGCCAACTCTATGCT
The DNA here is from genome assembly GCA_034926865.1 of Clostridiaceae bacterium. GTDB lineage: Bacteria > Bacillota > Clostridia > Oscillospirales > Butyricicoccaceae > RGIG1902. Next base: position 30,413 of record JAYFQP010000004.1, read on the forward strand.
CAACATCCGCAATACTTTGACACACCAGCGCCCACGGCCTGAAGACGTAACCATAAGGCATGACTTAAGGCCAGGGGATGCAGGATGCATTATCGCCATGCATGCCAGAATATACAGAGCAGAATATGACTATTGCACCTCCTTTGAGGGCTATGTAGCACAGTCTTTCTGCGAATTTCTGCTGAACTATAACCCTGAACGTGACCGTTTATGGGTGGCGGAGCACCTGGGAGCGCCTGTGGGGTGCATTGGAGTAGTCAACCACGGCAGCAGGGCTCAGCTTCGCTGGTTTTTGCTGAGTTCTGAATATCGCGGCATCGGCCTTGGCAAAAAGCTGATGAATATGGCTCTTGATTTCTGCAGACAATGCGGATATGATTCAGTATTTCTTGATACGACAAGCGATCTTCCCTTAGCAATTTCGATGTACACTAAGGCAGGCTTTGTCAAAATATCCGAAAAAGATAATAATGTATGGCGCGAGGGTGTTACCGAGCTGGAGTTTGAACTGAAGCTATAAAAGTATACCCCCTGGCTGCAACTTGTTCGGTCTCTAATTCTTGCAATAATTAAAAAGAAGGTGTCTGCTTTGAAAAAAATACTCATTGTCGAAGACGATATGACCATTGCGGGCGCTTTGGCGGAACATTTTACTGCATGGGGAATGGAAACACGATATATCCGTGATTTCACAAAAGTAATAGAAGAATTTGCCTCCTTTTCTCCTCATATCACCCTCATGGACATTTCGCTTCCCTATAGAGGCGGCTTTTACTTCTGCGGAGAAATACGCAAATTTTCAAAATCCCCCATCATTTTTATTTCTTCTGCTTCAGATAATATGAACATCCTCACGGCAATAAATATGGGTGGAGATGATTTTGTCGCCAAGCCTTTTGACCTTGCCATACTTACTGCAAAGATTCAGGCCCTTTTACGAAGGACATACGATTTTACTTCTTCCTCAGATTTTCTCGAACATAACGGTGTCATCCTCAATATTGATGATGCAACAGCCCATGTGAATGGGCAAAAGCTTGAGCTGACAAAAAACGAATATCGCATACTTTATGTTCTTATATCGTCAAAAGGTAAGGTTGTCAGCCGTGAAGCCCTTATGGAACGGCTATGGGCAAGCGACAGCTTTGTGGATGAAAACACCTTGTCTGTTAACGTTACCCGCCTGCGGCGCAAGCTTGAAAGCGCGGGGGAGCCGGATTTTATCGTGACAAAGAAAGGTATGGGTTATATCGTCGAATGAAGCTTTTTTTGAAATATCTCCTATACCGTCTGCATGGGCTTATCGTCTTTGCCGTTTTTTTTGGTATGGCTATAATCGTGCTTCCGATGTATTCAGCTCCTCTTGAAGGCATACTTTACTGCTCAATTTTGTGTCTATGTATATTGTCCGTAGCGGCGGCTTTTGATTTTCATACCTTTAAAACCAAGCTAAAGACACTTGAGCTTTTTACACAGGATACAACAGTTGGCCCTGAGCTTCTGCCAAATTGCAGTAATCCGCTGGAAAAGGCCTTCGAGAACGCCGTAATAGCGCTTTCCCGAGACAAGGCCCATGCACTGGAACTTTCAGCCCGCGATATGGCAGATATGAGCGACTATTTCACAACATGGACACACCAGATAAAAACTCCGATAGCTGCCATGTCGCTGCTGTTGCAGCGTGATGATACCCCTCAAAGCCGCAGCCTGAAAGAGCAGCTTTTCAAAACAGAACAGTATGTAGAGATGGCCATGGCGTATACTCGGCTCGGCAGTCAAACAAATGATTTTGTATTCCGCAAATATGCCCTTGATGACATCGTAAGGCAGGCTATAAAAAAATATACTACTCTTTTTATAGCAAGCGGCGTAAGGATAGATTTCCGTCCCACAGGGCTTAAAATACTCACAGATGAAAAATGGCTTTGTTTTGTCATAGAGCAGATCATTTCAAACTCTATAAAATATGCTACCGGCGGCTGCATCTCGATATATAACGATTCGGAGCATACTCTTGTGATCGAAGATAACGGAATAGGCATACGGCCGGAGGATCTTCCGCTTATCTGGGAAAAGGGGTATACAGGTTATAACGGACATTCCGACAAAAGGGCCAGCGGCATAGGCTTATATCTATGCCGCCAGATAATGACCATGCTTGGCCATACCATATCAGCTGAATCCTCTTGCGGAAGAGGTACCAAAATCAACCTTGGCCTTCAGAATACAGCATCAACTCCCGAATATTATTAAAGCCTGAGGAGCGCCTTCCGGCTTTATTTTTGTATTTGCTTTCAAACGCACATAGGCCGCAGCCAGTATGGCTGCGGCCTATGTGCAGTGTATATTCAAGAAAAAGTATAGAGCTTTAATAAATCCCGCTTCCTTTTATCTGCCCCGCAAAATGGCAGGCTACAAGGTGCCCCTCAGCCATCTCCCGAAGCTCAGGCGTCTCCCGCCTGCAAAGCTCTGTGCTGTAATGGCAGCGCCCCGCAAATCTGCACCCTGGTTTCGGCTCTATCGGCGAAGGGACGTCGCCCTCAAGAATTATGCGGTCCCTTTTTACGTCAAGCTTAGGAATCGGCACAGCCGAAAGCAGCGCCTGAGTATACGGATGCATGGGAGCTGAAAAAATGCTCCTGTAATCGCTCAACTCCACAAGCTTGCCCAGATACATTACGGCTATCCTGCTGCTGATATGCTTAACAACACTCAGATCATGAGAGATAAAAAGGTAAGTAAGCCCAAGATTTTTCTGAAGCTCCTCCATGAGGTTGATTATTTGAGCCTGAATCGAAACATCCAAGGCCGATACGGGCTCATCCAGCACCATAAAGGATGGGTTCAAAGATAGTGCTCTCGCTACGCCAACGCGCTGGCGCCGGCCACCATCAAGCTCGTGCGGATATGCGTTGGCAAGCCTTCTGGCAAGGCCCACAGTATCCATAAGCTCAAAAATCCGCTTCTCATATTCCTGTTTGCTTTTATATGCTTTTTGCACACGGATAGGCTCGCCGATGCTTTCAAAAATATTCTTTCTGCCGTCAAGCGACGCATAGGGATCCTGAAAAACAATCTGCATCTCACGCCTAATTTTCTTCATCTCTGCCTTATGAAGCTTGGTTATATCAACTCCGTTAAACAAAACTTCTCCGCCCGTAGCCTCCAAAAGCCGAAGTATAACTCTGCCTATTGTAGACTTGCCGCATCCGCTTTCTCCTACAAGACCCAGGGTTTCCCCCTTGTTAATAGCAAAAGACACATCGTCAACGGCATGGAGCATACCTTTTTTTGTCTTAAAATACTTCTTTAGATTTTTGATCTCAAGCAGTGTCTCAGCCATTCTGCTCACCTCCAGAGGCCTTTGCTTTAATACAGCGAACAAAATGTCCTGGCTCCACCTCAACTACAGGCGGCTCTTTTATGCTGCATTCTTCACAAGCCACGCTGCATCTTGGATGAAATCTGCATCCCTTAGGAAGATCGGATGGGTCGGGCATGAGCCCCTTTATGGGGATAAGCGTATCCTTTTCGTCAGACAGATCGGGAATACAGTTAAAAAGCCCTATTGTATAAGGATGTGCAGCATAATTGAAAATCTGGCGCGTGGTTCCCTGCTCCACGATCTCTCCCGCGTACATAATGGCCACATGGTCACATATTTCAGCAACAATGCCCAAATCATGAGTTATCATTATCATGGACATGTTGTATTTTTTTTTGAGATCTTTCATAAGCTCAAGCACCTGGGCCTGTATCGTTACATCAAGGGCAGTAGTAGGCTCGTCGGCTATCAGAAGCGAGGGATTGCACGCAAGCGCCATCGCAATAACAACGCGCTGCTTCATCCCGCCTGAAAACTGATGGGGGAAATCGCTGCCGCGCTCACGGCGGATGCCTACCATCTCCAGCATATCAAGGGCCTTTTGCAGACACTCGGGCCTGCTTAGCGTGCTGTGAAGTGCAATCGCCTCAGCTATCTGCTTTTCAACAGTCAGCACCGGGTTGAGGGACGTCATGGGGTCTTGAAATATCATCGATATTTTTTCTCCGCGTATTTTCCTCATTTGGCTTGAGTGCAGTTTAAGCAGGTCCTGCCCCTCGAATAAAATCTCCCCTCCGCATATTTTAGATGGAGGATCCGGAAGTATTCTCATAATTGTCTTTACTGTGGTCGTCTTCCCGGCGCCGGTCTCACCCACAAGGCCAAGCGTCTCGCCGGGCAATACCGAAAGGTTAAGGTTTGTAACGGCATGTACTGCCCCATCTGCCGTAACATACTGCACAGTCAGGCCTTTTATTTCCAAAAGCTTATCGTTCTGACTCATAATATTCTTACCTCCTTAATCCTTCAGCTTCGGGTCCAGTGCATCACGCAAGCCGTCACCCATTAGGTTCATCGCAAATACTGCAAACATTATTGCGATGCCTGGTATGGTCGTCAGCTGCGGCGCCTCTCTGAGGTAATCACGTCCTGTGGAAAGCATAGCGCCCCATTCAGGAGTCGGAGGCACTACGCCAAGGCCGATAAAGCTTAGTGATGCACACATAAGAATTGAGCCGCCGACACGGAGAGTAGCCTGTATAATAAGAGGCGCAAGAGAATTGGGTATGATATGGCTTGTTATTATATGAAAGTCAGATGCACCGGCGGCTCTGGACGCCTCGACAAACTCCTGATTCTTAAGCGAGAGCAAAGACGCTCTCATTATCCTGCAATAGCCCGGTATATTGGATATCGCTATGGCTATCATCACGTTGAACAGGCCCGAACCCATAGCGGCAACTATCGAAATGTTGAGCAAGATCCCCGGTATAGCCATCATAATGTCCACGAATCTCATTATAATGTTATCAAGTGCGCCGCCATAATAACCGGCCACCGACCCGAGAAATACCCCCACAAGGCACGAGATGGTGACTGAGACAAGCCCCACAGACACCGATACCCTTGCGCCATATACAATGCGGCTGAAAATATCCCGTCCAAGCTCGTCTGTGCCCAGTATGTGCTGGCTTGTCATAGGGCCCATGCGGTTTGTCAGATCCTGTGCAAGAGGGTCATACGGCGCAATTACCTCAGCAAAAAGCGCCATACTTATTAAAATTACAAGCATGATAAGGCCTATGACTGCGCTTTTGGATCTGCGGAACCTGCGCCATATCTCAGCGCCCTGTCCGCGCTTTTTATATACTACCGCCTCGGGGGCAGAACCTGATGTATTGTTGCTCATCTTGTTCCTCCTTACTTGTACTGTGAACGGATGCGCGGATCAACCAAGGCATAAAGTATGTCCACACAAAGATTAACCACACAGAATGCCAGAGCAACCGTAAGAACTCCACCCTGCACGACGGGATAATTCCTAAACTTAACGGCATCTACCATCATTTTGCCGACACCCGGAATAACAAAAATCGACTCAACCAGCACGGACCCGCCGAGCAGGTTTCCAAACTGCATGCCGATTATCGTGATAACGGGAATCAGCGCATTTTTCAGGGCATGCCCTATGACTATATTGAACTCGCTCTGCCCTTTAGCTCTTGCAGTTGAAATATAATCCTGACGTATTACCTCAAGCATACTTGAACGTGTCATCCTAGCTATAGATGCTGCGGAATGAAAGCCGACAGTAAATGCAGGCAATACCATGTAGCGAAAACTGCTGAACCCCGATGCCGGGAACCACCCAAGCTTTAGGCAAAACACCAGCAGCAGCAAAAGGCCAAGCCAAAAGCTTGACATAGCATTGCCTATCATACATATAAACATCGAAATGTAGTCAAAGGCCGAATATTGAAACACCGCCGAGACTATGCCGACTATCAGCCCCAAAGTCACCGAGAAAGCCACCCCAAGCGCCGCCAGCTTTATCGAATACGGAAACGCATCGGCGATACGGGTAGTTACCGGTTGCTTTGTCTGATAGCAGATGCCCAAATCTCCTTTTAAAAGATGTGCAGTATATGTAAACAGCCTTGTGAGATATCCTCCGTTCAGCCCAAGCTGCTCCCGCATAGCATCAGCGGCTTCAGGCGTCACACTATCGCCTAAAAGTGAATCGACAGGATCACCAGGTGTGATATACATAAGTGTAAAAACGATGACCACAACCCCAAACAGGACTGGTATCAGCATAAGCAGCCTGCGCCAAATGTATCTCAGCATAAGCGTCTTCCCCCTTTGCCTTTCAATTGCTTAAATTGACCTGCGGCAGCGCATTACGCTGCCGCAGAGTCTCTCTGTGGTTTACTCGAAATAAAGCTTGCTGAGATCATACCGCTGTGTGGGGGTGAACTCAAAGCCCTGAACATTTTTGCGCATTCCAACGATATAACTGGTATGGCCTATTATCATGATTGGATACAGGTCATGTATCATTTCCTGTGCCTCGCCCACAAGCTCACTGCGCTTATCTTTATCAAACTCTGCCATGATCTGATCAATTATGGAATCAACATCGGGGTTGGCAAGGTATGAACGGTTAGATGTGCTGCCTATGGAGTCTGTATGGAAGAAATCAAACAACCCCTGCCCTGCCTGGAAAGAAGCCACGCTCGTTCCGGCCAGACAGAAATCCTGCTCCTGATTGTTCATGGCAGTAGACAGTGTCGCGCTTTCAAGCGGTGTCAGCTCAAGGGTTACCCCCACTTCTTTCCACATAGCCTGAATGGCCTCTGCTACCATATTGTTTACAGTGCTTGCCAGATAGATGTAATAAACCGAGAAGCCATCTCCCACTCCCGCCTCTTTAAGCAGGGCTTTTGCGCCCTCAGGATCATAAGCAACAGGTTTAAGGTCAGTTCTGCGCCCCTCAAGCCCCGGGGGAACGACTGTCCATGCTGAAGGCTCCGCTGTAGGATATGCAAGCTGGCGAATCGATTCCAGATCAGTTGCCATTATCATGGCCTTACGGACACGCACATCCTTAAAAACATCATGCTGGCAGTTAAAGGCAAAGTAGCGGTTTGTAGCTCCGGCTCCGATATATGTTTTTGTGTCGGCTCCGTTCGTAATGCGGTCAGCATCTGACTCCTGAAGATCAAATACGAAGTCTACCTCACCGCTTTCAAGGTTGATAGTACGCGCTGAGTTCTCAGTAATAAACTTGCATATCACATTCTTTATTTTAGCAGGCTTGCCATAATAACCATCCCAGCTCTCAAGGGTTATATTGTCGCCGGAAGCCCAGCTTACGAACTTATACGGCCCTGTGCCCACAGGATTTCGGGCGTATTTTTCATCACCCATCTCGGTAACGGCCTTTTCGCTGAGGATGCTTAGAGTATTTTCGCAAACATACGATTCGAGATAAACAAATGGTTCATTTGTCTTGAGGATGAAAGTGTAATCATCAGGAGTTTGAAAGCCCTCAGGGTCTATGCTGGAAACATATTTGCTACCTGTTGGCTGGTCATAAAGCCTCTTATAGGAGAAAAGCACGTCTTTAGAGGTCATCTCCTCGCCGTTATGAAACTTGATGCCCTTTTTGAGATTGAATTGCCATGTCAGGTCATCAAGCTGCTTCCAGGATTCGGCAAGATCAGAGACAACATTGCAGTCAGCGTCAAACTGCAGGAGACAATCATAGATATTTGACTCGATCAGCGTAGCGTAACTGACGGTTACCGCCGCGGGATCAAGTGAGGCAGGTTCGCGGTTAGCTGCAAGAACGATGGAGTCTTTCCCCTGAGACTCGCTCCCCTGCACATCCCCGCTACTCTTTTCGCTTTCGCTGCTTCCACAGGCTGTCATTCCAAAAGCCATACAAAGAACCAGTGCTATCGCCAGAAATCTTTTGATGCTCATTTTCTTTTCCTCCTTACTTTCTCATGAATCAGTGTATTATTAAGTGTCAGCATCTCTGGTTAACCAAAAGACGGTCTACTAAATACTCTCCTTAAGCTGGGGAACTATGTAATCCCAAACCGCATCAAACATCTTCTGCCCCTCAAAATCATGTGCTGTAAGTGTGACTACGGCATCCTGTTCTGGGAGCACTATAATAAACTGCCCGCCCCAGCCATGGCCTGAATATGCGTTATCCCTGGCGCAGCGCCAGAAGAAATATCCATACCCCGCCGTAGAATCGATAGGCCCGGTGGCGCCCATTGAATTATCGATCAGATTTGACGTTGCCTCATTTACATAAGCGCGGCTTACAATTTGCTTTCCCTGATATGTTCCGTCAAGGCACACCTCGCCTATGCGTCCCATCTCATCCGCATTCAGGCAGAGGCCTCCACACCCCAGAGTTCTGCCCATCGGCGTTTCTTCCCACTGAGGGTTGCGTATTCCCAGCGGCAGAAATAGCCTTGACTTTAAGTAGTCCACAAGCCGCTGACCGCTGCGCTGCTGTATCATAGCTGAGGCAAGAAATGGCCCGAAGTTATTATATTTCCAATGTGTACCGGGTTTGTACGGCACGTCGAACTTAAAGGCATACTCTATCCAGTCATCAGTATTCAGGTCATTTCTTCCTGGGGCTTTACCTGTTTTGTCATACCCCTGCAATATAAAATAATCATGCCCCGTTGCCATCTTTATCATATCCCTTACTCTGATATCCAGAAGATAAGGAGATGGATTCTTAGGCAGCTTTTCAGGGAATATCTCTGCAGGTTTATCATCGAGACTGAGCAGCCCCTCATCTACAGCTATCCCAACTCCAAGGCTCACAATCACCTTTGAGCAGGAATGTATGTTATCTCTTCGATTATCTCTCCAGTCTAAAGTGCCGATCACTTCACCGTGCTGACGTACATTAACGTGGTATACCACAAGTTTTTGCTGAATGATGTTTTGTACAAAACCTTCAAGATTTATTCTATGCATATTAACTCAAACCCCTCTTTCTAATCCGCTTTGCATTTTGCCCTAAAAATCATCATAGCTTTTCATCTTTTTTATTGATTTTAATTATATATTGCGATAAGATATTAATCAAATATTAAATATGTTTACAAACTTATAACATGTAGGTTATAGGAAGGGGCAGGTATAATCAATGGATAATAAACGCTTAACTTACGTGCTTGCTATTGTTAAAGAGGGACGAATCTCGGCGGCAGCCAAAAAGCTTTATATCAGCCAACCAGCCCTCAGCCAGGCAATAAAGGCAATCGAAGAAGAAATCGGCGCTCCGATATTACGGAGAGATACGAGTTTTATATCCCTAACCTACGAAGGGGAACTTTATGTCAAAATGCTAATGCAGATGCAGGAGCTTCAAGACAACTTTTCACGCCAGATAAGCGATTTTTCTCAATCTCGCGCCGGAAAAATTACCCTCGGTGTCTCTGCTATGCGTGCCCAACAGCTGCTCCCGCAGCTTCTCCCCGCTTTGCGCCGCGAGCTTCCGGGCCTTGAGCTGCGCCTCGTTCACGGAAATAATCGAAAGCATTTGACTCAGATTGTTGAAGAGGGACAAGTAGACTTCGCGATAAGCGGCGGCCCCAGGCCGTGGGGAATGAAGATTGAAGTTCTGACGCGCTGCAACTTTATCATAATAGTCTCCCGCAACCACCCGATGTCGCTAAAATACGGTGGAGAAAAAGATTGGCGTAAAAAGCCAGAGGTAACTTTTCACGATTTTTCGGATGACTGCTTTATTCTTAACTTCCCTGGGCAGGGCGGACGGACAAACAGCGATTATCTTATGAATCTTGAAGGTTTCACCCCCCGCAGCTATATCGAAGTCTTTGACTACAGTACCCTTGTTCGTTTAGCTGACGAAGGTATGGGAGCGGCTATTCTCTCAGACAACAGCGTTTTTGCACAATATGATCGACTTAATGGATGCCTTTTTAAACTGTCCACCTCTTTTGTAAGCGAGACCTTTCTTTTTTACAGATCTACCCTTTACATTTCCGGGCTGATGCAGAAATTTATCGACATGTGTAAAACTGTTCCCATATGGCGCTGGCCGGATCTTTTGGACATAAAATAAAATGCAAACAGGCCTCCCCACAAAAGGGAGGCCTGTTATATATTCCTTGCTGTTTTATCAGGAAACGATCTTATAATATGACTTTGCAGTTAATGAGTAAACGATAGCGTATATAATGGCAAAGGCCATAAATGTAGCTGCGGTACACACCATAACAAGAGGATTATTATTAATAAAGAATAATCTTAAAAGCACTGTCATTATCTTAAAATCAAAGATAACATGTACCGCCGCAATCAAAAGCGGCATAAAGAACACCACCAATATCTGTGCGCTGATCGATCTTTTTACTTCTTTTCGTGAAAGACCCACCTTCTGCATGATCTGGAACCTTTCTCGGTCATCGTATCCTTCTGAAATCTGCTTATAGTATATTATCAAAACCGTACCCATTACAAATATTATCCCAAGCAGTATTCCCAGGAAGAAGAATCCGCCGTTAAGAGCATATATATCCTCTGCATTAGCGGCGCGGCTTTCGACACTGTATCTTTCCCATGCCCCGACCTGTTGACCAAATGATATCTCTGAAAGCATGGTGGAGCACTGCTTCTGCCCCGCATCATCAGCATCGATATCCATAAGCGCTTCCCATCTCATATCCGAAGCAGTTTCTCCAAAATATGCCTTCTGAGTCTTGTATATATCCGCAAGGGCATTGTCATCAGGAAGCACAATATAACAAACATCGCTTATATTCCCTGCAAGCTCACCCACAGACATACCGCCAGGAAGCTCCTCAGCCTCCCATGCATACTGCTTATCTTCACCAAATGAGATTTTGATAGCGTCCGGCATCTTCTTTCTCGAGCTATAATAAACCTTGCCGGCAGCCAGCTTTTCATAAGGCTTTTCAGTGCTGCCTTGAAGTTGATCACAGCTTGTAAAGCACACGGTAGTACCATTTCCTGACGAATAGTTTATCTTATCAACAGTAAAATCACCGTTCCCGTCATATATGCATCCAACCGGAAGATAAATGCACTGCTCTATACTTTTTACCGGATACCCTTTTTCCTCTGCAGCAGAAACAAGAAGTTCTGCTGCTTTATCGCCGTCGAAAAAATCACCCTGGTTCATATCATATTGAACAAGCGCTGTAATATCACCCCTGTACCTTATATTAAGGGCATCCTCTGTTCCAAGATAAAGTGAAAGCGTTCCGGAGATCATAACCAGCACCATAGTAGAAAGAATGCATATGTTGGCAAGACCTACAGCGTTTCGCTTCATTCTATAAAGCATGCCTGAAAGAGATATAAAGTGCCCACTTTTATAGTAATAGTTTTTATTCTTTCTAAGCGCCTTCATAACTGCTATAGTTATGGACGTGAACAGACAATAAGTGCCTATTATTACAAGAAAAACCGCAAGGAAATAGTAGGCCAAAGCCTCTATGGCCGAACCCACCGTCATAGCGATATAATATCCCGCGCCAAGAGATACGACCCCGGCCAGTGTCAGCAAAAGCTTTGTCTTTGGCTCTTTTTCTCCTGTGCTGCTGTCATGCAAAAGCTGCACAGTGTTCATTCGCCATACGGACATCATATTGTTGAGTAACGTAACAGCCATAATAGCCCCGAACAGTGCCACTGTTATACTTATGGCTTTAGTGCTGATATGAAATCCGAACGGAACCGGGAAACTCAGTATCTTAAAAAGTAAAAGCAGTGCCAGCTTATAAAACAGCATACCAGCGGCTATTCCTGCGATTATTCCCAAAACAGAAATATAAATAGTTTCGAGTGTAAGCATAAGACTGATATGCTTTTTCCCCATACCAAGAACAGCATAAAGACCCAACTCACGTTTGCGTCGTTTTATAAGAAAGCTGTTTGTGTAAATTAGAAATATGGCTGAAAAAAAGCCGATTATGTCGCTGCCCAGCCTAAGCATGGTTGCCACATACATACTTCCCCGCATATTTGTGATACCGGGGTCATTGGACAGAGCTGCGGTTATATAAAAACCTGCAACCGTCCCTATTATCGTAAGAAGATACGGCAGGTAAATCTGCTTTCCTCTTTTAATATTCTGAAAAGCCATTTTAGGGAATATCCGGCTATTCATGCTTTTCCCCTCCGGTCGTAAGCATTGTAAGCGTATCGGAAATACGTTGGAACATTTCTTCATAGCTAAGCTCGCCGCGGTAAAGCTGGTGGAATACTCTGCCGTCTTTAATAAACAAAACTCTCTTTGCATGGCTTGCAGCCTTTACAGAATGTGTCACCATAAGGATGGTCTGCCCGTCACCATTAATTTTATCGAAAAGATCAAGCAGATTGTCAGATGACTTGGAGTCAAGCGCGCCTGTCGGCTCATCGGCAAGCACAAGCTTGGGGTCTGTTATTAGTGCTCTGGCTACTGCCGCCCTCTGCTTCTGCCCGCCTGATATTTCATATGGAAATTTGCCCAGAATATCCTCAATCTGAAGTCTGCGGGCAATTGGATTCAGCCTGACTTTCATCTGGGCATAATTTTTCCCTGAAAGCACGAGCGGCAAAAATATGTTATCCATGATATCAAAGGTATCAAGCAAATTAAAATCCTGAAAGACAAACCCGAGATTCTCACGCCTGAAAGCAGCAAGCTTTCCGTCCGGAACCTTGGTTATATCATCGCCCATAAGCCTGACTTCTCCCGAGGTGGGGCGGTCCAGAGCAGCAAGAATATTCAGAAGAGTCGTTTTTCCGGAACCAGACTCTCCCATTATCACAACATATTCTCCTTCTTCTACCGAGAACGAAATATCGGTCAATGCCTGTACCTGATTCCCGCCAAAGCGAGAGGTATATATTTTTTTAAGGTTGTTTACTTCAAGAACTGTCATTTTATTTCCTCCTGTTCAATCTGTATATATTTTACCTCTCGCTCGCAGTCAATGCCATTGATTCATCTTACATTTTCCCCAAAACTCTTACATTTTTGTAAGATGAGCTTAAAAGCTATTCTCTCGGCAGCAGGCCCTCTTTTTCCCAGAAAGCATCTATCCTTTGAAGTCTTTCAATTCCTGCAATTTTCAGCTATCTTGAAGACTAAAAACTCAACATTGCACTTTAAAGCTGTACAATTAAATCTGAATATTATTAGATTGCTTACTTCCCGGGCAATCACTATTTTACACAGAAATATAAAGAAAGGGATTGTTCCGAGGCATCAATCTCGGAACAATCCCTTTGGTAACATTTCAGGCAAGCTTAGACAAGCTCGATTACAGCCATTTCAGCAGAATCACCGCGGCGTGGCCCAATTCGGACTATGCGGGTATAACCGCCGTTGCGGCTTGCATACTTCGGAGCGATTTCGTCAAAAGTCTTCTTAACTACATCTTCCTTTGTTATGAATGTCATAGCCTGACGCTTAGCGTTGAGGTCGCCCTTTTTGCCAAGTGTTATCATTTTTTCAGCCAGAGGACGAACCTCTTTGGCCCTTGTCACTGTTGTTTCAATTTTGCCGTTTTCCAGCAGATATGTGACCATAGCTCTAAGCATAGCACGGCGATGGTCAGTAGGTCTGCCAAGTTTGCGGGTTCCGGGCATAACTATATACCTCCTTATTTAAAACCGGCTCCTGTGCCCATTTAAAGCGCAGGGCACAGGCGCCACCTGTTTCTATTGATTTTCCACTTTTGCCAAATAAAGTCCCATATCGGCCAGTTTATTGACAACTTCTTCATACGACTTCCTGCCAAGGTTTCTGACCTTCATCATATCCTCTTCGGTCGTGTTGACCAAATCGGCCACTGTATTGATGCCCGCACGCTTAAGGCAGTTGAAGGAACGTACCGACAGGTCAAGCTCCTCAATAGTCATCTCAAGGACCTTATCCTGAGTTGACTCGCTCTTTTCAACAACTATAGCCTTGGAGCCTATCTCCTCGGATAGTTCAACAAAAAGATTGAGATGCTCCGTAAGGATCTTAGCCGACAGTGATACAGCATCCTTAGCTGTTATCGTCTTGTCAGTATAGATCTCCAAAGTAAGCTTGTCAAAATCCGTCATATTACCCACACGGGTATTTTCTACGGCATAGTTGACCTTATATATAGGAGTAAAGATAGAGTCGACCGGGATTACGCCTATGGGCTGCATGGACTGCTTATTCTTATCGCTTGGTACATACCCACGGCCGTGGTCGAAGGTAAGCTCCATTGTAAGTTTGGCCCCGTCCATCAGCGTCGCTATGTGCATATCCGGATTGAGTATCTCCATCTCCGAATCACACTTAATATCACCGGCCGTTACCTCGCAGGGTCCGACAGCCTCAATAACTGCCATCTTCTTGCCCTCAGAGTGAAGGCGGGCGATGATGCTCTTTACGTTGAGAACTATTTCTGTAACGTCTTCTTTTACCCCGGGGACTGTAGAGAACTCATGCTGTACACCATCTATCTTAATACTCGTTGCAGCCGTACCGGGAAGTGACGAAAGCAAAACGCGGCGCAGTGAATTACCGAGGGTCGTGCCATACCCACGCTCCAGTGGTTCGACGACGAATTTACCATAGGAACCATCAGCTTGAGCTTCAACACATTCTATACGTGGTTTTTCAATAGCTATCATTCATTACCCTCCTTGTTATCGTGAACAATTGTCGTGCGCGCGCAGCCAAAAGCCGCAGCAAATTACTTGGAATAAAGCTCGACGATAAGGCTCTCTTCGATCTCAAAGTCGATCTCATTCCTCGTAGGCATGGTGACGACAGTAGCCTGGCCATGCGCCTTATCGACGCTCAGCCAGCCGACGATAGGCATGGTTGCGTTAGCCTCGAGAACTGACTTGAACTTGTCGCGGCCCATGCTCTTTTCACTGATGGCGATAACATCACCGGGCTTAACAAGGTAGGAAGGGATGTTGACCTTTTGTCCGTTGACTGTATAGTGCCCATGGCAAACAAGCTGCCTTGCCTCACGGCGTGTCATGGCAAACCCAGCCCTGTAGGCAACGTTGTCCAGGCGGCGCTCTATAAGTGAAAGCAGATTTTCGCCGGTCTTTCCCGAAGTGGCAAGTGCCTTTTCATAATAAGAATGGAACTGCCTTTCAAGAATGCCATATACGAACTTTACCTTCTGCTTTTCATTCAGCTGAAGTGCATACTCGCTCTTCTTTCTCCTCATCTGGCTGCCGGGATTACGCCTTGTTTCCTTCTTAGCATATCCCATGACAGCGGGAGAAACGCCCAGCTTTTTGCAGCGCTTGGCAATCGGCTGCATATTCTTAGCCATAATCTATAACCTCCTGTTTCGATTAAACTCTTCTTCTTTTTGGGGGACGGCATCCGTTATGAGGGATAGGAGTAACATCCTTGATCATGCTGACCTCCAGGCCAGCCGCCTGAAGAGCCCTGATCGCGGCTTCTCTGCCCGCTCCGGGGCCCTTTACATAAACCTCAACCGACTTAAGGCCGTGCTCCATAGCAGACTTAGCTGCCGTCTCAGCCGCTGTCTGAGCGGCATAAGGTGTGGATTTTCTTGATCCCCTGAAGCCCAGTCCGCCAGCAGACGCCCAGGAAAGTGCGTTGCCCTTAAGATCTGTTATCGTAACAAGTGTGTTATTGAAGGAAGAACGGATATGAACGGCTCCCTTTTCGATATTTTTACGCTCACGGCGCTTTGTGCGAACTGCAGCGCCCTTTTTAACCTGCTGTGCTTTAGCCATTTTATTACGTCCCTCCCTTACTTCTTCTTATTGGCGATGGTCTTCTTGGGACCTTTACGTGTTCTTGCGTTTGTCTTGGAGCGCTGTCCTCTTACAGGCAGACCCCTGCGGTGACGAACGCCTCTGTATGAACCTATTTCAACGAGACGCTTAATATTAAGACCGATTTCTCTTCTGAGATCGCCCTCAACTGCATACTCATGCTCGATAGCTTCTCTGAGCTTGGCGGCTTCGTCCTCTGTCAGATCCTTAACTCTTGTGTCAGGGTTTACGCCTGTTTTAGCTAAAATTTCATTAGAGAGCTTGCGACCAATTCCGTAGACATAGGTCAGGCCAATCTCTACCCTCTTCTCGCGAGGGAGGTCAACACCGGCAATACGAGCCATTTATCTTTACACCTCCAAATATTCTCTTATCCCTGTTTCTGCTTGTGCTTTGGATTCTCGCAGATAACCATAACACGGCCTTTTCTGCGAATTATCTTGCACTTTTCGCACATGGGCTTTACAGACGGCTTAACTTTCATTGTTTATTCCTCCTGTTAACGTGAAATCCTACTTAGATCTCCAGGTGATTCTGCCCTTAGAAAGGTCGTAGGGCGACATCTGAAGTGTCACCTTATCACCGGGAAGGATCTTGATAAAGTTCTTTCTGAGCCTTCCGGATATGTGGGCCAAAACTTTGTGCCCTCCGGCTATCTCAACTTGAAACATTGCGTTTGGCAGCGCCTCTATAACGGTACCTTCAACTTCAATCATGTCTTCTTTTGGCATGGAATATCTCCTTCAGGGTTTAAAGTGTGCCTGTTCTGTCATTTAACTAGGGGCGCCGTAAGTATTATCGGTTCCCCTTTGGTTATCAGGATGCTATTCTCATAATGTGCCGACAGCTTGCCGTCAACGGTCTCGACAGTCCAACCGTCCTTGAGAACCTTCACTTGGAACCCGACCTCATTGACCATGGGTTCAACAGCAAGTGTCATTCCTGCGACAAGCCTTGGGCCTCTGCCCGGATTTCCGTAATTAGGTACCTCGGGAGCCTCATGAAGTTCGGAGCCTACTCCGTGGCCAACATAATCTCTCACGACGGAAAAGCCGTTTGCCTCAACGTACTTCTGAACGGCGTGGGAAATGTCGGATACTCTCTGGCCTTCTCGGGCCAGCTTGATACCCTCATAGAAGCTCTGCCGGGTCACCTCAATAAGCTTTTGCGCCACATCTGAAATCTTCCCCGCAGGGAATGTATCAGCGCAGTCACCATGGTATCCCATGTAGTTTGCTCCCACATCGATCTTGACAAGGTCGCCTTCCTTCACCTTTCTGCTGCCGGGAAACCCGTGTATAACCTGATTGTTTATACTGCAGCAGATCGTGGCGGGAAATCCTCCAAGGCCCAGGAAAGATGGCTTTGCACCATAACCTTCAATGACTTTGCGTGCGGCTTCGTCAAGCTCTCGGGTGGTGATCCCGGGAGCCACCAGCCTGCCGGCCGCCTCTCTGGCGGCAGCAGTAATCTGGCCGGCTTCCTGCATGAGCTTTATCTCATGCTCTGACTTAATTTTAATCATATTCTAACTCCAATGGCTTCCGCCACCAAAGCCGATGTATCCTCCAAGGCTTCCTGGCTCTCTACAACCTTAAGGATTCCCTTGTCTTGGTAATACTTGACTATTGGCTCTGTCTGCTTGTGATAAACGGCTATTCTCTGGCGCACGACCTCAGGACGGTCATCATTACGGATGCCCAGATGAGATCCGCATTTGTCGCAAATCCCATCTACCTTAGGCGGATTGCTTATTATATGGTAAGTAGTCTGGCACTGGGGGCAGGTGCGTCTGCCGCTCATTCTCCTGACAATAGCTTCATCCTCCACATGAAGGAACAAAGCCATATCTACCTTCATAATCTCGTCCAGGGCTTCGGCCTGAGCCAGCGTCCTGGGAAAGCCGTCAAATATCAGTCCGTTCTGGCAATCTGGCTCTGCGATCCTCTCCTTGACTATCTCGAGGACCAGCTCATCAGGCACAAGACGGCCGCTGTCCATAAAAGATGCTACCCTCTTGCCCCGCTCGGTACCATGAGCCATTGCGCTTCTGAGCAAATTGCCCGTTGAAACAACGGGTATCCCAAGCTTTTGCTGAATAAACTGAGCTTGGGTACCCTTGCCCGCTCCGGGAGCGCCTAAAAGTATAAGTCTCATTTTACTCTATCATCTCCAAAGCAGGAGCTCCCTTATTCAAGGAATCCCTTGTAATGACGCATAAGCATCTGGTTTTCGATAGCCTTTACTGTTTCAAGAGCGACACCGACCATAATCAGTATCGATGTTCCTCCAACGGCCAACCCGCCCAGCCCCTTAAAATTACTCATGATAAGAGGGAGGACAGCTATTATCGCCAGGAATATTGCGCCCATAAGAGTGACCTTATTAAGGACTTTTGCTATGAAGTCTGAAGTCGGCCTGCCGGGCCTAAACCCTGGAATGAAGCCGCCGTTGTTTTTAAGATTGTTCGCCACCTCTATGGGGTTAAACTGAATAGTAGCATAGAAGTATGCAAACCCGAAAATAAGCAGAAGATAAAAAAGGATATAAAGGGCGCTGCCCTGTGAGAAAGCTTTTACAAAGCCAGCCCAGAAGCTTCCCTCAGTGGGTGTAAAGAAAGCAGCGATGGTGGAAGGGACAGTTATAATTGTGGAGGCAAAAATAACTGGCATTACACCGGCCATATTAACCTTCATGGGCAGGAATGTGCTCTGCCCGCCATACTGTTTCCTTCCAACTACTCTCTTTGCGTACTGCACGGGGATACGGCGCTCAGCATTGGTTATAAAGACAATAAACGCTATGATGCCTGCAAAAAGCACCAGTATGAACAAAGCCTTCCACCATGCAAGCGTACCCGCCATAACACCGGATACCATTTTCATTAATGCGCTGGGGCCTCGGCTCACGATACCTACAAAAAGTATCAGCGAAACGCCGTTGCCTACGCCCTTATCTGTGATCTGCTCGCCGAGCCACATCACGAAAGATGATCCGGCGATGAATGTTATTACTATTACGATACCGCTCCAAAGATCTGTACGCGTGAGCACGCCATATGACCTAAGAAGGACATAATAGCTGTAGCCCATGACAAGAGAAAGACCTATCGTAACATATCTTGTGATGGAAGCGATTTTTCTTTTGCCTTCCTCTCCTCCGTCCTTGGCAAGACGCTCAAGAGCGGGGATGGCGACCTGCAGAAGCTGCATAATAATCGAGCTGTTGATGTACGGATACACCGAAAGCGCGAATACCGAAGCCTGAGAAAGCCCGCCGCCGGAAAGAATATTGAAGTAACCGAGTATAGTCCCCGAATAGGCCGCAAACTGTGTAGCCAGTGACTTAGTGTCGACATAGGGAACAAAGATCGAATGACCGAAGCGGAAAACCACCATGGCCATTATGACAAAGAGCAGCTTTTTCTTGAGTTCAGGGATTTTCCAAGCGTTCTTTACAGTTTCGATCACTCTCAGATCACCTCCGCCTTTCCTCCTGCGGCTTCAATTTTCTCCTTTGCCGAAGCAGTAAATCCGTTGACCTTAACAGTCAGCTTCTTCGTAAGTTCTCCGTTGCCAAGAATTTTGACACCATCGAGCTTCTTTGCGGCAAGGCGTTTTTCAACAAGAGTCTCAAAGGTAACTTCCGCGCCATCCTCAAAAACCTTATCAAGGTCTGCAAGGCTGACTTCGCCATAATGCTTGGCGAACACATTGTGGAAGCCCCTCTTGGGGATTCTTCTTGTCAGAGGCATTTGGCCGCCTTCGAAGCCAGGGCGAACGCCGCCGCCGCTTCTGGCCCACTGGCCCTTATGGCCTCTGCCGGCTGTTTTGCCGTTGCCGGTGCCGATTCCTCTGCCCTTGCGCTTGCCGACAGCTGTGCTGCCTGCTGCGGGAGAAAGTTCGTGTAATTTCATATCAGCACCCTCCTTATTTGCTCTCTACCTTGACAAGGTAGCAGATCTGGGAGATTTTACCCTGTGTCTGCTCATTATCAGGTTGAACGGTCACATCGCCGATCTTGCGAAGGCCCAGAGACTGGGCTGTGGCAATGTGCTTCTTAAACCTGCCATTAAGGCTCTTGACAAGGGTAATCTTTAAAGTATTCATTTTTGGTTACCCTCCTTATCTTAGTTCTTCAGCGGGAATTCCCCTTACGGCTGAAACCTGCTGAGCATCTCTGAGCGAAACAAGCCCCTGCATGGTTGCGGCAACAACATTCTGGGAGTTGTTGGAGCGCAGGCACTTTGTACGAATATCGGTAATTCCGGCAACTTCGACTACTGCACGAACAGCGCCGCCGGCGATAACGCCAGTACCGGGTGCGGCTGGCTTAAGCAGAACACGGCCAGCACCAAACTTACCTATGACCTCATGTGGAATTGTTGTTCCCTCGAGGGAAATCTTTACGAGATTCTTCTTGGCGTCCTCTATGCCCTTGCGGATAGCGTCGGGAACTTCGGAGGACTTACCGAGACCAAAGCCTACTATGCCGTTGTGGTCGCCTACAACCACCAATGCGGCAAACTTAAAGATACGTCCGCCCTTGACTGTCTTGGATACACGATTTAAGGCTACTACCTTCTCTGACAGCTCAAGTGCCGAGGCGTCTATTAACTTACTCATATTCAGCTCCTCCTTTAAAACTTGAGTCCGCCCTCGCGGGCGCCTTCTGCCAATGCCTTAACACGTCCGTGATACAAGTATCCGCCGCGATCAAACACTACGTTTTCAATACCTGCCTTAAGAGCTCTCTCGGCTACAAGAGCGCCAAGCTTCTTGGCTGCCTCGACGTTTCCGCCGTATGTGCCGAAATCCTTCTCATTTGTAGCCGCTGCGGCAATGGTCTTGCCTGCTACATCGTCGATAACCTGAGCATAGATGTGCTTCTCGCTGCGGAAAACAGCAAGACGGGGTATTTCAGCCGTGCCCGAAATGTGGGCGCGCACTCTCTTATGCCTCTTAAGCCTCTGAGCGTTAGAATCATACTTCTTAACCATTTATGCGCACCTCCTTATTTCTTCTTGGCTCCGGTCTTGCCTTCCTTGCGGCGGACGACCTCACCTGTATATCTGATACCCTTGCCCTTGTAAGGCTCGGGGGGTCTTTTCATGCGAACATCTGCTGCAAACTGACCCACCAACTGCTTATCGATCCCGCTGATAACGATCTTGTTGGGAGCGGGAGACTCGATGGTGATCCCCGAAGTGGGGTTCACAATAACCTGATGGGAATAGCCGATATTCATCTGCAGGGCAGCACCGGTCATGGCGACACGGTATCCAACACCTACGACATCGAGCTCTTTTTTATATCCTTCGCTTACACCTACGACCATATTGTGCACAAGTGTGCGTGTAAGACCGTGAAGCGATTTATGAAGCTTATCCTCTGAGGGACGGCTTACGGTGACTTCGCTGCCGCTTACCTCGATTATCATATCGGGGTGCATAGCCTTTGTGAGTTCACCTTTTGGGCCCTTTGCTGTGACAACATTGCCATTTACTTCCACTGTAACTCCGGCTGGGATGGCAATTGGCATTCTGCCTATACGGGACATAACCTTTTACCTCCTTACCAGACAAAGGCAAGAACTTCGCCGCCAACATTAAGTTCGCGCGCTTTCTTGTCTGTCATGATTCCTTTAGACGTGGAAATGATGGCGATACCCAATCCCCTAAGAACCTTGGGCAGCTCGTCAGCGCCTGCGTAAACGCGAAGCCCGGGCTTGCTGACTCTTCTGAGACCGGAGATAGCCTTCTCCTTGTTGTTTGTGTACTTAAGTGTAATCTTGATGTTTCCCTGTACACCTTCATCCTTCACTTCAAAGGCCTTGATATAACCCTCATCCAAAAGGATCTGGGCAATAGCCTTCTTCATACCGGAAGCAGGAACATCCACAGTTGCATGTCTGGCAGCGCCAGCATTCCTGATACGCGTAAGCATGTCAGCAATTGGGTCTGTGATGTGCATTTTTTCTTCCTCCTTAAGAAGTTAGAGGGCAGCTTAAACTTGCCGCTTTTTTTAAGGACTGGGATGCTGCCGGTCACAGAGATTGGCAGCATGCCTCCTTGTAAAGGGGCAGCCCCCTCCACTATTCTCAGGCGCTTTTATACGCCCAATAGATTATTTTACCACGAAGCTTTCTTTACGCCGGGTATCTGGCCCTTGTGAGCCAGCTCTCTGAAGCAGATACGGCATACACCGAAATCTCTCAGATACGCATGAGGCCTTCCGCAGATCTTGCAGCGGTTATAGTTTCTTGCAGAAAACTTGCTGCCCTTCTGCTGCTTCAAAATCATAGCCTTTTTTGCCATTCTATTGCTCCTCCCTTTACTTTGCGAACGGAGCGCCCAAAAGCTCAAGGAGCTCTTTGGCTTCTTCGTCTGTCTCGGCGGTAGTTGTGAACACAATATCCATACCGCGAATCTTATCGATCTTATCGTATTCGATTTCGGGGAAGATGAGCTGCTCCTTGATACCCATAGCAAAGTTTCCTCTGCCGTCGAAGCCGCCGTTCTGGATGCCCCTGAAGTCGCGAACACGGGGCAGAGCTATATTGAAGAACCTGTCAAGGAACTCCCACATCTTATCCTGGCGAAGCGTGACTTTTGCACCGATAGGCATATTCTCACGAAGCTTAAAGTTAGCGATAGACTTTCTTGCTTTTGTGATAATAGGCTTTTGGCCTGTTATAATCCCGAGGTCACGTGTTACGGCATCAAGAACCTTTGAGTTATCTCTGGCCTCGCCGCAGCCTACGTTTACCGTGATCTTTTCAAGCTTTGGGATCTGCATAACACTCTTATAGCCGAACTTCTTCATAAGAGCGGGAGCAATCTCCTCGGTGTATTTCGTTTTAAGACGGGGCGTGTAATTATCAGCCATTTTTATTTACCTCCTACCCCTTCTTATATTTCAGCGCCGCACTTTTTGCAGATGGTTACCTTTTTACCGTCTGCACCCACCTTATGGGCGGGGCGTGTGGGCTTTTGGCACTTGGGGCAAACTCTCATTACCTTGCAAGCCTTGAGAGGAACGGGCTTGGACAAAATGCCGCCCTCCTCGCCCTGCTTGCGGGGCTTGGTATGCTTCTGTGCAATATTGATTCCTTCAACGATGACTGTCTGATTCTTTGGGGACGCGGACAGGACCTTGCCCTGCTTACCTTTGTCCTTACCGGAGAGCACTACGACGGTATCGCCGGTTTTAACATGAAGTGTATTCATAGCAGCGCTTCCTCCTTACAATACTTCGGGAGCCAGAGAAAGGATCCTCATATAATCTCTCTCACGAAGCTCACGGGCGACCGGTCCAAAGATACGAGTGCCTTTGGGGGTCTTGTCTTCCTTGATGATGACGGCTGCGTTCTCATCGAAACGAACATATGAGCCGTCAGCCCTTCTCAGGCCCTTCCTTGTGCGGACGATAACTGCCTTAACAACTTCGCCCTTCTTGACCTGGCCGCCAGGAGCGGCCTTTCTTACAGATGCGACAATTACGTCGCCGATATTTCCGTATCTGCGTGTGGATCCACCGAGAACACGGATGCACTTGATTTCCTTCGCACCGGTATTATCGGCGACGCGAAGATATGATTCCTGCTGTACCACGGCAAACCCTCCTTATTTAGCTTTTTCTACGATCTCAACAAGACGCCATCTCTTATCTTTGGACAGAGGTCTGGTCTCCATGACCTTTACCTTGTCGCCGATTGCGCATTCGTTGTTCTCGTCATGTGCTTTTAGTTTATATGTGGACTTTACGATTTTCTTGTAGAGCGGGTGCTGAACTCTATCCTCTATTGCAACGACGATAGTCTTATCCATCTTATCGGAAACGACAGTACCAACCCTCGTCTTGCGGAAAGCTCTTTCACTCATTGTTTATCCTCCTGACCGCTTAAGACTTGCCCGCAAGCTGACGCTCACGGATAATTGTCTTGACTCTTGCGATGTCATGCTTGACTTCGCCTATCTTCAGCGGATTATCAAGCTGGTTGATAGCGTGCTGAAGCCTCAAGTTAAAGAGATCCTTCTTCAGCTCACCCAGCTTTTGATTAAGCTGTTCTGTAGAAAGCTCGCGTACCTCTTTTGCCTTCATCATACTTCACCACCTGTTTCCTTAACGGTATCCTCTCTGAATACGAACTTAGCCTTGAGAGGAAGCTTGTGACTGGCAAGACGCATAGCCTCTCTGGCTGCGTCCTCTGGAACGCCCGCGATTTCAAAAAGAACTCTGCCGGGCTTAACAACTGCAACCCAAAACTCGGGAGCGCCTTTACCGGAGCCCATGCGGGTTTCGGCTGGCTTCTTCGTAACGGGCTTATCGGGGAATATCTTTATCCATACCTGGCCGCCACGCTTGATATAACGCGTCATAGCGACACGGGCTGCCTCGATCTGATTGGAGGTGATCCATGCGGGCTCAAGGGCCTGAAGGCCGTACTCGCCGTTGGAGACGACATTGCCGCGGGTAGCTTTGCCCTTCATGCGTCCTCTCTGGACTCTCCTGTATTTAACTCTTTTAGGCAAAAGCATTACTGAGCTCCTCCTTCCGGCTTGGTTATAGGACGGCCTGGATTATTGCTGGGACGATAAGGCGGCCTCTGACCTCCCTGCTGGGGTCTCTGGCCATAGCTGCCCTGAGGCTTGCGGTCACCTCTGTAGTTGCTGTTGTTGTTCGGCCTGCGGTCACCATCGCGGCGCTCGCGGCGATCACGCTTGGGAGCATCTACTGTTGACTGCCTCGGGCCACCTGTAAGAACTTCGCCCTTATAAAGCCATACCTTAACACCAATCTTGCCATATGTGGTGTTAGCTTCGGCAAAACCGTACTCGATGTCAGCTCTGAGCGTCTGCAGAGGAATAGTACCCTCATGATAATGCTCGGTTCTGGCGATTTCAGCACCGCCCAAACGGCCGGCAACAGCTGTTTTGATTCCCTTGGCGCCAAGGCGCATAGCTCTTGCCATGCACTGCTTCATAGCGCGGCGGAAGCTGATACGTCTCTCAAGCTGGGAGGCGATGTTCTCAGCAACCAGCTGAGCATCAAGATCAGGAGTTCTGACTTCGATGATGGAGACCTTTGCGGGTTTTTTCATCATAGCCGTCAGGTCCTTCTCGAGCTTCTGTATATCTGCGCCGCCCTTGCCGACGATCATGCCGGGCTTGGCACAGTGAATGATTATGCGTACATTGGCGTTGGTGCGCTCGATCTCTATCTTGGGCACTCCGGCTGCGTAAAGTGTCTTTTTAAGATACTTGCGGACATTATAGTCCTCTACCAAAAGGTCGCCGACAAGCTCGTCTTTGGCAAACCAGCGGGAATCCCATCCTTTGATAACGCCCACACGAAGACCGTGGGGATTTACTTTCTGGCCCATAACTTACCTCCTTGACCTTATTCTTTTTCTTTGAGGACAAGGGTTATGTGCGAAGTCCTCTTGTTTATTCTGAATGCCCTTCCCTGAGCCCTTGGCATGACCCTCTTCATGATGGGGCCTCCAGTTGCGAAAACTTCCGAAATATAAAGTTTTGCTGGATCCATCTCGAAATTGTTTTCCGCATTGGCGGCCGCGCTCCGGAGGAGCTTGATCAGATACTCGCTTGCTGCCTTAGGAGTATTCATCAGAATGGCGGCTGCCGTTGCTACATCCTTGCCGCGGATAAGGTCACAAACTATCAGGACCTTGCGGGGAGAGATGCGCACGTGCTTTAAATATGCTCTTGCTTCCATCTCATTTTCCTCCTGTTACTTATTCTTGTTGCCCGAATGTCCGCGGAATGTGCGTGTGGGGGCAAACTCGCCGAGCTTATGGCCAACCATGTCCTCGGTGACATATACTGGAACATGCTTCCTGCCGTCATGAACGGCAATCGTATGTCCGACGAACTGGGGGAATATTGTCGATGCTCTCGACCATGTTTTAAGGACCTTCTTGTCGCTGCTTTCGTTAAGGGCAACAACCCTCTTCAAAAGCTCTGGAGCCACAAAAGGACCCTTCTTTCTACTTCTGCCCATTTAAGTGTCTCCTTTCTTTACTTTCCGTTACGGCGTCTTACGATCTGCTTATTAGTACGATGGTTCTTCTTACGCGTCTTGTAGCCAAGAGTCGGCTTGCCCCAAGGTGTAACTGGGCCGGGACGTCCGACTGGTGCCTTGCCTTCGCCGCCGCCGTGCGGGTGGTCGTTCGGGTTCATAGCAGAGCCACGAACAGAGGGACGAACGCCCATATGACGCTTTCTGCCGGCCTTACCGAGCTGTACGTTCTCATGATCGATATTACCGACCTGCCCGATTGTGGCCTTACAGCCCATCTTGATATATCTTACTTCGCCGGAAGGGAGTCTTACCTGAGCGGCATCGCCCTCCTTGGCCATAAGCTGAGCAGCTGTTCCTGCGCTGCGGCAAAGCTGGCCGCCGCGGCCGGGATAAAGCTCTATGTTATGAATAACAGTACCGAGGGGAATATTTGCAACAGGCAGGCAGTTGCCGGGTTTGATGTCGGCCGTGGGGCCTGAATATACAACATCGCCCACGTTAAGGCCGTTGGGGGCCAGGATATATCTCTTATCTCCGTCTTCATACTGAAGAAGCGCTATATGAGCCGAACGGTTAGGATCGTACTCAAGAGAAGATACCTTAGCGGGCATATCGGTTTTGTCCCTCTTAAAATCGATAACTCTGTATTTAACCTTATTGCCGCCGCCTTGATGACGTACGGTAATTCTGCCATAGCTGTTTCTGCCGGCTGTCTTCTTGAGTTTTTCAAGAAGGTTTTTCTCCGGCTTTACCTTGCTAAGTCCTCTATAATCAGTCACAGTCATGTGTCTGCGAGAGGGAGTAGTAGGCCTAAAGCTCTTGATAGCCATGTCTTTTCACTCCTTGTAGATTGTCGTTTTGCACCGCACTTAAGCGGTATACCTTCGGCAGCTATGCCGATGCGCATGCAAAGCTCTTATGAGCCTCGCCGACTAAACCATGCCCTCGAATATTTCGATAGGCTTGGACTCGGCGGTCAGGCGGATAACCGCCTTCTTCATAGCGGATGTCTTGCCGACATGAACGCCCATGCGCTTTTCCTTGCCCCTGACATTAAGGGTATTGACGCTGAGGACCTTCACGCCAAAAATAGTTTCCACAGCCTTACGGATCTCTATCTTATTGGCAGAACGGGCTACCTCAAAAACATACTTTTTGCTTTCGACAGCCTCCATTGACTGTTCAGTAATGATAGGCCTGATAATTACATCGTATACGGATTTCACTGTGCGTACACCTCCTCGATCATGGCAACTGCCTTCTGGTCGACGATGAACTTTTCATGTTTAAGAATGTCGTAGACATTGATGACAGAGGCGAAAGTCGTCTGAACACCGGGAATATTCCTCGCGCTCAGAATAACATTCTTCTCCACTGCGGGAGTCACGACAAGAGCTGTTTTTTCGCTGCCGACATTCTGCAAAAAGCCCAACATAGACTTTGTCTTGATCTCGGAAAGCGTCAAATTGTCCACCACTACCATGGAGCCTGAAGCAAGCTTGGCAGAAAGAGCTGAGCGCATAGCAAGCTGACGGCTCTTCTTATTGAGTGTATAGCGATAGGAACGGGGTTTTGGGCCGAAAGCTATACCGCCGTGTATCCACTGAGGAGCGCGGATGCTGCCCTGACGGGCTCTGCCGGTGCCCTTCTGCTTCCAGGGCTTCCTGCCGCCGCCTCTTACCTCTGCCCTTGTCAGGGTGCTCTGTGTTCCCTGACGCTGGTTGGCGAGATAGTTTTTAACGATCTCATGCAAAACAACTTTATTAGGCTCGATGCCAAAAACGCTGTCGTTGAGCTCGATTTCGCCTACGACCTTGCCGGTCATATCGTAAAGATTGGTCTTAGCCATTTTTTATCCTCCTCCCCGTTATTTTTTCTTGGCGGAAGCCTTCTGCGGGTTGCTGCTTACGCCCTGCTGTTGCGTGTTCTTAGCACGATTGAACTTAACTGTGTTCTTGATATAAACGATGCTGCCCTTGGGCCCGGGGATGGCGCCGCGGATCGCTATCATATTGGACTCGGCGTCTATCTTGGCTATATCAAGGTTCTGAACAGTCACCTGCTCGGCGCCCAGATGTCCGGCCATATGCTTGCCCGGAAGCACTCTTGAAGGATCTGTGTTCGCGCCCATTGAACCAACAGAGCGGTGAACCGGGCCAACGCCGTGGGAATGCTGCTGCATACTGGCGTTCCAGCGTTTTACAACACCGGCATACCCTTTGCCTTTGCTGGTTCCGACAACGTCAACCTTATCGCCCTCGGCAAAAACATCAGCCAGAACGATATCGCCCACGTTGTACTTGTCGCAGTCGGCGATTCTGAACTCTTTAAGATACTTTCTTGCGGGAACGCCGGCCTTTTCGAAATGCCCCTTCATGGGCTTTGTCAGCCTATTCCCTTTGACATCGGAGAAACCCAGCTGAATGGAAGCGTAGCCGTCTTTTTCAACCGTCTTCTTCTGGGTGACGGTGCAGGGGCCTGCTTCGATTACAGTAACAGGAATCACCTTACCGGTAGCGTCGAAAATCTGCGTCATGCCGACTTTCCTACCGATGATTGCTTTTTCCATCTGCAATGTTATTTCCTCCTTAAGTTAGTGGTTGGAAAACAGTAAAGTTTTGTCTTCCTTCATTTCCCAACATAACCCTCCCGCGATATTCTGCGGGAACGGTTGTTGACTTGGTTAAATCAGATCTTGATCTCTACATCCACTCCGGCGGGAAGGTCAAGGTTCGTAAGAGCCTCGATGGTCTTCTGCTCAGGGTTGCGAATGTCAATGAGACGCTTGTGAGTGCGTCTTTCGAACTGCTCACGGCTGTCCTTATACTTATGGACGGCCCTAAGAACCGTAATGATCTTCCTCTCCGTGGGAAGAGGAATGGGGCCCGCCACATCGGCGCCTGTGCGCTTGGCTGCCTCGACGATTCTCTCGGCTGCCTGGTCGATAAGCTGATGATCATAAGCCTTAAGCCTGATTCTCATTCTCTGCATGTCTGCCATGTTGTTTTCCTCCTGTGCGTACTCAAATCGCATAATGTTGATTTGGTACGGCGAGAAACTGCAACGCTCCCGTGCGTATCACATTTTCGGCATAAATAAAGCCGGGTTACATGATAGGGCGCCGGCGCAAAATACTTGTTGGTCTCCCCGTGGCTTACATGCAAAACGCAAGCAGTTCCTCCGGTAATATATGGATACGCAAGTATTGTTCTGTTTCTCTGCCGCCCGATTATCGGACTACTCCTCCTAAGTTACCCGGCTTAGCCGGCAATCTCAGGATTCATCGCTATTTAGGGCATAAAGCCCCGCGCACTCGCATACGAGCGCTCCTATAGGATATCAAATCAAGATTTATTTGTCAACCTTTTTTTATGTAATCAAACAAATTTTCTTTCAATATTTTGACAATACTAAAATATTTATAACTTCTTCACAGTTTTCACAGCTTTTTCACAGCTTTTTCACGAGTTGCAAGTCCGCTAAACCGTCTTACCAGAGCATTTTTCAAACATATACACAGCATACTTTTAAGTTATCCACAGCTAGCCTTTTATCACAGCTGCTTTATATAATATATAAGCGTCATACCTTTCTGAAGCTCTTTCTCACGTCCGGTGACCGTATACCCAAGGCTTTCATAAAGGCGGCAAAGCTTTTCTTCCTCCTTTATTGTATCCAGCTCCCACCTGCATACTTCGGGGTAAAGCATCTCGGCTGCTTTGATCGCCTGATGGGCATAACCCCTGCCCTGAAACTCCGGCAAAATAAAGATTGGCGAAATACGGCATATCCCTTTTAAATTTCTCACAATCCTGATGGCCCCTATGCTCAAGCCGCCAAGCTCAATAAGAAAATAATCAGTAAAACTTTGTTCCATGCGCTTTTTTACTTTTTCAAAAGTCTCTGCGCCAGGGTTAGTATCATAATCCTTGTATTTTTCAAGCAATGGGGCGAAAGCTCTTACCTGCATGGCATATATCAGCTGACAATCAGATAGCCGGGCTCTTTTCAAAAGAATATCCATTTATTGCCTCCTAATAAAGTATCCCCAAAATTCACTTAAAAAGATACAGTGTTAAAGCTCCTTTTTATAACCCACAAACCTGTTTGCCTCTGGCGCATTGATTCGGCCTATCTCCATTGCACCAACGCTTTTCTATATGGCCTTAAAGCTTAATATAAGCATACTATAATCGCTGCCACCTCAGCAACCCTGTTTTACAATGTATTAAAAGGAGCGGCCCAATGGCCGCTCCTTACACTCTATAAATACTGTTATATAAAACTGCGACTAAGGCTTAACCGATGAAGCCTGCCTTCTTGAGGATCTCAACGGACTTGTCGTGGTTAGCGTCGGCCATAAGGACTATAGGGCCTGTGCAGCCCATGCCGCTTTCGGCATAAATGCCGGCTTTCCACAGGGCCTGAACAGCATCCTCAAGATCCATGACCTCAATTCCGGGGATCTGAGACGTAACAGGCTCGGCAGGAGGAGCTTTGACCTCTTCCTTCGCCTCTGCGGATGGCTTGGCGGCAGCTCTTCTGGCCTCCAGAAGCTTCTTAAGCCCAGCCTTATCTGCCTTGTGGAACTCTTCCTTGGCAACCTTGAAGATATTGTTTCTTACAAGCTGGCCCGCATACTCGATAGCTCCGGCGATAACCGGTGCTCCAGAAGCTCTTGAAACGATCATAATAAGCTTCTCATAGCCTTCTCCGATTCCGGGGCCATAGCCGTAACCTGTAGCTTCAAAGGAGCCGCCGGTTGTACCCGAGGAGATCATTTTAACAAGGATATTTCCCGTCAGCGAGTCTGTTACAAGAACATCAGGTGTACCCTGAAGTACATCATTGCCGCGCATGACACAACCGCCATCTGCTCTGCCGGAGGTAGCGAACTTAATATCATAGCCGCACTCTGCAAGCTGCTTGAGAGCGGTCTCGGTCTGACGCGCTCCGTCAACGTTAAGAATGCCTACGGTAGGTTCCTTTACTCCTGCCGCCTTTGCCGCAATTATACCGTAAACAGCATTTTTAATCATGCCTTCAATACGGTCAGCGCTGGAAGTACCTGTTGTGTTGGCGATGAACATTTCCTTGCCCTTTGCCGGTGTAATAACACGGCCAACGGTGGAAACTCCTATGGGGAACGGGAAGTGCATTGTGACCGCTCCGTCAACATCGCCCTTTTCAACCATTTCTTCCATCTTCTTGTGGCCCTCTTCATCGTCGGCCACTTTAACGGTAGTAATTCCTTCGTGCTCAAGGCTGCCGATGTAAACAACATCAACGCCCTTGGCAGCCGCCATCACGGCGCCATTCATGGCGTTTTCTTCGCCATGCTCACTGCCCATGCCTGTGATAGCGATACGTGGCTTTTTACCGAAGCTTCCGGTCTCAAGCCCTTCTGCCATCTCCAAAAAGGCCTTGGCAATGGTTTTTTCCAAATTGCTCATTTCAGTCACCCGCTTATTCAGCCAAAAGGCCGGCTGCAAATTCCTTAAGTGCTTTCGCGATAAGGCCCTTTACTTCTTGTTCGCTTACGCCCTTCTCCTTCTCAGCGCCTGTATTGGCCTGAATCACGAAGGATACACCATCGAAAAGGTTGGTCATACGGCCAAGGAAGAGGCTTCCCTTGCCAATAATCATGGCGTTCTTAATCTCTCCCCTGAGAATTTCCTCACGGGCAAAGCCGATATAAGGCACGCCTGAAGGAATATGACCCTGTGTGGGCGCCCAGCCTGTAAGGCCGTGTTTTGCAGGGAAAGTGGCCAAATCAGCCTTTTCAAGCTCGCCGCGTTTTACTGCGAGAGCAGCGATCATCTTATAGTTGGCCAGAGGCACATCCCCTGCGCCCGCGGGCTTTGTGACATCCGGATTCTGCATCTCGGGTGAATACTTGTCGATATCCGTAATCTTAAGGCCGTGCTTATCAAGAGGATAAGTTACAAGAGAAGAGATAACAGCCTGAGGAGCCGAGCCTGTGCCGACTGTGTGGCGGCCGAGCATGTCAAGGTTGATTTCGGGGTTGACGCCGTCATTCTCGGTAATAACAACAGCAAACGCGCCAAGAACATCTTCAAGAATAGGCAGGCCCTTCTTAACATGGTCTTTGCCGTTCATGCCAAGTTTAGCTGTGCATCCGCCGGCCGTTACAACGACTGTCTTATAAGCGCCGGAGGAAACAAGAGCGGCGGCTTCGATCATCGTATGGGAAGGAGCCGCGCAGAAACCGCGGCAGTCAGAGCCGGTTGCATTCACAAGACCTGCGATCTCGGCTACGGACTTTGCGAAGTTGCCGCCGCCGCGCTGATTCATATCGCCGCAGGCTTCTTCGGAGCAGTCGATAACATAATCAACATCTTCCTTATTTATGCCGGAGCTCTTGATCGCGCAGAGAAGGCCAAGAACGTTTGAAGCCTTGGAAACTATATTCTCGTGCATTACATGTGCCGCGAGGTTGATGTCGATATCATGAGCCCTCTTGACAGCGCCTACGATCTTGCCCTGATGATAAAGTGGTTCTGCATGCTCATTGCTGACAAGCGAAGCTACCTTTTCTGCAGGAACGCCATCTTTGACCCTTGCCATGATGGAATCGTCAATTATCTCATTTGCAGCCAGCTGAGCCTTATGGGCTGAAACAAACTCGGCATCAAGCTCAACAAGGTCGAAAACATCGCAAGCCTGCATCAGAAGAAGGAACTCTTCCTGAGGCATAATCTGGCCGAACTTGCCATAACGGCTCTTAAGAGGGCACTCCTTGTCATACCAAGGCTGCTCGATAGCGGTCAGCTCCGCAGGGGTCATGTTGCCAATATATGTCTGGTTGGGATAATATGCAACAGCCTGTTCATATGTGCGAATATGGGAAGGAAGCTCCTTAAGATATTCTGAGTTTGGGTTGACGATCATTTCGGTCGTCTGTGTAGTGCCGTTGTGAAGCACCATATCAGGTGTATGGACCAGGGCATAGCCCGCTCCCTTAATAACACTGTTCATTTGGCTCACTTTACCTTTCATATATAATTTTAATTGTTCATCCTGGGAATGGATAAAACCATCCCTTAACTGATTATTTCGGGGACGCTTTTACGCATTCCGCCGCAAGAACCGCTGTGGTAAATACGGAAAGGGGGCTGGTTTAAAGTGCCCAGCCCCGCTTACTGTCTTAGCCAAGATACTTGCAATACTGAT
This sequence comes from Clostridiaceae bacterium, assembly GCA_034926865.1. Taxonomy (GTDB): domain Bacteria; phylum Bacillota; class Clostridia; order Oscillospirales; family Butyricicoccaceae; genus RGIG1902. Next base: position 63,302 of record JAYFQP010000004.1, read on the forward strand.
CGCGGATACCCTGCATTTCGCTCGAAATATCGTCGATATCAAGTACCATTTCCATCATGCCAACCTGCTCGTCATAGATAGCTTCATCAAACTCAGCCTTAACTTCAGGCTCGCAAACATGATAAACCGTGAGTCCCAACGAGACTCCTGTCAACGGACCGGCATAAGTGGGGTCACCGTTTGTTACTGTCTCGGCAGCAAGACCAGAGGCTTCACCCTCCGCAGCTCCAAGAAGAACAACGACGTTCTCCGCACCATATTCATTAGAGATATCAAGAACTCTCTTCTGATTTTCCAGATCCATTGCACCAGCGGCGGTTCAGACGAAGCACTCCGTCGAGGAATACACGACCTCTGCGCCAGCAGACTTAGCACACTCTTCGATGGCAGGTCCGGGTACGCCGTCTCTGTCGCCGATTATGATAACTTTCTTACCATTAAGAATGCTCATGGCTCAATTTCCTCCTCATTAAGATTTATAGTCAGCCCTGAGGCTTACTACCTGGATTTTTCGGCCCTTAGGGCCAGGGTTAGCGCCAACTTAGATATTGGCCTTGATCATATTTTCGACGTTTTCAGGTGTAGCATCGTCTTTTACGCAGGAAGCGATCTGAGCGCCGTTCTCATAGATAGCGATAACGGGAAGGCCCATGATCTTCTGGCCGATAGCCAATCTTCTTGCTTTGGTTGTGTTGAGGGATGTGAACTTGATCTTATCTCCGTAAACTTCCTCGAATCCGTGGATATGGGGCATCAAAGCCGCACAGGGTACGCAGCCGTCGCCGAAAAAGTCAACGAGAACCTTACCCTCAGCCTTAAGAACTTCGTCCTCAAAGTTGTCCTTTGTCAATTCAACCATTTGTCTGAACTCCTTTATATATTATTTGCTTTTGAAAGCCGGGTTACTTATTTGAAATGTAGTGCTCGACCTGCATCGCGGCAATCGCGCCGTCTGCTGCTGCGGTTACGACCTGACGCAGGCTCTTTACGCGAATATCGCCGGCGGCATATACGCCTTCGATGTTTGTATGCATATTATCATCAGTTCTAATATAACCATTTTCAAGCTCTATCTGGCCCTCAAACAGAGCGGAATTGGGGTTGTAACCGATAAATCCGAAAAGGCCGAATACACCGTCTTCAGGATCTGCCTCAATACGTGTAAGTTCGCCTGTCTTGGTGTTCTTAACCGTCATGGCCTGAAGCATATCCTCGCCCTCAACGCTGTCTACAACGCTATCCCACATAAATGCGAGCTTAGGATTAGCAAAAGCCTTCTCCTGAATGGACTTAGCGGCTCTGAGCTCGTTGCGGCGATGAATAATTGTGACCTTGCGTGCAAACTTTGTAAGATACATTGCCTCTTCAACAGCGCTGTCGCCGCCTCCGACTACATATACCTCAAAGTCTTCAAAGAAAGCAGCATCACAGGTAGCGCAGAAGGAAATACCCTTTCCAATGAATTCGCCTTCATTCTTACAGCCTATAGGCTTGGGGAAAGCGCCGGTTGCAAGGATAACCGCTCTTGCCTGATACTCGCCCTTTACGCCTACAAACTTTTTGATCTCCCCATCAAGCACAACGCTCTTGATCGTATCGCTGACACGCTCAGCCCCGAAATGCTTGGCCTGCTCAGTCATGCGAGCGATAAGGGAAGGCCCGGAATCTCCCTCGACCTGGCCGGGATAGTTCTCAATCTCATTTGTAATGGCTATCTGTCCGCCATCCTGGCCCTTTTCGATAATGAGGGTGGAAAGACGGCTTCTTCCTGCATAAAGACCTGCGGCAAGGCCTGCAGGGCCCGCGCCGAGGATAATTACATCATATATCTTGCTCATTGGATTTCGCCCTTTCTTTTATATGATTTTTAAATAAGACACAATAAATAACAAAATAGTTCGTCCTGCATAAGATACAATTTATTAAAACGGTAAGACCGGAGTTTTCAAAAAAATAAAAATTTATTCAGGTCACTTTCGGGAGGGCAGTAATGCCCTCCCGAAAGTTTGTGTAAACACCGTTTACAAGGGCTAAAGGGCTACTGATTAGTCCTCAAAAATTGTCTGGTCTTCGACCTCTGTTGTAAGGGCCTTAAGAGCCTTCTCAACAAGGTGTCTTCTAAGCTTCTTCTCATCGGCATGATCAAGAGCGGGGTTGCCGAGAGGATGGGGGATGGCGATAGTAGGTACTATCCTGTTAGCGCCAACCGTCATGGAGATCGGTGTAACTGTGCACATGTGTACAACAGGAAGACCGGCTCTTTCGATTTCTTTAACCATCGTTGCGCCGCAACGTGTGCAGGTGCCTCAAGTGGAGGTCATAATAACGGCGTCTACTCCGGCAGAAACAAGCTTCTTAGCATACTCAGCAGCAAATTTCTTAGCAGAAGCAACAGCGGTTCCGTTACCGACTGTGGTGTAGAAGAGATCATGGAGCTTGCCGATCTTGCCTTCCTTCTCGAGGTCTCTAAGAACGTCGACAGGAAGAACACGGTCAGGGTCTGCGTTAGCATAGATAGGGTCATATCCGCCATGGGCTGTCTCATACTTGTCCGAAGTCAAATCCATAACTCCGGCAATGTTATACTCGCCATAGTGGGAAGCAGAGGAGCTCTCGATATGGTCAGGGTTGCCCTTAGGAACTATGCCGCCTGATGTGCAGAGGGCAATGGTAGCCTTTGACAGATCCTTAATGGCCTTATTCGGATGAACTCTGTCAAACGTAGGCATGGGATACTCTGTGACGTAAGGCTTATCAGCAATCTTCTTAAGGAGCATATCAACAGCACGCTTTGCGCCTCTCTCCTTCTCGAAGAAGTTCTTGCGGATGCCGTTGGGCATATAACCATCTTCGCAGGAAGCACCAAGCTTCTCGCCATTCATAAGCTTAAGGCCGAGCTTAGCCATTGCGGGGGCAGCCTGTCTCATACCAGCAGCGCTGTCTCTTGTGGGGACGATAAGAACCTTATTCTTCATATCTGCGCCGGGGTTCTCTTCGTACATACCTGTCAGAACAGGAATACCAAGCTCCTCCTGAACAGCGATACAAATATTAGCACAGGCATATCCGTAACGTCCCGCGTTGAAAGCAGGGCCGGCGATGAAGAAATCAGGATTGATTTCCTTGACCCAGGCAAGAACCTTGGCCTTTGCGACAGCCTCATGCTCGGCGAAATAAGAGTCGCCGCAGACGATGGTATTGACGATCTCAGCTTCGCCTTTCCAAGCAGTGTTGAAAGCGAGGCCAGGGCCTACAATGCCTTCCCTGAGCTCGGGTTCGATGTGAGCCATTTCCTCGCCGCCGATATTGGCGAAAAACTGGTTGATATAGTGTACAACTCTCTTACTCATTGTAATTTTCCTCCTCTCTTTAGTCTTATCTGGCGCTGAGCTTGTTGAAGCCCATTTCGTTTGTGGCACTTGTGATGACCTGGATTTCAGCCTCAATGGTCCCGTCAGCTCTCAAGCTGCCGTCATGGCCACCGGCGATAACATCGGCATAGTCGAGCATTCCAATAACCTTGTCCATCTTGGGAAGAATGATAACTTCGTTTGCATTACCGCCTGTAACAACCGCTGTAGCAAGAGGATCAGCATCGGCAAGAGACTGTGACTTGCCATCCTGGCCGGCATACTCATCGGTAACTATGGTAGTTTTAACACCCTTAAGCTCAATCTTCTTGGTGTTCATGATAAGGTCGGTATCCGGATTGCCGAAGCCTTCCTGTGTGACGATAGCGGCATCTACACCAAGGAACTCGCAGAGTTTAGCTGTCCAATCGGAAGAACGCTGCTTGTCTGCAAGATAAACGTTTTCGTTTGTGATGATAACTCCCACAAAGTTAATGGTCTTGCCATGCTCCTTAAACAGTTCATGAACAACAGGGTTGTTCTGATGAATATAGGTAGGGTTCTTATCGCAAGCAGATACGCAGTTACCGCTTACAATAGCGCCATCCATTATTTCTGTTGGCCACAGCATTGTCGTCAGTGTTCTCTTAGCGTCTACACCATAGACATATGTGTCATGGAGCAGGCCCTGTGTCTGCAGCATCGCAACGTATACGACTCTGGGAAGATCAGGATACTTTTGAATGCCTTCCTTAAGGTTAGGCGTCTCAAAGACCTCGCTATCATCAGGCGTGATGTTCCTGCCAAGCTCGCCGAGATAGGTAGCTACCTTCAGCCCAGCCATACGGACAGCCTTTTCATAAAGAGGCTTCTTCTCATTGTCTATAGGAAGCGTGGGATTTTTTTCGGTGCTGAGCAGGTGGTCGGCCGGTTCACAGACCATAACGAGGTTAAGAGTCTTGGAGAACGGGGTATACTCAGCCCCCGGGCCGCTCATGTCTATGATTCCCTCCTGGAAACCGACGATCTTGCCGACTGTGACAACTGCCATATCCTTAAGGACATGAGTCTTGCCGCTGCCGACTGTCTCAACTTTGGAGATGACTCCGGGGAATACGCCGCCGGGGCCCTCTACCTTCACGCGGGGCTCGATAACGTCTTTTACAGGTGTGATTCTGACGCTCTCACCGGGCTTTGCCACGTCGAAGTGTACGTCCTTGAGTTCTTCATCCTCCAGGACCAGAGATTTCAAAGCGGCCTCATTAACATAAAGCACGCCATTCTCAACCTTCGACTCCGAGCCAATGATGATATCTTTGATATGGATATATCCAAGCTCAAGTTTCAAGATGTTTTCCTCCTATCACTATAAATTGTATTTCAAATTAATGAAAACCTAAAATTAAAAAAATCAGATAACGATCGCTGACCCAACAGCGCTCTCTATAAGGGTAAAGTCTATAAGCTGAAAATCAGCCTTCACTCTGTCGTTAAGAATATATGTGCGCTTCTTATAGCGTTCAAACTTAGCTACTGCCAACACACAATCCTCTATGATCTCCACTGACTGCTTATCTAAAAGCCCTCTCTTGGCGGACAGCATTACACTTTTATACGGAGTTTCGTTTGGCTTCACACTGCCGGAAAGCGGATGCGACAAAAGGATATGACCCTGATGTATCTTGTCTCTGACCTGTTTAAAAACATCCTCATATGAGCACTCATTATAATACACGCAATATTTCATGCTGTATTTTTCATTCACCAATGGATTGTTGGTTATTATAATGAAATCCAATTGTCATTACCGCCTTTATATCAATTTCCGATAGCCTATCATATACACATAGCTTTCTCAGTCGCTCAAAACAGCCTAACAAGGCCCCGCGGGCAAAAAAATAAACGGCTCGGTGCTTCACGAGAAATACCACTGTAAACACTGAAATAAATACAGTAAATAAACAGTCATATTCTCCGTTTGTTGGCCTGAGAGATTCCGGCAAAAGCCGTTGCTCCTTTGGCGCTTAAGCAATGAGCGCGCTTACAGCTCTTCAGAGTACAGTCCACCCCGGTCCTTTTGCCTGAAAGTTTCGAGCCTGCGCTGACTTTCCGCAAACCCTTGCCTCTTCGGCGGCATATTGCACTCTCCCGGAAGCTTCAACCTGAAATATTCATTTTTGGGCAAGCGCCTTCACTCTCACGCTTACGTCTATATTTTAACATATTACTGTCATTTGTAAAGACATATTTCGGGTGAAAACTAAAAAAAATCTTGTAAATTTGCATTACTTTTTGTGGTTTTGACGGTAACCCTTCCGTTTATAGATAAAAACAATAAACATAAAAAATTCTCTTTCCTACAAGACCCATCAAATACAAACTTTTATAGGAACTATCTATAAATACAATTTCAAAATGCTCTCAGTCTCCGAGTATTGCTTCTTTTGGCGAGTATACTATATATAGGAACAATCTATAATACTAATTATAATTTGCTCATTTCTTTCGCTTTTCTCCGAGGCTACAATACGAGGCAAGCTGATGATGTCGTTTTTTGATACTTAATGTGACAAAGCACTTGAAAAATGCTTTTGTTCATGGTACTATCATTTATGCGTCTCGCATATGGGTGTAGATGGGTGCTGGTGTGCCCCCCGGTCTTCAAAACCGGTGATAGGGGTTAATAGCTTCTTAGGTGGGTTCGATTCCCACGTACGCCCGCCATCAAAAGCTCGCAGGTTATGCCTGCGGGTTTTTTATATTTTAGCCTATTATGCCCAGATGTCCAAAAAGTATTTTACATCCTATAAGTACAAGTATAATTCCGCCCCACAGTTCGGCATTAAGCTTATTACTGCTGCCAAGCTTATGCCCAAGATATATGCCAAAAGCCGATAAAACAAAGGTGGTACACCCAATGAAAGTCACCGATGGCAGAATGGAAACCTGCAAAAAAGCCAGAGTAACGCCAACAGCCAGCGCATCTATGGAGGTTGCTACTGCAAGCAACAGCATACTCTTTGGGGACATTGACGCGTCTTCAGTTTTACATCCATCATCACTTTTTTTGGAAAATGACCCTCTTATCATATTTCCGCCTATAAATGTCAAAAGCGCAAAGGCTATCCAGTGATCCACTGACGTTATCGTATTGGAACATCCAACCCCAAGCACATAACCCAAAAGAGGCATACCAGCCTGAAATCCTCCGAAATAGGCGCCAGCGGTAAACATTTTTTTAAGTGTAACCTTTTCAATAGCAAACCCCTTGCACATCGATACGGCAAAAGCATCCATAGAAAGCCCCACCGCCAGAATAAAAAGCTCAAGCAAAGACATAAAGTAAATCTCCTTTTCCATTGTTAGCGACCGGGCATAAAAAAAGACCTCGCCGCAGAAATCCGCAGCCAAGTCTCATCATCAGTAAACACTCAGGCAATACCGAACGGCAAAGCCGTTAGTATGTCGATATTGCCGCACCCTAAGGTGCCGACTACTCCCTTGTCCGAGGTCCATTATAATATGAATGGCATAAGTCTGTCAACCTTGGCATTTTATCTGCAATCAAATTTATTTTGAAAAAACCATTGACAAAAGTCACTAATATGTTATCATAAGGTTCGATGAGTCTTTGGACTCGCCAATTAAATATGTCGGATGACGAATACGGGAGAGAAACGGCAGCATTGCCGTCCGCCGAAGGGGAACGCAGAAGCTCTCAGGCAAAAGGACCGTATTCTGACGACTCTCTGAAAAGCAGCTCATTTAAACTGCACCGACGAGGCAACCTTTTGGGAATCTTTCAGGTTAATTAACAGAGGCGTACACCATGTGTATTTTTTCATGATGTGCCCCTCTATTTTTTTATTCTCTTAACGATTTTACCGATGGTTTTTACGCTCTCCAAACGCAGTCTTTTTTATCGCCCTAATCTTTAGGGTGGCCCTCCACGGGCTTCGTGGACTTAAAACGCCAACACCTTCTCTTTCCTTTTTCTTGAAAAAGCCGAACGGCCCCACCCGTTTCGGCTTTTTCCTTTTTAAAATTTTTTCGCGCCTTTACTTCGCAGAAAACAGGTTTTCCAACAGCTTCTTCCAATTAAATATATAATATCATGATGACAACACTACAATAATAATCCTATTCGACAAGGTTTTCTGTCTGTAATTTGTCGAATACTTATTTTGTGTTGTCTTTTTTTATGATATACTTTATCTATGGAAAATCAGGAGTATTTGACAAAACAACTTATTACATATTTAGGCAACAAAAGATCCCTTTTAGATTTTATAGGTCAAGGAATAACGGAGGTTAAAAAACGCCTTGGCCGAGACAGGATCTCATTTGCCGACATTTTTGCGGGTTCTGGCATCGTATCCCGATATGTAAAAAAAGACGCTTTTTTTATCTTATCCAACGATCTGGAAGGCTATTGCGAAACCATCGCACGATGTTACCTTGCAAATCCCGATACCGACAAATTGCGCAAGCATTATAACCTTCTTCTTGAATATATGAAGGAAAATCCCGTTCAAAACGGCTTTATTAGAATGCTATATTCCCCGGAAGACGGGACAGAAATCAAAAAAGGGGAAAGAGTATTCTATACTCCTCAAAATGCCTCGTATATCGATACCTGCCGTGCGGCGATTGATATTCTTCCGCCTGATGTACGCCCCTTTTTCCTTGCACCGCTTCTCTCGGAGGCCTCGGTGAAATGCAACACCTCTGGGGTGTTTAAAGGCTTTTATAAAGATAGACACAGTGGAATTGGCTCATTCGGAGGAAGCGGCAAAAACGCCCTCTCCCGCATACTCGCTCCCATCAGCCTTCCATTTCCTGTATTCAGTAATTATAGCTGTCCTTACGAAGTAACTGCGATGGATGCCAATATTATCGCAGGGCAAATGGAACACGCAGATGTGGCATATATCGATCCTCCCTATAACCAGCACCCTTACGGATCAAATTACTTTATGCTGAATCTCATTAACGATTATAAGAAACCGACTGATCTCAGTTCCGTATCTGGGATACCAAAAAAATGGAACCGTTCTGATTATAACAAAAGCGTCAAGGCTTCCGATGCTTTGGGAGACCTTTGCCAAAATGCAAATACCCGTTTTCTCCTTGTATCTTTCAATTCAGAAGGTTTCGTAACACGAGAAAGTATGATGTCAATATTATCGGAGATAGGAAATGTCACTGTTTTTGATACGTCTTATAACGTATTCCGCGGCTCACGCAACCTTCGAAACCGCCCCATACACAACAGCGAATATCTTTACCTTGTTGACAAGGAGGGTAAATAATGCCCGCTAATGTATGCCAAATAATTGATGCGCTTAATATCTGGGGGCGTCAGGGCCCGCAATCGCTTCTAAGCACGGAATGCTATCTCTGGGCGAAAAAAGAACTCAAGCTTTGCCGATCCGAATACACTTCCATTATCGAAAACAATACAATCGGCTCAGCAAGCCGCCGAACAGACCGTACAGCATTCTTTGTAAGATCGCCGCTCGGAAGAATTACAATCTTCAAATCCAGCGAGGCCGAATTAAGGCCATATGTATGTCTTGCAATCAGCCGGCTAAGCTCGCCGGTAACCTCTGATAAGGTTATAATGGCTGTCAAAGCAATATATCCATATTTCACCCCGGTAGATCTTATGATACAGCACAATCTACATGCCCCTCAACCTCGTATAGACCAAACTATAAGAAATATACTCGTTTCAAATTATCAGCGGCCTAACAACAGAATACTTTTCAAAAGAGATCATGGTGATCATTATACATATTCGCTCACAAGCGAAGGCAACTCCTTTGCCCTCAAAGCAGAAGAAACAACATCAAAATGGCGTGAAACGCTTGATGAGGAAGAGCCTGCCGAAACAGCCGATCCTTCTCGCGGAGTGTATTCAGGCGCAGAGCTTGCTGTTCTTGCAAATAAAAGTTACAGCTATGAGCCCTCCGCGCACAAAGGAAGCGGATCTTTGAGGCGTTCTACAGACAAAAAGCTGTTAAATACCGTTATCCTAAGCTCTGGTTGCCAATGTGCCATAGACAGCTCTCATAAAACCTTCGAGGGTATGGGAGGGCTTTCGAATTATCTGGAAGGCCACCACCTTGTTCCCTTGTCCATGCAGCCGCTGTTTCCCGAAACAAATCTCGACTGCCCTGAAAACATCGTGCCGCTTTGTCCCAACTGCCACAGCGCGCTTCATTACGGCTCGCAAAAGGTTCGCAAAAGTTACATCGATAAACTAACGGCAAAATACCGTGAGGGGCTTAACAAGATAGGTATAACAGACGATAGTCTCAAAGAAATATTCTGGAGGTTTTATCTGTGCGAATCCAAATAATAGGCGCCTCCGGAAGCGGGAAAAGCACACTGACCCATGCCCTCGGCAAACGCCTTGGCGTACCTGTGCTTTCAGGGGATCATTACCTATGGCAAGACGACGAGTTCTCAAAAACCCGCCCGATGCCGCAGCGGATTGCTCTGTTACGCGAAGATATGGACAAAAACGGGAGCTTTGTTTTTGATGGGCAGATCGACGCCTTCATTCCCTCAGTACATCTTTGCTCAGATTTTCTTATCTTTCTGCTGCTTGACGAGGATTCCCGCATAAAGCGTCTGGACGCCCGCGAGCTGGAGCGTTTCGGAAACAGAGTGCTAACAGGAGGGGATCTTTATGAAAGCAGCCAAGAGTTTCTCAAGTGGGCGGCTTCGTACAGAACCCCTACCAACAATAAAGGCACATATCTCAGCTATCATATAAAAATGTATAACTCCTTCAGTGGTAAAAAGCTTGTTCTTTCTTCCGCCCTGCCGGTTGAAGCTCTTATTCAGCACATTCTGGAACTTATGAATACGTGAATGAACATTTCATATAAGATTACACCGCAATTAATCCATCTCCGCAATTAATCTGCCCAATATAAAAATGCGTTTTGCTCTCCAAAAGAGTAAAACGCATTTATTATGCTTATATGAGTTCCGATTTACCCCTTATCTCTTGCTCCTGCGATTTTTCATATCCTCTTTCTGCTTTTTCTTCAGAACCTGATATGTCTGCATATCATGGATATTGTTTTTGGCGAAATACGCAAAAGCAAGCTGCATCTGCGCATCGTCGAAAAGCAGAGTAATATCCCTGCGAATGCTGGATACTCTTATTCTATTAAGATCGCCTTCCTTGCGCTCGAAATCGAAATAATTCATATCCTTATAAGGCGTGCTCCATCCATTTACATACATTCCATATTCGCTGAGGCCGTTCTTGATAACAAAATTAAGCAGAGCCGCCACAATTATTGCCGCCATAGACAAGATCTGCCACTTATCTATACCCCATTTAGCCCACATTATAATAAGACAAGCTACTGCGAAAAGGCCTATGCCAATTTTCTGCCCGGGAACGGCGCCTGTCACCTTCACCTTTTTATTTGTAAAAGAAACCGCCGTCAACTCCCATATTATAAGGGCTCCGCTTATGCACAGTATCACTATATTTGTACTTCCCATATTATTTATCCTCCTGCTGAAGCTCATCCAGCGTATTCTCGAAGCTTCCGGCAAATCGCTCCATATAATAATCAGCCTCAGGAAGCTTCATAGACTTTATCACATCAAAAAGCTGACGCTCTGCCCTCTCAAACTCGCGATTGCCGCTCTTGCGCTCCTCTACGCATTTGATATAAGCCGAGATCTTGTCGGCAGCTTTGATATATCTGTAGAACTCCGGCTTTTCAGTTTCAAATGTAAACAGCGCGGTATATTCCGGCCTCAGCTCATCTGGCAGCATAGATAAAAGACTTTCAGCGGCGCCGTCCTCAACAGAGCGGTAAGCCTCACGAATCTGCGGATTATTGTATTTCACCGGAGTCGGCAAGTCTCCGGTAAGTATCTCGGGCGCATCATGGAAAAGCGCCGCGGCCGTGATCTCTCCGGGGTTTATATCTCTACTGTAAACATCTCTACCGATAACTGCAAGGGCATGTGCTATCACAGCCACATCAAAGGAGTGTTCTGAAAGGCTCTCTTTCAGGTTATTGCGCATTAACCCCCATCTTGTTATATACTTCATTCTGCCCAGCATGGCAAAAAACCCGTTTTTCATCCTATCCCTTCCTTATTTCCTCAAATCTGCCCAAAACCATCGCATATCCCCTTCCAACTTCAGGGTTAGTCCTCTTTATGCCCCTGGTAAACTTCAAGATCGATAAATCTTCCAAAACAAGGAGGCGGCGGTGTTTCAAGGTCTATCTCCCTATCGGGAAGCGATATCTTTATGCGTCCGGAATGCAGCGCAACCCGGTCAAACCCCGGTATCTCCTCGCCATACATGAAATCCCCCAGCAAGGGATGCCCGATATGAGCCATATGAACCCTAATTTGATGAGTGCGCCCGGTCTCAAGCTCTATTCGCAGAAGACTTACTCCGTTTTGACAGTGCAGCGTCCTGTAATGCGTCACAGCTCTCTGACCATTGGGGTCTACGCATCTCATGATGCCTCTGCCATCTATTCTGGCTATTGGAAGATCAATCGTACCCTCCGCAGGATCAGGCCTCCCCTTGCAAAGCGCATAATATTCACGCTTTATGCGGCCCTCCAAAAGGGCTTTACCAAGAAGAGCCGATGCATATTTTGTCTTTGCAATACACATAAGGCCGCTGGTACCGCTGTCAAGACGGTTTATCGCCCTGAATACCAGCACCTCTCCCTGCTTCTCGAAAATACCTGCCACATAATTTGCCAAGGTATCCTTTTCATGTCCTCTTGACGGATGAACAGGAATTCCCCTCGGTTTATTTGGTATGAGCATGAGCTCATCCTCATATACGATGTCGATATTTCCTTGCTGAGGTATCACATTGACTGAGCTTTCACTTTTTCCGCAAGATAGGGACACAACCTGTCCTGCTTTTGGAAGCACATTGACGAACACCTCTTCGCCGTCAAGCAATATCCCTCCGTTTACCGATTTTAACTGCCGCAGCAAGGTGGCCGAAACAGCCATTCTGCGTCTGGCAAGCTGGCTGAGTGGAATCCCCTCGTCCGTAGGCAAGACTGTGTATTCAAGGCGATCCATCAAAGGTTCCTGAGGAAATACTCAAGCACTCTGCGGCGGTAATAGTCGCTCTCTCTTAATGTGTGATGCATGTTTGGCATTATCAGCATATCAAAATCCTTATCAGCCTTGATAAGGGCGTCAACCACTCTCATAGTGGAGGCCGGATGGACATTATCGTCAAGCTCGCCGTGAATAAGAAGCAGCTTGCCCGTCATATTCCCTACATTATACTCGGCGTTCTGCCTCTCCCACAAAGCTCTGTCAAACTCACCCATATAGCGCTCAGACCATTCGGCGGAATAAATCTCCTGGCTGTGGTTTCCTCCAGTTGATACGGCCACCTTATACATTTCCGGATGATCCGTTATGCAGTGCAGCGCGGCAAAGCCTCCGCCTGAGTGTCCCCATACGCCTATGCGGTCGCGGTCAATAAATGGATACCGCCGACAAAGAGCCTCAAGCACAGCCACATGATCTTCAAGCCCTGCGCAGTCTCCCATATTATTATAGCCTAAGTCATGGTATTCCTTGCCGCGAAGAGGTGTGCCTCTTCCGTCAATGATGACGGTTATAAATCCAAGATCCGAAAAACAAGGCGTAAAGCCCATTGTATTGAGCGTCTCCGCAAATGTCTGGGGGGCTCTTGTCGTCTGGTTGCCGCCGTAATAATACTCTGTAACGGGATATTTCTTCCCTCCGTCAAAATCATGAGGCAGGAACATAATGCCATAAACATTAGTAACGCCGTCAGCGCCTTTTTCACAGAAGGGTATTGGATATGTGAACCCGATATTTTCAAGCTTAGAAACATCCGCCTCGCACAAAGTACCAATCGGGCTTCCGTCAGTTATATCAAAAATCCTGTTGGCTGGTGGGTTGTCATAAGCAGAGATTGAGGCCGTGTAATACACTCCCTCAGGAGCAAAGAAGGCATTATGGTCGCCCTTTTCATAACACATAAGCTTGACCTCAAGGCTGTCAAGGTCAACGCTGTAAATATACCGCTGGTAGATATTGACCCCGGGCTCTCTCCCCGAAGCCGAGAAGTACAGCATATTCTTCTCATCATCAAGATGCAGAAGCTGCCTGACGCAGCAATCGCCGTCAGTGAGCCTGCGGCAATCTCCGGTCTCTATGTCATAGTCAAATATATCAAACTGCCCGTCTCTTTCGCTCAGCCAGAAAAGCTTCCCCAGCTTTTCCGATATGACAAAAGTCTTTGCCGAAAAATCCTCCTGCATAGGCGACCCGCCATTCAGGCTCCTGTGGCCATCAAAAAACAAAAAGGTATCTGAAGTCTCTGTGAATAACAGCTTAGCCTCCGCTGTCTCGGGGTCAATTATATAAATATCCGCCTTTTTGCAGCCGCGGTTCATTACATAACATGCCCCTATATTCCCTTCTTCCGACCACCCGAGCATCGACATCCTGCCGTTTATCGGTGCGCCAAAAGACAGATTTGTCTCTGGTACATTTATTTTCTTAAGCTCGCCAAATGCGAGGTCAAACATATAGTAGGATGCTTTTGCCACGTTCTCATCGCCGGGCAGCGCATACTTATAGGTATGAACAACCGGACGAACAGCCTTTCTGCCCTCCGGCACGCTCTGGATCAGCGTAAAATCCAACACCTTGGAGAAATCAAGAAGATAGGTAAAGAATCTTGTGCTGTCTGGAGACCAAAGCACCCCTGTAGGCTTTTGAACCCCGGCGAGCTTGTCAGCTATATAGCCGGAAGAACCCTGATAGCGTACCCCGTATCCCCTATGCTCCGCGCCGTCCTGGGTTATCTGTATGGTTTTCATCGAAGGCAGCTTAACAAAATAGAGGTTGCCCTCCTTCTCATATACTGCCTTTTTCTTATCGGGAGAAATAACCGCATTCTGAGGCAGAGGCGGATTCAGGCGCGCAAGGGCCTTTCCATCATAAAGCCAGCGTGACTTGTCTTTAAGCGAAAAGACAAAGGCGTTTAGCTTTGTGACCTTCTCCGGTATAATCGGAAGGTCACTTGGATCATACTCTTCTTTTGTTGCCTCTCCGAGAAGCTTCGCCATATGCTCATGGTCAAAAAGCTCTCTTTGCTCTCCAAGGGTGAGATCAACAAATATAAAAGTCTTTATCTTATTCCCATCTTCATTAAAGCTTTCTTTTTTATAGACAAACGCCCCATAGCGCACAAAAGTCGGACGAAATGCAACGTTGGCAACAAGCTTTTCGATTCTCTCAGGCGTAAATCGCAGGGCACTCTCTGCCTGTTCTCTAAGCTGATCCATATTTATCCTCCAATTGACAAAAGTAGTTTACTTATGTTTCCTATTTTACATCACCGTGCCTTATATAGTCAATTACAAGGTTATACGCTTTTAAGAGCAGAGATAGAAATCAATCAGCTTGCCCCAACGTGGCACAACCTGACAAAGGATAAGTGAATATCCTTCTTTGAAGGCAGTTTCAAACAGAAGCATAAAATACAAGCAGGCAAACTGTATCGTTTTAAATTTCTAAGTTTTTTAAATCAGTTGATATATTGTGCGTTTTATTATATGCTTGTCCTGTTAGAAAAAAGTAACAAATATGGGACTTATAGCAAACATGCTCATCAAACGTCAATCCACTGCATGAAGATATATCTGTAATATAAAAGGAGTAATCCTCAACGGTAAAAAAGAATTTAGCTACATAACCCGGCGAAACATCCTTTTGAATGATAATACGTTTATGTGTACTGAAATGACTCTCAATACATGAAGAAGAAACTATTGCTTTTTATATTCTTTCTGGGGCTTGCCATCCTTACCGCATGCAACAGGGCGGCCGCTGAAAGTCCGTCATCCATTTCGGATATTATCCCGCAAATGAATGATGCTGGATGTGTCTTGGCCTTCCGCTGCTTTACTGTAGATTACCATGGGGATGTCTTTGTATCAGGAAGTGCTGAGCAGAACGCACGCGGCCTTAAGCTATTGAATGATTTTAAGCTTGATGGGTTAGAGCGCACCGATGAAAACCCCGGAGGAAAGAGCTGGACCGGCGGAAGCTATATATACCTTCAGTGGCCTGAGGGCGGATGTCGTATCGACCTAAGCTTTATTGACCTTCAAACCTCCCGCCTGCATTTTGTCTTTGATTCGGGAGAGGATTATTATTTGGTCGGGGATATAGAACCCATCCCCGCGCTGGACGAGCTTTATACCGAAATTATGCAAACCGAAGCGGATGGCGCTTTACAAAAGCCTGATTCTAACTCAAAAGGTCGTAAGCTCAAGCTCAGGGAAATAATACCCGTGCTGGACATTTTAGAGAACAGCGCCGAAAATGGTTACGTAGATCCTCCAGCATGCGGAGATTTTAGCTGTACCTTGTCAGTGGAAAACACAGACTATCTTGTTGCTTCATTTTACAATATTCCGAAGGAAACACACGGCATATCTGTTCCTCCACCACTGTCTGTCACGGAAACGACCTATTCAATAGATCTCTCTTCCGGGGTTTTTACACGTGATACCTCAAATGAACAGACTTACCACCAGCTCAGTGATTCATCTCTGGCAAGGGTCAAGGATATAATAGAAGATCAATAATATCTAATAAAAATAGCTTGCTCATACTCAATGTATTTTTTAGACGGGAGGCACTATGAAAAAGAAGCCAATTTACTTATTGTTTATAGCTATGTTTTCTATAAGCCTTATATATATTCTTATTTATGAGCTCTATCTGCGTTCGGCAGCAGCCTTGAGCTTTGATGCGATGCCAGGCATAATCTACCACTTTGCAGCAAAGCCCTGCCTTTACTTTTCATTCTTAGCTATCCCTGCTCAATTTGTCAACACCTCGGCTCTTCAAATAAAAAACGCAAAGTCAAAAGCCATACTTTATATCTGTGCCTTTCTAATACTTGCTCTGATGGCAATAGCAATCGCCCCGTTTTTTGTGACCGTTCCTGACTGGATAATCAAACTTTTCATTATAACAGACGGGTATCCCCTACTCTACTCCATACTTGGCGGGGCATTTTCATTGAGTCTTCGGCTTTCATTATTGACTAAACATCAGTAAAATTGCTGAGAAGCTTCCAGCATTGCCAATAAAAAGCTTTCAGCAAATTTCTACTATACGCTCTGCTAAAACGGCTATTCAGCCTATTAATATATTTTCCATTTCGTATCCATAGGGTAGCTGCCAAAATGAATATAAACCATTTAACAGGGAAACATAATTTACAAGCGTTTCAAACACAAGCCCTAATGCATAGAATATATATTGACAAATGATATTCACGATGTTATATTAAATGCAATATCGGAAAGCCAGACCCCCGACCAAATCCTATGACCGGGTGTTCTTGTTCAATTGTGTTCCACCAGAGAGGATGGCATTTTGCTGAAAGCCGTCTTGGTTCACGGACAAAGAACTACCTCCCGCGAGGAGTGTGCGCGAAATATAAGTAGCGTGTGCCGTTTCGCCGGCGTTATTCGGCAAATGAGCGGCAGCTTGTTTTTTGAGCTGCAAGCAGAGTGGAACCACGGATATTGTCCGCCTCTGTGTCTATTAAGGCACGGGGGCTTTTTGTTTTTTCCGATAAAGACAAAATCTTTAAAACGGAAAGGAAGAATGACATGATTAACGTAAAGGCAAACGGGCAGAGCTACAGCCTTGAGAATGGCGCTCTAGCCCTCGATCTTGCCAAACTGGCCTTGGGCGACGACTACAAAAAGGCTCTCTCATGTGAGATTGGAGGCCACAACCTTGGCCTGCCTACCGAGCTTCATGACGGAGATGAGGTCAAGTTCAACACATGGGATGACGCTGACGGGCGCTGGACACTGCGCCATACCGCCTCACACATTCTGGCCCAGGCGGTAAAACACCTCTATCCCGAGGTGCGTTTCGCCATAGGTCCCGCCATCGACAACGGCTTCTACTATGATTTTGACCGCGATGAGCCCTTCACACAGGAGGATCTTGACGCAATCGAAAAGGAAATGAAAAAGATCATTAAAAAGGGCTATCGCCTTGAGCGCTTTGAACTCCCCCGCTCTGAGGCACTTGAGTTTATGAAGAACGAGCCCTACAAGGTCGAGTTGATCAACGACCTGCCCGAGGATGCCATAATCTCCTTCTATAAGCAGGATGATTTTACAGACCTCTGCGCCGGCCCGCATCTGCCCTCCACCTCCGGCGTTAAGGCCGTCAAGCTGACATCGGTAACGGGTGCATACTGGAGAGGCGACTCAAATCGCAAGATGCTTCAGCGCATATACGGCACAGCTTTTACAAGCAAGGAAGAGCTTGAATCTTACCTTGCCGCCATCGAAGAGGCAAAAAAGCGTGACCACCGGAAACTGGGCAAAGAACTTGGCCTCTTTATGCTGACAGAAGAAGGCCCCGGTTTCCCCTTCTTCCTGCCAAAGGGAATGGCCCTTCGAAATGCCCTTCTCGATTACTGGAGAGAAGTTCACCGCAGATACGGATATGTTGAAATATCTACTCCGATAATCCTCAATCAGGAACTGTGGCACCGCAGCGGACATTGGGATCACTACAAAAACAACATGTATACAACAGTCATCGATGAAGAGGATTACTGCGTAAAGCCCATGAACTGCCCCGGCGGAATGCTGGTCTATAAAAATCAGCTTCACTCTTATCGCGACCTGCCCCTCAGAATGGCAGAGCTCGGGCTTGTTCACCGTCATGAGCTCTCAGGCGCTCTCCATGGCCTCTTCCGCGTCAGATGCTTCACACAGGATGATGCCCATATATTCATGACACCTGACCAGATGAAGGAAGAAATCAAAAATACCGTCAAGATCTTCGACGAAATCTATACGACTTTCGGCCTGAAATACAACATCGAGCTTTCGACCATGCCCGAAGACCATATGGGCGAGGAAGAAGTATGGCACTTTGCCGAGGCTACCCTTAAGGCCGCCATGGAGGAGATGGGCAAGCCATTTGTCATCAACGAGGGTGACGGCGCATTTTACGGCCCGAAGCTCGACTTCCATCTGGCTGACTCACTGGGACGCACATGGCAGTGCGGCACAATTCAGCTCGACTTCCAGATGCCTGAGCGCTTTGAGCTTGAGTATACCGGCCCCGACGGCGAAAAGCATCGCCCCGTTATGATCCACCGTGCCCTGCTCGGCTCTATCGAAAGATTTATCGGCGTTATCACAGAGCATTTTGCGGGAGCTTTCCCAACATGGCTTGCCCCTGTTCAGGTGAAAATACTCCCCATTACGGACCGCAGCCACGATTACGCCCAGAAGATCTATGATAAGCTCTTTGACCTAGGCTACCGTGTCGAGCTCGACAGCCGCAGCGAGAAGATTGGCTATAAGATCCGCGAAGCACAGATGGAGAAGGTCCCATATATGCTGGTTCTGGGTGACAAGGAAGCCGAATCAGGCGAAGTTGCCGTTCGTGACCGCAAGACTGGCGAAACAACCGTCATGAGCCTTGATGAGTTTGTTTCAAAACTCAGCGAAGAGATAAAAACAAGAGCACTCTAATATTACTCTTTGTAAAATCAGCCAATAATTTACTGTATGCAATCATCCCTTCGCTAAAGCGAAGGGATGATTTTTAATTATTAAGCTTATCAGCAGGCTTTACAAATGGCCCAGTTAACCAACCGCTACTATAAGGCCATATCGCCCCCCGGCAAATATTATCTTTTAAAGCATAATATTCTCATATGTATAAGTACTTTAAAGCATGAATCTGCTTCTTGCACAAAGCTTTATCCGCCATTATGTAAGCTATTAACAAAAGCACTGCTCTTAAATTGACTTATCTATGCTAATGATGTTATACCAGAAACAGGATATTGGCTATGTACATTAATAGTTTTTTGGAATAAATGCTGAAGCAAGGGTGTTTTGACTTAATAGATCTCATTGTTTGGAGGTGCTCTATTATGGGGAAAAGGAATATTCTTTTCGGCAAGCTAATAAGCAAGCTCCTTTACCGAATAAGTATAACTCATAATAATTCCTCCGATTTTAGAACCCTATAGCAACTGCTCCTAGCATAAACATTACCTGCAAAATGAACATCATACCAAAAAGAGGAGCAACAAACTTAAACCACTTGTTCGCAGGAATGTTCATAAGGCCTGAAATAAGGCAAACGCCTGTTGGCCAGAACATATTTGAATAGCCATCACCAAACTGGAAAGCTAGAACGGCGGTCTGACGTGTAACTCCTATGAGATCAGAGAGCGGCGAAATTATCCCCATAGGTATGGCACGATGACAACGCATACTTTTTTGTCAAACAAAATTCAAAAACCTTTTACATATTAATTTTTTACATATCACAGTTAAAAGAACTTTTCAGCGCTTTAAATCGGCGAAAATTTGTAAATTGCATTAAAACTATGCTATATTTATTGCATTTTTTTCGCAAAGCTCTTACAATTAAAGCAAGACTGAACTTGGAGGAGCACGATGCTGATATTAACTATAAACCCCGGAGCTACCAGCACCAAAATTGCCATATTCAATGACGAGGACGAAGTATGGAAAAAGACTATCGAGCACAGCCAGTGCGACCTTGAGCCCTTTGCCCAAGTCATCGACCAGCTTGATTACCGCATGGAGCTTATCGACAGGGCTCTTGAAGAAGGCGGATACAGCTGTGCCCACTTTGATGCGATATGCGGCCGCGGAGGGCTTCTTCGCCATATCCCCTCGGGAACATATAAGGTCACAAAAAAGGTTCTTGAGGATATAAAAAATCCTCCCTACGGCGAGCATGCTTCCAATCTGGGAGCACCACTCAGCCTTAAGGAAGCGCAAAAGCACGGCTGTCAGGCCTATTTTGTTGATCCCGTATCTGTCGACGAGCTGACAGATATAGCACGAATTTCCGGCTTCAAAGGCATGCAGCGCGAAAGCTTTTTCCACGCCCTTAACCAGAAGGCGGTGGCGCGCAAAGCGTCAGAAGCCTTTGGAAAGCCCTATGAGGATCTCAATCTCATCGTATGTCATCTCGGCGGCGGCGTATCTGTCGCGGCGCATAAACACGGCCTTGTCGTTGACAATTTCAATGTAAAAGACGAGGGTGCGTTTGGAATGGATCGCGGCGGAAGCCTTCCTGTTAACGCCGTCATCAATCTGTGTTTTTCAGGCAAGACAAAAGCTGAGATAAAAAAACTTCTTGGCAGCGAAGCCGGAATATACTCATACCTTGGCACTCGCGATTTCCGTGAGGTCGAACGCAGGGCCTTCTCAGGAGAAGATGACGATGCAAAAATGATCTTTGACGCTTTTGCCTACCAGCTATGCAAAGATGCCGGAAGCATGGCCGCCGTTATGAATTTTCAGGTGGATGCCTTTGTCCTGACAGGCGGCATGGCAAACAGCAAGCGCCTCTGTGATGATATATCCTCCCGGCTTGCACCTCTCGCGCCGGTTCTTGTGTTCCCCGGAGAAGAAGAGATGCGCGCGCTTGCGCTTGGTGCATTGAGGGTTCTCAGAGGGGAAACAGCCAAAGAGTATTAATAAGGAGAAACCGTATATGATAAAAGACTTGTCTTCATTGACTTCCATAGCTATACAAAAGGGACAAAAAAGGCTTGCCGTGGCTGCATGCGCCGACAAAGACGTACTGCACGCGGTCGCAGAGGCCCGCAGACAGGGCATAGCCCAAAGCATACTCATAGGAGAGCTTGAGAAAACCAGCTTGCTTCTTAAGCAACTGGGAGAGACCTGTGAGGATTACACGCTGATAGACTGTCAAAATGATACCGAAGCCGCTTTCCACGCTGTAGAACAGGTACGGCTTGGGCATGCCGACATGATAATGAAAGGGCTTCTGCAGACAGCTGACCTTATGCGGGCTGTCATAAACAAAGAGACAGGCATCCGCACGGGCAGGCTTATGAGCCATGTTATGGCTTATGATACTCCATCCTATGATAAGCTGTTGTTTCTCACAGACGGTGGCATGAACACTTTCCCCGACCTTTCTCAGAAGGCCGAGATACTCGAAAACGCAGCCTCTGTCCTCAAGGCACTGGGCTATGGCAGGATATACGCAGCCTGCGTCTGCGGGGCAGAAACCGTTAACCCCAAAATAACTTCTACAACTGATGCCCAGGCCATTTCAGCTATGACTGAAGTATGGGATAAATACAACATGGCAGTTTATGGCCCTGTAGGGCTGGACCTCGCCATATCTCGGCATGCCTGCGAAAAAAAGCGCTACGAGGCCGAAGGCGGCGGGATGGCAGATATCATCCTTGTTCCGAACTACGAGGTAGGCAATGGAATCGGAAAAGCGATGACCTATTTCGGCAATGCCAAATCTGCCGGAGTAATAGTGGGGGCCGCATGCCCTATTGTTCTTGTTTCACGTTCTGACAGCTTCGAATCAAAGCTTTTAAGCATATCAATGGCTTCGGCCATATCCAAATGAGAGAAAGGAATGCGTGCATATGAAAGTTTTACTGAGCGGCAATGAGGCCATTGCTCGTGGGGCATACGAAGGAGGCCTTATGGTGGCCAGCGCTTATCCCGGCACTCCCAGCACAGAAATATTCGAAAACCTTCCCCTTTACAAAGACAGCCTGTACTGTGAGTGGGCCCCGAACGAGAAGGTGGCCACTGAGATGGCTTATGGCGCCGCAATAGCCGGAGTACGCGCCATGACAGCCATGAAGCATGTCGGTGTAAACGTGGCGGCAGACCCTATATTCACCTCAGCTTACCTTGGAGTCAACGGCGGATTTGTAATCGTCTCTGCCGATGATCCCGATCTTCATTCCTCCCAGAACGAACAGGATAACCGCTATTATGCCAAGGCCGCAAAGCTCGCCATGGTCGAACCCTCTGACAGCCAAGAGTGTATAGATTTCATGAAGGAAGCTTTTGAGATATCAGAACGCTTTGACATACCTGTCCTGTTCCGCGTAACTACCCGTATATGCCATTCAAAAAGCCTTGTTACTCTCAGCGAGCGCAAAGAGGCCGATGTCTCCCCGTATAAGCGCGATCCAGTAAAATACTGTGCAACCCCCGCAAGGGCGAAAGCACACCATAAGCGCCTTGAAGAACGCCTTGTCAAGATGGAAGAGTATGCCTGTCAAAGCCCCCTCAATAAGCTTGAAATGAAGAGCGTTGAAGTAGGTGTTATAACCTCTGGCGTTTCATACCAATATGCCAAAGAGTCTTTCCCCGAGGATACCAGCTTTTTAAAGCTTGGCTTCACCAACCCTCTGCCGATGACCCTCATCCGCGACTTTGCTTCTAAAGTAAAAAAGCTTTATGTTATTGAGGAGCTTGAACCCTTCATGGAGCTTCAGATCAAGGCCGCGGGCATTGATTGTGTCGGCAAAGACAAAGTGCCTCTCCTTTATGAATTAAACCCACAGATACTTGACAAAGCTCTTTTTGACAAGACTCCTGACACAAAATCAACAGGTATCGATACTGTCGTGCGCCCCCCTGTTCTTTGTCCCGGATGTCCTCACAGAGGCTTTTATCACTCTATCGGCAAGCATAAGAACTTCGTTGTTGCCGGAGATATAGGCTGCTATACTTTAGGCGGAACCTCCCCCCTCAACGCGGTGGATACCACCATCTGCATGGGCGCGGGCTTCTCGGCTGCCGCAGGAATAGCCAAAGCCCTCATGATGACGGGCCAGACCGATAAAAAAGTCTTTGGTGTCGTGGGCGATTCAACATTCTTTCACAGCGGCATGACAGGCGCTGCCGAAATCATCTACAATAAGCTGCCTGTTATTCCCTGTGTCCTTGACAACAGCATAACCGGCATGACCGGGCATCAGGACAACCCCGGTACCGGCGAGACCCTTATGGGCGAGCAGGCCCCTCTCATCAAGATCGAGGATGTACTCTCTGCCATAGGCTTTAAAAATATAATCATTGTAGACCCGCAGGACCTCAAGGCGATGGATAAGGCGCTTAAGGACGCTGCTGAAAGTACAGTCCCAGCCGCTATAATAACAAGACGCCCATGCCTGCTTATTAAAAAGATCAAGCACGATATCGGCACCTGCCGGGTAGATCCTCAAAAGTGCCGCAGCTGCAAGATGTGCCTGTCGGCAGGCTGCCCCGCTATTTTTATGGAAAACGGCAAAGCAACAATTGACGAAACCCTCTGCACGGGCTGCACTGTCTGCGCACAGATATGCCCCTTCGGGGCTATCGAAAGGATAAGGTGACAACTATGAGTAAAGTAAAAAGCGTACTTTTGGTAGGTGTCGGCGGTCAGGGCACCATACTCATGAGCAAGGTTCTGACAAAGGGTCTTATCTCCGCCGGCTTTGATGTAAAGATGAGCGAAGTTCATGGGATGGCCCAGCGCGGCGGAAGCGTATCCACCCAGGTTAGGTGGGGAGAAAAGGTTTACTCGCCCCTCTTTGGCCCTGGAAGCGCCGACATACTCGTCGCCCTTGAACGCATGGAGGCTGTCAGATGGGCTGAGTATTTAAAGCCTGATGGCATCGCGGTAATCAACGACTATAAGATGCTTCCCATGCCTGTTGCTGCCGGGATGGCCACATATCCGGAAGGCACCATCGAGGCTATGAGCCGCTGTTTTAAAACTGTGGCTTTTGATGCCTCAGAGCTGGCACACGAGGCCGGCAGCGCCAGAACTATGAATATAGTAATGTTCGGCGCTCTCGTAAAAGCAGCTGGACTTACAAATATAGACTGGCAAAGCATTCTTTCCGAATCTGTTCCTTCAAAATTCGTAGATATGAATCTCAAGTCCTTTGAGCTTGGGGTAAATGAGGTAACTATATGATAAGGCAAAATAGCCGCGTTATCCTTGACAACATAAGCGGCCAGCGGGCTTTCGAAACAGTGGCAGAGATATCTACATATCACCGCATACAGGCTTCCACTGGCTTTCGCGCCGCGGCAAATCACTGCAAAAGCAAACTCGAGCGAATAGGAATAAAGGCTGATGTACTGTCATATCCAGCCACCGAAACAGACATTTTCGGCACATATCCATCCTTTCAGGAATGGGACTGCCGATCTGCGTGGTGCGACCTTGTCTATCCCGAAGAGCGCCGCATAGCTGATTTTGACGCCTGTGCTATGTCCGTAATCCAAAAAAGCGCCCCCTGCGACTATCGTAACAATCCGCTTGAAATAGTGATGCTCGATAAGGGCCAGAAGGAAGATTCATATAAGAATGTCGATTTTAATGGAAAGATCGTCTTCACCCGTGGCAATATTGACGAGGTTTATAGCTGGGTTGTCGAGAAGAAAGGTGCTTTGGGTCTCATAACCGACTATGTTCTGACACAGGAGCATGTGCGCTCACGCCATGATCAGGTTGACACCCTTCGCTATACCTCCTTTTGGTGGAAGCCGGGGCTGAAAAAGGCCTTTGGCTTTGTCCTCTCACCCAGAGAAGGCGACCGTCTTGCTGCCCTTTGCTCAGAACTTGCTAAAAAAGGAGAACGCCCTCTTGTTAAATGCCATATAGATTCAAGCATTTATGACGGACACATTGAAAACGTTACGGCTCTCCTTCCCGGAAGTCTTGATGAAGAGATTCTGTTAGTGGGACATTTATGCCATCCGCGCTCTTCGGCAAACGACAACGCAAGCGGCTCTGCCTGTGTTATTGAAGCCGTTAAAACTATCAAAGACCTTGTAGAATCAGCAAAGCTTCCCCCCCTTAAAAGAAGTATAAGGCTTCTTCTCGTTCCCGAGTTCACCGGCACCTACGCTTATCTTGACTCTATAGGCAGTGCCTCAAAAAAAATAAAGGCAGCCTTCAACCTTGATATGGTGGGCGGCAGGCAGCAGCATGGCTACGGCCCCATAACTATAACCGACCTTCCGATGATGACTCCCGGTTTCGTCTCCGATGCAGCCGCAACTGTCCTTGATGAGATAAAGCATCAGGTCATCGGCATGATGCCGGAATCCTATTGCCCGATGTTCAACAGCCATATGACTGAATACAGCGGCGGCAGCGACCATGTGGTGTTAAGCGATCCGCAAACCAATATCCCCTGCCTGATGATGGGGCAGTGGCCTGATAAGTTTTACCATACCAGCTCCGATACGCTTGCCATGGTTGACCCATATATTCTTTCACGCTCGGCGGCCCTGGCTGCAGGCTATGCCTACTCTCTTGCGAACCTCGAGCCCGCCGATATAGGCGATATCTGCAATACAGGCCTTAAACGCGCCGCTGAATACGTCACAGATCTTCAGACGAAACTTACTCGCGGAACGCTTGATCATAAGTTCTATGCCGGGAGGCTGCGGCTTTATACAAATTGGCGAACGGCCTCTATCGACAGCTTTTCAACTTGGTTCGACAGTGACCTAAAAGATGAACTGGAAGCCGAAAAATCCCGGCTTAACTCCCTCATTAAGGCCATCACAGGCTATAACCCCATTACAAAGCCTGTCAAAAATATCATAACCGATTCACAGGCCAGAAAATATAATATCGTCGCCAAAAGGATGAAGACCGTCCCCGTAAAGATAAAAAAACTATCGGGGATGCACACGCCAGAGCTAAACGCCGAAACAGAAAGCTTCTGCCGCAAATACTTCCCCCGGCTTGGCAATGCTGTGTCTTCCGCCATAGACTATTATATCGATGGCAGAAGGACGTCTTCCGAGGTTGCTCGGGATGTAGGTTATGAGTTCGGCATATACGACCCTGAGGCTGTAGACTCCTACATACGCCTGCTTATTAAGCTGGGGCTTGCCCAGGAGGTAAAATAGATGGGTGCGGAAGACCGTATAAAGGAACTGGGGCTTACTCTGCCGGAAGTTTCCTCTCCTATCGGCTCATACGTTACAGCTAAAAGGCAAGGTAATACCCTCTATCTTTCAGGGTCGGGCCCTATAGTAGGAGGCAAAGCCCTTTATCAGGGAAAGGTCGGGGCCGAAATAAGCTCAGAGGAGGCCTATGAAGCAGCAAAAATATCCGCTCTTAACCTTATAGCCGTACTCAAGCATGAACTCGGAAATCTCGACAAAGTCAAATCAATAGTAAAGCTTCTCGGATTTGTTGCATGTGCTCCGGAATTTTACAACCAGCCTTCGGCAATAAACGGAGCTTCTGACCTTCTGGTTAAAGTATTTGGAGAAAAAGGCCGTCACGCCCGTTCTGCTATTGGCGTATATTCGCTGCCGATGAACATACCTGTGGAGATCGAGATGATCGTGGACACGGAGGAATAGCCTATGGACTGGGTAAATGAGCTTCGCATGCAGACTCCCGTATGCAAAAAATGTATATATCTTGACTGCGCCTATGACTGCGGAGGAACCACCTTTGCGGCATCGGCCGCTCAGCAGTATTTTGAAGACTGGTCACGCTCTGCTTCTCTTGTTGAAAGGGGCGGCCCGGGACGTAAAAGCTTCTTTGATAAGGCCGACGAGACAAGATCGCTTATCTGCCGTCTTATCGGAGCCCGCGACCCAAAAGAGGTCTGCTTCACCCGAAATACCAATGAGGGAATAAGCCATATCCTTATGGGTTTTGATGATTTCAAGCCCGGGGACAATATAATAACTGCAGATATAGAACACCCATCCGTCCTTATGCCTTGCCTAAATGCAGAAAAGCTAAAAGGGGTCGAATGCCGTATAATTAGGGCTGAAAAAGGCGAATACCTTCCCCCAGAGCTTTATATAAATGCATGTGATAGCCATACAAGGATGATAGTCTTAAGCCATGTCCAATCGAGCAACGGATATAAGACTGACCTCAAAGCTATAGGTGACTATTGCCGCAATATGGGCATATACCTTATCGTTGATGCAATCCAAAGCCTTGGTTTTTCTGTATTTGAGGCCGAAAAATGGGGGGCCTCGGCAGTATCAGCTGGAGGATATAAGGGCATTTTGGCCGGAGAAAGCGCGGCATTCCTCTGGTGTTCCCAGGCGCTTCTTGAACACATCTGGCCAACATATACAGCGGCTGGAGCTGCCATGACGGTAGATAAATCTAAGGAAAAATGGGAGCTAACCTGTACCGATACAAAATGGGCAAGAAAACTTGAAAATAGCTCTCTTGACGCGCCGGGTATATATGTGCTATATTCAGGGATAAGCACGGTTTTAAGAATCGGGCCAATGAATATAGAAAAACATATAAGGACACTTTATGAGATGCTCTATGATGGGCTTGTTTCCATGGGGATACAGCCCATCACTCCTAGGGACGAAGCTTCGAGCTGTGCCTCGATCGCTTTTGATATGCCAAGCAAAGAAGACTTTTTTGTTTTTATGCGCAGTCATGGGGTTGCAATGACATGTTCCCGCTTGCTGCGACTGTCTATTGGAGCCTTCAATACGGCAGATGACATACAAAAAGCCCTTTCAAATATATGGAGCTATCTAAACGTGCATTAAGGGTTTAGTTATGACTAAGGATTTTATCAAGGCAGTGCTGGCAGGAATTTTCATCGCCATCGGGGGGACAGTTTACCTGTCTCTTTACTCCGTCAGCAAAATCGCAGGTGCCACGGCATTCACTATAGGGCTCTTTATGATATGCGTTTTCAAGCTGAATCTTTTTACAGGTAAAGTAGGATATCTGGCACGCTGTAAAAAAGAAGAAGTTCCAAAATACCTTCTCTTTTTGCTAAGCACCTTTATAGGCAACATTATTGGTACTGCATTAAGCGCCACACTTCTTAAACTTACTAGGCTTAAGATCGCCGAGGCCGCTTCCGCAATTACGGAAATTAAACTTGGAGACGGCACAGCCAGCATATTTATCCTTGCGATATTTTGCGGAATGCTGATGTTTACGGCTGTAGAATGCTTCGCAAGAATAAATGACAGCTTTGGCAAATACCTGGCGCTTCTATTTTGCGTTTCCGTTTTTATTCTCTGTGGCTTTGAGCATTGCATCGCCAATATGTTTTATTACGCCCTTGCCGGAAAGCTCTTTAGCCTTGAGGGGCTTTCTTCGATAGTTGTAATAGCCCTTGGCAATACATTTGGGGCACTATGTTTCAGCCTGCCTTTATTCAGGGTATTTGAAAAGCAGCAATAGTCTGCTTTCTATAGTAAAGCCTCAGTAGGACAAACAAGATAACGGTTTATATAAGATGCGCCCGCCGGATATCCTGCGGGCGCATCTTATATAAACCTCAAAAAAATATCCTCTGTCTGATCAGTTTTCTAACAGAATACCAAGACACGTTCTGTTCTGCAAACAGGCTGCCTATCTGCTTTTGCAGTATGAAGTTATGGCCCGGGAAATAAACTCCGCCGTACCCTCGCCATATTGATCCAGATTTTTCTTGAATCTTTCATCGCCTACATACATCTGCCCAAGACCTGAGAGTATTTCATCGGTACAGACATAATAGTTTTCGCTAATATGCTTCTGCCACTGTGCCACGAGCCCCTGAGCTTCTTTTCCTGCGGGATCTTCAGTTCGCGCTGATGCAAAATGCCTCAATATATCTTCCATAGCTCCCCCTATCTTCTTCCAGTCTTCGGAGCCATATGAGGCTGTTTTTTGAGAGCTTTGTTTATACGCCTCGGTATTTCCCCAGCGCTCCTGTACTTCTTTTTTATACTTTTCCTTCTGCTCCTCAATTTTTTCCATGCTGAACTCATTAAAGTTCATATTTTGCTCTCCTTTCAAAATATTGTCAATAAGACCTATCAACCCGTCAATTCGTCCGCGTTTTTCATACAACAGATTTCTATGCTTTTCAAGCGCCTGGTCCCGATTATAACCGGGGCTTTCAATAATTTTCTTTATATCCTCAAGCGAAAAATCAAGCTCTCTGAAAAACATGATTTCCTGAAGCCGTGAAATCTCCTTTTCGCCATAATAACGATAACCGTTTTCTTTATCTTTGGGCGGACAAAGAAGCCCGATTTTGTCATAGTAATGCAGGGCTCTTACGGTAACTCCTGTTATTTTAGAAACATCGTTGATTTTGTAACCCACAAGTACCTCCTGTTTTACGAGATGTCATAAGCTTATTGTCTCTCATGCATAAAGCATATACTATGACGCTGCGTTAGAGTCAAGAGTTTTTTGAAAAGAAAGCAAAATAAAAGCACCGAGCTAAAGCCGATGCAAAAATACAATATATGAAAGCTTTTAACAGTTGCTTGCAAAATAAAAAAAGAGATGACACACAATTGTTTCTTTACACAATCATGTGTCATCTCAAAGAATCCTTGTTATCTAACATCTTTTTAACCTCTCTTTCTTAGATTTTTGACGCTTAGGGCAAGATTTCAAGCTAGCTTTTAGGAAATATAACCGGTTTCAGATATAACCTCTGGAGAGAATAAGAAAAACTATTTTGGAATGTATGAAGGTCGATTATACCCTCTTTCGATACTTCCATTTAGATCCAAGCCCTAACGCCTTTCGCACCATACTTTTGCCAGCACGCCGCCTTGTTCCGCGATCTCTATGTAAATTAATATTGCCCATTTGCTTGTGGGCCTTTCCTCAAAAAGTGAGGCATCTCAAGATCGGCAACGACATCATCAGCTAAAACATGGAGCATAAGGATTTACCTGTACATTGGAATCATCCTCTCTCTTTATGGATATAATATACCATTATCTTAAACTTTTGTCAAGTATTTTTGTGTAATTTGATAAAAGCTAGATGAAGTAATAAATATTCACGGCATTCGGGTAAATACCCAACAAAATAGAATTCTCCTTAAATCTGTTTTCGCGGGTACTGGGCTCACTCCACAAATATCTTTGGCATAATCAATATATTCTCTCAGGCATTTCCCTATTACATTTTATGTCCCCTGTTATAATTTGTTCCGGCAACAATAATCGAAAGCTTTTTCACAATTATAGCATATAAGAAACCTCAACGGAAAAATATACAGGCCCCGCGCCATATGAAGCGCAAAGCCTGTATCAGTTATTTTTTTATTTAATTCTCCTGTGGCGGTTCCTTATCTTTGCAGAACAAATTAAGCATAACCATTGAGCCAATAATAACCAGTGTAACAACAAAAATACCCGCCATGCCCTTTACCATATATGGCAGCGTATACATAAATGCGTTTATATCCATAATTTCCTCTCCTTAACCAAAAAAGTTCAAAATCAGGCCGCCGGCAATTACCGAGGCGATCTGGCCGGAAACATTTGCGCCCACGGCATGCATCAAGAGAAAATTGCTTTTATCCTCTGCAAGTCCCATTTTATGCACTACTCTTGCAGACATGGGAAAAGCCGATATTCCGGCTGCCCCTATCATTGGATTGACCTTTTTCTTTGAGAACAAATTGATTAATTTGGCAAAAAGCACGCCTCCTGCCGTATCAAAAACGAAAGCTACAAGCCCAAGCCCAAGTATCATCAGCGTTTTTGGATTGAGAAATGCATCAGCGGTCATCTTTGCGGAAACGGTGATACCAAGAAACAGAGTAATCAGGTTGGCAAGTACCTTCTGCGCCGTATCAGACAGCGAGTTAAGCACGCCGCACTCTCTGACAAGATTTCCAAACATTAAAAAGCCAACAAGCGCCAGCGATCTCGGTGAAACCAATCCCGTGATTATAGTAACAACGATCGGGAAAAGTATCTTGGATGTATGGCTTACCTTAACGCTCGTATAATCCATGCGGATAAGGCGTTCCTTCTTTGTAGTAAGTAGCCTGATGACAGGCGGCTGTACGATGGGAACGAGGGCCATATACGAATATGCCGCCACTATTATTGGCCCCAGATAAGCGGATTTAAAGAAATTTGCAACAAATATGGATGTGGGGCCGTCAGCCGCGCCGATTATGGCGATGGAGGCGGCATCCTTAATATCAAAACCTAAAAGAGACGCCATAGATAAAGTGAAGAATATGCCAAACTGAGCAGCAGCGCCAAATAACATAAGCTTCGGATTTGACAGCAACGGCGTAAAATCTATCATAGCGCCAATACCGATAAAAAGAAGAAGCGGGAAAAGCTCGTTTGCAATGCCTGAGTCAAACAGCAAATCAATTATGCCCACCTCTTCAAGTCCCTCATGTATCTGAGTTATGGCGCCTGACATAGGCAGGTTTACAAGTATCGCTCCAAAGCCCATAGGCAGCAGCAAAGTAGGCTCCATATCTTTTTTGATGGCCAGATATATGAGAGTTCCTCCCACCAGCCACATAATCACCTGTCGAAACTCCAGGTTCATAATATTACCGAAAAGTGCTTCCATAAAGGGATTTTCCTTTCTAAAACAAATACAATTCTTTTGTTAATACGGTGATACATTTCACAACTAAGGTATATCAATATGCCTTGTCATTTGCTGACATTCCGCAATTAGCAATGCAGCATATGTTCTGTTTTCGGATGATAAAAAAATCTGACAGGTCTCTGTCTGCTCAACTATCTTTTGTTTTGCATAAATTTTACATCTGATAAGTCTTAACGTGGTATAATATATAATTATAAATTGATTTTTCTATCTGCTTTTAAAAGCAGCTAAATACGCAACCAATAGGAGGAACTGGTTATGGAAATTATAGAAGCTATAAAAAACAGACATTCCGTCAGAGATTATTCCAGCCGAAGCATAGAAGAGCTGCTGATTACCGAGCTTCAGCGGGAAATCGACGCATGTAACAAGGAAAGCGGGCTACATATACAGCTGATCACAGAAGAGCCTAAGGCTTTCGGCGGGTTTATGGCACACTACGGAAAAATCAAAGGGGTAAACAATTACATTGCCCTTGTAGGCCCAAAAACTCCGCAGCTTGACGAGAAGATCGGCTATTACGGAGAACGAGTAGCTCTTAAGGCTCAAACACTCGGCCTTAATACCTGCTGGGTGGCCTTGACCTATAGCAAAGGCAAAAGCCGACACGCGATCAACTCAGGCGAAAAGCTCGTATGCGTGCTCGCCCTCGGCTATGGTAAAACGCAGGGCACTCCCCACAAAAGCAAACCCATGGAATCTCTCTGCCTCACAGATGTCCCTATGCCTGAATGGTTCAACTCCGGCATGAAATCAGCCCTTCTTGCTCCTACGGCCATAAATCAGCAAAAGTTTTTGATTACTCTTTCAAATGGAAAAGTATCGGCAAAAACCACAGGAGGCTTTTACTCAAAAGTAGATCTGGGAATAGTCAAATACCATTTTGAAATAGGCGCAGGGAAAGCAAGCTTTGATTGGCAGGAGTAACAAAACATTTTAACTAAAAAATAAGCCCATAAGGGCAAGCTTGCCACTGAAATTATGCTTGGCGGCAAGCAATGGTCCCGGCTAAAGGCCGGGACCTTTTATATATTCTTACTTAAGATTGAAAAAAGCATCCATTCCGAGGAACTCGGCTACATCGCCAAGCTCTTCCTCGATTCGAATAAGCTGATTGTATTTGGCAACTCGATCTGTGCGGCTGGGGGCTCCTGTCTTTATCTGCCCTGCGTTTAACGCAACCGACAGGTCGGCAATTGTTGTGTCCTCGGTCTCTCCGCTGCGGTGAGATATAACCGCTGTATATCCTGCGCGGTTTGCCATCCTTATAGCTTCAAGAGTCTCAGTAAGTGTGCCTATCTGATTTACCTTGATAAGGATAGAGTTTGCAACTCCAAGCTCAATGCCCTTCGAAAGACGCTCTGTATTCGTAACAAAAAGATCATCCCCAACGAGCTGGATCTTATTGCCGAGAGCTTCGGTAAGCATCTTCCAACCCTCCCAGTCTTCTTCGGCCATGCCATCCTCAAGAGAGACAATGGGGTACTTCTCAACAAACGTCTTCCACATCCTAACAAGCTGCTGGCGCGTCATCTTTCTGCCGCTCTTAGGTTGGATATAGCATTGTTCGTCGTCGTTCCACCACTCGGAGGAAGCGGCATCGATAGCAATCATAAAGTCCTCGCCGGGCTTATAGCCAGCTGCCTGAATAGCCTCCACGATTACCTTGAGCGCATCTTCATCCTTTTTAAGGTTAGGCGCATAACCACCCTCGTCGCCAACTCCTGCGGCGGGAGTTCCATTATTCTTAAGAACACCCTTAAGGGTATGGAAAACCTCAGCGCACATCCTGAGCGCTTCTTTGAAAGACGGAGCGCCCACAGGCATTACCATAAACTCCTGAATCTCAACGTTATTCGTCGCATGAGCTCCGCCGTTTAAAATGTTCATCATCGGCACTGGCAGCGTGCATGCGTCGCAGCCGCCTACATAGTTATAGATTGTCATGCCAAGGCTCTCGCAGGCAGCCTTTGCACAGGCAAGAGAAGCGCCAAGTATAGCGTTTGCGCCAAGTCGTGATTTATTGGGTGTGCCGTCAAGCTCTATCATGGCTTTATCAATAGAAATCTGCTCTGCGGCATTCATTCCGATAAGAAGCTCTGCAATCTCGGTGTTAACAGCTTCGACAGCTTTCTCTACGCCCTTTCCGGCATAACGGCCCTTATCTCCGTCACGAAGCTCGCAGGCCTCATATATTCCCGTTGATGCGCCGGAAGGAACCGCCGCTCTTCCGCAGGATACCTGCATGCCGTCGTCTACATAGACCTCGACTTCCACTGTGGGGTTGCCGCGGCTGTCCATGATCTCACGTCCGAGAACGTCGATGATTTCGATCATTTTCTTCATATTAACTACTCCTTATATTTTAAAGATTACTGTTAATCACTTCTCTATCAAGCTGATGCCTGTGATCTCCTTAGGCTGCTCGAGCCCAAGAAGCTCTATCATTGTAGGGGCAAGATCACAAAGCTTCCCATTTTTAATATTTCTGCCATCACCCACCAAAATAACGGGCACAGGGGCGTTAGTATGCGCGGTAAATGGATTTCCGTGATCGTCCAGCATCTTGTCCGCATTTCCGTGATCTGCTGTGATAATAGCTTTTCCACCCATTTTTTCAATGGAAGCGCAAAGCCTCCCTAGGCAATTGTCTACAGTCTCGACCGCCTTAACCGCTGCTTTGAACACACCTGTATGTCCTACCATATCGCAGTTGGCAAGGTTTAGGATAATAACGTCATATTTACCGCTCTCAATCGCAGCACAGCACTTATCTGTTACCTCGTACGCGCTCATCTCCGGCTGCATGTCATATGTTGCTACCTTAGGCGATGGGACAAGTATACGGTCTTCCCCATCAAATCTGCGTTCCTCTCCTCCGTTAAAAAAGAAGGTGACATGAGCGTATTTCTCGGTCTCTGCTATCCTGAGCTGTGTCATCCCTTTATTCGAGATATACTCTCCGAATATATTATCAAGCACCTGTGGCTTAAAGGCTATATGAACATTGGGCATAGAGGCATCATACTGAGTAAAGCATACATAATACGGCAAGATCATACCGCTTTTGCGCTCAAACCCGCTGAAATCCGGATCAACAAGTGTCCTTGTTATCTCTCTTGCCCTGTCGGGACGGAAATTAAAAAATATCACGCTGTCATTATGGCTGATTTTCCCATCGGAACAGCAGACTACAGGCTTGACAAACTCGTCGGTTACGCCATCCTTATATGATGACTCCACGGCATCAATAGGAAATGGATTCTGAATGCCTTCTCCAAGAACCATCGCGTTATATGCAAGCTCCACTCTTTCCCAACGATTATCGCGGTCCATTGCGTAATAGCGGCCCATAACGGTAGCTATATGGCAGGCTGTTCCCTCTATTTTATCGCAGAGCATTCTTACAAAGCCCGTTCCTGAAGTAGGCGGAACATCCCTGCCGTCAAGAAAGCAGTGTACAAAGCTCTTAACTCCTGCTTTTTCACACATATCGATAAGCGCAAAAAGATGCGTTATATGGCTGTGGACACCACCGTTACTCAAAAGACCGTAAAGGTGAACTGCTCCGCCATTTTCTTTTGCGGCTTTGATAGCCGCCAGAATATCCTGATTTTCAAAAAAGACGCCTTCATGTATCTCTTTTGTTATACGCGTAAGCTCCTGATAAACTACCCTGCCCGCTCCTATATTTGTATGGCCAACCTCGCTGTTGCCCATCTGGCCTTCAGGCAAACCGACAGCCAAACCGGAGCATTCAAGAAGAGCATGCGGACAAGTGCCCATAAGCTTGTCCATATTGGGGGTATTGGCGGCATATATCGCGTCGCCCTTGCCCTTGTCTCCCTGACCGTACCCGTCAAGTATTATTAAAACAAGGGGTCTCTTATTCATTTTTTCCCTTCCTTTCGGGTTACTGGTTAGCCGCCTCGATTATGCTTACAAGGCTTCCTACCTCAAGGGAGGCGCCTCCAACAAGTCCGCCGTCCACGTCGGGCATGGCAAACATGGATGATGCGTTGCTCTCGCTGAGGGAACCGCCGTAAAGGATAGAAACGCCCCTTGCCGCTCTTGCCCCATAAATAGAGCGAAGGGTTTCCCTTATGGCCTCTCCTACCTCGTCGGCCTGCTCGGGGGCAGCTACTTTTCCTGTGCCTATAGCCCATACAGGCTCATAAGCGATTACTATTTTTCTGAGCTGCTGTACAGTTACGTCTCTGAGAGCCGTCTTAATCTGTAGCCTTACAAAATCTAAAGTGGCACCATTTTCCCGTATATCAAGGCTCTCTCCAACACAAACAATAGGCCTAAGGCCCTCTTCAAGAGCCGATTTGACCTTCTTGTTTACGCTAAGATCTGTCTCCCCGAAATATTGCCGGCGCTCAGAATGGCCAACTATCACATATTTAACGCCCATATCGGAAAGCATCCGACATGCTACCTCGCCCGTATAAGCGCCCTTATCGGCAAAATGGCAGTTCTGCGCGCCTATGGCTATCCTTGTACCTCTCGCGGCTTTTACGGCAACCGACAAGTGCGTAAAGGGAACACACAAAACGATATCACACCACTTGGCTTCGGCCCCGCGCTCTTTGAGCTGAAGGATAAAATCCTTGCTCTCCCCGGGCAATTTATTCATTTTCCAGTTGGCCGCAATGATGGTTTTCCTATATCTTCTGTTCATTTTAACCTTTTCCTTTATTTATCCAGGAGACATGCAATCCCAGGAAGAGGAACTCCCTCAAGAAACTGTATTGCAGCGCCTCCGCCTGTTGATACATGAGTCACTTTATCATCAAGCCCCAGCTTTTCAATAGCTGCGGCAGAATCTCCTCCGCCTATTATTGAAACAGCGCCGCTTTCCGCCACAGCTCTCGCTATCCCCTCTGTTCCGGATGCGAAATTGGGCATTTCGAACACTCCCGCAGGGCCGTTCCACACAATCGTCTTTGCTTTACTGATTATCTCGCTATATATCTTAACGGTCTTTGGGCCTATATCCATACCCATATAATTATCAGGGATATGGCCGGCCTCGACGACCTCAAAATTGCTGTCATTACTGAACCGATCGGCTATGACGGTATCAACCGGAAGATATATCTTCGTCCCTTTCGCTTCTGCGCTTTCTATAAGACGCCTTACAAGCTCAAGGCTCTTATCGTCGCAAATTGAGCTTCCAATGGTTCCGCCATTGGCTTTAAAAAAAGTATAGGCCATTCCGCCAACAATTAGTATCGAATCGCATTTTCCAATAACGCTCCCTATCAGTCCAAGCTTATCAGCTACCTTAGACCCTCCCATAATGGCAACAAAGGGATGCTCCGGGTTAATAATTGCGTTACCCATGACAGAAAGCTCTTTTTCCATAAGAAATCCACACACGGCGGGTATGTACTTCGCAACTCCCGTGATCGAGGCATGAGCGCGATGCGCGGCTCCAAATGCATCGTTCACATATATATCTGCTAAACCCGCCAGCTTTCTGGCAAACTCAGGATCTCCTTCCTCCTCTCCCGGATCAAATCTAAGATTCTCGAGCATTACTATCTCTCCAGGCTTGATCTCTCGGGATAGGCGCTCCGCCTCCGGCCCCGTTATGTCAAAAGACATCTTGACTTCTCTTCCTAAAAGTCCTGCCAGATGATTAGCCACCGGCGTGAGGGTATATTTCATCTTCCTCTCGCCTTTGGGCCGCCCGAGATGTGAACATACAATAACTGCAGCTCCCTTATCTAAAAGATACTCAATGGTAGGAAGCGCTTCCCTTATACGCTTGTCGTCAGTTATGACGCCAAGACCGTCCTGAGGTACATTGAAATCGCAGCGCAAGAGGATTTTTTTACCTCTTACATCCACATCCCTGACAGATTTTTTAAGGTAGTCCATCGGAAATCTCTCTCCCCATATTATATTGTTGTAGGTCCTGTGCCAAAAATCCTAATTTTTTACGGAACTCTGTTACGGGCAGTATTCCAAAACAGATTATTACACAAGCATCTTCATTATATATTAAAAAACGCACCTTTTCAAGGCAAATACAACCTAATTTGAGTACAAAATGCTTTTTTGCTCAAATCCGTACGTCTTTATAAAATGCTTCTTTTATCCTCTGCCATCACATCTAAAGCATAAGCATTTAAGCGGCAAACTTACTTTGAAATATTTTTACAGGAATTACGCTTGCCTCTATTCTATAAGGTTAGATGCCCTTCTTCGCAAAGCCCCGGAAAATCAAGCTGCCTCAGCGCCTCATAAAGAACTACTGCTACAGAAGATGAAAGGTTCAGCGAGCGAGCCTCCCTTACCATTGGTATACGAATACACATATCATAATTCTGTGCCAAAAGGCTTTCAGGCAACCCCTTTGTCTCTTTGCCGAACATTATGTAATCATCATCACGAAATTCGGCCTTTGTATGATTACGAGGGGACTTTGTGCTGGCGTAGTGTATCCTGGCTCCTTTATTGCGAGCCATAAAGTCATCCAGATTTTCATATTCGGTTATATCCACAAGATACCAATAGTCAAGCCCGGCTCTTTTCAAATTTTTATCTGTTATTTCAAAACCATATGGCTTTATAAGATGAAGCCGGGTATGTGTTGCACCGCAGGTACGTGCAATGTTTCCCGTATTAAAATGTATTTCGGGCTCATGCAGAACTATATTGAGCATATTGTGCCTCCATTTATTATTTCTCCGACAATATTATCCCAATATTTCTAACAAATCAAGCTAGTATTTTGCTCAAAATGTATATTTTTATAAATATTTTCTATTAAAGCATAGAGCGTAACTTTTTTATCCAAATGCTATAACATTTTAACACATCAAAAGCTGCTCTTAACAATAGTAATATTATTTACATCAAAGCCATACGTCTCACGTATGATTTTAACCGAAAATGAAAAGGCTTGCCTTTCGGCAAGCCTTTAAAACTACTTATTTCTGATATATACAGCTATAAAAACCGCCGCCGCCAAGAACAAAACTATTCCCGCTATAAGTATTATCGGAAATGACCTCCCTACAAATATTGATGTGGGCCCATCTGCTCCCCCTATTATTCCCATAAGTCTTCCTTTCATTTTGGTCATTCTTCTTTATAAATAATCTTTCTCATTCCGCATCCGCAGTTCTCATGAGGAATCAATTTAAACCCCATGTTCTCATAGAATGACTCCTTGCCTTTTTCAGAGATAAGCTGTACACAAGTACGGCTGCCTGAAGGAGCGTGTCCATCAGCGTAATCAAGTATTTTTCTTACGATCTCGCATCCTATGCCCCTGTGCTGATAATCAGGAGCTACAACTATATCTACAACAACACAATACAGGCCATCGCCAACCAATCTTCCCATCCCCACAACACGTTCGCTATCAACCGCAATTATGTCATACAAGCTATGCTGCAGAGCGGAAACGGCTTGTTCTTTAGAGAAATTGCTCCATCCAACGCTATGTCTAAGATTAAAATAATCCTCATACTTTAGCACATTCTCTTTATAGATCATATTTCTCCTTGGTCAACAAGATAACATTATCCTGCTCATATGAACGATGCCCATATCAGGATGGCCTTTTATTACCTATAACTACTGATTCTTGCCGCAGCACTTCTTATATTTAAGCCCGCTTCCGCAGGGGCAGGGGCTTCTCCCCTAAAACTCTTCGACTTTTAGGGGCCCCCTTTTATTTTATAGCTCGGCCCGGCAAATCCGGGCCTGCGCATTCGCCGCACTTGCGGCGGGCGGCAAACGCCGCCCATGCCCCCTGCCGCGTTTATATTTTATTCTCCCTACTGATTCTTGCCGCAGCACTTCTTATATTTAAGCCCGCTTCCGCAGGGGCAGGGGTCATTGCGTCCGACTTTTTTGCCCTTTTGTATCGGCTTTTTTGCTATTGTGCCATCGCCTGCTCCAGCAGCAGAGGTCTCTTTTGCCACTCTCTCACGCTGCGGCTCAGCTCCCTTGATCTTAGCAATAAATATGAGCTTTGCCGTGCGGCTGCGTATCTGAGCGATCATCTCGTCAAACATATCCATGCCCTGCCGCTTATACTCGTCAATCGGGTTAACTTGAGCGTATGCGTTAAGTCCGATACCCTTTCTAAGCTCCTGCATGGCATCTATGTGATCCATCCAAAGCTGATCGACCGTCTTGAGCAGCACAACTCTCTCAAGCTCTCTCATAATATCGCTGCCGATATCTTTTTCCTTATACTCGTAATAATCAAGCGCCTTGGTTGTCATCAGATCAATAAGATCGGCTACAGTCATTGAAGCAAGCTTCTCTGCGCTTATAACAACCTGCCCCTGGAAAATGAACAGCCCCGTAAAGGTCTTGATCACCTGTAAGGCCTGCTCCTTTGTAAGCGCGGCACCGCCTTGGGTTATCTCGGTTACTGCCTGTGAGACATACTCCCGTATCATGCTCTGTATCTGAGGCTTAAGCTCCGCTCCGTCAAGAACATCGGAGCGTTGCTTGTATATAAGCTCCCTCTGATAGTTCATTACGTTATCATATTCGAGGACATTCTTTCTGGACTGGAAGTTGCGTCCCTCGACTTTCTTCTGGGCATTTTCAATAGCCCCGGAAAGCACCTTGTGCTCTATCGGCATATCCTCCTCGACACCAAGGGTATCCATCATTCCCATGATGCGCTCAGAGCCGAACAGACGCATAAGATCGTCCTCCAGCGAAAGATAGAACGTGCTTTCGCCGGGGTCTCCCTGGCGGCCCGAACGTCCGCGCAGCTGGTTATCAATACGGCGGCTTTCATGTCGCTCTGTGCCTATTATGCAGAGTCCCCCCGCCTTCTTGACGAGTTCTCCGTCCTTCTCGCAAGTGTCCTTATGCTCCAGAAGCTTCTGTCGGAACAGCTCTCTGGCCTCCAGAATCACAGGGTCGCTTGTTTCGTTATAGCCAGCTGCCTCATTAATCACCTCATCATCATAGCCAGCCTTGGAAAGGTCAGCCTTTGCCATGAACTCAGAGTTGCCTCCCAGCATGATATCTGTTCCGCGTCCGGCCATATTTGTGGCAATAGTAACGGTATAGGGTTTACCGGCCTGTGCGACAATTGCAGCCTCTTTCTCATGGTGCTTTGCATTGAGCACCTGATGCGGCACACCTTCACGCTTCAAAAGGGAGGAAAGATGTTCGCTCTTTTCAATGGACACTGTGCCTACAAGAACCGGCTGCCCTTTTTCGTGACATTCCTTTATTTTGCGTATAACTGCTGAAAACTTGCCGTTTTCGGTCTTAAAGACCATATCCGGGTTATCAGCGCGTATCATCGGCTTGTTTGTGGGAATCTCTATAACATCGAGGTTATATATGTGCCTGAACTCGTCTTCCTCGGTCAGCGCTGTACCGGTCATGCCCGAGAGCTTGCTGTAAAGCCTGAAGTAATTCTGAAAGGTTATCGTTGCCAGCGTCTTGCTCTCGCGGAGGACATTGACATTCTCCTTTGCCTCAATAGCCTGATGCAAGCCTTCAGAATAACGGCGGCCAAACATAAGCCTGCCTGTGAACTCATCGACGATAATTATCTCGCCGTCTTTTATAACATAATCTATATCCTTCTGCATGCATCCGTTGGCCTTAATGGCCTGGTTGATATGGTGCATGAGCGTGGAATTTTCAGGGTCCATAAGGTTTTCGATTTTAAAGTAAGCCTCTGCCTTGGTAACTCCTCGCGGGGTGATGGTGGCTGTATGACGCTTCTCGTCGATAATATAATCTGCCTCGATATCGTCTTGGCTTTCTTTATCGTCTACCTCAACAACCTTGATGCTCTTAAGCGTCCTTGCGAAGTCATTTGCCAGGCGGTAAAGGTCGGTGCTCTTGTCGCCTTGACCGGAAATGATAAGCGGGGTTCTGGCCTCGTCTATCAATATCGAGTCGACCTCGTCAACAATGGCGAAAGCATGCCCGCGCTGGACCTGCTCTTCCTTATATATAGCCATGTTATCACGCAGATAATCAAAGCCTATTTCATTATTAGTTCCATAGGTTATATCACAGGCATAGGCCGCCTTGCGCTCACCCTGGGTAAGACCGTGGACAAGCACTCCGCAGCTCATACCCATAAAGCGATAGACCTTGCCCATAAGCTCGCCTTGATATTTTGCCAGATAATCGTTTACAGTGACTATATTAACGCCTTTTTCTTCGAGTGCGTTTAGATATGCCGGAAGAGTAGCCGTAATCGTCTTGCCTTCGCCTGTCTTCATTTCAGCAATACGCCCCTGATGAAGAACTACGCCGCCTATCAACTGAACATTAAATGGATACTGGCCCAAAACCCTCCAGCAGGCCTCACGTATAGCCGCAAAGGCCTCTGGGAGAATATCGTCCAGCGTTTCCCCGGCTTTCAGCCTTGCCTTGAGGCGTGGAGTCTCGGCTTGAAGCTCCTTGTCACTCATGGCCCTATATTTTTCGCTCATACTTTCAATACTATCAACGATAGGTTTTAATTTTTTTATCTCGCGTTTGGATGTATCTCCGAACAGTGTTTTCAAGAATCCCGCCATTTTATTTAGTAAACTCCTTTGGATATGAATATAACTTAACAGACTACACTTTATACCATATGCTTTGAAAAAACAAGGACTTTTTGATGAATTCGCATTTCCTGCTTTACACTTTAGAGTGATTTCAGTATAATATTGTACGTGTAAATATAATTGGAGAGAGAGTAAATATATGATACAGTACGATGAAATTAGATACAGCCTAACCGGCCTCAAATCTCAGCTTGACGGCCTTCGCGTATCACTTGCCCTCGACGATGCAGAAAATCAGATCGCCGAGCTTCAGCATAAAGCGCAGGCTTCGGGCTTCTGGGATAATCCTGAGGAAAGCCAGCGCATCTTGCAGACTATAAAACAGCTTCAGGACAAAACAGCCAAATATAACTCCCTTGCCGCCCTCTATGAAGATACACTGACGCTTATAGAAATGGCTGATGAAGCCGGCGATGAGACACTTCTCCCAGAGATCACAAGAGATTATAAGGCGTTTTGTGAAGGGCTTGAGACTCAACTGCTCGACACCCTCCTCTCCGGCGAATATGACGCAAACAACGCCATGATGTCGTTCCACGCCGGAGCCGGCGGCACCGAGGCGCAGGACTGGACACAGATGCTTTTCAGGATGTATACACACTGGGCTGACTCAAAGGGCTTCAAGTGGAAAATCCTTGATTATATCGATGGTGAAGATGCCGGTTTAAAGAGTGCCGACCTTCTCATAGAGGGGCGCAATGTTTTTGGATACCTTAAAAGCGAGGCTGGGGTACACAGGCTCGTAAGGGTTTCACCCTTCGATTCCTCCGGCAGGAGGCATACAAGCTTTGCCGCCATCGAGGTAATGCCGGAAATGACAGATGATATGTCGATAGAAATAAATCCCGATGATCTTAAGGTGGATACCTACCGCTCCGGCGGAGCAGGCGGCCAGCACGTTAACAAAACCGAATCTGCAATACGCATAACGCATATCCCATCTGGTGTAGTGGTCGCATGTCAGAACGAGCGCTCTCAGCATCAGAACCGTGAAGTGGCAATGCGTATGCTTAAATCTAAGCTTGTGGAAATCAAAGAAAGAGAACACCTCGACAAGATCGATGACATCAAGGGTGAACAGAAGAAAATAGAATGGGGCAGCCAGATACGCTCTTATGTATTCATGCCTTATACCCTCGTCAAAGATCACCGCACGGGCTGTGAAAACGGCAATATCCAGGCAGTTATGGACGGCGATATCGACTCTTTTATAAATGCCTACTTAACAGCCTCGGCCACAGGAAAATGGGAAAAGCAGCAATAAGAATAAATTCTATGCCTCCGCTTCGGCGGAGGCATTTTTTATCCGTTTTACGTAAGTGGCAATATTTGTCATTTTCTATACTCTATGCTCAGTATCTTCTGCCACATAGTAAATTATCCAGAAAACACTGTTGATTTTTGTGCAATATACTTGACAAATAAATAACAAGGCCTATGCTATAATTAAGTTTATATTTCTGCCCCTCTCTAAAGGAGAGTATTATATATAATAATAAAATTTTTTGACAAGTATGACAGCCTTTTATTCTTTTTTTAAAAAGAGGAAATAGTATAGCAAATGAGCAAGTGGATTAAACTTAAATATATACCACTTATCCTCGTGATAATTTCAGCAATTATATTATTAGCAATATCAATTCTTGGCCGTACCCCCGAACTCAAGGCCCTTGATGAAATAGGGGCGAATCTTGTCAGGTCATTTTCCATTGCCGAATCCATCGATACCCACGGGGGATTATTAAATGACGGTAAAGAATTTATCAAATATGAGGGCTTTGACAAAAGCGAAATTCTCCGGGCGGTATCGACAAAAGGATGGCATAGTCTGCCA
The DNA here is from genome assembly GCA_034926865.1 of Clostridiaceae bacterium. Classification (GTDB taxonomy): domain Bacteria; phylum Bacillota; class Clostridia; order Oscillospirales; family Butyricicoccaceae; genus RGIG1902. The sequence continues at coordinate 107,359 of JAYFQP010000004.1, forward strand.
ATACCTGATACCGTGTCATGTATTCTGTACGGAGGTGAGCTTCATGCCCGGTATACGGATCGTATACCGGAAGTGAAGTCAGGATACTGGTATTTTAAGGATCGGCAGAATAACATGGGAGATATTTCAGTTATTTTCACACGTCCGTCGGCTAATTTTACCGTGGCTGTATACGACTCAGCGCATAATTCTCTTTACTATTTTCGATATGATTCTTAACTTTTATTGAAAGGATTTAGGGTTTTATAGCGCTTACCCAGTAATCGGCCGCCCCTTTGGGCGGCCGATTTTATGATATATCAATTACTTCTTGCTTTTCGATTTGAAGAACAGCGCGGCGAGAAAAGAGAAGAACACTGCAGCCGAAATCCCTCCGGCGGTGGCAATAAGCCCACCTGCCAAAGCGCCGACTATGCCGTACTGCTCAACTGCCTTTTCGACTCCCTTTGCCATAGCATACCCAAAGCCGAGCAGAGGAGTTGTAGCTCCTGCCCCGCCCCATTTGACTATAGGCTCGTAGATGCCGACAGCCGTTAGAATTACGCCAAGCACCACATATGAAGTTAGTATCCTTGCGGGAGTTAATCGGGTTCTGTCAATAAGAATCTGTGATATGGCGCAAATTATCCCGCCGCATAAAAACGCATTTAAATAATCCATTAAAGCACCTCCAGACAGACAAGATGACATATGCCGGGAATGCTTTCGCCCTGGCTGGTAGCAATCGGGCTGAGCAGGGCCCCCGTACCGCAGAAAAGAACGCGCCTGAGGTTGCCCTTTTCCATCTCTGGCAGGATATACCCGCAAAGCACAGCTGCCGAGCATCCGCAGCCTGATGCCCCCGAATGGACATCCTGTGTTTCCCTGTCAAACAGCATTAGGCCACAGTCAGTGTACTTGCCATCAAAACTTATTCCGTCATCTTTTGCAAGCTCAAGCACAATATCGCGCCCCACAGTTGCAAGATCCCCGGTTACGATAAGATCATAGCTTGCCGGGTCTTCCGCCGTTGTGGCAAAATACCCTCGCAAAGTCTCATAAGCAGACTGAGCCATAGCGGCTCCCATATTTGCGGCGTCGGTAACTCCGGGGTCATATATCCTGCCGCCCATAGCTCTTGTGACCGACACTTTGCCCCCTCCGTCAGCAGACAAAAGAACTGAACCGGAGGCAGTGGCCGTCCATTGTGCCGTAGGAGTTCGCTGCCCGCCGTACTGCAGGGGATATCTATACTGTCTCTCGGCAGAACAAAAGTGAGACGAGGCCGTGCATAACACCTTACCCTCAAAGCCTCCGGATATAAGCGTGGATCCAAGGATAAGGGATTCCGCCATCGTCGAGCAGGCACCATAGAGGCCAAAGAATCTCGTTTTAAGCTCCCTGACGGCGTAACTTGTGGAGATACATTGATTTAGAAGGTCTCCCCCCAATACGCATCCCACCTCGCCTGCATCAAGCCTTGCCTTTGTCAGCGCCCCGTTAAGTGAAGTCTGAACCATGGTCTTTTCGGCCTGCTCCCATGTCTCCTGCCCAAAATGGTCATCACTTCCCACAACATCAAAGCTGTCGCCCAGAGGGCCTTCTCCCTCCTTCTGTCCCACACAGGAAGAATAAGAAAGAATCGTGGGCGGATTATCGAAAAAATATACATCGTTTTTTCTCATCTTTTCTCTCGCCCCCGAAATATCGTGATTTTATTGATTATCATATATTTCACACCTTTTGCAGAATATATGAATATCATTCCACGATTTTTTCGCTATATGCAAAAAGAAGTTTTCAAGAACAACTCAAAGAGGATAACGGCGATTCAACCTGTATTTTGTAAAACTGTGCTAAAATATGTAGCTTATACTGGCTCATCAGTCTGAGCCTGGTTTTTTATAAGCTTGAATACAAACAGATACATCATCAGGACAAAAATGACAAACAAAACCGTGGCTCCTGTTCCTCCAATCATGGCACAGGCGTCATAGTACCCATGCAGCGCCACGGCTGAAAGATATCCTATTATAAGATTAAGTCTTTTCTTCTTGCGATTGCTCCTCCGTTCGCACAGTTTTGCCCTGCCATAAAATAGTCCCATAAAGACTGCAAAACCCATATGCCCGGGAACGGCAAGCAGCGCCCTTGGCAAAGCTACGGCAAGGCCATAGCTCATAACATAGCTGATATTCTCAAACGCGGCAAATCCAAGAGAAATAAACACTGAATATACTATCCCGTCAAACCTGTAATTAAAAGCAGGGCTTAGCCATGTTCGCCGATATAAAAAATAAAACTTTGTCCCCTCTTCAACCGCGGCAACAACAATATATGCCATTGCAATCGTATGAAAAGGGCTGCTTCTGTCTATCATCGAATCAAGAATTTTTTTTCCCATACCCTCCAGCACGAGTGAACATAGAGCCGACACCACTCCCAGCACAATCAGCACCAGGAGAAGGCTAAATGGCTCTTTTTCCACATTGTCCTGACGATATATATAAAATAGCAAAAAAACCGCCGGAAGTACCGCAGCTAGAATGTAAATATAAGGCACTATAGCTATTGGTGGCATGAAAAACGTCATACAAATATCCTCATTTTTTATTTTTACGCCAATAAACCTCTTATTAATAGGCGCAACTGATATCTTAAAGGGCAGACTTGTCAGACATCATGGGGATATTATATCATGCGATATCATATAGGGCAAAACAAAACATATGTTTTAAAGCAAAAACTTAAAAAGTGTGTTTTGAAAGGGCATACGCCAACATCAAAACACACTTTTTGCTTTCATGAAAGTTTTTATTACCCGACGAAATAAAGAAAAAGACCATAAAATACGCTTGCAGATATTCCGAATACGATTACCGGACCTGCTATCGAGAACATCTTTACGCAAGTTCCCAAAATCATACCCTCGGTCTTGAACTCAAGCGCAGGAGCGGCAACCGAATTGGCAAATCCCGTTATCGGAACTAAAGTACCGGCCCCCGCAAACTTGGCTATCTTGTCAAAAAGGCCTACAGCCGTAAGCGCCACACCTATGAACACCATAGTCATAGATACTAAGGAGGAAACATCACTTTCAGCAAAGCCACGTGAAAGATAAAAATTTTTGAACCACTGAGCTATCGTACAGATGATCCCACCCACGAGAAATGCGGCGGGAATATTTTTGTAGCTGGGAGACGGAGGGGAAAGGCCCTCATAAAGCTTTTTGTATTCTTCGTTGGACATGCGCACAAAAATCACCTCGTAAGGATTTTTTGCGTAAAACAACAAAATATACAAATGAAGCGATTTTGAAACTTAAATTATTGAAAAACAAGCGTCTTCTGTTATAATTTATAATAGCTTTTCGTAGGGAAGGAGACAGTACATATGAACATTAACCAGGCCCTTGACACCACAGCTGGCGCTTTGGGCAAGCTTTCACTTATAAGCATCCTCTATGCGCTTGCCACTTTTATTGTGTGCTTTATTGTAAAAAAAGCAGTTGTCAAGCTTATCTCCGCTGCACTCAATCGCACCAAGCTTGACAGCAAGCTTTCAGGCTTTGTAATCAAGGGGCTCAATGCCGTTCTCTGGGTCGTCATCGGGCTGATCGTGGGTGATAGCCTTGGAATTAATTTAACCTCTATGGTCGCCCTTTTCAGCGTGGTGGGCCTCGCCTTTTCCCTTGCAATACAGGATTCCCTCTCAAACCTTGCCGGAGGGATAATGCTTCTCTCAAACCGCCCTTTTAAAATAGGAGACTATGTCGAGGCCGCGGGGCAGGAAGGCACGGTTCAAAGCATAGGCATTATCTATACGCAGCTTACAACCGTTGACAATCGGCTTGTATTCATTCCCAACAGCTCGATAAGTTCAAGCAAAATAATTAATTATTCGGCACAGCCCAGCCGCAGAATTGAGATAAAAATCTCGGCTTCATATGACGATTCCACCCAAAAGGTAAAAGCCGCTCTTCTCGAAACTGCCACTCAGAATCCAGGCGTTCTTACAAGCCCCATTCCCACAGCGGTTATAGCCCAATACGGCGAAAGCTCAATAACATATTCTTTGCGGGTATGGGCTTCAAACTCCAATTACTGGGATGTCAGTTACTCACTTAATGAGGCTATCCGAGAGACCTTTATCAAAAATGGTATTACCATGACATACAACCATGTCAATGTCCATCTGATGAAAGACTGACCTTTAACCCTTTAATAGAAAACTTAAAGCCCTGATCGCCTTTTATATTATTAGTAAAAACAATACATATATTTATTCACAGGTTGTGGATAAATATATGTATACTGTGGATAACCGCAATATATAGGTTTATTTTTATATACGAATTGTAATATTAAGCTTTTAATATACTTTTAGTGCTTTGCTTTCAGCTCGCAAGAATAGTTTTTGCCTAAGGGCCTGTGGAAAACTTCTATAAACCAAACGAAACATTTTGCGCCCCCACATAAGCGGAGGCGCATCATTTTTTAGAGATTTTTTCTCTACAGAAGAAATACTTTACCAAAAATCAATACCATAGCAATCCTTACTGCTTTTCAATGAAACCCAAGCGTCAATCAAGCTCAATTTTCAGCGAACTGCCGCCGCTTCGCGATTTTCTCACGACTATGCGCCTGCCTATGCGATCCTTAAGCGCATCCACATGCGAAATTATTCCGACAAGCCGGTCACTTTCTGAAAGCTCTGACAAAGCATCAATCGCTTGCCGCAAAGAATTTTCATCCAGCGAACCAAAGCCCTCATCAACAAACATCGTCCCAAGCCTTATTCCTCCTGCCGAAGACTGCACTTCATCCGATAACCCCAGCGCAAGGGATAGCGACGCCTTAAAAGCTTCTCCGCCCGATAATGTCTTAACACTTCGGTGTGTCCCGTTATAATGATCGATTACCTCAAGTTCAAGCCCGCTCTGACTGCGTGTGCTTTCTGCCACCCTTGTGCGCTCAAGTTCATACTGCCCCCCGCTCATGGCAATAAGCCTCAAATTCGCACGTCTTATTATCCTGTCAAAATAAGTGGTCTGAATATACGTTTCAAGCATAATCTTCTCTTTGCCCGATATAGTCCCGCAGGCGGTATCAGCCATGGCCCCCACCCATCTGAGCTTGCTCTCTGTTTTATTAAAGCTTTCTATCCCCAGACGAACCTTTTGTATGGCATTAAGGTTGTCACTTATTCTTACAGATAAGAGCTTTATGTCATCATCACATTCCTTTATTCCACCCTTGACAATTTTCCTTCTCTCAAAAAGCGCCTCATAATCGGGTATTTCTTCCCCCACCTGTTCTTTGAGCGCCTGAACAGCCGAAACAGCATCGTTTATTCCCCTATGGCACTGTTCCAGTTCTTCTCTGGCCTTCTCAATGGCAGCCTTTATGGCAGCGGCAAGCCGCTCACCTGCAGCAATATCATCCAATGCAGCCTGACGGTTTGGCGCTGGAAGCTCGGTTTTAAGATCCTCTGTTCTTTTAGTTAGATGAGCACAGTCACTCTCACAAGCGGCAATACCGCTTTTAAGAGAGGTTATTCTCTCGGTCAGCCTATCCCTCTCTCTTTCGTTTTCGCCAAGCTGCAACTCTAGTGTTTCTTTTTGTTCAGCCCTTTGCTCAAGCTTGTTTAGGCATATACGCAAAGCAGTTCCCTGTTCCCGGATCGACTCCAGCGCTGATATGATATCAGGTGAAGCCTCCGGGCTTTCCCGCCGTTCTTCTTCTACCTTTAAACTAAGGGCTGAAAGCCTGCCTGATAGCTCATATGCGTCTTTGCTGCTTTCTGCTGCCTTTTCCGAGGCCTCATCATATAAACGCTTAAGACTCTGAAGCCCGGCCTCCGAAGGCGCTCCCTTTGTAGCCGCAGCAGGGGAAGGATGCTCTTTTGCGCCGCAGACAGGGCAGGGCTCCCCATCACATAATCCCGCTGCGAGTATCCCGGCCTGCGCGTCAAGAAAGGCTTTGTTTGCTAAAGCATACTGCTGGCTAAGCTCCATAGCATTTTTACTGTCATCCAGATAAAGCTTTCTTGCCAGCTCAAGCCGGGTTTTAAGCCCATTAAGCTCCTTAAGATCGTTTTTAAGTCTCTCTATTTTCTTATATTTCTGTCCAAGTTCAGCTATCGCCCCACGGCTCTTCTCTATCTCGGCAAGAATACCCTCCATAAAGCCGAGTTCCTCTTTGATGCTTTTTTGTTGAGATAAAACCTTCTTAAGCTCCGACTCTGAGCCGGTAAGCCCGATGATCTCATTTTCAAGCGACTTCTGCCTCTTAACAAGGTTAAATGTACAATCCTCAAGCTCTTCGTACCTGGGGAGCAGCTGTTTTTGCAAAGCAATTCGCTGTGACATAGATTCAAGCTCAGGCTCTCTGCCTAATGCCCAGTCTAAGGCGCTCTGCAGCAGCGGAAGCTGTATACGCCCCTCCTGCGCCAGTTTTTCGGCTCTCTCCAAAGCTTGATGAGCTTTTATAATGTTTTCAGCCTTTCCTATCTCTACATCGAGCCTCTGGCCATCATCCAAAAGCTCGCTGCGACGTTTTTCCGCAGATTTAAGGGACACCTTATCTTCCTGAAGCTGAATTTCCGCCGATCCAAGCGCTTCTGAAACGGGCGCTTCTCCCCTTGCGGCCAGCAATACGGATTCCGAGCGCAAAACCTCTTGATTTGGGATGCGTATCCCCCCTATATCGCGGCATATGCCGCTTTCAAGCTCACGGCAATCACGCCGAAGGCTTAATGCATCCTCTCTAAGACGATCCTGAAGTGTTTGATAAAGCTCAGTTTTGAAAATGCGGCGGAAAATCTGCCGCCTCTCTTCAGTTCCTGCGAGCAAAAGCTTGAGAAACTCACCTTGCGCTATCATCGCTATTCTTGTAAACTGCGAGCGGTCAAGGCCCACTATATCATAAACTGCGGCATTTACTTCTTTTGTCTTTGACACTATCCTTCCCCCGGGATATACCAGCTCGGCTCCCGCCCGCTCAAGCGTCATTCCGCTGCCTCTTTTGGCTGGCCGCTCATATTCCGGGTTTCTGCGGATATGATAAAGATTTCCTCCATACTCAAAATCCATTTCAACATATGTATCCCGCATAGGCTCGGCGTATTTGCTTCGCAGCATCGAGGGCTCTCTTGAGTCTCCGCTTGCCTCCCCGTAAAGGGCAAATGTTATTGCATCAAAAATAGTTGTTTTGCCTGCGCCTGTATCTCCGGTTATAAGGTAAAGCCCTCCGTGCCCAAGCTTGTCCATGTCAAGCACAGTTTCCCCTGCATAAGGCCCAAAGGCCGACATCGTTAACAGCACCGGCCTCATTTTTCATCCTCCCATATATCGCTTATAAGCTTTTCAAGATATTTCTCCTGTTCTTCATCAAGCCTGCGTCCGTTTTGTTTTTCATAAAGCTCTCCAAAAAGCTCAGCCGGCCTCTTTTCAGCATCTGCTGTGCCAAGCTCCTCAAAAACCGAACGTGTCCTCGTATTATCGTAATCCAGCCTCATTACATTTGGATATAGTGCCCTAAGCCTTCCAATTGCGTTTGGCACATCCTCCTCATCGGTAAGGATTATACGAATATAGTCTTCAATGTCCTTTGACTTATGGCCTGTGAACGCAGTAAGCTTTTCAAAGCTTCCCCTGAGAGTCTTCATATCTCTAAGAGGCTTAAGCGGCTTGAGCTTTAGGCTTATCTGCCCTTTAGCCCCTAACTCAATAAGAACCGCAGATTTTATATGCTTTTCTTCTGAGAAAGAATATTTTAGCGGAGAACCGCTATACCTTACAGTTTCTCTGCCAATAAACTGGGGGCCGTGAATATGCCCAAGCGCCACATAATCAAAAGGCTCGAAAACAGCTTCGTCCACATTATCAAGGCCCCCCACAGAAATCTCCTCTGATTCGCACCTTTCGGCTCCTGTTACAAACTGATGCGCCAAAAGAACGTTCCGGCTTGACCTTTTAATACTCATATGAGCTATCACTGCGGCTGTGGCTGCGGTATAATTTGCTATTTCAGAATCACCATATACGGCCTTTACCTGTGAAAGCCTCAAAAACGGCATCATCCATATGCAGACCTCCCCATAGATATCATTAAAAATGACAGGCTCTATAGCTCCGCTGAAAACAGGAGAAAAATATGCTCCGCCTTGCTTCATAAGTCCCGCGCCAAAAGCCAGACGCTCTGCAGAATCATGATTTCCTGATATTGCAAATACGGGTATTCCACGTCTGGACATGCCGCTTAAAAAGCTGTCAAAAAGGCATACGGCTTCTGCCGTCGGCACAGCTTTATCATATATATCCCCTGCAATAAGAAGACCGTCTGCACTACAGTTTTCAGCAAGATCGGTAATCTGACTAAGTATGTATTTCTGATCATCAATCATCGAAAAGTCGCTTACACGCTTTCCCAGATGCAGATCGGCAATATGGAGCAGCCTCATTCTTTCCCCTCCGGTTATCTGATGTAAGAATTATAACACGTGGCGCTTATAAATGCGAATCTCTCTGCCGGATCATTTTTGCTTTTTCCTTGTCGTTGTATACCAATAAAAGATGTGATATAATTTATCTATATAAGAACCAGTAAGTAATAGATTTTATATATAAAGGAGATATCCCGATGAAAAAGATCATCATGTTTTCAAGTGTGCATTGACCAAGCTGTCCCCCGGTGAAAGAGGCTCTTTCCCAGGCAGGCATAAATTTTGCCTATATTGACATTTCCAGCGGAATGCTTCCTTTAAAGCAATTTCTGAAGTATCGCGACAGTGCTCCCGAGTTTGAAGAAATAAAGGCCAAGGGCAGGGTAGGCCTCCCGTGTATTGTTGTAAACGGCGGAGAACAGATACTTTTTACTCTTCCGGAAGATCTTGATGAACTTAAATAGGCCTTTAAATACGTAACTGCTGAATAAGGCTGCAAGACGAAAAAGCCGGATGGAGAAACCCCCATCCGGCTTTGATTTTTACTTTCGAAGCGATTAAGTACGGGCATCAAAATACAGCAGAAGCGGCGGAAGACACAGGCACAGCCCCTTTGCCACATATGACCTGCCGGAAAACAGCAGGAGCAGCAGGGCAAAGGCAAGGCCAGCCAGCCTGAGCCATAACGGCGGCGGGCTTTTTTCACTGCCCTTAATCTGCGATAACCCAACAGCCACCAGTAGCACCGCAAAAAGCGCCAAGGCCGCCTTGTTCCAATAGGGGAAAAAGAAGCTCAGTATTAAAATCACTTCTATAAGTATGCAAATGGATACGTTTATTACTTTTCTGCTCATATTTTAGTTAATAATATCCTCTGTTACGGTTTCAGTATACACATCTATTAACCCTGTATAATTTGAAATCTCATACATCTGCCATCGTATGCTCTGCATCGGCATAGTTCATTTGCCATAACCCTATATGTACAAGTAACTACTATTGCTCAGCAAAAATGCATTTTTGTTAATTCAACTGTAACACATGTGATTAAAAAATCAAGATCATTTTATATGTTTTTCCAGTTTTATATTTTTACGCTATAAATCAATCGCAAAAGGCCAGCAGAGATAATCTCTGCCGGCCAAAGTCTATTATTTTTTGATCAGATTCCCATTTCGCGCTTGACTTCGCCAAAGCACTTTACGGCAAAGTCGAGGTCTTCCTTGCTGTGGCCAGCAGATACTTGGGTGCGAACCCTTGCCTTGCCCTGAGGCACTACAGGATAACAGAACCCAACAACATAAACGCCCTTCTCGAGCATTCTGGCTGCAAACTCCTGAGCGACCTTTGCATCATACAGCATAACCGGAACGATAGGATGGCTTCCCTCAGGAACGTCAAAGCCCAGCTTTGAAAGCTCCTTGCGGAAGTAAGCTGTGTTTTCATGGACCTTATCTCTCAAAGCAGTAGATGCTGAAAGCATCTCAAACACCTTAAGAGACGCGGCGCAGATAGCCGGAGCAAGAGTGTTGGAGAAAAGGTATGGGCGTGAACGCTGACGAAGGATATCAATGATCTCCTTGCGTCCGCTTGTATAGCCGCCGGAAGCGCCACCGCAAGCCTTGCCAAGGGTGGAGGTAATAATGTCTACCCTGCCCATGACGCCGCAGTATTCCTGCGTGCCCTTGCCGTGAGCGCCCATAAAACCGGTAGCATGGCTGTCATCTACCATAACCAGCGCGCCATATTCGTCAGCCAGATCACAAATGCCCTTGAGGTTGGCTATAAAACCATCCATAGAGAATACGCCGTCTGTCGCGATCATCTTTATGCGGCAGTCCTTCGCTTCTTCAAGCTTTGCCTTAAGGTCTGCCATATCATTGTTCTTATAACGGAATCTCTTAGCTTTGCAAAGACGAACACCGTCGATTATCGAGGCATGGTTCAGTTCATCTGAGATGATTGCATCATCAGGGCCAAGAAGGGTCTCAAAGAGGCCACCGTTTGCGTCAAAGCAGGATGAATAAAGAATTGTATCCTCTGTTTCAAGAAACTCGGATATCTTGCGCTCCAGCTCTTTATGAATTCCCTGTGTTCCACAGATAAAGCGAACGGATGAAAGGCCAAAGCCCCACTTGTCATAGCTATCTTTGGCGGCGGCAATAAGCTCGGGATTATTGGCAAGGCCGAGATAGTTATTGGCGCACATATTGACAACTCCATGAGTCTTGGTGGTGTCGATACGGCTCTTTTGCTGGGTTGTGATGATCCTCTCGTCCTTATATGTTCCGGCTTCCTTTATGCCCTCAAGCTCAGAGGAATAAAAGCTCAAAGCTTCCTTAGCATTCATTGGAATATACCCTCTTTCCTAAAAAATTATTTATAAGCTATTTTGTCCAATCAAGAACAACTTTACCCGAGTTGCCTGAGATCATAGCTTCAAAGCCCTTCTCAAAGTCTCTGTAATTGAACCTGTGGGTAACCATCGGAGTAAGATCAAGACCTCCCTGAACCATGGCCTTCATCTGATACCATGTTTCAAACATCTTCCTGCCGTAAATGCCCTGAATCCTAAGGCCCTTGAAGATGATGTCATTCCAATCGATCTTCGTATCTGGGCCGGCTATGCCGAGCAGCGATACCTTGCCGCCGAACATCATGCTCTTAAGAAGCTGATTGAGAGCGGCACCTGAACCGGACATCTCAAGACCAACATCAAACCCCTCAGGGCAGCCAAGCTCTACCATAACATCCTCAAGCTTTTCCTTGGCAACGTTTACTGGCCTTGTAGCGCCCAGCTTCTTTGCAAGCCCAAGCCTGTATTCGTTAACATCAGTAATAGTGACGCTTCTTGCGCCGGCATATTTTGCAATAGCGGCAGCCATCATGCCAATAGGTCCTGCACCTGTGATAAGAACATTTTTCGCTACCAGCTCCCACATAAGAGCCGTATGGGTAGCATTGCCGAAAGCATCAAAGAAAGAAACTATATCATCGGGAAGATCGTCCTCTATAGTAATAACATTTGTAGCAGGAATGCAAAGATATTCGGCAAAAGCACCGTCACGATTTACGCCGACTCCCTTTGTATTTCTGCACCACTGCCCATTGCCGGTGCGGCAGTTATAGCAGTGTCCGCATACAATATGGCCTTCTCCCGAAACCCTCTGACCTATCTTAAGACCCTCAACGCCGGCGCCAAGCTCAGCGACCTCGCCTACATATTCATGTCCTACAACAAGGGGCGGATTGAGGTTTTTCTGGCTCCAATCATCCCATTTATAGATATGTACATCCGTGCCGCAAATAGCGGTTTTGCGGATTTTGATAAGCACTTCGCCGGGACCCGGCGTCGGAACAGGTACCTGAGTCAGAACAAGACCAGGTGCTCTTTCCGGTTTTACCAAAGCATCCATCATTCTTGCCATTGTATACATCTCCTATAATTAAAATTTTCAATTAGCAAATGACAACAACATTTCAAGTTAATTTTATCACTATCATTGTCAAAAGGCAACATTATTTATCATGATGAAGTCCATATTTTTAACTTTTCTGCCATTAAAAGAATAAAATTCCCAACAAAAACCAGCTATTCTTGTCCATCCAAAACGCCGTTCAGCTGATTCAATATGATCTAAAAACGCGTATTAATATAGGGAGCAAATACATGAATATCTATATAAACTTTCAAAATAATTGCGAAAAGTTTCTTTAAAGAAGCAATTTGTCACTTTGAGCGCATAAAAAAAGACGCCGGGGACAAAACATCCACGGCGTCTGATATTAATTTATTCGACCGATATGATATATGAGTAAACCGGTTGGCCACCGTAGACAATATTGATCTCCGCATTCTTAGCCTCTTTGGCAAGAGTCGCGGCCACCGCCTCGGCCTGGGACTCGTCGGCTCCTTCTCCGTAAATAACGGTTATAAACGAGCTCTTCTTCCCGCAAAGATCATGGGCTATCTTTTTGACTACATCATCAAACTTGCGGCTTGTGTGTACGAGCTTGCCATCCGAAAGTGCCATAAAGTCACCCTCCTTGATGTTGCGTCCGTCATACTCGCTGTCGCGGGCCGCATACGTTATCTGCCCTGTTCTCACAGTGGATATGGCCTTAGACATAGTAATCTCGTTTACGGCAAGATCAACATCCGGGTCAAACGCAAGCATGGCGCACAGCCCCTGAGGAATGGTTTTTGTTGGAAGAACTATAACCTGTTTGTCAGAAAGAGGAGCCGCCTGCTCGCTGGCCATTATTATATTCTTATTGTTAGGCAATACGAACACAATCTCAGCAGGGGTTGCGTCGATGGCATTGAGGATATCCTCAGTAGAAGGGTTCATGGTCTGTCCCCCCTCTACCATATTGTCAACACCAAGGTCCGCAAAAACAGACCTCAAGCCATCACCCGCGGCGACAGCAACGAACCCATAACGATTTTCGGGGGCTAAGACCTTACGCTCCCCAAGATTTTCGACTATATTTTCCTGCAAAAGGCGCTCATGCTGAGCCTTCATATTCTCAATCTTTATGCTGACAAGCGGGCCATATTTGAGCCCCTCGGAAAGAGCCTTGTCAGGATTATCTGTATGGACGTGTATTTTGATTATCTCTTCGTCGTCAACGACAACCACGCAGTCTCCAATCCCCTCAAGAAATTCCCTGAGCTTATCGGGGCTTCGTTTTTTATCATGACGCTCGGCAATGAACTCAGTGCAGTATGAAAAAGTTATTTCTCCTGTATCAAACTGTGAAAAGTCGGCCATTACGGGTGATTCCATCTCCTTAGCCTTTTTTACCGCCGGCGCAAACACCGAACGCAGGCCCTCTTTGCCTGTCAGGGCAGCATACATGCCCTCAAGCAAAATGATATATCCAAAGGCTCCTGCATCGACTACCCCTGCCTTCTTAAGAACAGGATTTTGCTCCGTAGTCTCTGAAAGGGCATCCTGGGCTGCCTCTATCGCCGCTGCAAGGACCTTTTCACAGTCACGGTCAGCTTTTGCTGCCTTTACGGCAGCCTCGGCCGATACCCTTGATACTGTAAGAATAGTTCCCTCCGCAGGCTTGAGCACAGCTTTGTATGCCGCGGCAACGCCTTCGGTCAATCCGTTAGCAAAGTTGCCGCCATCGGCTGTAGAGACATCCTTCATGCCTTTTGCAAAGCCCCTGAAAAGCAGAGAAGTTATAACGCCTGAGTTTCCTCTGGCACCTCTGAGCACAGATGAGGCAGTAACCTCCAATGCTTTACCAAGGGTGGGGGTATTCATCTTGGCCAATTCCCTTGCAGCCGCGCTCAGAGTAAGGGACATATTTATGCCTGTATCCCCATCAGGAACGGGAAATACATTGAGATCGTTAATTTCTTCCTTACGGGCGTCAACGGCAGCCGCGCCCTCGATCATCATATTTTTAAAAAGTTCGCCGTCAATTATTTTTGCCAATGTACTGCCTCCATTCACAGGGCTCAGGCCTTTATCCCGTCGACACAGACAGATATATTTCCCGTCTTAAACCCCGTTTGTCTCTCAACATTATATCTGACCTCAGCTATTATAGGCCCCCCGACAGCCGCTATGTTTACGCCGGGATCAACGGCAATATGAAGCTCAATATCAACGCTCATGCCGTCTTCCGATGGCGTGACAAAAACGCCTTTTGTCATCTGCTCCCTCTTAAGAAGCCTTACTATCCCATCTTTGACTGAGGTTTCCGTCATCCCCTTAACGCCAAAGCATGCGGAGGCGGCATTGCCGGCCACAGCCGCTATGACCCTGTTTGAAACAGCAATGGTTCCCTTTTCGTTTTCAAGCTTCATCTTATGCCTCCAAACTCTACAGGGCTACGGATCTATTCTGCCCAACATTGTACCATACTTTTTTTATGATTGCACGAAAAATTTTGATAAACTAAGTATTTTTAATCGTCAATTAATATTTATTGTTTGATGGTGATCATGCCGGCATGTACTCCTCTTTGTTCTCCGTCTCTTCGATGAGACCAAAATTCGGTTTTATCGCCGCAGCAGGGGCATAAATTAGAGATATCTATATTATACGGCTGTACACCCAACCTTATAAACGAGGAGTATGTCAGCATTTTTAGATCGATGTGCCATTTCTTGCCTTCGCGGTAAAAATAATCAGGAACCTGGTCTTCGTATATCTCGAAAAGCATCTCTTTGACATCATCATCGGTCTCAAAGCACCTGCGGCATATCGAAGGGCCTACGGCGGCCACGATATTCTTGGGCTGCGTGCCATATTCCGCACTCATTTTATCTATCGTTTTGGAGAGAATACGGTTAGCTACCCCTCTCCACCCCGCATGGACAACACCTATTGCATGATGCTTTTCATCATAAAGCAGTATAAGCTGGCAATCTGCGTAAAACCCCGCCAACACCACCCCTGGCACATTGGTTATGAGTGCGTCACAGCCCTCGGGGGCTCCCACCTGCCTGAAACCGCCCTCTAACTCACGCACCACGCCTATGGTATCCGTATGTTTTTGGCATGTACGCACAATATTATCATACTTTCCGCCCAACGCTTCAGCGGCTATCTTATAGTTTTCTGCTATATCCTTCTCATTATCCCCGCCAGTGTAGCGGAAATTAAGGCTTTCAAAAATTCCTTTTGATACCCCACCGAGGCGAGTGAAGAAGCCATGCCCCACGTTCGGACAGATGGAAAGCTGCGGCGATATAAAATATTTTCCTCCGTCCCCGAAAGTTCGTTCAATCAGTTCAGACATAAGTCATACTTCCCTTTTATTTAAAATCTATTGCTTGCGTTTCAACGCATTTCCCATCTGAATCAAGGATGAACAGCGCCCCCTGCATCAGCGGATCTATATCGGAATAATCATATTTTACATATGGTTCCCCCAGAAACATGTCGACTGACCGCTCAGGACGAACCCCTAAAACCGAATACATGCCGCCGGTCATACCTATATCTGTTATATAGCCTGTCCCTTTCGGCAATACCTGAAGGTCACGCGTGGGTATATGGGTATGGGTTCCGAACACTATTGATGCCCTGCCGTCAAGATAATAACCAAAGGCTTTTTTCTCGCTTGTGGCCTCGGCATGGATATCAAAAATATATACGTCCGCATCGATTTCTCTTAATATCCTGTCGGCAGCCTCAAATGGGCTTGAACTGCGGTAATCCATATCCACCCTGCCGATAAGGTTGGAAACGCACACCCGTTTACCAAGGCAGTCGATTACAGTATACCCTTCGCCGGGGCTTCTTGACGGCAAATTATACGGCCTTATTATATACCGATGATCGCTCAGATAATCAAAAAGTCTCCTGTCATTAAAAGCATGGTTGCCTAAGGTTATTATATCAGCCCCGGAGTAAAAAAAATCGTCGGCCGTGTCGGGCGAAAGCCCCCTTCCGTTGTCATTGGCATTTTCTCCGTTGACAACCACAAGATCAGCCTCAAGCTCCCTGCGCAAAGCGCTCAGCCTAGTTTTAATCAGCTTGCGCCCAGCAGGGCCGCAGACGTCTCCGATCGCGAGTATTTTCAAAATATTACACCCCTTAAAGGTTGACAAAATCGTCTTTTACAGTTATTATTAGCAATGCAATATATTTGCGCCCGTAGCTCAGTAGGATAGAGCGACCGCCTCCTAAGCGGTAGGTCGGAGGTTCGAATCCTCTCGGGCGTGCCATACCGCGGTTTTGACCGCGGTATTTTTTGTTTTATACAGCATTTTTTAAAATCTTTAACAGATTATATATTTTATCACAATCTACGCTCCGCGTAAAGAAAATCCCGTTATTCAGGATTTATATAAACGCTGCCAAAATCGGGACCGTGACAATCGAAAGTACAGTTGTCACAAAAACGGTTTTCGAAGCGAAAACGTGATCTTGTCCATATCCTTGTGCAAGTATGGCAGTTGTGGCCCCCGCCGGCATTGCCGTCATAACCATAAGCACAGCATAGGCCTCCTGCCCTATGCCAAGGCGATCTCCAAAAAATGTCATAAATATCCAAAGGCACAAAGGCAGAAGTATAAGCTTCATAGCGGCAGTATATAAAACATCTTTTTGGAATACCGTCTTTACATCACAGCCGGCCAATATAGAACCGATAATTATTATTCCCAACGGAGCCGTGATTCCACCGAGGCTGTTCACTACGGCTGTGATTGTATACGGAAGCTGGATGCCTGTCAACATTCTCGCAACTCCAAGAACAACGCCGATGATTCCCGGATTTAGAAGGACCTTTTTTAAAAGAGCCTTTCCATCTACTCCCGGTGAAAGGAACGCTATGCCCAAAGACCAGTTGAAAACAACATTTGATATGAGATAAAACGAACCGTAAAAGGTTCCCGCCTCGCCAAAGGCGCTGGATACGAGGGGAAGCCCCACAAACCCAACATTTCCCACAAGCAGAGAAAACTTCATTATACTTTGCTTCTTGGGTTCAGCAAATCGAAATAAGACACAGCCGATAAGCCAGGCAAAAATGCATACGCCCGAGGAGACCAAAAGAACTGCAGCCCCTTCTTTTATCATTTGCGGAGTCATATCCCCCAAAAATGAACGGAAAACCATACACGGCAGCGTCACTTTAAGTGTAAAATCCGTAAAACTTCCTCGATTCTTTTCGGTAATAATCCCTGTTCGGCTTAACACAACCCCAATGATTATGTATGTGATTATTACCGACTGTGCCTTAAGCAAAACTGAAAATGTCCCCAATACGCCACATCCTTACTATTAAAAATCCACAGCACATATTTTAACCTGACACAGCAGTAAAATCAATAGCCGTTTAATTGCTTATTTTCAAGCTTGAAGATTATTGCATGAGACAATGCATAATATACTAAAATCTCTATAAAAATGGCAAGGGCGTCTCCGCCCCTGCCCTCAGTATCGATCTTGCCTTACTCTACAAATAGGTCAAATTATTGTGCTATTAAAACTTATCTGACAGCTTTTCCCTTATTCAAATATTGCTACGCCGGTGGGGTTAGTCCCTACATCAACATCATCAGTTGCGGAAAAGGTCTTTGTGCTTATTACGGTCAATGTGGCATCTCCCTGATTGCATACAACTGCCAGCGGATAAATAAGGCTTGCCGCCACTCCTCCCGGAAGGTCTCCAGTAGGAATCCTCCTAAAAGTTTGCTGCCGAACAAGATCAACAACTGTCGCGGCATTTTTCTCGGGTATTGCAACAAGGCAGCTCTTCCCATCCCCGATATACGATACCCCGGAGGAGGCATTTTCAAGCGATATGCTGTCGCCTATAAGCATTCCCAGGGTATTAACCGGAGTCACATCATCGCTTTCGTTCCCTCCCACAAGAAGCACAGGGTGATACGGCGATACTGCTGTGCACCCGGGACCATCGTGAGTATCAAGCATCCATATAACCATGCGCCGGCGTAGATTTATAACGGCTGTCTTATTAATGCTCGGCTGTGTAACACAAGCTATCTCTCCAAGCGTTGTAACAGAAATCGATGCGCTTGAGGCCGGCAAAGATATCTGCCACAAAAGCTCAAGTGTACTTGTGCTGAACACCTGCATCAGAGGAGCATCATCGAAGACCACATAGAGGAACCTGCCGCATGGCGATATGGCAAGACTCTTGGGTGAACCCCCCACAGAGACCTCGTTGACTATGACATTATAAGTTAAATCAACAGTCAATATCCTGTCAAGGGCATAATCGGCCACATAAGCATAATTTTCTATGGGATTGATGACTATATTGTAGGGCTGCGATCCATCTCCGCAAGGTATTCTAAACATCCGTCGCAACTCAAGCAGATCAACTACGGAGATGCTTTCGCTGCAGCAGACATATGCAAGCGGCCTGCTTATGCGTTTCCTCAATATAACTCCCAACCGCGCACAGCCACATGTCGACATGCTGCCGACATCATTGTTTTCATTGCTGTACATCAGAATATCATCTCCAATCAACGGTTAAACATAGCGCATAAAGCCAATGCCGAAAATGCGCCTGTCTCCCTACATTATATGTTCCAGGGGCGGTGTTTGCCGCGAACAAATTTTGCTTTTGAGACGAAGTATGACTAACCAACCGCTTTGAAACAATACCCAAACGCACAACAAATGCGGATTTTTACCAAAGCAAAAACAAACAAAATAAAAACGCCCAAAAGGACGTTTTTCAAAGAAGCTTCAGTTTTGGGCAATGCATAAATTTTATTAATTGCATTGCTCTTTATTTTTCCCCTTTACAGTATCAAGCTGCTTAATGAACTCTTCTATTTCTAAATTGACTTTTTGGGGATTATCCCCATTTGAAAAATGAGCAGCATTTTCGATTATATGAAGCGGAAAGCCTTCCTTTTCGGCCCAGGCTTTACAGTAATTGCTAACTTTACCCGTTTTATCAAACTGGCCAAGCAGGATAAGTACAGGCATTTTTAGGGTTATATCCCTATTTTCTTTCAGAAAACCGCTGTAACCAATATCCATCTGGGATATGATCCTGTCTTTAGTAAGCCTGGATAACATCTCAGTCATCCTGCCATATGAATACGATGTTTTTGAAACGGATCTTGCCATACTTTTTCTAAGCAGATCTTCCGGAAAACATTTAGCTATGCATGCCGTACGGCTGAGCCACCATATATCCGATTTCGAATAATATCCCAACCCATAAGGTGTCGTGTCAAGAGCAATAAACCCATCCACACGTTCGGGAAACCTTGCTGCAAACTCCTGGCTTGGGTAGCCTCCCATCGACATCCCCAAAAGCACCGTCTTATGGATCTGCTCACGATCAAGTATCTCCAGCATGTCAAGCGCACAGTTTTCATATGAAAAATGACTGTATGGATAAGACCGCCCATGCAAAGGGACATCCCATGTTATGACTGTATAATGCTTTTGATAATACTCCACCTGCTTCTCAAACATCGTATGATCAGCCGTAAGGCCATGTGTAAACATTATGCACCTTGCCTTCGAATTTTGCGCCCGGCTTATCCAGTAATAAACAGTTCCTCTGATTGTAATTAACTGTTTTGCCTCCATTTTACACACTGCCCTCGCTAAAATAATTTTTGCATCTTTAGGTACTGCCGTTGCTTAAATTATAGCACATTATCCCTTGCAGACAATAATGCCAGCACGCTTTATTTTTCCAATTATTCTTATGTAAAAAGCGCCTTTTAAAGGCGCTTTTTATTGTCTGCAGATATTTTTATTGCTTTCGCCCTTCCTTCAAAAGAATGGTCAGCGCGCTTAAGCTGTCTACGGGTGCGGCACAGGCACCATCTCTGCACAAATAGCATACTGTCCCCTTTTGCGGCACAGGGTAACCGGAAGTAAATGGGGCGACTTTGGCAAGCTCATCCCCATTCTCAGGGGTTTTCAGAAGTACGGCTATAGCATGATCCCTTAAAAATGCTAACAAATCTTGAGGCATTTGTTCTTCGGCGGTTACACATACGAGCTCCTCAGAAGCATACAGCTCATTGAGTGCTGCCGTAAGCGCCATGCTGTGCCCCATAGGATACTCCCATGCATCGTCGGCAAGAAACGCAAGCTGGCTCCCTGCCTCCTTGCGCCACTTTATTTCTCCTGTAAGCTTCCAGAGCCTCTCAAGAACCTCCGCTGCAACTGCGTTGCCGGAAGGAATAGCCCCGTCATAAGTCTGCTTAGGCCTACTTATTAGCTGTTCCCCTTCTTTTGAATATAGGAAGAGGCCCCCCTTTTCCTCGTCGCGAAACAACATAAGCATCTTTTCCGCAACATCAGCAGCTTCTTTGAGAAAATATACCCCAAAAGTAGTCTGATACAGTTCAAGCAAAGCAAAAGCGTAAAACGCATAATCATCAATCTGGCCGTCATAAGCCGCTTCACCCTCGCGCCATCGAAGCCTAAGCCCGCCATCTTCACCCGTCATTTTTTCTTTGATAAAACTCTGGGCCCTTTTCGCTGCTGCTGTATATGCCTGTGATTCGAAGATTCTTCCCGCCTTTGCCAGCGCCGCTATCATCAGAGAACTCCATGATGTCAAAACCTTATCGTCCTTATGCAATGGCATACGCTTAAGCCGATACTCATACAGATTTTTTGCAAGCCCCATGATAGAGCCATTATCCTTTTCATAATCCTGGTTATCCAGAAGATTAAGAATATTTCTACCTTCAAAATTGCCTGCCTCAGTTATTCCAAACCATCTGCAAAAAATATTGCTGTCCTCTCTGCCCAATACCTCTTCGATTTCGCCTTTAGTAAAAAGATAATAGCTTCCCTCTTCGCCCTGGCTGTCGGCATCCTGCCCGCAGTAAAAGGCCCCTTTGTTATCTGTCAGCTCACGCAGCACATATTCCGCTGTGTTCTCTGCTATTCTGCGATATAGCCTACGTCCAGTGATGGCATACGCTTCAGTATTAGCAAGTATAAGCAGCGCATTATCATAAAGCATTTTTTCAAAATGCGGCACAAGCCATTTTTCATCGGTAGAATAGCGCGAAAAGCCACCTCCCACATGGTCAAATATGCCTCCGCGATACATTTGCTCAAGAGTATGCTCCGCCATTTTTAAAGCTATATCATCGTCTACCAAAACAGAATACCGCATGAGGAAAATCAACTCATGGGGAATTGGAAACTTCGGCATACTGCCAAACCCTCCCCACTGGCTGTCATAGCTGTTTTCAAAGGCCTTAACTGCCTCCTTCAGCAGAGTTTTATCGAACCCCTTGCGCCCTATTCCCTTGGCCTCAGATTGTTTCAGAAAAGAGGTTATCCTATCGCCTGACTCCAAAAGCTTCTCTCTGCCTATGTCCCATTGTCTTTTGACCTCGGCAAGAAGCTCCATAATACCAAAACCTCCGTATGATGAAGTTTTTGGCAGATATGTCCCGGCCCAAAATGGTTTTTGGTCAGGAGTCATCAGCACACTTAGCGGCCACCCTCCGGCGCCGGTCAGCGCCTGACATACCTTCATATAAACAGCATCAATGTCCGGACGCTCTTCCCTGTCGACTTTTATTGCTATAAAATCCCGATTAAGCGCTTCCGCCACATCGTTATCCTCAAAAGATTCGTGCGCCATCACATGGCACCAGTGGCAGGTGCTGTAGCCTATGCTCATAAATATCGGCTTATCCTCTTTCTTCGCAAGCGCAAAGGCTTCCTCGCCCCACGGGTACCAGTTCACCGGATTATATGCATGTTGAAGGAGATACGGCGATTTTTCATTAATGAGTCTATTGGGTATTTTATTAGTGGCCATGCATATCACCTCAGCTTTCTTTTTAAACTTATTTATTATGTTGCCCGTAGCCAAATATAATATGTAATCTAAATCCCGGACATAATCAAAAGCTTTAATAGTTAGCAACCTTGTGCCATTTGGTATGTAAATTAAAAAAATATGAAAAATTAAGTTTTTTGTAATCTAGGCATTAGAATTTTTTATAAGAAGCGCAGAAGAAGAGTTAAATCTCAGATTATATATGCCGATATAATTTTGTGGGAAATATGTTGTTTTTAAACACACCATAACAGCATATGTGCCAGTATAAATTTTTTGTTTATATATCTTATAATTTGAGAGGTGACTTTTTGTGGAAAATTATAACAACTTAAACGAACTTCAACTAAGTGTTCTCTCTGAAATCGGAAACATTGGAGCTGGAAACGCCGCCACTTCTCTGGCAAGTATTCTTGCGGATAAGGTTTCGATGACCGTTCCGGAACTCCAAATCATTGATGTCAATAATATGGCCACTATACTTGGTGGTCCTGAAAACGAGCTTGCAGGAATACTTGTCAATATGACCAACGATGTTCAAGGAATGCTTCTCTTTTTGTTAGACAAGGAATTCATCTGTAAGCTCATAAACGTATTGTTGGAAAAGGACATCGATGGGTTTGAGAACATAACCGAGCTTGACATGTCGGCAATTATGGAAATCGGCAATATAATGGCAGGTTCATATATTACCGCCATCTCGATGCTAACCAATTTAGATATCGGACTGTCTACTCCTCAACTTGCAATCGATATGGTCGGAGCGATTCTCAGTTATCCAGCTGCATCATTCGGGATGATGGGTGAAAAGCTGTTGTTTATTGAGGAGAACTTCCTAAGCGGAGAAGAAAGTATAAAAAGTCACCTGCTGATCATGCCAGATCCAAAGTCACTTCAGTTAATAATGGAGAGTGTAGGAGTGTGTTAACAGAAAAATTATTGGTTGTTGGTATATCAGACCAGAAGATTGCGCACCCATCAGACTATCTTATCACATATGCGCTTGGATCCTGCGTAGGCGTATGCCTTTACGATCAATCAAAGCAGATAAGCGGGCTTGCACACATCCTACTGCCTAAATCCTCTGATTCAATCAACAAAAATGAAGTTTATAAGTTTGCAGATACGGCAATCGTAGCGCTTGTAAATGCCATGGAAAAGTGTGGTGGTTCCCGCAAGCGTTTCGTTGCAAAAATTGCAGGCGGTGCCAGTATGTTCGTCAATTCAACAATTAACATTGGTGAACGAAATGTCGAAGTTGTAAAAAGTGAACTGCATCGGCTAAACATCAGGCTGGTGGCCGAGGATACTGGCTTAAATTATGGCAGAACAGTGAAATTCAGTACGGAAGATGGCAAAATGACTGTAACGGCTATCGGAAAAGTGAATAAAGTTTTTTAAGATTACGCAAAGCGACTATGTTCGCAGCTTCCAGTAAACTGCGCAATTTCAAAACCAAGTGAAAAAAGGTGATATTTTACAAGGGGCAAATGTTGTAGGGTAAACTATAATAGCTTTGTCTCTACCTTAATCTTTAATAAACGCCTTATAACCCTGTGGAACCCATTCCACAGGGTTATAAGCATGCTGCAAAAGGTAGGGTGATTTTCGTTTATCTGTTTATTGGACGGTATAACCCACGATTGCACAGCTCCTTATTTATAGAAAATCATTAAAAATACCATTTTAGTGTTTCAATCTTCAAGATTACCATACTTTGTATTCAATATTAATTGCTGTATAATAAACAGGTATGGTATTTTTGCTGGATATCTTTATTCTTTGAAGAATTGCAGCCGGGTTTTAGCAGGAAAAACCATTCAAAAACAGAAATAGACGCTATATTGTTATATACCGGTAATTCAGCAACTTGAAATTCTCTTGCTGAAAACCACCTTATTCAGAAAACAAACGACTGTAAGGAGCGTTGATTGGCATGGGATTCTTAAATCGGTTTTTGGATGCTGACGGGAAGATAACTGCCTGGGCATCAAAGCAGGAAGCACGGCTGGAGATTTTAAAATATATATCCGCAAAGTTTCAAAGCGGACGTTTCTATTCAGAAAAAGAAGTTAATGCAATAATAGAACAATGGCACACATTTGACGATTATTTTTTGATCCGAAGAGGATTAATTGATAGTAGGCTTTTATCAAGAACCAACAGCGGCTCAAGATATTGGGTTGAAGAGCGCGAAAGCTCTCGCTCCATCATTGAGCTGCTTGAGTCATACTACGATATCGGTAAAATCAAAAGTATTTTCTATATATCAAACGGCTATGGCTCCGATCCGTATTACGTATTGTCAGAAAAAGGTGAGTATATCTTTAAGGATATAAACATATCTCCAATGAACAATCCGGATAACGAAGCCTTGATTCTGCAAAAATTAGAGCAAAATGGTATTCCAGTATCGCAAATAGCGCAAACAGTAAACGGCGGGCATGTTTTGAAAACAGAAAACAAAACCTATCATCTGCAAAAATATATAGAAGGAAAAATATACAGCCGCAATACGGCGCCGGAATGGCTTTTGTATGAGTCCGCCCGCATGCTCGGCAAAATTCAAAACGCTATGGAAGCTCTGCCCTTGCTGCCGCTTGGTATAAGTCAAAGTTTTTTTGACAATATTACCCCCGAAAAAGCCATATTAAAACACCGTTCTTCGCTACAACTGGCGCTTCAAAAAAACGATGTAGACATAGCGAACGCCGCTTGCTGCAAAATTCATATGCTCGAAACATGCAGTTATAAATTTGATGTGCAAAAAATGACATGCTGTAATACTCACGGAGATTATAAGATACAGCAGATAATTTGCGGCAAAGATAAAATCAATGCGGTCATAGACTTTACATCAGCTTGTATACATCCAATATGCTGGGAGATAATCAGGTCATATTCTTTAGCAGATGAAAAATGCATAAATGGCAGCATTGATATTGATAACTTAAAAAGATATATTTCATGTTTTCTCGAGTACGGCCATTTAACCACTTATGATATCAAAATCATGCCATACTTGTATTTCTATCAGAGCCTTACATCCGACTATTTTGGGCAGTATTATGCACTAAATAGCGGCAACAGAGATATTTCACTTAACGACGCCTTTCACTCATTGAAACTGTGCAAATGGTTTTATAATAATATAACGAGGCTTGAAGATGAGCTTGCATCAGCTTTCTGATACCTTTACATATATGAAGAATAAGGAAGCATAAAAGCTGATGCCTGCATTTTTCTTGAAAAAGTATTGTTTAGTTTATCTGGTTAACGCTTCTGACAAGCCGGATTACGACAATACAGAAAAAGTGATAACATTTTGTTTTGCTCAGCCTACTCATTGCACATTCATCCAATTATTTTCAAAGCTTGCATGCTCGCTGATAAAATCAAAAATCACTTTGCCATACTCGCTGCACTTATATCGCACCATGCACGAGGCGCTCTCGTGGATGATACTGGTCATTCGGCCTTGTTTAGGAGCATATAGAGGATAGCTGTTTTCTTTAAGGAGCCTTATTTCCAGCATCAGGCCCCCCTGTCTCAATATAACGCAGTCCTGCCCAATGTGCAGCGGTCCACCCCCAAGATAAGTTGCAATGCGCCGTTCTTTGCCATTTAGATATATGAATCCAGTACAGCCGATAAAACTGAAGGGGCCAACGGGAATATCTGCCAATGACATCATAATGCTGTTTCCATTAAAACAGCAGTGCGTCCATATATATCGCTTTGGAAAAGATGTTCCTCTGTCCCCTTCTATATATCCGCTGCCATCTAAAAACTTATATTCTCTGCCATTAATCGTCACACAACCGTTGACCTTGTGAAACAGGCTGTACACACTATGACGGCACTCCATAAAAGGAACCGCGGCAAACGGCCCCATTATGTCGTATGCCGGGAGTGCCAGGGTACCAAAACTCAGTTTGCCATAAAGGCTTAACTCCGGCCTCTCTATATTTAGGCTGACTCCATTTTTGGAAAAAATAGAGTTCCCCAAACGAACGATAAGCCTTTTTCTGTCATCAAAAAACTGTTCGGCAGGAAAATCCACATTAAAGGCCTCAGCATCTGTAATTATTTGCAGGGATGCCAAGGGCCTGCTGTCCTCTCCTGAATGGCGGGCGGCTATAAACGCTACTGTTTCATCTTTGTTCTGCTGCTTGAAATAGAAACCTTCAAATCGTTGTTTTTCTTTATTTTGCCTTTTATTCATCTATTCTTTCCAGATCTGTCTGAGCGGGATCGTCCATCAGATTTCCCATATAGTCAAAACGTGACCCATGGCAGGGGCAATCCCAGCTTTTTTCATCAGGATTCCATTCAAGCCTGCATCCCAAGTGTGGACAGCGGGTAGAAACGATATAGACCTTTCCTTCTTCATCTTTATAAACTCCGGCCTTGTCGCCATCAGCATCCACTACTCCGCCATGACCCAACGGAAGTGCATCGATATCCGCCTGCGGAACCGAAAACATCTGCCTGCCTATGCCCTTGGCGGCTTGTCCCATACCTTCGAAAAAACTCTTTGCAGAAGCCGAAGGCGTAAATCTTGACGGAGAGAACACCTCAGCACACGGATTTTCTTTGCCTGTTATTAAATCGGATATCAATGCAGCTGAAACCATGCTGCTTGTCATGCCCCATTTCCCGAATCCTGTTGCCACATACCAATTTGGCGTTGATGAGGAAAAGCGGCCTATATACGGAACTCCGTCAAGCGTCATGCAATCCTGGGCCGACCATCTTAAAACCTCATGGCTTTCGGGATAAAGCTCTTGCGCCCTTTTTTGAAGGTAAGCATAGGCCGCCCCTCCCGAGTTTTCACCCGTTCGGTGGCCGCCTCCGCCAAGCAGCAAAAGATTGCCAAAATTTCTGAAGGAAAGCGCATCCTTGTCTATTCCGAGATACATTCCGTTAAGTTCCTGCGCTTCTCCTAGCGCCAGCACATAGCTGCGCTCCTGATGCATGCGGGCAAAGTAGAAGCCCGGAGCATTAATAAATGGGAAATGACAGGCAAAAACAATATGCTTTGCCGTTACCGTTCCATAATCCGTGATTACCTTGTCCCCTTGAACATCAATTACCTTCGTCTTTTCAAAAACATCAAGACCCTTTGAAATCACACTCAAAAAGGACATAGGGTTGAACTGTGCCTGACCGCTGAATCTGACAGCTCTTTCAACAGTAAACGGCAGGGACGTTTGACTCACAGCTTGGGCGTCTATCCCCAGGCCCGCGGCAGCCTCTGCCTCTTCCTCGATATCGTCAACACAAGACGGAATCCGGCTGAATAGATATGCGCAGCGTTCTTCGAAAGAGCAATCGATGCCACGATCCGTTATAATACGCCTGTATTCGCCTATAGCATTCTGATTGGCCACGGCATACTGAAGAGCCTTCTCACGCCCGAATTGTTTTATAAGCTTATTATAAATAAGATTATGCTGAGAAGTGATTTTGGCTGTTGTGTTCTTCGTCTGCCCGCTTCCGATCCTGTCCGCCTCAAGCACTATTGTTCTTATATTTCGCTCACACAGAAAAAAAGCCGTCAGTATTCCCGCCAGCCCTCCTCCAATCACCACGGCTTCAGTTTCCATATCTCCTCGAAGGCTTTCATGATTTTCTATTTTTGCTGATTTGCTCCATATTGATTCCACTTATTCTCACCTCGCAGTTAGCATATGTAAAAACCGAAGCGGTAAACATCGTACTCATTCACTTTTTGGCTTAGTTGACCATTTTATTCACAATAATGCCCTTTTCACTGCCGATATTATAATATTTAATAGCTGTATATGCCTTATGAAAAGGCATATA
Source organism: Clostridiaceae bacterium (assembly GCA_034926865.1). Classification (GTDB taxonomy): domain Bacteria; phylum Bacillota; class Clostridia; order Oscillospirales; family Butyricicoccaceae; genus RGIG1902. Next base: position 134,902 of record JAYFQP010000004.1, read on the forward strand.
CAGCTATTATTAAATGTCTTATTCCTATGCTGTTTTTTGGTGGCTTTGCAATACACTCGGCCCTCTTGTTTTTGACCGAAACATACTTAATAACAATATGTTACTCAACAGAAAAAGTAACAGGTTCTGTTTCAATGATTGTATGGTAAGTATCAGGATCAATTATCTTAAAAATTATCTCTATATTCTCAACTGATTCAATATCGTTTTCTTTCAAATCGCTGGAAAAAACAGTAATATCATCCAGTGCCCTGCGCCCATTATTTACTGTGCAAGAGAAAAAAGGCGTCACCATGAACCCATTAATCGACATATTGTCACACTGGACAAGAATATTCTCTCCGTAATTATTCTCTATGAACAACAAAACCCCCGCACCCCAGAAGCTGCCTTCTTCCACATACCTGCCGATTATACGAATACCATCTTGGCTAAATAGCTCCTTGCCATCGTCCATGGCAGGCTGATCAACTATGCCATAGGCAGATGTTTTTAACTCAATTTCATCTGTGTCAAACAGGGTATCATAGCTGTCGCTGTCATATACACGAAACTTGAATACAATGTCAGAAATTGTCTCAATTCCTGCGGCCTCAAGGCCTGAAGAAGATAGATAGATCGTGTCATTAGACTTCTTCCCTGCAGCGATAGAGGAAGAAAACATATCAGCAATCATATAGTTGTTTACAATCAGACTATTGCACTGCACGCCTATGTTTTTATCAGAATTGTTTTCCATAAGAACTTTTACACCATAGCCCCATATTGAATCGTCAACCAATTTCCGAGCGGTGACTACAATCCCGTCACGATCAACAAGAACTGTACCATCTTCGATAGCAACAGCGGCTTTTTCCGCGGTCTCGCTTTTCGAAGATTGCTTTGCCTGCTCTTTTGTCAAATCTGAATCATTCGAATCAGAGGTGTTGCTATTATCATTGCTTATTGGCGTTTTCGTAGTAGCGCCTCCGCATGCGGACATACATAAAGCTATGGTAAGGCAAAGGATAAAAATTAAAGCTTTCTTTTTCATATCACGTTACTCCAAAATGTTTATTGCATATTGGAATCTTTGGTAGATTCTTTTCTATATGTAAGTGTGCCAATTAAGAAAATAGCCGCAAAAATCAGGTTCAGTCCTCCCCAAATCATCAAGTCTCCATAAATCCCTTTTGAGGTTATCCCAATAATTCCCGCCAAGGCATACAAAATCAAGCAAAAGATCCCGCCGCCTTTACTTTTTCGCGCCGCAATCGCAACAATTCCCGCAATAAGCATCAAGAACGCAACGATTGTCCCGTTTATCCCACTGTTTCCCTCTTCATCAGCAAGCGCATCCCCTATTGAAGCCGCACATGACTGAAACATAATTAAAAACGTTAGAACTATGCTGATAATCCCAATGATAAGCTTTGCTGTTTTCATAGTAATTCCTACCCCTCTTTATTTCTTGGTACGCCAATTTATTTTAACAAATATGCCATCGTCTTTGTTATGCTGTCAGCATAACAAGAGTAAAATTTCAAGATAAAAGCTCCTGATCATTCTCGGAGAGCAGTTCATTGACGCGCCATACAACATTTATGTTTTTGTTAAGTGCCAACATGATGATTGCATCCCTAAGCCTTTTTGGATACAAACATCCCGCTTTTGCCCTTTCCAACGCTCGGTTTGTTTCGAGCACAGAAAAACCACCGCCTATGCATAAGCAAAGCATCTTATCGCGTTTCGGGTTCCTATCGCCGCTTAAAATCTGATATGCATAGTGTACCTCAATACCGCTGTTTGCAACGGCAGCGTTACGAGATGCCTCCTTTTTCCCCAGCACGGATAAATAATATTCTGAAAAACTCATTGTCAAAATCGTGGTCAAGTATTTTGTTCTGTATTCTGCAACGTCACATATTTCCGAATGTGTCAAAATATCAGCGAGTCGTCCTGTGGTGATTTCACCCATCGGATAAATCCTCCTCCCGCAATTGAACGTATTTGGAAAGTTTCACACCTTTGCTAATTTCCGAAAGATAACCCATGCTAATTCCGGACAGTTCCAAAATATGCTTTAACGAATAGCTGCCGCTTTGAAGCTCATGCGCATAGTTGATGCCGAACAGGTGAATTTGACAAACCGTTTCATTTCTCTTCGCATTGGCATATATCTCGCGCAGTATGCCGGCAAGCTCAGTGTCATCCATCTCGTATTCCTCCTTTGCAAATTGCATTTCGCTGATTGCAATTTAGATTATAGAGGAAACGGTGCATTATTTTTCCCGCAATTTACGGGAATTTTAATCCTCAATCCTTGAAAGTTCAGTTTCTCCCTGTTCAACTAGCCATTCATTCACAATATCTACTGATGAAACTCCTTTGTTTATCGCAATGATAATAATTGCGTCTCGTTTACGTTTAGGATACAACACCGGCATATCATATAGTGCCAAAGCCCGCTGTATTTCCTTCAATGTCATGTTCATGGCTATAAATATCCTTAAAAGTTTATCTCTGTTGGACGTGTGGCTTTCTCCTGAAAGCAGCTTATATCCATACTTTTGAGGAATATCAGCCTTTTGAAAAATCCCCCGTCTCTTCAGCCTCTTTTCAAGAATAAGCGCGTCCATATATGCGCAAAACCCGGTGCGTCCAACAAATAAATGATCAGTCTGATATTTGCTGATATCCTCTTTGTTGGCCGATTTCAGCACATTCATTAGCATTGATGTACTATCCTGTTCCATAATCTCTCTCCAATTTACAAATTATCTCTTTATATGGTAAAATAATACTATGTTTTTCGATGTAAAACAACGACATAAAATATCGGGGTGAAGTTATGCAGATCGACACAGAACTGCGGTTGTCATACTATAAAGAGTTAACCGATATAAATAAGCACCACCACGTAAAGCTAGTTCAGCATATTGAAAATGGAAGGATCTTTGTTTTAAAAACGCTTTCTGTATACGACATTCGGGTGTTCAGATATCTGTTTGAGAACCCTTTTCAGGGAATTCCTCATATCAATGAACTAATTGAAGACAACAATCTGCTTTATGTCGTGGAAGAATACATATCCGGCATTTCCCTGCAAGAAAAAATCAATATGGAGGGAACTATTGAGGAGGCGGAGGCCGTAGGGTATGTTAAACAGCTTTGCCGCATCCTCAGACCTTTACACAAGTCAAATCCGCCCATTGTCCATCGGGATATAAAGCCGAGCAACCTGATTATCACCATGGATAACAAGCTGATTCTGGTAGATTTCAACTCTGCCAAAGAAAGTAATGAATCACAGACGCAGGACACTGTGCTTATCGGCACGGTTGGCTATGCTGCTCCTGAACAATACGGTTTTTCTTCATCCAAGCCCACAGCCGATATCTATGCAATAGGTGTGCTTTTGAATGGAATGCTGACAGGACATCTTCCTAATGAACAAATACATACTGGAAAACTTCAGCCAATAATCATGAAGTGCTTACAGATGGACCCGGCTAAACGATATAAAAGCATCGATGAATTATTAAGAGCCATCAGCATAAAAAACACAGCCTTTGGTGGTGCTCTCCAAAAAACAGCTGCATGGCTCCCGCCTGGATTAAGAAGCAAAAACCCTTGGGTTGCCGTGCCTTCATCACTTTGGTATATTTTTATAGCTGACATAAGCTTTTCTCTAAAACTCGAGAACACCTTCGGGGCAGAACTTCAGATGAATCGTATTTTTTTGTTTATTATATTTCTCTCTGAAACGTTATGGCTTGGTAATTACCAAAATATATGGCGCTTTATGCCCATAACAAAAAGCAAAAAGCTTTTTCTGAAAATTAGCGGAATATGCATCTGGAGTATTGTTTTTGTATTGACACCGCTTATTATTCTGATGCTGCTGTCTTAGTTGGCATATTGGTAACCTCTTGTGCTTTTACTCTGGTTTCATTGAGCCGCAATCCACTAATTGTTTGGAACATAAGATCAGCATGACTGTATAGCATAAACATAGTATTGAAACTATCCATTAAGCCTTTTATTCCTTTTGAAGAACTTGTACAGATAATCAGAATATCTTGCCCCCATTAAGGTGCCCCGTCAGCGGTCTTCCCGTCATTATAGTTGTACAGGCATAATAAATCATCCGATAGCTGCTTCTAATTTGTTTGCGTAAGAAAAAAAGCATCCCTCAGGATGCTTTTTGGTGCCGGTGACCGGGGTCGAACCGGTACGAGTGTTACCTCACGGGATTTTAAGTCCCGGGCGTCTGCCTATTCCGCCACACCGGCATATATAACATAGGAAGTATACCATCAAGAACCCTTTTTAGTCAAGCAAAAAGGGAGTTTTTTCATCTCCAGTCAGGCTTTACTCATAACGTTTTTTCACCATATATTTCATCTGCTTCTATGTTTATTTACGTCAAACAAAAAGCGGGAGCGTATATATTTTTATATATGCGCTCCCGTTATATTTTTACTTTTTAAGCATCAGCAGGTATTTCTTCTTCGGATACATGAACAACAGGAGGCGCACCCGGGACAAAGTATGAGGCTATGCAAGCCAAAGCGGCAAGCCCAACAAGTATTGTGAGCACTGTGGGAAGCCCCTGAGAATCTCCTACTTTTCCAAGAAGCGGCGACACTACCCCACCAAAGCTCGACGCCAGACCCATTGTTATTCCGGAAGCAAGCCCAAGATGATTCGGAACGAACTTCTGGCCCAAAGCTACAGACGGGCTAAATGCCAAGTTAAGAGACATAGCCGTAGGAATCAGCATTATCGTCGAAAGCACAAGCGAACGCGACATGGTGATTACTACAAGGCAGGGTATCAACATCGTTAGACCGGTGCGAATGACCTTGTTAAAGCCAAATTTGTCTGCAAGACGGCCGCCTATAAGTGTAGCCACAGCACCTGAAAGAGCCAAAATAGTAGTGACGGAGCCTGAACGACCCTCCGACTGCAAGAGAACCTTAAGCCAGAAAAGCGGAATAAATGTACTCATGCCTATGCCGATTGTCGAGCGAAGGAACACCACGCCCGTAAGTTTTATAAATGACTTCCAATCGTCCTTTTGGCCCGCAGCTATAGCGGCTGCAGTAGCTTTATTCCCCTCGGAGGCAAATTTTTCAAAATGCGGATGCTGAGTTATCATAAACGCCGCCATCAAAAATGACGGAATAGCCAAAATCGCTGTACCCTTCATACCAAATGTGGTGATTCCGAATACCGCAAGCATAGGCCCAAGGGCCGCCCCCATATTCCCCCCCACAGAGAAATTGCTTATCCCTTTGCCTTTTGCTTCTCCGGAAACATAGTTAGCCATTCTTCCGCCATCCGGATGGAAAAGAGCCGAACCTATGCCTGTAAAAGCAACCGCCGCGAACATAGCCCAGTAGTTATCAAGAAATCCCAACATAGATATGCCGCAGCCTGACATAAAGATTCCAAGGGACATGAGCCAAGGCCTTGAGGTCTTGTCGGCCATTGAGCCGAACAATGGCTGTATTACTGAACCTATGCTGCTGAGCGCAAAGGTAAGCCCTGCCGCCGAGGCAATGGAAATATTTTTTTGCATTATAAGAAACGGCAGTATCGCCGGCAGCGCCCCGCCGCTTATATCGGCGCACAGATGCCCCACCATGATTATATAGCTGTAGGCTCCTCTTTTGAATTTCATCCTGATTTGACCCCCCCAAGAATTATTAAAATCAAAAATTATTTTAGCACATTACAATCAATACAACAAGTGGAAAACAGCAAAAGAGCGCCCCCATTGGAGCGCCCTTTGCTACTTCTCTTTGTTTTCCTTTTTCCTGCCTTTGACAAACTTGTCAAAGAGTTTACCCGCACCCATATAGATAATGACGCCGCATGCTATAAAGACGCCATATAACAGCACGCTCTTTTCATCCTCTTTGAGCGGAGCTGCATAGATGCTCGTCATAACCATTGCCAGCGCAAAGAATGCAGACATAGGCTTTTTAAGACTTTTCCGCATAGCTTTCTCCTCCCACTGGGGATGTGCTTATAAAGATTTAACTATAATATACCACAACAGTTTATTGCATACAATAATAATCCCCCAAAATATTATCGGTTTTTTTACTGCTAGTCCCTTTTACAGGAAACGTATTTTAAAACTTTTGGATTTTAAGTAGTATCTGTTCGCCACTTTTAGTCATCAAAAATATTAAGAGGCCGCCAATAAAGGTGGCCTCTTTGTCCGTCGGCTTATTTGACCTTCTTCAATACTACGCGTCCCTGATGAACACCTGTCTGCTCTCCGTTAAGTATCTCAGCCTTACCGCCCACAAAAACGTGAATTATACCCTCAGGCTTACTTATCGGATCTTCAAAGGAGGCTGTATCGGTTACCGTATTCTCGTCAAATACAGTTATATCGGCTGTCATTCCTTTTTTTATAAAACCACGATCTTCAACCCCAATAGTTTCAGCAGACAGACCTGTTATGCGGCGTACAGCAGTTTCCATTGGGCAAAGACCCTCGCGAGCAAGGCGAAGAAACCGAGGAAAAGTGCCAAAATTGCGTGGATGCGGCTTGCCTTTGTTAAGGGATGGGTCAAGCGGATAACAAGAGCCATCGCTGCCAATACAGAAATCATTTTGGGAAAGCATATGATGGACATCGTCATCATTCATAGCAAACGCTATACAGCTTGTCGCGGCTCCGGTTTCCTTTGTCACTTTGGCAATAGTATCTGCCATGGAAAGGCCAAGCTCCTGGCTGAGCTGCCAGATATTTTTCCCGTCAGCAACAGGATATTTGCCGTTCGTCGTCACAATATAAAGCCCCTCGCCATCCCTCTGTGTCTGAAATTTTTTATTCAGAAAAGCCATAAGCTCTACGCTTTCCGGGCCGTCAAGCCGTGCGACGGCTTTGTCAAGCCCGCCCTGTATAGCCCATTTGGGGAAGGAATTTGTTATTCCGGAAGAAGATGCGTTATACGGATAAAGATCGGCTGTTACATTAATTCCGTCTTTTGCGGCCTTATGTAGGATAGCCTCGAACTCAGGAGCACGCCCCCAGACCTCATTTCCACTTGCCTTAAAATGAGCTATATGTACATGTGCTCCTGTTCGGCGGTTTATCTCAAACATTTCTTCAAGCGATTTTGGCGTTCCTTCACCCTGATCGCGCATGTGTGAAGTAATTATCCCCCCGTATTTTGCAACCACGGCTCCCAGCGCGCAAAGCTCATCAATATCCGCAGATAATCCTGGCGTATACCCTAAGCCCAGAGAAAGCCCCCAAGCTCCAAAGGCCATTTCCCGGTCAAGCAGGGTGCACATCTCGTCAAGCTCTTCCTGCGTCGCTTTTCTATCTTCAAAACCCATAACACCGCACCGAAGCGCGCCATGGCCTATCAGCGGAAGCTGGCTGACGCAAGGATGTATTCCAGCCTTTTCGGCTTTCTGAAGAAAGCTGAAAAGGCTCTCAGACGCCCATTCCGCCTTGTCCGCTCCTGCGTATTTTCTTATATTATCCATCTTATCAATAGGACAGGGATATATTGTTGACCCGCACTGACCTGAAAGCTCAGTCGTCACCCCCTGAAAGAGCTTGGCCTGGCAGCGGTCATCTTCTATAAAAACTGTATCAGAATGCGAATGAATGTCAATAAACCCTGGCGCTACCGAGAGGCCCGAAAGCTCAACCTGTGCTTTTCCCCTCAACCCTGGCCCTATCTCGGCTATTACTCCATCTTTTACCGCAACATCAGCAATAAAGGGTTTGCTCCCTGTCCCGTCATATACAAGGCCTCCCTTTAATACAAGATCATACATACTAATACCCTCCTTATAATCCAATTATTATTACCTAAAACTTCCGCCTCCCACAAGGCTGAAATCCCCGATAAAAAGCCAAAGACATTATATCACAAATTCAACAGCCAAAACCGATATATTACTGTTAAATTTCAATAGTCTTTACGAAGCTGATTATATCACAAACGAGAACAAGCGGATACGATTCTAATAATCTCTTTTCATATAATATTCAAGCTTTTTAAGCAAACTGTACTGCTCCGCGGCTTCTCCCTCGAGAGATGTTGTAAGCACACCGTCACTTGTTCTGAACACGCCCGAAAGATTTACAACATCAACATATTCAAGAAGCTGGCTAGAGGCTTTCATATAAGCGTTTCCACCGTAGCCGCACTCTTTAAACAGCCTGTTCATTAAAAAGCACGGGCTAAAATCTCCGCCATCTCCTTCAAATTCTCCGCCGGTTACTTCTTTTGCACTGTCATTGGCCCAAATAAGATAAGGGGTACAATAATAATTGTAAAAGCCATCTTCTGTGCCGCTGTCAAGGCTGATGTCTGCCTCTTCATAAACAAAAGAATTATCTCCCAGCCACGGGTCATGATCTCCGAAAAATACCACCACCACAGGCTCATCGTCCAACCTGAGGGTTTCTATAAGATTTTTAATGGACTTGTCAGTAAGATTTATCCCATAAAAATAATTGTTGAGTATATTATAGGCCTCATCGCTGTAACCTGACTTTTCAACGAATAGATTGTCCTCATCATAGAGAAAGTCGTCTTCATAAGGCCCATGATTCTGGTAGGTTACAGAAAAATTAAAATACGGTTGACCGCTCTTCTTATTTGATTCATACAGCGAAAGAATATCATCAAAAAACTCGCTGTCATGCATAAGAGCATCGCTTTCAACTTCGTAACGGTCTTCAAAAAAGTAATAATTGTCAAATCCGAAATAACGGTTTACATTTTTGCGGTTATAAAACCAATCGTACCCTGGATGCCCTCCCTCAACTGTATAACCCTGCTCCGAAAGATAAGAGGCATATGTCGAAGTTTCGTTGCGATACTCGCTCATATATGTATACCCTGTTATAAATGAGCGCTCTGTATCTATAGTGCCACCGGCAAAAATATTGGTTACAAGCTTGCCTGTAAGCGCTTCCGCCTGAAGTGTATGAAAATACTCATAAGGATCATTTGAAAAATCTATCGTTTCGAAGATCGAAAAATCATTATATGCCTCCAACATCACCGCTATGATATTGATCTTTTTTTCCTCGGGAATATCATCATTTTCAAAGGAAAGCAAATACTCATAGCTCTCTTCTTTGTCATAACCCTCGGGTGGTTTTTCTGAAGCATTTTTTGCGCTGTATATAAAAGGGTAGACAAACCCCCTTGAAACATATTGATCACGGTCAGACCAGCAACTCATAAACCAGGCGTTTCGGCCGATATTCTCGTTTGACGAATAGATGTTGTCATCCAAATATACTCCCGATATCAGCAGCCCGCCGAACGCTGAGAGCAGCAAAAGCAAGCCTACCCTGACACGCTGAAGCCTGATTCTGCATTTTAAAAACCTCGACGATAGAATAATAGCCGCCGCAAATGCCGCAAGCGTCAGGACAATTGCCACAGAAAGATTAATTTCATACTCCGCATACATATTAACGGCTTCAGAGATAAGCCTCAGATCAGCCACCAGCAAAGAATCATTTCTCAGCGTGAGCTTAAAAAAGTTTACAAGGCTCATGCCGATTACTATAAAACCTGAGCCCGCAACGGCCGCCCATGCCCTGTTTGTCATCAGATAAAACGCAAAGGTTATAATAATCGGAGGTATAAGGTTTAACGCCAAAAGCACCGGAGACAAAAAATACGAAAGAAAAACCTCATTCCAATGATTAACTGCAGCCGAGGCGAAATACAGGCTTACAACCCCAATTCCCAATCCCCATACAATCAAAGCGCCAATATTTATTATCCAGGCGGCCGTATTTTTACCGCTGATATTCTTTTTTTGCGGGCTCTCAATAAGCCCTGCCATAGTAAAAATCATGTAATTTCTCTTCTTTTCATCTACTTGCAGGTAACAGCCCGTTTAAGGACATATGGTTATATTATATATGACAAAAAACAAATGTCAACAAACCAGATATTAATTTATGCTTAAAAAGTCTTAAAACCCGAATTTCTTTATTTTTTCGCAACTTTTCGATATGTTTGATTTTCTAAGGTTTATTTAAGGTTATTCCTTTATTATATTATTGTAATCGTTCTCTAAATAAGCATCTTCCTAAATCTTCTGAGCCCTTTGCAGCGTGTTTATCACACACTTAATTGCCTCCTTCCGGCAAGATGCAAAGGGGGGAAAAGCCGCTCGGGCAAGCGGCTTTTTTTAATATATAAAAAAAGATGGGATATACCCGTCTTTTTTTGTTTAGACCGTTGTTTAAAAAATGCTGATGTGTAATAGTGCTTAAAAAAGATGCAGTATATATTTATTAACTAAAAATGCCACGGCTACGAGAAGTATAACAATAATAAAACCTATAGCTCGCTTAATAAAAAAATCTTTCAATTTCATAATTACTCACCCTCAACAAATACTATGATTTGCATTTTCCAAGTGCGCTAGAAATTATAGTTTACCCGCAATCTTATACATATTACGCCCTGACCCTCGCATCTCCTACCTTTTTGGTCAACCTGCTCTTATCAAAATGCTCAAGCAAAGCCACGGCATATTTTCTGGATGTCCCCAGTGCATCGCGGAACTCGCCTAAAGTCATCTGCCCATTTTTCTCTATCAGAGCATATGCGGCTTCCAAAGCTTTTTTATAATACTCGGACGAGATAAATATCTGAGTATCAAGCCTTACAAGGCTTCCTGCCGATATCATTGCCTCAAGTACCTGTGATGTACGTTTATCCCCAGATGAAGCTATCACATCATCTGTAGCGGGAGGGGCAAATCCCGCTTCAAAAAACTGCTCCTCAAGCTTATCCATAAGCTTTTGAATCTCTTCACCAGCTTCTGCCTTGAAGGAAGATATGGATATAAGCCCTTTAATCTCCTTTATACTGCTCTTTTCAATAAAATAGTCAAGCAGCTGATCTACGCTTGATATTCGAACATTCGGCAAAAGGCGTGAACGCAGTTCCTCACGCTTTATGCCCGCTTTGAGTGGGTTTGCCTTATGAAAAGCCGTAAGAATTGTAAGCATACTCTTGCGTATCCGCTTCACATATTCTGAGTCAAGATATATATCCCTGCCGATGGCAACTGCTTTTTCCTCCGCGGCCAAAGTCTTTGCCGACTCATCTGCTTCCTTAAGCGAAAAAGAACCAAAGCGAGCTATATCAGCAATAGGAGTCCAATCATGGCTGTGATCCCCGATAAGCCTGAGGACTATTGCCTGTCTGTCACCTAATCTTTTGATCTCCATCCCAGATATGACGTCTGCATCGCTTCTGCGGTGCTTAAAAGGACATGGGTCAAGTATTTCGCCTCCTCCTACAGTTTCAAGCGGAGAATAAAAACGGACGACAAAGCGGTCTCCCCGTTTGGCTGTAACGGTCTCCTCAAGTCTCAACTGCGCATAGCAGCTGTCCCCCGGCAAAAGGGATTCTCTGTCCATCAAAACCACCTTTGCAAGTATCTCTCTGGCCCCGTGATAAAAATGCAGACGACTGTTGTTCTTTATCTCTCTTTCGCTATTTTTAAGCGCAGTCAAATATACGTCTGCCATCATCGAAGGAGTCATACTATTCGGCGCTGCGGCAACCTCGCCACGCTCGATATCCTCCTTCTTTATTCCCGCAAGGTTTACGGCCACTCTTTGTCCGCCATAGGCCTCTTTAACGTCATGAGAGTGCACCTGTATACTTCTGGCCCTTGTTATCATGCCCGATGGATACAGCATGATCTCATCGCCCTCTCTAAGTGTTCCCTCAATAAGCGTTCCTGTTATCACGGTTCCAAACCCGCCAAGGGTGAATACCCTGTCAGCCGGGAGGCGAAATGGGCGTTCAAGATCTTTTCCCCTTACGCTGGAGGCAAGATCAGCCAGCACCTGCTTGAGGTCTTCAAGGCCCTGCCCCGTGAACGCAGACACCCCAACCATCGGAGAACCCTCAAGAAATGTGCCCTTTACATTCTCCGACACATCCTCCTTAACCATCTCTACCCAATCTTCATCTACCGTATCGCATTTAGTGATGACAATAACTCCCTTTGGTATGTTCAAAAGAGAAAGTATGCTTAGATGCTCTCTTGTTTGAGGCATGACTCCCTCGTCAGCCGCCACAATGAGCATAGCTATATCAATGCCCCCGGCCCCTGCCAGCATATTTTTTATAAATTTCTCATGCCCCGGCACATCAACAATACCGGCCGTTATTCCTCCAGGCAGGCTTATGTTGGCGAACCCAAGCTCTATGGTTATTCCCCGCTTTTTCTCCTCCGCCAGCCTGTCGGTGTCTATCCCTGTCAGGGCCTTTATCAAACAGGTCTTTCCGTGATCGACATGGCCTGCGGTTCCTATAATGACATGATTCATTGCATTTCCTCGCATATACTCTTAAGCGCCGTTATTATTCTGCGGTCATCCCCTTCAAGCAGAGTCCTCATGTCAAAGATAACTTTATCCTTTACGATACGGCATATGATATCGTGCTCACGGCGAAGCTTTTCCTCAAGAGCAGCGGCAGAAAGCCCCTTTACTTCGATTTGAATAGCTCTTGTATCAATGAACTCAGAAGGAACTGAGCCCCCGCCTACCTGGCTTTTTTCACGCATAACAGTTATATAAAGCCCATTTATGCCCTTAAAGTGGTTTTTAAGTCGCTTTGCATGAGCGTCAAGGGCCTCGATTGGCCGCTTGATCATAGCAATCGTCGGCACATCTTTCTCCCCGGAGCTGTCAAGATAACATCTGAGTGTCTCCTCAAGCGCAGCAAAAGTCATTTTATCAACCCTAAAGGCTCTTGTAAGAGGATTTTTCTTCATCTGCTCTATATATTGCTTCCGACCCACTATGATTCCGGCCTGTGGCCCTCCCAAAAGCTTATCTCCGCTGAAGGAAAGAACGTCCACTCCCGTCTTCATTGCCTCAAGTACCTTAGGCTCGTCGTATATCCCCGCCGAAGAAAGGTCACAAAGAAGGCCGCTTCCAAGATCATATATAACGGGTATTCCCCGTTCATGACCTATATGACACATATCTTCAAGGCTCACTTCTTCCGTAAAACCGGTTATTTTAAAGTTGCTTGTATGCACTTTAAGAAAGGCCCCGGTGTTTTCCGTTACCGCATTTATATAATCACTTAAATGCGTCTTATTGGTCGTTCCTACCTCAACAAGCACCCCGCCGCTCTGCTCCATTATCTCAGGAACTCTGAAAGCTCCCCCAATCTCCACAAGCTCGCCTCTTGAAACTACGACTTCACGCCTCCGCGCCATGGTTGAAAGTATAAGAAGAACAGCGGCTGCATTGTTGTTTACAACCATGGCCGCTTCTGCGCCCGTTATGCGGCATAGCAGCTTTTCTATATGGCTGTAGCGTGAACCGCGGGTACCTTTTTCAATATCATATTCAAGATTAGTATACGACCTTGCCGCAATATATGCCGCCATAGCGGCTCTTTCGGCAAGAACTGCTCTTCCCAGATTGGTATGAAGAACAACACCTGTGGCGTTTACGACCGAATGGAGATGAGGCGCATATATATCCTCAAGCCGCTTTTCCACAGCTGCTGCAGCCGCTTCAAAAGACACTTCACAGTCTTCTCCGCGAAGTAATGTTTTTCTCATTATATCTATCTGCTCTCTGGCACAGCTTGTAACTATCTCCTTGCCGAAGCTATCCCAGAGCCCTTCAAGCCTGCCCACCAGCTCGTCTATCTTCGGCAGGCTCCTGAGCTTACTTTTATTATCCATGATGATCATCCTCTTTAAAGCCTGAGCAGCGCCCTGGCATAGTATTATTAAGTCCATAACAAGAGTATATTATATTTCCCCTCGCTGGGCAAGGATAAACTCTTCGCCTATTAATGATACAAAAACCGCCTGCAGTCATTTTAACCATCTTTTTTTAATAATAAAATAAAAAGCTTCCCACAGACGCAGCACGTCTATGCGGAAGCTTTAAGCGCTCCTTATAATTGCGGTTTCCTTACCGCTATCCATCAGGGTCCGTACAGGCACCCTGTTTTGCGTTATGATCTCATATTACCGTTACGCAGTTGCGTCCCCGATTCTTTGACTGATATAGCGCCCTGTCCGCTTTACTCATCATGCTTTCAAGCTCCTGTCCGGGTTTCTTTTTTGTCATTCCTATGCTCACCGTAACATGAAACCGATTTCCATAATAGTTATACTCATGCTGCTCCGCATTATGAAGAAGCGCATTTACCACTTCTTCCACCTTATTGTCGTCAAAGCCTGCTAACAAAACGGCAAATTCCTCTCCCCCAAGCCTTGCAACAAGACAGGCTGAATCAAAATGATTTCTAAGTACCTGCGCAAAATCTCTTATTGTCAAGTCACCTATCGGGTGTCCATATGTATCGTTCACATTCTTGAAATGATCAAGATCCATCATCAGCAGATGCAAGGAGACCCCTCTCTTTTCGGCATCTTGTACCCATTCTTTTCCTGTCTGAATAAACGCCCTGCGGTTACTAAGTACGCTCAATTCATCGGTCATTGCCTGCTTTTTTAATTCTTCATTGAGTTTATATGTTTCTGTTACATCGCGAATAGTCTTTATCCGCCCAAGCAGACTGTTATGATCATCTATATTTTCCGTAGTAATATCATAATAACGCTCTTCATTGTCGACCTTAAGCTTTACGATCGAGGCCTGATCCGCTTCAAGACTTCTGAGGATATCTTTTTGCCCGCTCAATAATACTGACATATATCTGTTTTCCAGTTGTATGTTCATCTTTTTAAAAAGATATCCTGCGCTGCTATTGTAATCAAGCACTAGATTTTTTCGATTTATGATCAAAATAGCATCTCGGCTAGCCTCGAACACCTTGCTTCTTGCAATCGACTTTGTCTCAAGAAGATCATATTTAGATATGGCAAGTATAACCATCGCGCATGTTATGGGTAAACACAGGGCCATATAATCTATTGGAAGACCAAAAGGATGTATCTGTGAAAACCCAAGCCCTGATACCGCAAAAAGCGAAGACGCCACAATCAAAAATATTTTCCCGGATATCCTTTCCCCTCGCCTGACCGAATCAACTATAAAAAGCCCCATGGCCATAAATATCATAAGAGACGAGTGACCCATCTGTACATACATCCAAGGCCCACTGTTTTTTACAAAAAGAAGGCCTCCCAAAGCATTTATAAAATATGAAGATGCAAAATAAAGATGATGATACGGATTTGTCATTCTTAGTATCAGCGTAACAAAGGGGATAATAAAGATGGCGAAGAAATATAATTTCTTATGCCTATTATAACAAC
Source organism: Clostridiaceae bacterium (assembly GCA_034926865.1). Lineage (GTDB taxonomy): Bacteria > Bacillota > Clostridia > Oscillospirales > Butyricicoccaceae > RGIG1902. The sequence continues at coordinate 150,178 of JAYFQP010000004.1, forward strand.
CTATATACATAAGGGCTGTCTTAAGCCATAGGGCAGAAACAAAGGGTATCCCTATATACTCTATCCTGTTCCAGAATATTATTTGATCTGAGCTTTGAGAGCTTAGTTCCATGATGTAGCCAAGTATATAAAAGCATACTGCGATGCAAAGCATTATCGCAGCCCTTGTATAGTCAGCATTATTGAGCGTTCTTATTCGAACTGCAAATATCACAACAAGAACAGTTACAGTAAACAGATATAATTGTATCAGATTAATAAAAAGCATAAAACGCCTCTCCAGATCTTGGGCCTTGTAGTAGATCTTTGCTAAAGAGCACAAAGGCGTTTTTCGTATTCTTCGTGCTTCCTCAGGAACTTTCGAATATACAATATAATAACAGTTCTCAGCTCATAAAGCGTTGTATGTAATACATCTTATATCCAACGTTTCTGCCTCGGCCGCTATCAGTTGTTTTAATTTAGATTATACCATATGAAATACACCCTTAAAACCAAATCACTCGCAAACGGCTATATGTCTTCTTGAAAATAGTGATGCCGCAAGGCGCTATCCACAGCCCATCTTGATTTCTTTTTAATATTCAATCAAGCTTTACCTCTATCTTAACCTTTTTTACTCATAGAACTCCTTTATTTTTTGAAACATATTATGTCTCCGCATTACTTGCTTAACATGCAAAGACATCGTCATCTGTGTTTAGTCTATGGCCTTTATTGTTTATAGTGTACATTATATTACATGATATTTGTGCATGCAATACAAACATACAAAAACACAGATGATAAATTTTTAACCATCTTACAAAAGATTATCACAAACGAGAAGCGTATAGATAAAAAAGTATCATTGCCTTATGCACTTAGATACCACCTATAACATTATTTTGGTAAAGTAAGGTGGGGAAGTTTATTTTCAAGGATAAACAACTTTTCTGATTGCCGTAGCTTATAGGATAATGAAATCTGTCTTACTAACTATTCTATTTCAAAGCGGATAATCCATTGAACCCTTTAAGCTCCCATGCAAAACAAAAAGCCTGCCCTCTCAGGCAGGTTTTTCGTTTATTCCCCGGGACTATTTTCAACTGTTATTACCGAAACAGGACATCCCTCCTGCGCTTCAACGGCACTGCCCTCAGCATCCTTCGGGACAGTCTCGCTAATAACCTCAGCAAGGCCGTCATCATCCATGCCGAAAACCTCGGGACATGTCTGTGCGCAGAGTCTACAGCCTATACAGCCACTGTCAATTTTTGCTTTCATAATCGACTTCTCCTTCTTAAGCTATCAATTTGTAATAATACCGCTTTTACCGTCATTTCAGCCTTCTTGGGCAATACACCACAAATCACTCCGGCAGTTGTATAATACCACAGTTGGAGGCAATAATCTGTAACAAACGTTACGCTTTTCTAAGTTTTTCCTGTTATTGCCTATATATTCTTAAGAAAGCGGGCGTCTTATCATTATTTTTTCTTTACAGGTATCCATATGGCGCTCTCATACCAAGAAGAGCTCATGTCTCCCATAGAATACCATTCCACGTTGATGTCTCCGTCAAGCTCATAATCCGGGTTGCCGGGGAGCCACTCTTTAAATATTTTTGTATTGATGGTCTGAAGCGCTCCGGGAAGCGGCCCAAAACTGCTGAACTTTGCCCATGTCGCCCCGGGCAAAGTGAAAACCCTCATCCCTTCAGGAACCACACCGCCATCATACCTTCCTGCGATCAAATAAGTGAATTTTCCGCTTTCGGGATTATCGTCGATGCAAACCCCGAACTCTGAAACTATACACTTCCCATCGCAGGTGCCCCCGGATGATGCCATGCGCGCAAAGACCTCATCCCAAAAGGCCGGTATCTCTTTGTAGGCCGTCTCAAAATCAAACACTTTTTCAAACGCGATAAGTTGGATCTTATCCATTTTTTCAACTGTGTAATCCATTTCGTTTCCTCCTTGTATATTTACGGTTATCTTTAGAGGCAGAAACACTTTAATCTTTGCAACATCTCCCCTGATTTGCTGAGGAGCCACACCGTGAAAACGGCAAAATGCCCTTGTGAAGCTTTCGGGGGTACTGTATCCGTATTTGAATGCCAAATCTATCACCTTTTCCCTGCTCTGAACCGCATCAAGCGCGGAAAGATAAAGCCGACGCATTCTTATATACTCCCCTACCGAATATCCCGTCATTATTCCAAACCCTTTCTGGAAATAAAATGGGGACATATAAACATCGGCAGCGATATCCTCGATCGAGATATCATCAAGCAAATGCTTCTCAATATAGTTCACCGCTCTTTTCAGGCTCTCTGTCCACTCCATGTTTCTCACCTCTTTATCATACTTTACCGTAAAATGAGAGAATCGTCCTGTCATTTCCAGCTTTTAGATATCTATTATAACTTATTCTCAATATGTTTTTCTACTGATTAACATAGGACAATTTTTATAAAAACTGTTTTCAAAATATTTTATCACCCTGTCGCAGCGCCTCTATGCATCATAAAATCAACAGCGAAAATCGGCGGATTTTTTTGATAAATTTTAGACAAAGTACTTTTAATTAGTAAATATTATGCTATAATACAAAGCGTAACTATAGTTTTTATTTATATCGCAGTACTGCAGTCACTACTCCCAAAGCGCTTTGCGCTTATTATTGAAGGATTGGAAGTAAATTATATGGAGCCTACAAAGCTTAAGAAAAACGTAACGTTTATAGAGGCCATGGCGATAGTAGTGGGTATGATTATCGGCTCTGGTATCTTTCTCAAACCCGGAATTGTTCTAAGCAACGCCGGTTCGCCTGTTCTCAGCATCTTGGCGTGGATAACAGGCGGCATAATCACGCTGGCCTCCGCTCTATCCGTGGCGGAAATCGCTTCGTCCATTCCAAAATCGGGCGGACTGTATACTTATCTTGCTGACCTTTACGGCGATGTATATGGATTCCTCCTTGGCTGGGTACAGACAGTTATCTCATATCCCGCATCCGTGGCCGCCCAATGCATAGCGTTCGCAACCTATGCACACTTTTTCATCCCTATGACCTCGATGCAGCAGAAGCTTCTGGGCATAGGCGCGCTTGTATTTTTGCTTACCATGAACATTCTTTCGACCAAATATGGCGGCACCATTCAGGTTCTTGCGACTGTCGGCAAGCTCATCCCTATAATCGTTATCATGGGAGCTGGTCTTGTTTCAAACTCTATGCCCGGATTTGCCGGCATGGGAAGCACATTGAGCGTCAAAGGCGCAGGTTTTGGCGCGGCGATTCTGGGCACGCTTTGGGCATATGACGGCTGGATAGGCGTTACAAATATGGCCGGTGAGCTCAAAAACCCGAAGAAGACTCTTCCCCGGGTTATCACTATCGGCGTAGTATTTGTAATCGTTGTATATGCTCTTTTTAACCTTGCTGTTTTCAACGTCCTGCCGCTTGACCAAATAGTTTCTTCCTCAACACCCGGCGCTGATGCCGCCGTAGCCCTCTTTGGAAAGGGAGGAGCTACTTTCCTTACAGCCGGAATTATGGTCTCTGTTTTCGGCGCTCTCAACGGGTATCTTATGACAGCTGCCCGTGTGCCTCAGGCCATGGCCGAGCAGAAAAAGCTGCCCATGTCTACAGTGCTTGGCAAGATACACCCCAAGTTCCATACCCCTGCCAACGCTCTTATCATGCAGAGTGTTCTCGCCGCTGTATACATTTTCTCCGGAACCTTCAACACGCTTACTGACCTTCTTATATTCGTGCTGTGGATCTTCTTTACGATGGGAGTATACGGCCTATTTATCCTTCGCAAAAAGAATATGTCTGCCCCTGACGGATACAAAGTTCCTCTCTATCCCTTAACTCCGATCGTAGGAATCGTAGGCGGCGCTTATATCTTTATAAGCACTATTATCAGCGATCCCATACGTTCGCTGATCGGAATTGCAATCACCCTTGTCGGCCTGCCTGTTTATTACTGGATCACCAGCAAGGAGAAAAAAGCTTAAATCCATAACTGGCCGCGGCTTGCTGCTTTTGCAGGAGCTGCGGCCTTTTTATCGCCTTAGTTAAAGGCTTTAATCCTTCTTCTTTACCTTGTCATCACAGTTTTTAATGCTGGAGTACAAAACGATTGATATTATCACTGTCTTCGGTTAAAATACAATATGATATAGATTAAGGTAATGTCATGTTTGATTTTCAAGGAGGATAACAAAATGGCAAAATATGTTCCTTATGAAAAGCTGTCAAAGAAAAAGAAGCAGGAGCTTTCAACTCAAAGGCGAGGAAGCTGGGGAGGGCTTAACCCTGTTACTCGAAAGCCGAAAAACCCAAAGGCCTATGACCGCAAAAAAGCGCGCAGATGGAGTGAAGAGCCACCCACCGGCGCGCTTTTTGTTTTCTTCTTTTAACTATATCAATATAATTTCTAGCTTATAATTATTGATATCAATCAGCAAGAACATATTCCAACACAGCATCTCTGCCTTTCTCATAATCCTCTATAGAAGACTCAATAAATACATCGGGAGAAAACATGTTGCCCTCTGGATTTTTTATATTATACTTTTTGCTGAACTCAAAATATTTTGTGCTGTAGCTAATACTCATCTTAAGATTTGGCAATGTAAGTGTTTTTATATCTCCATAACAGTCAAGGGCCCCTCCTGTGGGCTGGCCCACCACGACAGCCGCTTGGGCAGCCTGTTTGATATCAAAAATTGCGAAAATCCCTGAAGAAATTGTCCTGCGGCTTATGAGGATATATACCTTTGTCTTTTTACCTTCGCCTATATAAGCGGCAAGCCGCTCTGTAAACGGATGAAGCACAGATGAGTTTCCTCCGCCATTTCTTCGGAGGTCTACAATAATCTTTTCTGCCCCTTCACGCTCAATATCGGCAAACATTTCCTGCACAAACGGCTCCATCTTGCGCTGGGACATTTCCATACATGAGTTATACTCAAAATAAAGAGCTTCATACTGAGGCAAGTATTCATAATCGTAATATTTCTGATATGTGCCCCTCAGCACATCATTTTCATCGTTGTTTATAAACTCAATTTTATTTCCCCGAGGTATAGACGTAATATCAAAAGTCTTTGCTTCACCGTTCTTTTCTACCGTAAATATCGCATGTTCTTGGCTGTCTATTATGCCAAGCCCATAAAGATAGGTGGGTACTTCAAGAGATTGGGGCAGCATTACGCTCAGCCAATTGTCATTTTCGTGAGGAATAAGCGTTGTAAGCTGTGTGATTACCTCATCAATATCGGTGTCGCCTATTTTCACTACCTTCGAGAACATCATGTCTTCAAGGCTCTTATCTGTATTTATAACGTACAGGTCACTTCCAAACATTTGCAGCTCTATCGGATAAAAGAAATGCTCATCACAATTCAGATGAGTGTGGGCATCGCCTATAGATGCGATTATCCTCTTGAGCTCAACCATGACCTGTTCATCGCTCAAATCGGCCGATTTTTCCGCCAGACCATCCAATGCAGCGTCAAAATCCGCCTGTGTTATTATGCTGAATGGGTTTTTGTGCTTTCTGGGAAGCTCTTCCTTTATCATCATAAGATCTGATTTAATTCTTGCCGCTCTGTCCTCGCTAATTTTTTGAGACAGCTCCTGTTCAGCCCCTGTTTCAGCCTGAACATCCGTGCCTGTCGGCTTGCCCTCCGGCTCTGATGAATTTTCTGCACAAGCGGAAAACAACAAAACTACACATATAAGCATAACTAAAAGCTTTTTAAACACAAAATCACTCCTAACTATAATTATGTCAAGATAGTGCCGTTCCTGCACCGTCCTGAAAACTCACTCCAGTCAGATGCCGAGGTATTCAAGTATCTCTGCGGGGTTTGTATCGGGCTTTACCTTGGGCATAGCCTTCTCTATAATGCCGTTTTCATTGATGATATATGTTGAACGCACAACCCCCATGCTGACTTTACCGTAAAGCTTTTTCTCCTGCCAAACTCCGTAAGCCTGAATCACCAGCAGTTCAGGGTCAGACAACAGTATAAATGGCAGATTATATTTTTCAGCAAACTTTTGATGTGACGACGTACTGTCTCGGCTTACGCCTATAACCGCAACATTTTGATTTTTAAATGCCTCATATGCCCCTGCAAATGCACAAGCCTGCTTTGTGCATCCCGGGCTATTGTCCTTGGGATAAAAATAAAGAACAACCTTTTTCCCTCTGAAATCAGATAGGGATATATTATTTCCATCCTTATCCGGCAAGGTAAACTCAGGCGCTTTTTCCCCTACTTCAAGCATTATTTATCCTCCTTTTTTACTGAACGAACCTTTTATCTCTTAACGCTCTCTAAAGACTTCTGCTTTTCTTAAATATTACCATATTTTAACTGCAAAGTACAGTTGGCGTCACAAATACCATATAAATACAAAAAAGAGAGCTGACACTATCAGCTCTCTTTAGCTACTATCTTATTGCCGCGAGTTCTATATAACCTCTTGTACCTATTGGCTCCATCTGTATCCTTGGGTTTGATGCATCCCACTGCGCCCCTATCAAAGAGGGATCGTATTTGTCTATTGCAGCCTGAACTTGATTGATTGCTTGGCAATAATCTTCCTCTTTAAAAGGCTCTCCGATAAACATAAGATACCTTGCCTCAGGCAGCTCTATTATTTCCAGGCCGTCAGGCACAACCCCATCATAATCGAGCGGCACTTCGGCCCCCTGGACGTACGTCGATGTCCCAGGTTTTATATATGCATCCGGCAGCCACATGCTGACCGGCTCGCCGGCTATGGATTTTATGCTGACAAGCAGCCCCCATATATCACAGCCCACCTCATCGCAGTAATCAAAATACCCTTCAGCCTTGATTCCCCTCTTAATGATAACCTTACGGGCAGGCTTTTTGATCTCCTGCACAAAAACTGTTTTTACTTCTTCCATAGGTTTCTCCTCTCCCGTCATCTGATATTTGACTCCGAACGGGGTAAAAAGATAAATCGGAACAGGGTTTTTTGCGTATTCACGCGGGTTACAGCCAAACTCGCGAAAAAACGCGCGCTGATATCCGTCAATACTGCCGAAGCCCATATCAAGCGCCACATCAGTTATTCTGCATCCCTTATCCCTAAGCCTAAGTGCCGAGCATGAAAGCCTCAGCCTTCGTATATAATCCGCGGGAGTCATGTTGACCAATCTATAAAACAACCTGTAAGAATACCACGGGGAATAAAATGATGCTCGCGACAAATCAGCCTGAGTTATATTCTCAGATAAATGAGCGGCGATGTAATCCTGCATTCTTTGAACAGCTTCCCTTTGTTCCTCCATACCTTCCCTCCCCTCATCAACTATGATAAAGACTTTGAAAGAAGAATACTCGATCATTTTTGCCTACTTCATTGCTTCGCTAAAAAGCCGAAGGTCACCTGCGGTAAAGCTCCGTGTATATCAATTTGCCTCCCATGCGCTCCGAAAGCATAAGGCTGATAGCAGATACCGATGTGGAAAACTGGTGTTCAAGCAAGCCCTTTGCGTCGAGATCCCTGCCATTATACTCTCTTGCAAGGGTTATATGCGGAGAAAACCTCCGGCTTTCAAGCACAAAGCCCTTATCTTTCAGCTTGGTGTAAAGCCTTTGCTGCATATCCATAAAAGTCCGGTTTTCCTTAAGCCCTATCCACCATATATCCCCGCCATCCCGGGTGAAGCTCCCCACATGGTCGAAAATCAGCTCCATCGGCGAAACCGCCGTACAGTCCATCGCCGCGCTCGCATCTGCCCCCCTGTCAGCCGAAACCTCGCCTAAAAAAGCCAGCGTCAGATGAAGATTATGAGAATGTGTGAAGTTACCGCTGCCCTGAGCTTTGAGCTTCTGCTGAAGCTTTATCAGCCTTGCCTTTGTCTCCTCATCAAAATTAACCGCGATAAAAAGCCTCATGGCTATACCTCCTCAAATAAGCGTGACAGTGCGCTTTCGAAGGCCTTATCCTGATCCACAGTCCTCTTTTTGGGGCCTTTTAACCGCCCTCCTCCGTTTCTTATCCGGCTTGCCGTATGTCTGGCCAGAAGCAAGGAGTCAATATTGTTGTCAGTATATTCGATGCCGTCCTGATTCAAAACCCTTGCCTCTCTTGCAAGGCACATAGCAGCAAGACCGTAATCCTGCGTAACGACGATATCTCCCTTTCTGACGATATTGACAAGCGCAAAGTCAACGCTGTCGGGCCCCTTTGAAAACACCATAGTATGGGCGCCTTCCTTTTCAAAGCGATGAGATGTGTCGCACAGGATTAAACATTCCGCTCCATAGATATTGGCAACCGAAACAGTTATATCAACAACGGGGCAGCCATCGGCATCTATCAGCACGCGGCGTGTCATTTTGTACCCTCAAGTATTTCATGCTGAAGCTTTTTTGTAAGCTTTTCAAACACCAGCCGGTAGGATTCCTCGCACATCTGCTTAAGCTCATCCTCTGGAATATCCGCGCCCAGATCCACCGAGTTCCAACAGCGTTTATCCGTATAAAACCCCGGCATTACTGCCCCAGGATATTTTGCGCGGAGAAGCTCCGCCAGCATGGGGTCACTCTTGAGGTTGACAATATCCTTCTCCGCATACATAGGGTCGTATTTACTCGAGGGGTGCATCAGCGCGGCGAACATCTTGCCCCCAACCAAATATCTCTGCCATTGCCACTCTTCTTTAAAATCGCTTACAGCCCCAGGCATTGACAGCAGAAATGCGTCTATCCAGTCGTACGGATTCATAGTTTTCCTCCTTATGCGGCAAAAACGCCGCGATTTTTGTTCAGATTATTATAAAGGTTTTCTCTTCCAATCAACATCCATGTACTATGAAAAGACTACAGCGAATCTTTTCTTTATTAAAGCCTTGATTTTTCATAGTCATAAGGAATACTGGTTCCCACAACAACATCCTCGATTTTGTCGATGATAAGCCAATCATCCATGTTTCCCTGATGGTCAAACTCAAGCGGCGGTTCAATCTTCTCAACACCCTCAAACTCAACTAAGCACAGGCATTTTTTGTTCCAGCGCTCCTTTTGCTTTTCGGTAAGGTTTAATTTTTCCTGATTATCGCTCAATATTTTCAAACACTCATCTTCAGTAAGCTTAACATAATTTTGAACTGTCTTCACTCTTGCTGAAGCTGAGATAAGCGATGTGCCCTTTTCCATAAAATATACTGTTTCACTTTCAAATACACGGCTGTGCGGTATTTTGCGTCCAGCCGCCCCCCGTACAACCATCGTTTTGGTCTTGGACATAATCTTATCCAAAACACGTTCACCCTTTTTACCCGAATTGTCACAATAGGCCAAATGCACCACCATCGTTTTCCTCTCTTTCTTGCCAAATAACCATTAATCATTTAAAATCCGAAGAATCCAACACCTTAATCCCCATTCTTAAGAGCTCTTTAGCGAACAATCCCTCTCCTTTTATCAAAGCGCCTGAAAAACTGCCGTCATAAACCTGATTAACGCCGCAAGTCGGGCTTCTTGCCTGCAAAACAGCCAGATCTACTGCCTCGGTTTTCACTTGGCTGACAGCAATCTCAACCCCTTTTCGAAAAGCCTGATCCACGTCATTTCCTTCGTTATCCATCACTCTGCCATCCACAATCTCGGCACACTTTCTCGGCGTTCCAAGCCCAGCCAGCATCTCCGGGCAGATAGTTATAACTTCCTTATCCTCTAAAAACTCAGTTATTTTTTGGTTGTAATTATTTTTGCCGTTATACTTACAATTTTCACCCAGGATACATGCGCTGACAAGCACCTTCAATCTAACCCCTCCCGACAAGAACTCAAAACTTAATCAACTAGGATTTGCCCTGCGCCTTACAAAGCACCGGCTCTATACTCAACAATCACCTCGGATGCCCAATTAAAAAGCCTGCCGGATAACAGTTCAAAATCATCTCTATTAAGATCAGGCTGGCTTTTCAGAATCATCCCTGACAGCAGTATATCTTTCTCCGGCTGCCCCACCATTTCAATAAGCTCAGACTTTTTCTTTATGTACTCTCCGGTACGGCACCAATAAATGGCCTGTACAGTAAATGCCGCAGACTTGTAAAGCCCTTTTAATATTTCAAAATCTTTTTCGTGCACCATATTATGACCGCACGTATGGTATATATTGCAAGCCCCTATGGAAACTGCGCGATAAACATCTTCTTTTTTAATGAACGGAAGCAGAAAGTCAAGACTCCCCAATAAAGGCAAAGTATCATAATAAAACTGAAACAGATCTGAACTTTCCCAGGAAATAAGCTCTTTATATCCTGAAATAAATCCGCATATATTCTCCCTGCATGGAAGCGTATCCAGCATCGTGCTGTATGCGCTAAGGTCTGCTGTGTCAGCCTTATCAAGAATAACTACAACATCAATATCGCTTGAAGCCGTTGCTTCTCCGCGGCCATAGCTCCCCTGGAGCCCCGCGAACCGAAGGCGTAACCCAAACAATTTCTGCAGCTTAGTCATATACTTTTTTATCCAAAGGTCTATATCAAAATCCATATCAGTATCCTTTCTATCTCTTGCAATATCAATAAAAATCATCAAACATGCGCTAAAGCGATATTGCCCTGTTTTTGCATCTGTAAAATAAATTGTAATATAAATAATAACAAAGTCAAGTTTATTGCACGCACTATACATGCCATGTAACAACAGCATAAAATACTATTGTATGAGAGGCGGTTTTATCTTTTACAGTCACGCTCATTAAGCGCCAAGTACGCTCCCTATGCTAAAAAGAACTATCTTATCGCATCATCGGGAGTCGGGCATAACTATTGACTTTTTTCCTGATTTATTGTATCCTAGGTAAAGCATTCTGTCATACTTTTAAGCCATTTTGCTGTCAAGAACTCAGCGCCTAAAACCTCTGCCGTTCGGTGATATAATCTGTGCTTGTTCTGAATGCCTTTTGTAATTATTCGTTTTTCATGACGAGTGCAATCGCTATCCGCAGAAGTATCGAAGTGGTCGCAACGGCCCTGACTCGAAAGTTGGGCACCCATTGAACCGCCTCCAGACAGGAATCCTGATTCTACAACCTTTTCCGGGGATGACCGGCAAGTTCCTTTTAAAAAGTTCTCACCGTCAGTTCTCACTTTTATCCGGGGGCTGATTTGAAGAGCTGAAAATATATACGGAAGCGTATCGAAGTGGTCGCAACGAGCCGCACTCGAAATCAACACGGTTTGCTACCCGCTAAAGAGCCGCAAACCCGCATGAATAAAAGGTTTTTCGGAAGTAGGATTTCATAAATTTGAGGTGTACGCTCACAGTTTGCTCACAGTTTTCAAAAACAGCGTTTTCCCGCTTATGCGGTTAACTAAATATGGAGGGGTATCGAAGTGGTCATAACGGGGCTGACTCGAAATCAGTTTGCGAGCAATCGCACATGGGTTCGAATCCCATCCCCTCCGCCAAAATCGTCTGAAAAGTCCGGAATTTCCGGGCTTTTCAGCATTTTTGTGCGAATATTAACGTAAATAGTTGCTGTTTCCCGTTCAATCCTAATGATTATAAATTTTAAAATACATTTCGAACAGCTTGACAAAAAGAAGTCGTTCACAAAATGATCGACTTCTTTTCTTTGGTGTGATAAACTTAAAATATATTATATTATCTTTTGAATTGATCCCAAGGAGGAATTGCTTTTATGAGTAAAATTGTCATAGCGGATGTACTTTACACAAAAACAGATGAAACGTTCTATGTTTTAAATAGAACCCATGAAAATGCATCTAAATATTATGCTGAAACACTTGAAGGTACGATTTCTAACTTAAAGGCTGATGGCTGGAGCACATGCGGAAAAGTACAAAAAAGCGACTATACCGCTGTTGACGCGCTTACAAACGGTAACCTCGGATATATTGCTGTTTGGGAAGAATAAAAACCTATCAGCAGTCCCTGCGTTGAATATATTGGCCAACGAGAAACGCGGATCGGGAATCACTCCTCATCCTCGCTTTTCTTTTTTTCTGACGGTAATGGAACAACCTTTAATTCCGGTTCTGGCTGACTGACGTACAATTCTTCACACTCCTGCTGTGCCGTGATCAAAATATTGACAGCCTCTTCCGAGGCCCGAAACATCTTGAGATACATTTCTTTATAGTCTGGCATGAGCTCACCTCAAATCTATTTTATCAAATATGCATTGCAAACGCAATGCATATTTTTGCACCTATATAGGTTAAACTGATTGCAAGACAATCGTATTGCGAGGTGTATTATGGCGGGTTTTAAAATTCCTTCGGTTCCACCTACAACAAATAAGACCATTCGTTTTCCCAATGACTTGGTTACACAGGTTGAAGAACTGATAAAAAACAAGGACTGTACCTTTTCTGCTTTTGTAATTGCGGCTGTAAGAGCGGCTGTTGAAGAAGTAAGGCCAGCAAATGATAAGTAATGATTTCACCAATTTACAGCGACATGGAGCCAAACGCCATGCCGCTGTTTTTCTGCTCTGTGCAAAACTTTTCCAGCAGTAGACGGTGCGCTTCGGACTTTATCGAAATGCGCTGCCCCTCCGGCGAGGCCAGATATTCCGCCAGGGATTCCTTTGAGATCAGGTTCACACCGTAATAAGTAACGCCTCTCACATGACCGAGCTGGAACCAGCGGTTCATGGTTGTCGTCCCGTAGCCGCAGAGGGCCTCTGCCTGCTTTACTGTGAGCATATCCGGGGCGTCCTGCCAACGCTCTATAGACAGAGAAAAAAGCGCTTCACTGTCAAGGTAAGTATACGGTTCTCTGTGGCTGCCACTGGAAAAAGTGCCGTGGGGAATCACTGCGTCCAGTTCTCCGGCATCCCGATTGTGCAGAAAGTCAATCGCGTCCTCCAGCAGAATCCGAAAGCGCCGTGTCTGCTTGCCTGAATCCTGGCAGGGAATCACACCATGCTCCAGCAGCCAGAGCGCCTTGCGTTTGCTGATATGGCAAATGTGATATAGCTGCTCCATGGAAATGGTTTTGGGGTATTCCTCCCGTAAAAAATCGTAGTTCATAAGTACCTCACATCGACATGGTCATACTCAACCCTTGTTCCTCCTCCACGATTTCTTCCGGCTCCTCCTCCGGTGCGAAAGCGAGGGCGAGGGCTTCCGCCGATTCCTGCTTGGAGTTGAAATCCAGATGGGAGTAAATATCGGCGGTGGTGGCAAAAGTAGAGTGTCCCAGCCAATCCTGAATCTGCTTCATTGGGATGCCCTGGCTGAGCAAAAGACTGGCACAGCTATGTCGGAGGTCATGAAATCTTATGGGACGGAGCTTGTGCTGCCGCAGCAACAGCTTGAAATGGTC
>JAYFQP010000041.1:0-4662 GCA_034926865.1 Clostridiaceae bacterium
CATCTCGAACAGTTCGGCTCCCATATTACCCATTTGCATAAAAAAGTCGCCGAGAAATCCAACGATTTGACCGTAGATCCAATCTACAATCTGACCGAGGACAGTGTCGGCGACAAAATCCCATATAAACATTTTTCTTCACCCCCCTTTCCGTTAAGTTAGCAAAATCTACTTTTTCAAGTTGTTCACGAACATAGCATGAAAATCACATTCCAAGAACCTGCCAGATATATAACGGGGCTGTTAGGGTAAATACCAGACAAGCGAATAAAATTGCTGGTGCCGCCCACTCAAATTGTCCGTGCTTGCGATGTAGGCTAAGTGCCCAGCGCCTTATCATATTTCTATGACAGGTTTCCAAACACTCGCCCCCGAACCGTGCTTGCACCTCTCGATGCACACGGCTCTCCACTTATTAATTCAGTTTGCCATTATGTAATTGTTCGTGACAGTCTATACAGAGCGCCAGTGTTTTGCGGTTTCTCGCAATCATAAAGCGCTCCCAATAGCTTTTACCTTTTAGGTCTTTGAGCTTCCTGACATGGTGAATTTCAATCTCACAGTCAGTTTTTCCGCACAGCTCGCATTGCCCTGCGGACAGCCTTGCCATCAAGCTTGTTTTGCTGGAATACATCACCGTATTCGGGATTACATCTACCACAGCGTGTTTCTGCAACGGCTTTCTTGCGAAACCCTCATTGTAAAACAGCCGTGTTTTGGATTTTTCCTTTTTATCGATAAAACGCACTCCAAAGTTCTTACCGATACGCAGTTTTGTAATCATTCTACGCATGGTGGTGCGATATTTGGTCGCAAATGTTTTAAACATACTGTACTGCATGATATAGCCGAAAGAGCTGGCATGGGCGGCATTGTTGGCGATACGGTAATAATTGCGGAAGCCCCTGATTTCACTGTTATACTGGTCAAGGATTTCGAGGTCATCGTTATCCTTAAGGTAATACCGGGCTTTGGCTTTCCAGTTGTCCTTGCCGTGAACCGTCTTTTCAATGGTCATAGCTCCGCATTCTATCAGCTTTTTCCGCATTAGCTCATGCGGCATTTCAAGACACACAGTGCCGTTCAAGTGGCGGCAAAGCCGCCCTGTCTTATTCCTTTTGGTAGCGGCAGAGCGCCGAACATAAATGTCATACCCCAGAAACCTCGCGCTTTTTTCAGAATGGGTTATCAGTGTTTTTTCGTCGGACAGCTCTAATTTAAGCGTTTCGGCAACAAACGCCTTCACCTTTTCCTTAATTGCGATTGCGTCCTCTTTACTGCCAATAACGCCGATAAGAAAATCATCAGCGTAACGGACATATTGAAGCCGCTTGAAGCTGGTGTCAAACGGGTCAGAATAAGGCATAGTCAGCTTTTTACGGTCAATCTCATGGATTTTTTCTGTGAGTAGCCGCCTTTCTTCTTCTGAATTGGTGTTGCGCAATTTCTTGGCAATCACCCCACGCTTTTTCTCCAGCTCGTATGTTTCGGGATAAACAGCTCGTTCCGTTCCTTTGTCGAACCGCTTTTTCAGTTCCTCCATATACCTGTCCAATTTATCCAGATAGACGTTGGCAAGAATGGGACTGATGATACCGCCTTGCGGCGTACCGCTGTAAGTGTTGCGGTAATGCCAGCCTTCTAAATATCCTGCATTGAGAAACTTTCGGATAAGACGTAGTAACTTTTCGTCTTTGATGCGTTCCGCTAAAATCCCAATCATAACCTCATGATTGATATTGTCAAAGAAGCCTTTAATATCTCCCTCAACAAACCACTTTACGCCGGTAAAGCAGACCTGCACCTGGCTGAGTGCCGTATGACAGCTATGATTAGGGCGAAAACCATGCGAGTTTTTCACAAAACTGCCCTCATAAACTGCTTCCAGCAAGAGCCGCACACATTCCTGCAACAACTTATCGTCAAAAGATGGGATTCCCAACGGACGCATTTTTCCATTTTTCTTTGGGATATAGGTTCTTCTTGATGGTTGTGGTTGATAACTCTCGTCCTTTAGGCTCGCAATAATGCCGTCAATGCGATTTAGGCTCATTGCGTCGATGGTTTTGCCATCGGTTCCTTTTGTCATATTTCCTTGGCTGGCATAGATATTTTCATATGCCAGTAAAAACAGCTCACGGTTATACAGATTTCGATAGAGCCGTTCAAAGGTATACGACCTGTCACTGCTGTGGTTTTGCAAACTGCTTAACATATTGATTGGATTTCTCATGGTGTATCACACACCTTCCTTTCTTTATTGTTAAGATAACAAGCTGCCGCCCTTCGCCATGTATGCGGCGTTACCGCACTCGGACTACTACGGCGGCTCCGTTGCCATACCGAATATTCAGCGTCATCTCTCTTGGCAGAGCCTTGAGATTTATCGCCATAAAGGCATTACACATAGCCGGATTTCCGGCATTTCGGGTTAGGCAATCCCCGTTTAGCAAAGTAACAATAGCTTAGATGATTGTCGGATAGCGTTTCCGTCCTTTATCTCCATACAGAGTTGAGCCGTACATAAGCTCGCCCACATATACTCGACTAATGTATTGTAGCTGTACGGTACGGCGATAGCTGTCTTTCGCCATAGCTCCTACATAAACCTCTCGGACTGCGCTTTAAACAGTATGGTTTTTATCCTCATATCATCTGTTTCATCTCCCCATTCAGTCGTGGACTGACAACTGCCCAACTTATGGGTTTACCGGTGTGCTATTTTCCCCTATAAGGTTTCCCTCTCAGGTAAGCCGGTCGATGACGGGCAAATGAGCTTTTACCCGCTGGTTTGCCAAGTCCAGAATTATTACATTGCCTTTACGGGCGCACAATCAAAATAAGCTGTGCCTAGCTTTGCAAAGAAAAACACCGCAAGTATAAGGTCAATTGCAGGAAACACAACCTTATTAACTACTGTTTTAATCTGTTGGGATGCAGTAGTCCATGTCCCTTCAATCGCTCCGGCAACATCGCCTGTTCCTGCTGCAAAAGCGGTTGTGCTAAACACCATTGTCAGTAGCAGAGCGATGCAAACAAGTATTGCAATTCGTTTCATTTTCATTGATTTTCCACCTTTCATTGATAGACTTGCGAAAAAGAAAGATCGTAAAACTCAAAGCAGAGCCTTACGATCCTTGTTCTTTTTCTGTTATTATTTAGGGTTTTGCGGAGCAATGTGCCAGTCCGTCCAAAGATTGCCGCTGATGGTTACTGAGTCAGTCAGGTTCATAGATAGCATTCCTGTAGGTGTCCAGCAATCAATCAGCCAAGTGTACGGTGTATAGCTTCCATCCGACATCCATATCGGAGTAAAATGCGTCCTGCGGTTATAGGTGCTGTATTCATTTTTCTTAAACTCAAAGGTTGGACTGTAACTGCTGCCTGAACGCTCAAGCAGCCTCCAAAAACTTTTGTATTGAAATTCAGGAAAATACGTAACCGCATTCTGAGCTCCTGTAACCGCAGAGGATTGATTGGTACTCACATTTGCAGTTACCGTCTGATTGATTCCGTATCCGGACTTCATGGTTTTACCGCTTGCTGTTGGATTTTTGTCATCGGGCTTAATGCTCATAGAGGCAGAAAGGCTGGCATGATAGCGGTCAAAATCAAACTCCCACCAACCATGATCACACCAATATCCATCATCATCTCCGGTGCTGTGCCATACCCAGTAAGCATGCCACCTAGGCCGCCATACTCCCCAAGAGGAAGAAGTGACCTGCGCATTGCTTGGTACAGATGGTTTTGTATAGCTATCGTTACGGTCATCTGCTACGGGATTCGGCGGCTCATTCTGATCCAAATCTACAATCTTAGCAGTGATCACACCTTGACTAGTACTGCCTCCACCTGATACAGATACATTGATGGTCATTGTCTGAGGTGTAGTTGGTGTTGTCCAACGTACCCATGCAATCTGACTGTCACCACTTGGATAATAAACATTACTGACACGATAGCTTCTGCCTCCAATATAAAAAGTGACTGACACGGGGTTGTCCGGATCGCTTTGACCACCGCTGACAGTAACAGAAGTGATCACCTCGGTATTGACTCGGTACTCATAGTCATAGGTGCTGACTTCTGGTGGCTCGGTCGGCATATCCTTAAAGCGAACCACACCAAGTCCCAGAGATGACTTGATATCTGAATCAGAAGCGGCACTGCTGCGACTTCCAAACCATGCCGGATAACCTAAATCAGCCACTTCCAAAAACATAGCCAGCGGAAGATTTTTATGGGAAAGGGATACCATCTTGCTTCGCAGCAATCCACCTACTTGTTCATCATATAAAGCGGATTCTGTTGCAGTCATGGCTACCTTAACACCTTGAAATGTGATATAAGCGATGGGTTCGATAAGTAGCTTATAGTCGCCGCCAACCAAGGCATCAAAGTCCATTCCTGTCATACCTGCAATACTGCGGATGACCTGTTCATCGGTAAAATAACTTTTGATTGCTTCGATATTAGCATTGCCGCTGCCGGAGCTGATAATAGTAGGCAAGGCTTGCGCTGGATTCACATAACTGTATTTGGAACCAGAAGGAGATAATCCTCTACCTCCGGTATAAGATAATTTACTAACCTTGCCAAAATGTGATTGAATATCATCCGGCCTTTTGTTTGTTAAATCAATCGGAGTGGTAACTACCG
>JAYFQP010000015.1:0-6694 GCA_034926865.1 Clostridiaceae bacterium
GGAGATTGAGCTTAATAAAACACGTCTTGAAAATGAAATTGACAGTCTGCCGGAAGATACTCGTTTTAGAGAACGCAAGCTCCATGATATGACACTTCGGCTTGATGGACTATATGACATCATCGTGGAACTGGAAGAAAAGATTGAGGATGTAAAGCTGCGCCGCAAAGCTGTGGAGCAAGATGCCATCACACTGGAAAACATCTACACCCTGCTGGAAAACTTTGATATGGTATATGATAAAATCAGCGATGAAGAGAAAAAATCTCTGATTTCTTCGCTAATCAAAGAATTCGAGATTTTTCCATGTGACGAGGCTGAGCTGCCTTTGAAGTCTATTTTATTCAATTTTCCTGTTTATAAAGACGGTGGAGATGTTTGTGGGTTCTTGTGGGACAAAATTACGCACGTCTCAACATGCCTTGTGGCGGTGATAATGATGTCGCTGGAAGCTAGTAAGTCCTTGGAGAGAATTGGATTTAATTTATTTTCCTTTGGTTCGTGTCCTTTTTCTTTCAAAAACAAACTGAAATTCCGTAATTGCTTTCTCATAATCCAAAAGTTTTATTTTCTTGCATACAGAGCACGTAACGTAATTTAATAATTCTTATAAAATGCTTCTGCTTCAAATTTCACAAAATCTTCTGTTTTTTCACCACTTCGCGAAATTACCTGAAATGGTTCTAGTCGAGCAACTTCAGTCTGTAAATCTGTAGCTGTTTTTTTACTACAGCCCAAAATATCTTGTATGGATCCTGGAGAGACTCCTTCACATTGAAAAATATATGCAAATTCCAATAGTTCCTGAAAATTGAAGAATTTTTGTTGGTAGTCATTTGGTGACTGACTTGCAAAAAATACAACAATTCCTTTTGACCTGCCTTCTCTAATAATCCTTTGTAAAAAAATATTTTTTTGCCCTAAATAATTATGAGCTTCATCAATTACAAGTATTGTTCTTATTGTACGTTTACCATCTTGAACTGGACTATCTGGCAAAGCCGCCATTTCCTTGTACAATCTTTCTATAACCAAATATCCTACTAGTTCCTTTAGCACAGGCATAGTATGAACATCAATCAAAAGAGTACGATTAGTTAATTTTTCAATTGGTTCAGTATCACTACCGTGTTTCCAAAATAAGTTGAACTCAGATAGGTCCCTTAAAACTTCAATTAAGCTATCATCTTTTTTATTTTCTTCCTCATACATTTGAGTCGTGATATCTAAAACATCTTGAAAGTCAGGATAAGGTAACTTGGAACCAGCGCGCTTTGCATACGCAGCCCTTATGGCCTCAGTTAAAGCACCTTTTTGTACAACGCCCAATTTAGAATTTATTGACGCAAAGCTCTCTGCTTTTTCTCTTGCTGATACATTAATGGTCTGTTCACTGTAATCAGGTAAAACAAATGGATTTATAGGTAAAGTTTGATTGCCTTGTAATAGCCGATACGGTTGAACCTTTGAAACACTAATAAATTTTTCGTTATCAACAACATCACCTTTATAATCAAAAAAAATGAAATTAGTCTGATAATTAGATTTCGTACGAATATCTGTTAGTATCTTAAGTAGAAACTGTGTCTTACCAACACCCGGTTTTCCCATTATAGCTAAATGTGAATTTGCATGCTTTGTTGTATTATTTAACTCAAGAACAACATCGCGTTTTCCAAGTACTGTCTTGCCAATATAAATGTCCAGACCTGAACCTTGCAATTCACGCCTACCACTAAATTCAATACGTTCAGCCACGTTTTTTAATAGTTGTTCGGAATTATGTCCACATTCTTCGAATATTTTCTCTAGACGCTTACATCCATTATCTATATGGTCTTTGACGATTGATTTATTAGAATAAAATTCATCTTCAGATATCTCAGGGTTTTTATACGCAAAAGATAACACAGATTTAAGAAATAATTCGTCGGTTCCTACAAAAGTAGGTCTTTTCATTTCTCCACCACTTACATTATGACTACGGGGTACGTTTGCACCATCGGTTGCAAGAGAAAGTGAAAATGCTATTTTTGCCAATACGTATTTTTCTAATTTAGTTTCAAATCTGATAGCGCTTAAAATTTCATCTGATTCAGAGCTCGTATATAATCTGTCTGCCATACTACACCTCCCAGAAATAACCGTTTTGTACAGTTGTTAACTCTTGCTGTTGATTAAACACTAAGCTTGCCGCACCACTTAAATGATTTTCTAAAATTCTATAATAATTATTATCAATCTCAGTATCTGTTGATAGAATAATAACTTGGTGCCCTGCATTCGGGAAATAATTTCTAACTATATTATCTCTGTGAGCACTATCCAATCTTGAAAGTGGAGTATCAATAATAATTGGAAGTTTTAATTCACTAGTTTGAGCAAGCCCCCATAAAAGAGCCAATGCAAAGACTTCTTTTTCTCCAGCAGATAATCCTGATTTCTTTATTACTTGTCCACTACGATCTAATATAGTTATTTCATAGGTCTTATCATTGATAGCTATATCTTTTATCAGTCCGCTTTTTGAAGATAATAGTTTGTACATTTCATAGGTCTTTTCTTGCAGCAAATGTACTTTGTTTTTCCTCATTCTAACAACAAACTGATTTAGTAATCCAGATATTGCATCACATTCTTCAATAAAGTCCGCTTTTGACTTAGATACATTATGTTTTTCATACAATTTTTCTATTTCTAGTTCGAGGTCTTTTAACTTTTTTTCTAAGTTGAGAATGCTCTCTTCAAGAATTCTCGCCTGTTCTGTTTTTCTACCTATTTGAGTTGTATATCCTTCTATCTCCATCTGAATTTGTTCAAAGATTTCTTTTTCTGATTGTGTAACAACCCCGTTCTTCAATGATGCTTCTAGTGACTTAACTTCTATCTCAAGTTCTCTTTTTTCTTCTAGTAAAGGTTTAATTAAAAAAACTTCACTCTTTTCAAGTTCGTCAACTTTCTGAAGAATCTTCGCTGCGTCCCTATCAGAAAGATTTAATATTTTATTACCTATTGTACCTGAAGTATCTTTACTCAAAATCATAAAAATTCTATTTTGGAGTTCTAACATTTTTTGCTCAGAAAGCTTCTGGGTATAAATCGGTTCAGGTTCCTCCACTGCTCTAACAATTCTCTTTGCTAATTGATCTGCATTTTGTTTAATAGCATCTACCTGAGACGACTCTCTTTCTGTATCTATTTGCTTTTTTATGTCACTAAACATTCCGCCTAAAAGACTATAAGGTAAATACTTCTCGCAAAGAACTTTTATCTCATTATCAAGTTGCCCAATGCTGTTTGAAACTTGTATTCTTCGCTTTTCAATTTCTCTTATAGTGTCTTTAGTTTCAGGCTCCATATTAAAATTTGCAATGAACCTTTTCTTTGCTTCATCATTAAGTTCTTTAAACGATCGAATGTCCTCCCTTAACTCCTCACGTTCTTTGGTTAGCTTATAAAGTTTACTTTTTTGTAACTTAAGTTCACTTTCCTTAAATTCTAAATCTTCATCTGATATCTCAACAAAACCTTTCCGTTCTTCCTGCTTTATGTAAAGCAAGTCTGAAGAAAGTTTATTAATATATTCTATACCTAATGCGGCTTCTAATGAAGATTTAAGTCTTAGTTCAGAATGATCATCTGCTGCAATTTCTTGAATTTTCTCTCCATCAAAGAAGAAAAACTGTGTAATTCCTGGTGGAATGGTAGCCCTGATAAAGTCTTGCCACATTTGCTTATTTTGTACAGAAACGCGTTTCCCATCCCTAACTACAACAAGACGTTCTTCAAGGTCCTTTGCTTTTGGCTCATCAGTAGCTCCTGCACTCCATGAGCGTTTTACCAGAAGAGGAGTGAAATCATCCATTTCAATTTCAAGCTCAAAACTAACACTTGCATTACCTAATGCAAGTGATTTCCTATTAATTGCTCTGTATATCTCCTCCGGTTTTCCCCCATATAAGCAATAATTTATCCCTTCCATAATAGCCGTCTTACCCGCACCATTCATACCACCAACCAGAAAGATCGATTTGCCTTTTTCACCATCTTGGAAAAACAACTCGGTAGGGAATTGAAATGATTTATAGTTTTCAATAGTAAATCTTCTAAACTTCATTTGATTTCTCCTCTCCCACAAAGTTTGATCGAAGAATCTCTCTAAGCGCATCATAAACTCCCGTTCTACGCTCTTTAAGCTCATACTCTTGAACCGTATCTAACAACTTTAATACCTTATCGTAGCTAACTTGATTCTGCAAAGAAAGCTCTTTTAATATTTCTTTATCCTCAAAAGATAAGTTCATTACTCGGTCCCTCCTTCAATCAATTCCTCAACTTTACGTTTAGCTTGTTCCAGAAGTTGCTCAGATTCTTTTTTAGCCTGATAACTTTTAATAACTAAATTGCTAATTTCTTTAGCAATATTTCGATCAATGATTGGAATAAATATGTTCTTCAAATGGTTTTCGGGTAATGAAATAATACCTGTTGATCCAATAACTCCTTTATAAATTAATATCTGTCCATATTCAGAAGTGAGAAATAGTAAAGATGGAATAATATCTAATTCATATCCCTCTTTTGCTCTCAAAATTCTAAGAGTACCATCAATTATAGATTTTGAACTATCGTCAAATACATAGCTAATTCTACCTAATGAACCGACTCCCATTGCTGCCAAAATCAAATCCTTATTATTAATAATTACATTTTTTGATGACAAGTCAGTGTAATCACTTATTTTAGAATCATCAAATATAGGAGTTCTAATATTTTTTGTCTTTAATACTGGCGTTCCTTCTGTAAAATATTTCGCTGGCGTCTGGCCCCTTAATATATTAAATATTTCTTTAATAGCCTTTGAATTATCAAAACAAGGAAGTTTATAAATTTCTTTAGCCTGTGGATTATAATATTCTGCATCTACTCTACAACCATTCACAACTTCATTAAAACTAGTTTCATAACTCTTTGGTTTGTCTAAAATCAAATTAGTTAATCCCAGTTCGTTGTCTAATAACTCTTGTGCCTGAGAATATAGCTCTTTACTATTCTCTACCAGTTGTAGAGAGTTTCTAATCAGATTACCAATATAATTTTCTTCTTTTGAAAAAACTGGTACTGGAACCGTTTTTAAATCATCCTTATTCAATCCTGTTTGTATGGCACCCCTTTGTCGTCTCAATAAACAGTCACGTCCGTATTTTGAATTAAAATACGCTAATAGATAAAAGGGATCCACTTTAGAATTTCTGAACACTGTACTTTTACAACTAAATATACCCCTAATATTCTCCGGGACAATGGCAACATTTCCAAGAGTTCCTACAACTGAAATTAATAAATCATCGGGTAGTACCGCATACTTTTCTAACCGTTTATAATCCCTTTCTGGCATAAATACACTGTCATCATCTAACAATGTAAATGGCTTTACATCCTTCCCTCTAATATATCGATATGGAGATGTCGGATCATAATTACTCACATGGAAGGCTGAGCCAAATGGACCTATTAAGAAATCACCTAATTCACCAAGTTTCTTATTTTCGAATGAAGCCAATACTTTTTCTTCAGCTTGAATATAAAACGGCTGAAAAAATTCACTATCAATTCTATGGTTTTTTGTTATTTCTACTGCATTAGTAACACTCCAGACTGCCATTAGCTCTCCCTCCAAAATTCAAAGTGATGCTTTTGAGCAAATTGAATAAAGGCCTCAGCAATACATAAATCATTTTCTGCAAGTGTGCTTGCAGTTTTTAGGTCATCACTATTTAAGTTAAAATTAACTAAATCTTGATTAATAATTGGTTGCCCATCATCATATTCAATGGAATTACCATCTTCATCAAGCAGGTATTCATAATCTCCGGAATTGTTCTTACCACCCTTTTCTGATACTGCCATAAATATAGGATAATCAAGCTTTTTAGAAACCTCTCTATCAATCCATCTCTCCTTTAGCGATGCCATCATCTCAACATCTGCAAGAAGTAATTCTAACTTGCCGCGATTTGTTAATTTCTTAAGGTCATATTCTGCGTTAGGGATAGCAAGTTCTATTGCTTTAATTGTGGCTTTTATGCGTTTTGTTCGATCTTTTTGAGAATCTTTTAATGTTTTGATTTCTATCTTTTGTTGATCTTTGATTGGCTTAAGTTCAGCGCTTAGAGCTTTCTTCGTATCTTTCCAGCTTGCAGAAATCACATCAATTTCTTGTTGTTGTTTTATTTGCAATGCTTCTAAATCCGACTGCATATTTTCAAGCTTTATTTTTTCTTGTAGCAATTCACTTCTTAAAGTACTAATAGTTCCATTAGCTTTTTCAATTTTTGTTTCCAAATCATCTGTTTCTTCTATTCCATTATCTTCTTCGCTTTCAGCGTCAATCTCTGTGTTTTCTTCCGCTTCGGTAAAGTTCTCAAGCAATATTTCTAAAATACTCTCAGGAATATTGTCTTCTTCAATATCAAATACTCCTTTGTATTTTTCCAAGATTTGGCCTATTTGCTTTTCATAATCTGGACATGCGGCCGCTACTTTCTGTTTGATATTATCAATTGTAGTAAGCTCATCCTGCGTGTACTTTTGAATTAATAGAACAGATGTCTTAGTGCCTGTATGCGGCTTAAAAGTATTCTGATGCAAACCAACAACAGCTAACAAACGAGCTTTTCTTAGTATCCATTCT
>JAYFQP010000040.1:0-8351 GCA_034926865.1 Clostridiaceae bacterium
CGTCTTTTACAAATCCATGCTCAGGAGGCAGGGGGTAGAGGTTGTCAGCATATCTGAGCCAATCATCGACGGCCCCTTCGGCCAGCTTATCGAGCGTATCATTGAATGGATGGACGAATACTACAGCATACGCCTTGGAGAAGAAGTCAAGCGTTCCATGACAGTGCTCGCAAGAGAAGGCCGTCCCCTCACTACAGCCCCTATGGGCTACCGGATGGAAAACGGGCAGCTTGTGCCTGATCCACGCGAGGCGTTGATAATAAACGAGATCTTTTCAAGGTTCACAAACGGAGAAAGCCTGCTTGCAATTTCACGTGAGTTCAACTCCAGAGGAATCAGAACGCACCACGGAGGCCTCATCGAAAGCCGCTCCCTCAGTTACATACTGCAAAACCCCGTATATATCGGCAAAACACGATGGACTCCTACCGGCAGGACCAGAAGAAACTTTGCAAACCCTGATACCATAATAGCCAGTGGGCTTCATGAAGCTATTATTTCCCTTCAAATGTGGGAAAAAGCGCAATCCATAATTTCTTCAGAAAAGAAAAGCCGCACACCACCTCATTCTTTAGAAAGCCACAAAAGCTGGCTTTCCGGCCTTATACGCTGTTCTGAGTGCGGAAATTGGCTTGTAGCCAGCGGCAAATCATCAATGCAGTGTGGGGCCTATGCCAAAGGAAAATGTAAGGTTTCACACTCAGTTACAAAAAGCGCCCTTGAATCCTCCATAATCCTCCAGCTCCGCAGCGATGCTGAAAAATCCGTAAGCACATGCCTTTGCCAAAAGAAGTCTTCCGCCGCTTCATGCGCCGATGTTTATCAAAAACGCGCCCTTGACGAAATAACCAGGCGGCTCGAGAGATTGAGAGAAGCGTATCTTTCTGGCGCCGAGGAGCTTGACGATTACCAAAAAGCCAAGCAAGAGCTTGAGCTTCAGGCTCTTGCCATCCGCAAGACACCGGCCCCGGCAGATACACCCAAAAATGCTGTGGACGCACGCCCATGGCTTGATGATCCAGTATTCATTCTTGAAGACAGCAATGCCTCGGAGAAGGAAAAATACAAAGCAGCCCATGATACCATAAGCTACTGCATATACGATAAGCATGAAAGGACGCTGTCTGTCATTTACAAAGCAGATCAGGGCTCGGCATTTTGACAGCATCCGGCCAATATTTCATGCCGGAATGCAGTCCGGGCCCCCGTATTGCGTCATTATAATTTTGGCCGCTTTTGCGTTTGGTTTTGTAATCTTTATCGGGTACTCAATCT
Source organism: Clostridiaceae bacterium (assembly GCA_034926865.1). Taxonomy (GTDB): domain Bacteria; phylum Bacillota; class Clostridia; order Oscillospirales; family Butyricicoccaceae; genus RGIG1902. The sequence continues at coordinate 1,276 of JAYFQP010000040.1, forward strand.
TTTTCTCGTAAATCCACATATACTATGCCTCCAATTCCCACGGCCATGGCTTATCGATCCAATCCCACCGGCATTCTGCCGACGCACTGTCCGCTGTAATCGGGCCATAGTTCATCTCGTAGTTCCTCAGCGCATTATCCCTTTCCATGCGCATATTTCTGAAGTACTCAAGCCCATATGGGCAGCAAGGGTGTGTGTCCAGATAGAGGTTGGCCTCAATAAGTGCAAAATCCGCCATCTGAAGCCTTCTCATAGCCATCTCTCTCTCATTGCAGTTCATAAGCGCGCCCCCTTATATGCCAAAAACGGAAGATCAAGACAGGGGAATATGGTTCCATTACAAAAGCCTGTTTCGATATCGTAAACTCGGTTCCAGTTCTGCCAATTTACATAAGCCATGGCCAAAGGCATTCCCTCAAGGCTGCACGGTGTGCTTACTGGGCAGCCTGTCATCGGCTGCTGCATTTGGGAAGACTTCTGAACAGGCGGTGAGTTGTTCATCATCCCTGTATTAGCGTGCTGAGCTGACATATTCTGCTGCCTTCCGGACTGCTGCATATTGCCCGGGTAGTAGCTGTTATATCTGTTCATTAGGTTTCTCCTTTCATGTTATTCCATAATATTTTATGACAAAGAATATTCTTTTGACATCGAGAACAAATGCCTTGCAGAGTATGTTTTCCGTCCGTATTAAAAAAAGTGCCGCAGACTTTTTGACTGCGGCACTTTTTATTTGATTTTTATTTAGTTTCTTATTTTTTGAGAGCTATAACTTCTATCTCGACAAGGCCGTCTTTTGGAAGGCGGGCAACTTCTACGCAGGAACGTGCGGGAAGCATATCTCCGCAGATATATTTTGCATAAACCTCGTTAATCTTGCCAAAATCATTCATATCCTTGATAAACACAGTTGTCTTGATAACATCGTCAAGAGTAAGCCCCTTTGAAGCAAGAATAGCCTTGACGTTCTCAAGAGACTGAGCTGTCTGAGCCTGTACGCCCTCAGGGAAAGCGCCCGTAGCGGGGTCGATTCCAAGCTGGCCAGATGTATAGACAAGATTGTCGATCTCAATAGCCTGTGAATATGGGCCGATAGCTCCGGGAGCCTTATCTGTGCTGATTACATTTTTCATTTTACATTCCTCCATAATTTCATAAATATCTGTTTTCTGTAACCCTTATAATATGATTATCCTTTTCAAATTATAAAAAGTCAATATATTATTTGGACATCTCTTTTGACTTCGCAATACACGCTTCCACAGCCTGCATGACAGAGCTTCTCATCCCTGTCTTCTCCAACTCGATAACAGCCTTAATAGTAGTTCCTCCCGGCGAGCAAACCATATCTTTCAGATCTCCAGGATGTCTGCCTGTTTCAAGCACCATCTTAGCGGAACCCAAAACCGCCTGCGCCGCAAACCTATAGGCCTTATCCCTCGGCAGCCCTTCGGCAACCGCTGCATCGGCCATAGCCTCAATAAACATATATACATAGGCAGGAGATGAACCGCTCACCCCAACTACCGCGTCAAAGAGATTCTCGCTTATGCGCTCACATCTTCCGAAGCTCTGGAAAATAGCCTCAACATCTGCAAACTCCGCTTCGGTCACATTCTCGTTAGGGCATATCGCAGCCATGCCTTCGCCTACAAGGGCCGGAGTATTAGGCATAGTCCTGACGATCTTTGCGCCCTCTCCAAGCATCTTCCCCAGGCGCTCAAGAGTCTGCCCCGCCGCTATCGTCACAATGACGGCGCTTTTTTTTACAGCATGTGCTATCTCTTTTATAACCGCCGGATATATATGCGGCTTTACGGCCAGAAAGATTATATCGGCTTTTTCAGCAGCAGTCAAATTGCTCTCAGTTGTCCTTATGCCATATTTCTCTTCGAGGCTTTTTCTCGCCTTTTCGGAAGGGTCGGAGGCAATGATATTCGCACTTTCGGTAAGGTGTGATGAGACAATCCCCCCGATAATAGCTCCGCCCATATTGCCGCTGCCTATAAAAGCAATAATTTTATCCATAGTAAATACACGTCCTTCCTTATATTTGAGTATATCATCATAAAGCCCGCACTTCAAGAAAGTTTTCCCATGAAGGTTAGGCCTGCTATTTAAAATTTTTTTATGGCATTTTATATAGGTTTGATGTAAACTATAATAAAGTATTTATCGGACAGGCTTAAATGCTGTTTACCCGTTTTCAGAAGAAAGTCAGCAACATAAAAAGCTTTCCGGCTATACTTTTCGCTTTATTATATGAGATCATAACACTTTTGGAGGAATCCGATGTTTGAGATTATAAATGAAAATACCCTTTCGGAATTTGAAGATTTTATCTCCAGTCACCCAAAAGGGCACTTTCTTCAGTCCTATGAATGGGGCAGAGTAAAATCAGCCTGGAAATGGCAGGCAATCGCTGTCAGAGATCAAAACGGCAAAATAAAGGGCGCTATGTCTGTTCTTATACGCAAGATGCCAATGACGCCGTATACCCTTATTTACAGCGGCCGCGGCCCTGTCTGTGATCCGAGTGACGAAGAAACCATTTCTCAGCTTACAGAAGGTCTTAAATCCCTTGCAAAAAAGCACCGGGCATACGCCGCGAAGCTCGATCCAGATATCAAGAGCGATAACAGCGTTTTCCTTTCTATAATGAGCCGGCTTGGTTATAAGCGAATATTTGGCGGCAAGAATTTCGAAGGAATACAGCCAAACTATGTGTTTCGCCTTGATGTGGCTAACAAAACCGAGGACGAGCTTCTTGCAAACTTCCATTCAAAAACAAGATACAATCTTCGCCTCTCTGTAAGAAAAGGAGTGTCCGTTCGCATATGCGGCAAAGAAATGCTTCCTGCATTTTCGTCAATTATGGAAGAAACCGGCACAAGAGACGGATTCATTGTCAGAAATAAGGAGTATTTCGAAAGCGTACTTGACAATCTCGGAGACGATGCCAGACTTTATATGGCATTTTGGGATGGAAAACCTATAGCAGGAACGCTTGCCATACATTTCGGCAATAAGGTATGGTATCTTTACGGCGCCTCATCCAACCAATACCGCAACGTCATGCCAAACTATCAGCTCCAGTGGGAAATGATAAAATGGGCGCTGCAGACAAAAAGTGAAATATACGACTTCAGGGGTGTCAGCGGAGATCTTACGCCCGACAATCCTCTTTATGGCCTGTACCTATTCAAAAAAGGCTTTTCAGGCGAACTGACAGAGTTCTGCGGCGAGTTTGAAATGGTCTTTAAGCCGGCTGTTGACATTGTACTAAATAAAGGTCTATCCGCAGCACGGGAACTAAGGCGTAAAATAATCATTGGCAAAAAACGCAAAGCCGCAGAAAAAGAAAAAGGGGCTGTTGGTGCAGACGCCCCGGACGAACAGCCCGAAATGCAGTAAGCGGCCTCGGCTATAATTAGAGAAAGGGGATAAAGCCGTGAAATACCTGCTCGTCGAAACCGATAAAATCATTTCCAATATCCAAACCATTCGCGAAAAGGCGGAAGGCAGCGAGCTGATCGCAGTGCTGAAAGCTAATGCCTACGGGCTTGGCCTCAAAGAAATATACCCTGTTCTGCGACAGTGCGCAGTTCGAAAGCTTGCGGTCACCGAACCTGATGATGCCATAACTCTCCGCAACCTAGGCGCCGACGAAGAAGAAATTTTAATCTTGCGCTCCACGGCCTGCCCCGAGGATATAGAAAAAATACTGACAGCCTGCGCTACAGCCACAGTCGGGTCATATGATGCCGCTGTAGCCCTGAACGGCATGGCCGAAAACAAAGGCGTATCATGTGATGTGCATATCAAAATAGACACGGGTATGGGGCGGTATGGATTCGAGCCCTCTGAGCTTGAACGCATAACGTCTGTATTCAGCTATATGTCTAACCTGACTGTGACAGGAATGTTCACCCATTTCCCCTGCGCTTTTTCAAATGCCATAAAAACCAAATCCCAGCACGAAAAGTTCATCTCTGTTGCTGAGAATGTGCGCAAAGCAGGCTTTGACCCGGGGATGCTGCATGACTGCAACAGCGCCGCTCTTTTCACCTGCCCCATCGACAGGCTCGACGCCGTGCGCATTGGCTCCGCCATAGGAGGACGCATGACTGCAAAAGGCTCTTTTGGGCTGAAAAAAACAGGTGTATTATGCAGCGAAATCGCCGAAATAAGATGGCTTCCAAAGGGTCATGGCGTAGGCTATGGATCAGCCTATGTCACAAAAAAACCGACAAAAATTGGGATTATTCCTGTCGGTACGGCCGATGGCTTTATGGTGGAAAAGGAAAGAGATTCATTTCGCCTGAGAGACTGTCTTCGTTATGCACTGAGCGATCTTTCAAAGCTGTTCCGAAAAAAACGGAAATATGTAACCGTATGCGGAAGAAAAGCCCGTATAGTAGGCCATGTGGGAACCGCGCACACGACCGTTGACCTTTCCGATATCGAGTGTGCCGTAGGATCTCCTGTTCAAATGGAAGTCTCTCCCATGTTCGTACCTGAAAGCGTGGAGCGCAGATACAAGTAGTATTGCCTTTTAATGCCGAAAGTGGTAAAATACATTAAATACAAGTGCTGTTTTACGCTTAATTTTGTCCATACGATATATTATAATCAATGGTATATCAAGTAAAAGGAGGAACATAACATGAAGATGATTATCGCCATACTTAACGCAGATGATTCCCCTATTGTCATCCACAATCTTATGAAGGGCGGTTATTCCATAACCAAGCTCTCAACGACCGGCGGCTTTCTCCGCACAGGCAACGTCACCATTCTTATCGGCGTTGATGATGAAAAGGTTCAGCATGTAATCGACGTTATCAAAGAAAACTCCCATAGCCGCAAGCAGTTGATCGCTCCCACTGCGGAGCCTGGCCTAAGCTTTTATCCAACTATGCCGATAGAAGTTATCGTTGGCGGCGCTACGATTTTTGTCCTCAATGTCGAACACTTTGAAAAGGTTTGATCTTACAGGAAATCCCCATATAAAAAGCGCTGCCCAAAACGGAGCTTTAGGCTCGGCTGTTATTTTTGACGGCAGCTTTGGTTCAGGAAAAAAGGCCGCGGCGGCTTACGCTGCCGCGGCTCTTTTATGTAGAGCCGAGCAAGGCAAGCCCTGCGGAGTATGCCCATCCTGCATTCAGGCCGCGGCAGGGTCTCACCCCGATATTGTTCTTTTCAATGCCGAGGGCGATAACATCAAAATTAAAGATATCCGCGCGCTGAGGATGCAAAGCTTCATTACCCCCAGCCAAAGCCCTTTTAAGATATTCATCATTAACAGGGCTGACCTTATGAATACAGAGTCTCAAAACGCACTTTTAAAAGTCCTTGAAGAACCGCTGTCCTCAGTATTTATACTACTGACTGAAAATGCCTACACCCTGCTTCAAACTGTTCGTTCACGCTGCCGAATATATGCTATGGAGCCTATACCTGTGCCTGAAATCGAGCGGTTTTTGTCATCCCGGCTTGCATCAGAGGGCAAAAGCGCCTATTCGGAGGATATAAAGTTGGCCGCAAGAGAATGCGGCGGAAGCATTGGCCGCGCCCTTATGCTTCTTGATAAAGGCATCCCGAAACCCGCTCAGCTAGCTGATGCCTTTGCTTCTTCACTTGATGGCAGCCCCCTCAAGATCATGGAAGCGTGCCTCTCGGCATCTTCCCTTAACCGATCTGACTACGCAGATTTTTACAACGAAGTTTCGCTGCGTATGTCAAAAATGGCGCTGAAAAAGCCGTCCCACGCACGTTTTTACGCGGACGTTTATGATTATATACAGCAGCAAAAGGATAAACTAACCGATAACAACGGTTCGGTATTTGCCCTCTCAAGCCAGCTTGCAGCCTTTTGCGGCATAACATACAGGAGATAATATGACGGAGATTATTGGAGTCCGATTCAAAAAAGTAGGCAAAATATATTATTTTGATCCCGCAGGAGTTCAGGTCATCGGGGGAACCAAGGTCATTGTCGAAACCTCCAGAGGCATCGAATGCGGAGATACTGTCATACCTAACCGCGACGTTGCCGATGACAGTATAGTCCAGCCTCTCAAAAAGCTTGTCAGAGTCGCCACAGATGAAGACCTTGTCATTTTAGCCGAAAACGAGAGGCTTGAAAAAGAAGCCTTCTCAATCTGCGAGCAAAAAATCAAAAAGCATGAGCTCTCAATGAAGCTTGTTGCTGTGGAATATACCTTCGACCACAGCAAAATACTGTTTTACTTCAGTGCCGAAGGCAGGGTTGATTTCCGCGATCTTGTCAAGGATCTCGCATCGGTTTTCCGCACAAGGATAGAGCTCAGGCAGATTGGTGTAAGAGATGCCGCAAAAATGATAGGCGGCCTTGGAATATGCGGCTGCCCATTATGCTGCAACACCTTTCTTGACGACTTTGATCCTGTGTCGATCAATATGGCAAAAGACCAGGGCCTTTCTCTCAACCCATCAAAGATTTCAGGTACCTGCGGCAGGCTTATGTGCTGCCTTAAATATGAAAACGAAGCCTATCAGGAGCTTATGCACACATCCCCTACCTCAGACTCGCTCGTTGAAACGCCAAAGGGCAAGGGTACAGTTATGGATGTTTCCCTGCTGAAAGGCAGCTGCAAGGTACGGCTTCAGTCCGCCCCTGATTCACCCGAAATCTTTAAATGCGAAGAATGCAAAATCCTTAGGCGGGGCAGAACCTCGAACCAGAACCAAAACTCAGAGCCTATAGATAAAACAGCGCTCCAAAAATTACAGCAGGAATAAAAGTCTTCCCCTGCGGCGCGAAACAAACAGTGCTGTTTCGCGCCGCAATATAAGCTTGCCGTCTTTTTCTATGTTGCCGGCATAAGCATTTCACCTTTCGATTAATGTATGTGTTTATTGACGAAAGCTGAATTATATGCTATTTTAAATGGCGGTATAGTTTTTTGATATACATGCGGGAGTGGCGGAATGGCAGACGCGCTGGTCTTAGGAACCAGTTTCTTACGAAGTGAGGGTTCGACCCCCTTCTCCCGCACCAAGAATTGACCGAAGCATCGTATCAATGCTTCGGT
>JAYFQP010000010.1:0-102090 GCA_034926865.1 Clostridiaceae bacterium
ATCAATGCTTCGGTCAATTCTTTTATTATTCGTATCAAGAAAGCCTGCAATACAAGGGATTTGCCCCGGAGGGGTATTCAAAATCCTTTGTATTGCAGGCTTTTTCTGTGGCTTCTCCGGCACTTCCGGTGCAAGGGACAATTTGAATACCCTATGCTGAAAAATAAAATAGTTCTACGAAAAATAACAAAGTAGAAGGAAAATAAAAGGTTTCAATTTACTCTGCCCAAAATGAGCTGTGAATCTTCGATTGAATAGCCGCGCTTTCTTTTCCTCCTTAATAGCGTTAGACTTTGTCGAACGCTATGGGCACATTGCACTTCCGCAGGGGTTCTTCTGATTCACCGGGGGTATTCCCATATTTTTCTGTCACTCTATCGAATAGTTTCTAAAAAAGCTATTACTATAGTCATAAATCCAAGTTAACTTATCGCTTGCGGTATAATTGCTGTAACTAGACTTCCGCAAATCAATCACGCCAAAATTTGTCCACTCATTATCAGTGTAGCTAACCAAGTCCAGTTTTAAATTTGGGTATTTATAGTAGGAATAATGATATTCTCCGTTAAGCTTTTTTCCAGGCATCTTGCTGATAATATCCGTAGCTAAAGTGAGCATATAGCTCTTCATCTCTTGCTTGAATGTATCAATTTTCGCTTGTGTAATGTTTTTATCGTACAAATAATTAAAAACTTTAAGGCTATCATATTCAACCCAAATCGTATAATCTTCCGGCATAAATGACATATTATTAAACAAAACTGTATATTTCAATGGTACTACTCCTAACGATGTTTGGACGGAAGAATAATTCGACTGCAGATAATTTTTCAGCTCAGCCGCACTGCCAAGAGTGCTTGGAGCGGGTGTTGGAGTTGTTCCTTGCTTCTTAGTAATTGCAACAATGCTGTTTGCAACGTAGTCAATCTGTTCATCTGTATTCCAACGCTCAGTGGTTGAGTAAGCTTCTGAAATGACTATGAGCGCATTATCTTTAAAAATAACAGATAATACTATATCAACGACTGACCCCCCTTCACGCCTGTACTCGTAGAGATACTGATAAGCTTCAGAATCGGAGATAACCCGCTTGCTGAGTTGCTTTACACGAACCATATCGCCGGAGTCTTCCAACCCCGCGAGAACACTATTCACAAATTCATTTCTATTAGAATTTGATCCCACGTCGCCCACACACACGACACTAATCAATCCCTTTGCGTCGGAGAAAAAGTTGACAGCCGCGTCTGCACTGGCATCTGCACCAACTGTCCACTTCCCTTTGACCTCAATTGTGTAGTTCCATTTATCCATGGTCAAAATGGACGTTGTTTCTTGAGCGGAAGATTTCACTCCTGTATACGCCACAGACGTTTCGATGACCGCTTGCTCCAAGTTATTATCCCAATAAACATTAAATTGTGATTTTGTGCCTGATAATTTTTGAGCTACTTCACGAAGTTGCAGATAATTTGTGTCGCCGTCAATGAGATAGGCTTTTTCAAAAGCAACAACTTTACCGTCAATCATAAATGCGGTTCTGCTTGGAATTACGTTATTTGTGGTTTCTAAGGAAGTAGGATTAGTGGAGTCGGTATACGGTTTGCCTGTTTCTATTGCTGCATAAGTACCATCCCACGATACATTAAATTGAGACTCTGTCCCATTCAGGAGAAGGGCAATCGCACGCAACTGCAAGTAGTTGTTGTCTTTCACATTGTACGCTTGCGGTACTAAAATTGGGGTGCCGTTCATCACAAACGATGTTTTGCTTGGGCTCGCTATAAGCAATTCAGCAGCGTTGGCGGCTCCACCTAATAAACTCAGCGCAAGGCAGAATGTGAGTAACATAGATACTGTGCTCTTCGTTATTGACTTGATCATAATTGTAATTCCTCTCCAACAAAATAAAAGTGTGCAAAATTTGTCAAAAATAAAGCATCGCTTCCATAATTTATTATATTAGTGATAAATTGTAAAGTCAAGCGCACCAGCCCGTGTAAAAATACATGGATACAACCTAGTGCGACTCTAATCTTTTGCGCCTGACCCTGTCCGCAGTTAAGGGCTTTTGAAAGCCACCCTGTCCGAAGTCAAGGATTGGTCATGGTATAATAAACTGGACACCGAGATAATCGCAATTTTGTAACCCCCTCAGTGTCCGTTTTATGGGTACATTTTATTTAAGGCGCTTTTTCCAATTTGATTGCCCCTGTGTAATTTTGAATATCCCTGCCTGCGAAAAACAAAATTGTATCGACCGCTCGGTCACAGCACAATTTAAAATGATAATAAAGGGATTTGAACCTACACGGTTTGAGCCATTTTATTATTTTACTTTTTATGATATACTCAGTTCGCATTAATATAGAACTGCAGTCAAAACGGGGGTGAAAAGTCACATGGATATTACTTTTAAGACACCTGAAGGCGTGTTTAATTATCGGGTTTGTGCAATCCTTATCAGGAATGAAAAACTTCTTGTAATGAAAGATGAAAGAAGCCCGTACTATTACTTGCCAGGTGGAAGGGTCACTCTAAACGAAACCGCCGAAAAAGCAGTGTTACGTGAAATTAAAGAGGAGTTAGAGATTGATGCTAAAATCGTCAGACCGTTATGGCTTAATCAAAGCTTTTTTACAGAAGATGTTAACCATGAAAAATATCATGAACTGTGTCTTTATTTTTTGATTGATGTTTCTGACACAGACCTGCTTAGTAGAGAAAACAACTTTGTATTGACTGAAAATGGGACGCATAATCATATTTTTTCATGGATGCCATTTTGTGAACTGAATAAAAATTATCTTTATCCGGAATTCATTAAAAAGCGTATTTTTAATTTACCTACCAATTTGGAAATAAATACGGAGTTGAGTGACGAACATAATCAAAGCCCCATCTAAATTAAGCAATGATACAAAAAAGATTATATTATGTGCATGACGCACAAATTGTTATTCAATTTCTGTAGACAAACACGATTTTAAACAAAGATAGAATATATTTACACAGCTGCAACTGTCAGTTGACAAGAAAACAAGCGCGACTGGTGGCATTGCAACCGTCATTTTTGCTATCATGACACTACCAGAAGAAGAAAGGAGTGTCGGTTATGAATATAGCGGACAGAATACAAAATTTACGAAAGGTAAAGGGTATATCACAAGAAGAGCTTGCGGATAAGGTGGGGGTTTCTCGTCAGGCGGTATCCAAATGGGAAAGCGAGCAAAGTGTTCCGGACATTGATAGAGTCATCGCTATGAGCGAGTACTTTGATGTCACAACAGACTATATCCTTAGAGGCATAGAAGGCCAAAAACAGGCAAATGAAAAGGTGGTCAATGCAAACATCTTTGTGATTGTAGCCACTGTGCTGAATTTTATGGGCCTGATATTAGCAAGTGCAACATGGCATGAAGAACAGGTTCCAATGGCACTTGTGATCGGGCTGGTTTTTATGGCGCTCGGCTGTATGGTCTTTGGTATCGGCTTTCTAAGTTCAGCACAAAACACAAGGGAAAAGGCCAAACACAATTTCTGGTCAATTAATATTTGGCTTTTATGCTTTATTCCGCTTTCCTTTGTTTATAATATTCTGTTTTCGGGTTTGTCGGCTCCATATCCATTAATGGGGAAACCACTGATTGCATTTCCAGTTTTCTGGGTTATATATATAGCAATCTGCCTTAGCGTAATTGTCATTCAAACAAAGGTAAAAAAAACAAAATAGTCGTATTCCCATATTTCAAAAAAGCCAAAGGACTCATAACTTTGAGAGTTCTTTGGCTTTTTAATTTTACATATAGTCACATATTCAGAACTCATATATGACTTTATTGCTTTTTTATGATATTATGTCATAAAGATTATTTATATAATGTTTATCCTGAAAATAATTAGAATGATTACATGGCAATTGGAGGTTACTAATATGTTTAGAAGCATGAGAAGATTTAAACAACAATTATCGGAGCAGGAGTGTGTTGATGTTTTAACCCATGCGCCAAGAGGTGTATTGGCGGTACATGGAGAAGACGGTTATCCATATGCTTTCCCTATCAATTTTATCTATTTGAACGGAAAAGTATACTTTCATTCTGCAAAGGCAGGGCATAAGATGGATGCGTTGGCATCGGATAACAAAGTATCTTTTTGTGTAATGAACGAAGGTTTTCGTAAAAGCGGAGATTGGGCATTAAATATAAAGAGCATTGTTATTTTCGGCTGTGTTAAAAAAATAGATCCGGCTCAAGACACCGTGGAAATTGTTCGCAAGATTGGTCTGAAGTATTATCCAACTGCTGAGGGTGTAGAGGAAGAAATCCGCAAAGCAGGAGCACAAGTTCAAATACTAGAGCTGTCAATTGACCATATGACGGGAAAGCTAGTGAACGAGTCATGATATTAGAGCGGCGTAGCTGTAAGGCCAGCTAAGTAACACTTCTAAAACTGAAGAAGAGAGGGTTGCGAGGTGGAAAAAGCGACTAAGGCTTGGAAGTTTTTTTCGTGGAAAACACTATGTGTGATAATTGCTGTTTGTATACTTAATCCGATTATCTGGGTGGCATTTCATGGCATTCCCCTTATGGGCCTGCCGAAAAAAGAAGAGATAAAAAGCATCTCAATTACGCAAAATAACGAAGAACAAAAAACAATAACTGATGAAGATGATATTGAATTATTAGTAAACACTGCCAATCTCCTTAATTACCGCCTATTTGGTAAAACGGCAGGTGCACCCATTATTTCACTTACTTATCATCTTAAATCCGGCGATGATGTGACTATTGAAGCTAATAATGCTACAATGTGGTGGCACGGAAAAGCTCATCCAATAAAAGAACCAGATATGTTTGTCAAAATTGTTCAAGGATTATTTTTTGATTTGGCAGACTAGGGCTTAAGCCTTCTCTTACAATCCACTTTCACAGCGGGATTATATGCATGGCCTATGTAAAATCAAAGTTCTAATCCAGATCCAAAAACCACATGACAGCATAAATTGACATCTTCAATAAAAGATCCATATGCCTGTTTAATCGCCGGCACATGGATTTTTTCTTTTAATAAGGATACATTTGTATTATACTTGAGTCAGCTTATTTATCAGGAGGTTTGAATAATGCGAGATTTTTTTATGACAACAAATCGGATTGGTTTCTCAAGGTGGAACAGTGCCGATTTTAATCTGGCCGATCAATTATGGGGAGACAAAGACGTGACAAGATATATTTGTTCGGACGGCATATTTACAAAACAAGATATTCTCAGCCGTTTAGAAACCGAGATTCAAAATGACAAGTTGTTTCACATACAATACTGGCCCATTTTTGAGCTTTCAACCGGAGAACTAATAGGGTGCTGCGGTATCCGACCTTTCAAGGACAGCGTACCATCCTATGAGGTCGGGTTTCATCTTCGGAAGAATTACTGGGGAATGGGTTATGCTTCCGAGGCATCGAAAGCAGTCATTGACTATAGCTTTGACACGCTAAAAGCCAAAAAATTATATGCAGGGCATCATCCGCAAAATGAAGCTTCAAAAAAACTGTTAACTAAGCTGGGCTTCCGGTACATTGGAGACAATTACTATAAGCCAACAGGATTATATCATCCATCATATGAATTACTGAATGACAGCTTATGAGTACCCCATGCCAGACACATATCTGGTACTGTAAAAACATACATAAAAAGGCAAGTGAGGCAAGAAAATGATACTTGAGACAGAAAGATTATATCTGATGCCGCTGACTGCCCATCAATTAAAATTATGGATAGATGACATACCGGCGCTGGAAAAAGAACTGCGCTGCAGCTACCGCGCGGAGCCTATGGAAGGTATATTCCTTGATATAGTAAAAAAACAATTTGAAATAATGCAAAAGGATGAGGCGAATTATTTATATCACAGCTTTTGGTTTCTTTTGCGAAAATCAGACAGAATCGTCGTCGGCTCGGCTGATTTTAAAGACTTGCCAAACCCCAAAGGTGAAATTGAAATCGGATATGGATTAGGTAAAGAATATCAGCATAACGGATATATGACAGAAGCTGTGCGGGCTATGTGTAGCTGGGCTATGAAGCAGGACTCGGTTTCACATATCATTGCCGAAACAGAGCTTGACAGCATCTCATCTCAGCACATATTGGAACGCTGCGGTTTTAAGCTTTATAGCAAAAACGAAACGCTTTGGTGGCGTTTGTAAGCATATCTAAGCTTAGTAATTACTTCAGCACAAATATGATGCCATACCTCAATATGCTCGTCGGAGTGGATCTTTTTAGCTTTTATACTTACATGAACTCAAACAGCCATCTTACTCTAATTCAAAAACACCAGGAGGTGTCATCATGATTCTTACTATTGCCGATGCTCCATGCAAAGTCTGATTTCGGACGGAGACTGCATGGAGCGGTAGAATAATCCTACCGTCCTGATATCGGGCTTTGCATCCTAATTTAACTATTAAATTTTGAAGGAGCAAAGCCATGAAAAAGCATAATATATTCAGGGACCTTCGGGATTTCCTTATCCTGTGGGGTTCACAGTCCGTATCCACTTTGGGTACGGCAATGACAAATTACGCATTGATTGTTTGGGTATACGGACAAAAAGGAACGGCATCCAGCATCACGCTGTTATCCGTATGTTCTTTTATACCCTCCATCCTTTTTTGCTTTATTGCAGGCACGATTGCCGACCGATGGGACAAAAAGCGAATTATGCTTACCTCCGATCTTTTGGCAGCCTGCGGCACAGTTACAGTATTTATACTATACGCTTCCTCTTCCCTTCAGATATGGCATTTGTACATAATCAACTTTCTGCTTAGCTTCATGAATGCCTTTCAACATCCGGCATCGTATGTGGCAACAAGCTTACTTGTTCCAAAAGAGCATTATATCAGGGTCAGCGGCCTGCAGGCTTTTTCCGGCTCTGTCATCACAATCCTCGCTCCCGCCGCCGGCAGCGCTCTCCTAGCATTCGGAGGGCTTAAAATCGTTTTGCTGATTGACCTGTCAAGCTTCGCTGTGGCGTTTTCAGTATTGTTGCTCTTTATAAAAATACCTGATATTAAACATGCGGAAGCAATAAAGGAGTCTTTTGCAAAAAGCTGTATGGCCGGCATCAATTTTCTGAGAGAGCACTCAGCCCTTCTGCGGATAATTCTCTTTTTCGCCTTCATAAACTTTATTGCAAAAATGGGCGGCTATGGGATGATGCCTGCTTTGATATTGGGAAGAACGGGTAACGACCAGGTCGCGCTTGGCATCGTGGAAGCTGCTGTAGGGGTGGGCACTCTTGTCGGGAGCATTCTTGTCACGCTGATGAAGCCCGCAAAAAGCCGCATCAAAGTAATATTTTTCTCCTGTGGGATATCATTTCTTTTAGGAGATGTGGGGCAAAGCCTGACACACACTCTGCCGCTCTGGGCTATCGCGGCCTTTGCCTCCAATGTGCCCATGGCATTTTTGAACGCGAACCTAACCGCTATCATGCGCACAAATGTGCCCATAGAAATGCAGGGACGTGTTTTTTCGGCGCGAGATACTATTCAGTTCAGTACGATTCCTATAGGGCTCTTTCTGGGCGGAATACTGGCGGATTATATCTTTGAACCATTTATGGCCTCCACATCCCCTATGCAAAAAACACTGTCATTATTTTTTGGAACAGGTAAAGGCTCAGGCATTGGGCTTATATTTTTCATTGTAGGCACCATCGGTTTTGTTACGAGCTTTTTGTGCCTCAAGAATCCAATTTATAAAACGCTGGATGAAAATTAACAGGCGTATTTATTTAATCCCCTCTGGGCAACATGTCCAGAGGAGATTATTGATTATACCGTAAGCACGCAGGATAAGATTCATACCGATTATAAATAAGCGCGTAGTGATAGAGGCCTTAGTAAAAATTCAAGAAAGGGCGAGGGATAATAATCCCCTGCCCTTTCTTTTTGCCAATCACCTTTGAAAGCAGGTGACCGTCTGGTATCTGGTCACCTAAGGCAATTTAAGCACATAAAATACAACCTTTTTGCCTTCACCTGCTATGCCGCGGCAATTACACCTTAAGGCAAAGTAAGGAAGACAGTAGCAGAGACTCCCCTATCCAACGCGCCAAGACCCTGACTTGTAGTAATCTGAACCGACAAAAGTGATCCCAGCAAAACAGCAGCGCTGCCAGAGCCTGTTGCCACGCAGCTAGGATCTTCGGATGTGCTTGGGCCTAACACAGTTGCGAAAATTCCTGTACTTACTGGGTCTTCAAATCCGCAAGGACTTGTGAAGATAGTCGCCGTTACGGACGACTCTTCCGGCAAAGTGTTATCTCGGATATTTAACACAAGGCCTGTAATCGTCGCGTTTGCCGGCAAAGTTACAGTGCTTCTAGTAAACAATGGTTCACTTGAAGAAGTCCCAAGACCTACCCATTCACCATCGCTGACTGACTGATCTGATGCCAGATAAATTGTCGTACTGCTGGGGCCTGCTGGACCTGCTGGACCAGGTTCACCCTGCGCGCCTGCCGGGCCTGCTGGACCTGCTTCACCTTGGGCGCCTGCCGGGCCTGGATCACCCTGCGCGCCTGCTGGGCCTGCTTCACCTGCTGGACCTGCCGGGCCTGCCGGGCCTGCTTCACCCTGTGCGCCTGCTGGGCCTGGATCACCCTGCGCGCCTGCTGGGCCTGCTTCACCGGCTGGACCTGCGGGGCCTGCCGGACCTGGCTCTCCCGGTGCGCCTGCTGGGCCTGGATCACCCTGTGCGCCTGCTGGGCCTGCGTCACCTGCTGGGCCTGCCGGGCCTGGCTCTCCCTGCGCGCCTGCTGGGCCTGGATCACCCTGCGCGCCTGCCGGACCTGCAGCACCTGCTGGGCCTGCCGGGCCTGGATCACCCTGTGCGCCTGCCGGGCCTGCCGGGCCTGCTTCACCCTGCGCGCCTGCCGGGCCTGCTTCGCCCTGTGCTCCTGCCGGGCCTGCTTCACCTGCTGGGCCTGCCGGGCCTGCCGGGCCTGCTTCACCTTGCGCGCCTGCCGGGCCTGCAGGGCCTGTCGGGCCTATTTGGCCTTGTGCACCTGTTGCTCCGGTTGGGCCTGTCGGGCCTATCGGGCCTTGTGCACCTGTTGCTCCGGTTGGGCCTGTCGGGCCTATCGGGCCCTGTGCACCCGTTGCTCCGGTTGGGCCTGTTGGGCCTGTCGGGCCCTGTGCTCCCGTTGCTCCGGTTGGGCCTGTTGGGCCTGTCGGGCCTGTTGGGCCAATGCAACAACAAGGCTGGCAAGGCTGGCATGGCTGGCATGGATAACAAGGCTGGCATGGATAGCAAGACTGTCCAGCCTGATACGGATAGCAATTATACCAAGAAGAACTATTGCAACTCATAGTACACCTCTATAAATATCTTATATTGTCAACCCCTGAACATCTTAGCCATAACATTTTTATGTCAAAGCTACATTCCATTTTATGAACAAACCTCACTGTGAGTTACTAATAAAACCCATTCGCAGAAGGCCTTCACAGCGCTTTCGTGTCATGCTAAGCCTTAAGCAATATACTTTATATCACTATCTTCCGAAAAGATAAAAAATAAGGCAAAATGTAAATCTGCATTTTTTTATTTCAGCCAAAACCGATTAACAATATTCCTCTTCTCTCATATCTGCTGCAGGTTTTTTGTTATCAATTTTGATCTCCTCATATCTGCAAGTATAAGTTTGAAGTTTTATTTGCAATCTCCCTTAACCATTTTTAAGAAATCTTCAGATAAGGTAAAATGTAGAAATAAGCAAAAAGTATATTGACAATAAATTATCAATATTGTATGATATATGCGGAGCTAATTGATAACAAATTAACAAAATATTCCGCACAATATAATTATCTTATGAAAGAAATCTGTACCAGGGAAACAAGAGTTCTGGAAAAATGGGCACCTTCCCACAGTATGAATTCCAAGAACCCTTCAGCGCTACGCCGAATGTGCCGACTTTCTTGGCCTTGGCGGCAGTACGCCTGAAGAAAAGCTTGAAAAACTGATCTCGGCAATTGAAGAGCTTAAAGAAACGATTGGGATACATAAGACTATCCGTGAATACCGAATAAGTGAAGAGACCTTTTTAAGCTCACTTGCTGAGATGATCGAACAGGCCTTTGACGATCAGTGCACAGGCTCCAACCCTCGCTATCCCCTTATGAAAGAAATACGCCAGATGTATCTAAATGCCTACTATGGGAAACCGCAGCAATCAGACGTCACCTCACCTTAATATTGAACGCCCGCCGTATATTTTGCGGCGGGCGTTCATTTTATATGAGCTTCAAAAATTAAAACCAGATACTTAAACTTGCTGTCATAAATGTATATAAAAAGCAAGCAAGGAAACCAAGGTCGGTTTCCTCGCTTTATTTTATTTGCCCTTAAATCTTACTGCATATATCAAACCTGCCGCCATCAATATAAAAGACGCAACAAGTAAAATCAAAGTATTACTTCCAACTCCCGTTTGAGCACTCCCATCCTCTTCATTCATGGAAGGCTGTGCGCTTGCATCAGCCTGGGTGTGTTGCTCTGCCGGAGTAGCGGCATCGGCGTTATCGGTGCTGTGTTCCTGCCCGGTGACAATATCGGAGCTATCTTGTTTCTCCGTTATGCTTTGATCCTCGGCATCATCCTCCTGGCCGCTGCTCACCGAAGTATTATTCTGCCCCTGTGGCATAGCCGCGCCATCTTGTGGTGCTTGGTCAGAAGAATCTGTGCTTTGGTCAGTCTCTGGTACAACACTCTGTGTCTGATCCGAATTTTGTGGCCATTGTTCTCTGCCGCCCGGCTGTCCTGTGGGCCTGTCGCCCATATTGCCTCCGCCGCCCATAGAACCCATATCTGAGATCGAAACGGCAGATGCATCTATTAGTGTGGAACTGTCAGCCGACTGCCCATCGCTTGTTGAAGGTATTGTTCCGGCAAGCTGGCCTGTGATACTTTCGGCTCGAAGCAGACAAAAATCCTTAAGAGCTGCTGCACCGGATTCAAACTCCTCATATGTGCAGAACTTTGTGGGGTCCTTTTCAACATATGGAGCGATCATTTCGGTTACGGAAGCTATCATTGTTTCAAACTCGCCGCTGTCAAAATACTCGCATATGAACTCAGCAAAGTACTGATGGTAAAGTTCTGTGTACTCTTCACTGGCAAATATCCAGGCTATCATCGGGCGGGAACTGACCTCTCCGCTCGAGACAGGGGAATCTATCGGATAATTCACAATGGTTGTTGAATCGGAACCAGACATGAATCCTCCAAAGGCCAAGTTATAATCCCAAGGTATCATCGAAAGCTGGCCATCTTCCTCATAGAGGTAATAGTTGTGAATCATTGAGCCTGTATAGCTGTCAAAGTTGCAGACAAAGTTGTGAACCACAAAGTAGCGTATTACCGCCTCAACATCAACAGTATCCTCTATATCCTCTCCCTCGTTCAAAGCCTTAAGAGCAGCTATAAGCCGATCTTTGTCGCTGTCGCTTATATCTGTCTTTGCGTTATTGAAGATATTGCTGTAGCTGTCGCAGTCGTCATCGGTATAGATCAGCGATACATCGCTGTTTCCCGTGCCTCCTCCGAAGCCGCCCACCTGTCCGCCGCCACCCTGATTATTCCTGCCTAATGAGGATCGCTGCCTTGTGGTGCCGATTGTATCGGTTGTACTGTCGGGGTCCTGCGGCATATTCCCGCTGTCAGCCGCCTGACCGCTGTCCTGTATCTGGGTATGGACTTCTTGATTGTGAGTTTCTGTGCTCGCTGATTGGGTGGTTTGGTCCACGTCTTCAGTATCCTGCCGGAACTCATCCATATCAAATCCGCCTCCATTGCCGCGGCCGCCTCCCATGCCGGTGCTGTCAGGCTTGTAAAGTTCGCCGTAATCACTGCCATAGTTGCGTTCAAGGAATGACTCCTCCGCGCTCTCTACCGCAAGATAAAGACCCCAGTCCTCTCCGTTTACCGTAATATAAACATAGCTGCAAAGCGGCGAGGATACTTCGAAATAACCCATCATCTGGTATGTCAGGAAATCCTTCATATAGGTGTTATCCTGAACAATATTGTTGAGGCTTATCTTATCAAGCCCATAATATGATTTAGTGCTGTCATACTGGTCAAACTCTATTTTAAAGCTGTACCTGTCGTTGCCATAGGCAGAGACCGAGCTTAGGGAGGTATTTCCCTTAGCCCTGATGCCAACGTTTTTATATGACTCATTGTCGATCACCACAGCGCACGAGGCATATTCCTCATCCTCGCAGCTTTCAATAAACGTATTCCAGTCATCCATTACTATATTTATTGTATGGACATAGGAAGTGTCAAAAAGCTTTGATTCATAACCCATACTTGTCTCTGCCTGAGTTATTCCAAACAGGCCGGCATTTAAAATAACAAAAGTAATGATGAGGGCGATGGCAATAGCAGCACAGCAGATTTTATCGATATTTCTGTGTTTTGACATCTTTCTCCTCCTTAGGCCATATAATCTCCGTTATAGCTTACAAGAACCGCACTTGCAACGCCATCCATATCTGAAAGAACATTTACAAAATCAGTGTTGTCGTTCTTCATGCGAACTTCCATATTAAGCTCTATCATACCCCGCTGGGCGCTCTTGCTTTTAACTACACATTTTTCTACTTGACTGTCAAGAAAAGCTTTAACCTCCTGCTCGCTGTTATGGCTATCGCATCTTACAACGACGATATACGGGTTTGAATGAGTCTTCTTATTGACAAACACCAGCAGTATGACACCAATAATTACGCTTCCAAAAACAGCTAAAGGGATCATTCCCGCCGCAAGCACTATGCCGACTGCGATTGACCAGAAAAGGAAAGCTATATCAAGCGGTTCTTTTATCGCAGTGCGGAAACGAACAATGGACAAAGCACCGACCATGCCGAGGGAAAGAACGACGTTTGAAGTAACCGCCAAAATTACAACTGTCGTTATCATCGTGAGAGCTATAAGCGTAACGCCGAAGCTTGAGGAATACATAACCCCCGAATAGGTCTTTTTGTAGACATAAAATATAAACATGCCAAGAGCAAAGGCCAAAACAAGAGCTATCACCATATCAAATATATTGACGCTTGTCGCATTCTCAAGGAAGCTCGATTTAAAAATGTCATTAAAAGTCATATCATTTAAACTCCTTTATAAATTATCTTATCAACCGTATATACGGCAGGCAGCGTATTTTGAGTATGCCGCTGCCCGGCGGGACTCAAGCGATACGGCATCGCGTATTACAGAGGGCAGGAATGAATCCCACTTTACCTCTAAAATTATAGGGGCATCGCCCGCAGGAACAGTAACGCAATTTGCATCAAGAAAACCAGTACAGTAAAGGCCCGTTCTGATATTATAATCAAGCGTTACTCTGACGTTGCCCGGAGAATATACAAATGGCTCTCTCGTGTAATCCACTATGGTTTTTGGCCTTAAGCCCTGAGACATCATTTTTGAATAAAACTCTGTCAAAAGTCCTCTTCCGCTTCGTGCCATCCATTCACAATCGCCGGCCACGATGGCTTTAGCCTCATCCTCTGTGATAACTATGCTCTGCTTATTGCCAAGCCCGCCCCATTTGCTCTTTTTCTCAAGATTTATAATAGAGGTATCGCCGTTATAATACCTGATGCGAAACTTTTCACGCATATTGACGCCGTCCAGTTTTTCTCTAAGAGCCTTGTCGCTTAGGTTATCGAAATATAGGCTCCTGATTTCGTATCTGCCGTTTACGGCATGTTCGTCTACCTGAGCAACGGCGTTTAATCTTTGGCGAACCGTAATCATATCCGAGGCGTTTATCTCATGCTTCCATTCATGCCTGAAATCCATAATATCATCTCTTTTCCATTAGCTTTACATGGATTTTACAGGTAACACCTTAGCATTGACTTAGAAAAAATGCCCGTGGGCGTTTTAAACCCACAGGCATCGGTAAACAAATTGTAAAGCTATATTTTTACTGTAAATACTATTGTGTTTTCATCGCGGTATTCAGCCGATACAGTTCCCTTATGAGCTTCGGCAATCGCACGGGCAGCAGAAAGCCCAATTCCATACCCTCCGCTTTTCTGTGTTCTGGCCCTGTCGCCGCGGTAAAACCTCTCAAAAAGCTTTTCCGGATCATCCTCCGGCAGCTTTTCACAGGTATTCTCCACTTTGATCACGACCTGCTTTCCGATTTTTTTAAGAGACACCCCTATTCGGCCTTCTTTATTTACATATTTGACAGCATTATCAAGCAAAGCAGAGACAAGCCGAGCAATATAGTCACGGTTGGCGCTTATTGTCACATCCTGCTGTATGTCCCTCTCGATTTCAACGCCCTGAATGGCTGCTGCTTCGGCAAACGAGGTCAGCATTTCTTCAAGCAGGCTGGTGAGATAAAACTCAGAAACGGGAAGTCTTGTGCCTATCTCATCCATTTTGGAAAGAGTGAGAAGGTCCTGCATAAGCCCGCTGAGCCTTATGGTCTGAGACCTGATATTCCTACTCCATTTGCTTTCTCCGTTATGCAGCTCCATGGCATCGGTATTGGCCATGATGATGGCGAGAGGGGTTTTTATTTCATGCCCGGCATTTGTAACAAACTGTTTTTGCCTTTCGATGCTCATCGCTATTGGAAGTATAGCTTTTTTTGAAAGCAGAATCACAAGCAGCAGCATTAATATCCAGCCGCAAACACCTATCAATGCTGATGTTCCCAAAACCATAAGCATCGAGTGCATCTGGTACGTCATATCAAGAAAAACCATCAGACTTCCGCTATTGTCACGCAAGTCAGATATTTTATATTTGAATCCGTCGCTTATTCCTGTCCCGTAAGAGGCTGCATCAAGCTCGCTTGCTATTTCCCTGGCCTCTTCTTGTGTAACAGATGATATCCTGCCGATATCCACTTTTATTACATTGCCATCTTCATCAAAAGCAACGGTGAAATAACGCGCAGACATAGCTGTATCCTCGTTGATTTGAAAATTAAAAGACCAAGGCTGCGCTTTATTCTTCGGATTTGTCTTCGGGTTTGGCTTACCTTGCGTATCCGTCAGCATATCAAGCAGCCTGTCAGATTGCTTGTCCACAAGCATATAGTTTGCCGCATTTATGGCGCCTACCAAAACAACCAGTAAAACAGATATGGCCACCATGGCTGTAATGATAAACTTGCGCTGAAGCGTCTTGATCATTTCTGTTCCTCTAAGGTATAGCCTATTCCCCTCTTAGCTTTGATCTCCACATTAGCTCCTACGCAGGAAAGGCGCTTGCGAAGGTATGATATATATACCCATACAATTCCAAGCTCGGCCTCGTTATCATACCCCCACACCTTTTCAAACAAAGTTTCGGACGAAAGGTATATGCCCTGATTGAGCATCAAAAGCTCCATCAGCCTGTATTCAAGATTTGTCAGCGTTACAGTGTCCTCGCTGCCGCTTAACTCATAGCTTCGAAGGTTTAGAGACATATTTCCGCATGTGCGTATATCGGGTATATACTGCTCTTTTCGACGCAGCATCGCCCTTACCCTTGCCAACAGCTCGCCCATTACAAAAGGCTTTGGCAAATAATCATCTGCCCCCATATCAAGCCCCTGTATCCGGTCTTCAACCTCGGATTTTGCTGTCAGAAGAAGCACAGGCGTGTGGCAGCCCTCTTTTCTCAGTTGCTGCAAAACCTCAAGCCCGTTCATTTTTGGCATCATGACATCAAGGATTATGCCGTCATATTCCTCAGCTCTTGCGTAATCAAGAGCCTCCTTGCCATCATAAACGGCGTCAACCATATATTTGTGATATGTCAAAATATCCACTACAGCCTCGGACATGCTTACCTCATCTTCAGCAAAAAGCAATTTCATTTTTTATCACCTCCGGTAGGATTATACCGTGTCCAGTTTAGAAAAGGCTTAGAAAGAGTGCCATCTTCCGCCATATCTCAAACAGAAAGCAATAGCTTGTCTGTTATCCTCAGACATATATCCGCAGCCTGCTCAATCATCCTGCCAAACTCCTCAGCCCCGCCCTCTATGCTATCAGAAACGGTTTTGATTGAGAGGCATGGCACTCCGCATCGGTCACACGTCAAAGCTATGGCGGCAAGCTCCATTTCGCATATGTCCGCCCCGAAGTTCTGGGCAAGCTCCCGCCGTTTCTCTCCTCCATCGATAAATTTATCCCCAGAAGCGCATGTAACCCTTACAAGCGAAGGCTCTATAGCGCAGGCTTTATCTACAAGCCCTTTTGTCATCGGTATATATATATCGGGATATCTTAAATATCTTCCAACCTCGCACTTATCAAAAGCGGAAGTGTCAAAGTCATAATGAACGACCCTTTCTACAACAACGGTTTTCGTCAGCTTCATCTCGTCGGTCAGCCCTCCAACAACGCCAAAGTTAACTACCGCCTCAACTCCGTATACGGCTATCAACAGTTCTGTAGCCGCCGCCGCTGCGATCTCTCCGGCTCCGCTGTGAATAACATACAAGCCGCACTCATCGATGCTGTATCTGTAAATCTTAAAGCCGAACCTGTCAATCTCCTCCTCGGCTTTTCCGTATTTTGCAAGAACAGAGCTAATCTCTACAGCCACAAGCATTCCTATCTTTCTCATATTTCCTCCGAAATAATATTTTTGTTTTTATTTAATGACTTATATACCTCTTTGGCAAAGCCCTCCATCGAAAAGGATTGAACGGAGTCTATATCATCTGTGACCTTATTGAAAAAACAGCTCGGTATCTCCCCAAGCCTAAGGTTTTTCATAATGCATGGGGTACAGCCCTTATCGTGATTTGACGGATGCATAGGGCAGCTTTTATCCCTGCATGTACAATACTCGTGCTTATCCATAATATTTCTCCCACATATTGATAATCTCACATACTTGACGGCATTGTATATTTTCGCTTGGGTATAGACAAGTCTCTTCGGCGGATATAAACTATATCTGTTCGGCATAACCTTCGGAGGTATTTTCAAATGGATATAGCAATCGCGCTTTCAGTTTTTACCGCGGGTATGATTACCTGCATAGTTACGGGCATTTCCACAATCCCCGGCTTAATCATTGGCTATATTGCCTTTGCCTTGACCGGGCTTCACCGCAAATGCACGGTAAAAAAGCTTATCCGCCTATCAGCTGACGGGATGCGCGATGTGCTGGTGGTAATCAAAGTTCTGCTGGTTATAGGCGCTTTGACAGCAACATGGCGCATGAGCGGAACAATAATTTATTTTGTATATTATGGTGTCAAAGTCATAACCCCTAAGCTTTTTATCCTTGCCGCTTTCGCTCTGACATGCCTCATTTCCTATGCTATCGGAACCTCCTTCGGAGTTTCAGCCACCGTCGGGGTCATCCTCATGGCAATCGCCCGCTCGGGCAATATAAATCCGGCTCTTGCAGCAGGTGTCATATTTTCCGGCGTATATTACGGGGACCGCTGCTCTCCGGTATCCTCCGCCGCCAATGTAGTCGCCGCTCTAACGGGAACCGATATGTATGGAAATGTAAAATATATGCATAAAACCGAAGCCCTGCCCCTGGCAATCACGACAGTTATATATGCGGCAATGTCATATCTGAACCCCATTCAAACGATTGATCCCAATATGCTGTCTGCCATTGAAAAGGACTTCACACTTTCTCATCTGCTCATTATACCAGTAATTATAATGCTGGTGCTGCCTCTTTTTAAGCTGTCAACAGTAACAACCTGCTCGTTGAGCATTGCGGCATCCGGGCTTATCGCTATTTTTGTGCAGGGCCAATCTCCCATGGTTTTCTTAAAAGCCTGCATATTCGGCTATTATCCCGCCGGCAGCGCTCTCGGCTCTATACTGAGCGGGGGAGGAATGACCTCAATGCTCAGCGTTATCGTTATACTGCTTATATCATGTACATACTCCAAGATCTTTGAAGGGACGGGAATGCTTTCCGATATATCAGAGCTTTTCATGAAATGTATAAAAAAGATAGGCAGATTCGCAACGACGGTTCTGTTCAGCTTCATAACTGTAGCCATATTCTGCAACCAGACGCTAGCCAGCATAGCCTGCGCAACACTGCTTAAAGAACCTTATGAAAAAAGCGGAGCAGAACACCGAGAGCTTGCTATTGACCTTGAGAACTCAGTGATTTTGATAGGCGGAATAGTGCCGTGGTCCATAGCCGCCACAGTACCTCTGGGGTTCATGGGCGCCAATATATCGGCTATACCCTACGCCGTACTTCTCTATGCTATACCGTTATGCTACTTCTTCACAAAAAAGCGCTTCTTTTTTCAGGAAAGATCACGAGTAGCTCTATAGTCCATCATCAAACAGGTATCTGAATATTCTTTCGGGATCATCCAGAAACTGCTTGGTCACAAGGTAATGGTCTGTACTGCGGTAATCTACTTTTTTTATTCCCTCATCATTTATCTGATATATGCAGGCCCCAGGGAAAGCCATAAGTATCGGCGAATGCGTAGCGATTATGAGCTGAGAATCGGTTCTTACAAGCCGTTTAATCTCAATCATAAGCGACATCAGCCTTGTAGGAGAAAGCGCGGCCTCAGGCTCATCTAAAATATACAAGCCATGCCCTCCGAAGCGGTTCTGCACAAGCGAAAGAAAGCTTTCCCCGTGAGACTGATTGTGAAGCGATACTCCGCCATAGCTGTTAATAAGCCCCGGGCTATCCTGTTCCATACGCTCGATGTCTGTTGCAACGTTATAAAGGCTTTCAGCTCTGAGAAAAAAACCGTCTTTTGGATATCCTCTTTTTGTTATTGCAATATGACGGCAAAGCTCGGAATGGCTTTCTCTGGTTGAAAAATTGAAATTTCTCGTCCCTCCCTCAGGGTTAAAGCCAAATGCAACTGCAATAGCCTCCAGAAGGGTTGATTTGCCTGTCCCGTTTTCTCCCACAAAAAAAGTAACGTTATCTTCAAATGATATATATCCGCATTCGATAAGATGTCTTACAGCCGGTATCCCCCTCAAGTATGATCGGGGATCCAATGGCGTCTTAAGTGTCGCCCGGCTTACGTACTTGGCCTCCATAGCTCCTCCTTATTCCTGATGGCAACTTTCGTATATCCAGACGCTCCAAGCCTTATAGTACTTTCCAAGCACATGGGTATGATCGTATGTATAATCTTCGCTGAGCGCCCCTTGACCGTCATCAAACATTGGATTTACATCAAGATAGCCTATGCCATTTTCCTTTGCAAGGCTTTTTATCTTTCCGTTTATAGTATCAATGCTTATGTTGTTAAATACTGTATCCTTATCTGAGCGGGCCTTGGTCACATGAAGATTTGCCTCGGCATATATATTTGCCTCTGGCTGCAACTCTGTCACACGTTCAAGAACCTCACCGTATTTCTGATATATGCTGTCCATATCATAGCCAAGCTCGTTTATCCCAAGCATCAGATATATCTTACCATATTTCTTTAATGAAAGCACCGTCTCCAGGTTTATATTGCCTCTTCCCGCCACCTCCGGTGACGCAGTCAGCACATTGAATACATTCATTCCAGTTGCTGCAAAATAATCCGCGGTTGGTATGCCTGAATACTTTTGAAGCCCAACTGTTCTTGAATCTCCGATAAACAAAGCATCCGAAAAGAACTCCTCTACGCTCTTCATTTTCTGGATATCAGCAGTCTCCTTCATCATTTCGTCAAGGCTTTTTTCATCAGAAGCCACGATATTTTCGCTATTCTGGTCTTCTGTAAGTTCTTCATTGTCAAATACGCCGGTAGCACCTGCCTGCCCTGAATATGGATATTCATTATCCCCGTGCAGCATTACGGAGCCTTGTTTATCTCCCGTAATTATCTTCGCATGGCCGCAGGAGGTCATATTTATCATAACGGTTGTAACCACTAACAATATAATCAACCATTTTTTCATTTTATAGTTTCCTGCCATAGCAAATAATTTTTCTCCTGAAAAGCTTGCTATTTATCATAAATATTATATCATGCGATAATATTAATTCGCTACGCAAAGATAAAAATATATGCCTTTTTATAAGATTAATCAATAACCGTTTTCGATATGCTTCTCTCCAAAAAAAGCTGCTCCCGCATTGCTTTTTTACAATTATCCTGACCGGGACTTTAAGTACTAATCTTAACTGCTCCCCTAAAGGGCAGGACAAAATGAAAGGGCTGTCGAATAAAGATTCGACAGCCCTTTCATTTTATTATCCATCCAATTATTATGAAACACCTAACCACAATTAGCGCCTCGAAGTTATTCTGTTTGCGCATCCTTGTCGTCCGTTTCAACGAGCAGCGGTTTCTTCTTAGTCTTAGTAACTGATTTTTTAGTTGTTATTCGTTTCCTTGTGGAAGCACGTTTTTGTTCCAGCATGTTCTTAAGCTGTTCTTCCCGGCGTTTTTGTTCTTCTTGCCCGCGCAGCCTGCGTTCTTCCTGAGCCTTCTCCCTTAGCTTGTTCAGCTCTTTATCCATCTGTGCTTTTTCTTCAGGATCGCTTAACTCCAAAAACAATTCAAATGCGGAAGGAAAAACAAACATTTTTGTACCATATTCTTCACAAAACTGCACCGTTACAGTCGTCGCAGATTGGCTGACAATCGTCCCCTCTCCAAACTGACTATGATGCACTTGTTTAAATACTACATTCATTGCCTTTAGTCCTCCAATTTATCATTTACTCGTTCGGCGATATATTCCTGCACTTTATCTTTAGATATACCAAGCGCAGCGGAAAGCTCGCTGAAAAGCAAGTCTTCCGCCTTCTTCATGAATTTCTCGTCCACAACACCTATTTTTCGTTTTTGCAGCTCAGCAGACTGTTTTTTCGCGTAAATTGATAAGGTAAGCTCTATCAGATCAGCGCAATCATGCGTACTGAGTGATGCTTTATAATGCTCTGAAAGCTCGTGCAGTGCCCGGTTATGATACGCCTCCACACGAAGCGTGGGAATCAAATCAATAAGCCTCTCCGCTTCAGTTTTAGATATAATTGGGCGCATAAATACCTTTGTTGAGTTAACGGGTGCAAAAATAGTACATTTCTGATGAAGAAGCGCCAAAACATAAAATGGTTGCTTTACATCTTTTTTAACTGCTTTCATCATTACAATGTCGATAATTTTGCATACACCGTTGTTTCCGTAAACAACAAGATCTCCTATTTTATACATTTTATTTACCTCCGGGAATTTGCTTCTGTATTTGCCCAGGGGCAAGATCCGCCATAATACTTCTGAGCAATATGCTTTTGAGTCGCTTTATCTAATGACCTTAGTCTTTCCTGTGCTTTTTCAAAGCTGTTTGTCTTTTTATAATAAGAGCATTTAAATCCCGTGCATTTTGAAACATTAAGCCACCTGCATTTTCCATTTTCAAGCAGACCATCACAGTCCGGCAGTTTTAAAAGGGCAGTATCCGAATTACGCGTAAATGACGCCATAAGATCACCCTATTTCACAGGCAAGATTTCAAATCAGTTTCTTATCACAGTAAAATTATTTTAATTGCCCAACCCCCGACCAAAATTTGATACTATCCGATAAAATAATAAAACATGCAGCTCCATCAACATGACTTGTATTCCAGAACTACACGTTATAACTATATATTATCACTTTTTTTATGAAAATGTAAGTAAAATTTCTGCATACACACCTACAGAATGAATTTTTTAATAACAAATCACCTTTTTGGCAATACAATTATTTAGCATTTTTTGTTAATTTATCTTTGCCAAGCTTTATAGAAAACTATAAAGCGCAACAGCAGGGCAAGCAAAAGGCACGTAAATTCAAATAAGATTTGCTTCTTTTGCTTGTTTTTATTATAGACCAAATTTTTGTTGTAAATGCACATTATCTAAGTTCTTTTGGAAACACAGCAAATTACGGTAGTATTTGCCATAACCAGCAGTAACGTTCTCTATAATAGTTACATGCGGATACTACGCTTTTGTCAGTATATGCCCCGGCTCAAAAGAAGATGAGCAAGCCTAAGGAGCTACCTGCAACCCATGCCTTTGTCAAAAATGCCTAAAACGGTCATCGTATTCTTTCTCACTAATTATTGTGCGTTCGATGATAGCATCCCGCGGGCAATTTGCAAAAGTGCTGTTAAAAAACCGCTTAACTTCTTCCTCAAAAAGCAAGCTGAATTGACGTATTACCGATTTATTTTAAAATCACTCTGACAAAATATTATGATAAAAATATAAAACTTTTTCTTCTCAAATATAATCCCTCTTTGTTGCGTCAATTTACAACGCATGTTAAAATAGACTTAACTGAGCAATTTGCAAAAAAGCAGATGCAAGAATGTTTCTGCTTTTTTACAACCAAAGAGTGTATATTCAATCTGAAAAGCGTGCTGCCTTTTGAGGACGAAAACACTCCATGCTGACACCAAATAACCTTTTACCCCAAATTATATTCTTAAAGCGCTGCCCGAACGCTGTTTATTAAAATGATTATTAAAATATTAAATAAACAAGGAGCAATTTTTATGAGCAAGGTTTACCGTCTTTATCAAATGGATGCTTTTACCAAAGAACGTTTTACCGGAAACCCTGCCGGCGTGATCACCAACGCAGACGGGCTTACAGTTCCCCAAATGCAGAAAATCGCCAGGGAGCTCAACAATTCAGAAACTGCTTTTATCTTCACTGAGAACCGCAGAAACTATGATATGGAGGTGCGCTTTTTTACACCTACCAAAGAGGTTCCAATATGCGGACACGCCACGATTTCTGCCCACTATGCCAATGCTTTGGAAAAACAGATGTGCGGCCATACCCGTGTTTTGCAAAAGACAGGTGCGGGCATACTTCCTGTTGATATATATCAAAAAAACAATGACTATCAGATCGCCATGACACAGGGCGAAATAAAGATAGACGATCCTCTTCTGCCTGACTATCAAACGCAAATTGTAAATGCTCTGGGCCTAAAGAAAGACCAGCTTTTAAGCAACCTTCCAATAGCAATAGTATCTACGGGACATTCAAAAGTAATGGTCGGCATAAATAATCTTGAACAACTGCACGGGCTTAAGCCGGATTTTACCTCGCTGTGCCGCATAAGCGGAGAAATCGGCTGCAACGGATACTATGTTTTCACCCTTGATGAAGGAAATACACCGCTTGTTCACGGCAGGATGTTCGCGCCAGCGATCGGCATTAACGAAGATCCTGTTACAGGTAATGCGAACGGCCCCCTTGGCGCTTATCTGGTTCATATGGGCTTTGCAGATACATCAAAAGATACCTTTAACTTTGATATCATTCAGGGAGAAGCTATCGGGAGAGCCGGCATGATGACAGTAAAAGTTTCTATTTCAAATAAAAAGCCGACAAATGTTCAAATAATCGGAGAAGCCGTTGTAGCATTTTCAACTCAAATTGAGCTTTAAACCAAGCTTTATCTAAAACTTTTTAAATCATGTAATCTAAAAAATACTTTAAAACAAAGCGCTATAGTCTGTAAAGGCTTGGCGCTTTGTTTTTTAATGCGTTTATGTAAGTGGCCTCCGAAATTATATTAATAGCAAACTGAATCAAAGACAATTTGGATTTAGAGGTTTTGTATATTTTGGAGGAAACTGGGAAATCATAACAAAAATGATGGGGGGCGACTACGATAAACAGTAACGACAATTTCGGCGGCGTAAAGCTGCCATCAGATAAATTGGAGATTAACATAAAGTATATTCGCGATATTTTCACTCCTGATGACACGCTTCAGTATCGGTATCTTTCAAGTTCTCCGGATACCAAATATCGCTTCTGCCTTCTCTTTGCCGAGGGCATGACAAACAGCAAGCTGATGAACGATGATATCATTTATCCGCTGACTCACTATGAGTTTCCCAGAAAAACCGATGACTTGATTGAACTGATTCTCCAAAATGTTATCCTTTCGAACAGTATAGAAAAAACAACCGATGTAGAAAATATAATTCAGGCAATTGTTTACGGCGACACTGTGCTCTTTGCCGACGGATATTCCGATACGCTTTTATTAAATACTAAAGGCTGGAGTATGCGTTCTATTTCAGAGCCTGAAGGTGAGCGAGTGCTTCGCGGGCCCAGGGAGGGATTCAATGAATCGCTCGCTACGAATATTTCGATGCTTAGGCGAAAGCTGCGTACACCTGATCTTAAGCTTAGATATATGACGTTTGGAAAAACATCACGAACAAAAGCCTGCATTTGTTATCTCAACAGTGTGGTAAACAAAAAAGTATTAGCTGAACTCGAAGATCGTATTGAGAAAATTGATATCGACGGCACGCTGGATTCTAATTATATCGCCGAACTGATTAAAGAAAAACCGTTCTCGCCTCTGGAAACAGCCGGAACTTCGGAACGACCGGATGTTATTGCGGCTAATCTCCTTGAAGGACGTGTTGCTTTAATGCTTGACGGCACCCCATCGGTCTTAACCGTCCCGCATCTTTTCATCGAATATTTTCAAAGTGATGAAGACTATTACCTCAATTATGTATTCGCATCAATTGGAAGATTGATTCGGATTTTTGCATTCTTTATTTCGATGAGCCTGCCCGCAATTTATATTGCGCTGGTTACGTATCACCAGGAGATGTTACCAACGCCCCTCTTGCTCAGCATATCCTCGGCTAGGCAGAGCGTACCTTTTCCCACCGCAATTGAAATGCTTATAATGCTGTTTTTCTTTGAACTGCTGAGGGAGTCCGGTGCACGTATGCCCGGAATAATGGGACAGGCGCTCAGCATCGTTGGCGCCTTGGTAATTGGTCAGGCTTCTGTTGAAGCAAAAATCGTCAGTGCACCTATTATCATTATTGTATCACTGACCGGTATTTGCGGACTAATGGTTCCCAAAATAAAAGGATTTGTAATTTTGCAGCGTTTTATTTTAATGGGCTTTGCATGTATTATGGGCATTTACGGGTATTTGCTCGGCCTACTGGCGATCTTGGGCATGTTATTCGGAACATACTCTTTTGGGGTTCCTATAATGGCAAATGTCCATTCTGATGGGTTTCAAAATAATAAAGATATCTATATCCGAGCCGTGTGGGGTAAGATGATTAAACGGTCACACGAATTAACCTCAAATGTGACACGTCAAAAACCGAAAGGAAACTCTCAATGAAGCAGCGGAAAAATTTTTTATTTTTGATATCCGTTTGTTTAGTTATGTTTCTTTGTACCGGTTGCTGGAATTACCGAGAAATTGAAAAATGCACAATTATAGCTGGTATAGCCATTGATGAAGGCACTGATGGATACAAATACCATATAACCTATGAAGTTCTTAATTTTTCTACCGGAAACGATCAGACCATAAAATCCTCTATTATTGAATCTGACGGCAATTCAATTTTTGATTCATTGCGCAAGGCTGTAACAATGTCGGATGAGAAGCTTTATGTTGGCAACTGTGAAATAATAATTCTTAGTAAAGCTATTGCCGAAGATGGCATCGAACAGCTGGCGGACTTTTTTGTAAGAGATGCCGAGCCGCGCATAACCGCGGCCTTTGCCGTATCAGATGAAGAAACCGCTGCAAAGATATTAAATATTCACTTAAAAACAAATGAACCGGTATCTTATAAAATCCTAGGAATTCTGGATCAATCACAAAAGGTGCTTGGTCATATACTCTCAGTTCCCTTATTCGAAATAGTCGGGACACTCAATTCAGAATCATCCAAGGCTCTGACTTTGCCCAAAATCCGTCTTGTGGAAATTTCAGATAATTCCGAACCTCAGCTATATACAAATGCAATATTGCGGCAGGGCAAAATGGTAGGTTCTCTGAAGGAGGATGAAAACCTTTATTTTCTCATGTTAAAAAACAAAATTGAAAGCGGTATTTTGCTTACCCAAGTTCCAGACCCATTAAAGACAGTTTCTCTTGAAATTTTTAATTGCAAAACAACAATAAAACCTATTATAAACGGTGATAATGTGACCATGGAAATAAAGGTAAAATTAAATACTGCCTTAGGGGAAGACAACGGCCAAGAAAAATACAAAAACAAAAGCGGAGAACTGAAAAAAATCGAGGAGGCCGCTTCAAAAACAGTTGAAGCAGGTTTAATGAACTTGATTTCAGATATGCAAAACAATTACAACGCTGATATCTTTGGATTTGGAGAAATGATCGAGAAGGAAAAATATGAGGATTGGGAGAAAATGTCGGGCAACTGGGATAATATTTTTCCTAATGTAAAATGCAAAATCTCAGCAGACATACGAATTATCAACTCAGCTACTGCTGTGCCGAAAGGCGGAGACTAATGCCATATATACCAATTTTCACAGCATTTTATATAACTCTGATTTTTACTGATCTAATACCAATGATTCAAAAAAAAGAAAAAAAATATTTAAGGTTTTGTATCCCGGTCTACCTTATCACTCTTGTCGCAAATCTCATAATAGGCATGGATGTTCATATCACAAGCATAACTGCAATTCTCGAAAAACTTATGTCTAATTTTATTAAATGAAAAGGTGTCGCATAATGGAAGCTCGTATCACAGGCAGACAGCTCGAATCCACGATTGCTCTTTTTATTATAGGGAGTTCCCTTGTCACAGGAACACAAAGTGAAGCCGGGCAGGACACATGGATCTGCTTAATAATTGCCATGCTTCTGAATATTCCTCTTATATGGATCCAATCAAAAATTATAGAGCTCTATCCGGGCAGAAACTATATTGAAAATATTATAAAGGCATGCGGCAAACCCATTGGAAAGACTTTCTGCGTTCTTCTCCTGCTTTACAGCTTCCATATCGCCGCGCTTGTAATGAAAACTTTCTGCGTTTTTATTCGCAACATGAATATGCCGGAAACGCCGTTAATTTTCGTTCTTATTGCTCTCACAGCAGCTCAATTATACGTTTCAAAAAAAAGAATCAATGTTGTAGCAAGAATTTCCAAGTTTATTCTGCCGGTCTTGCTTGTAACTGTCTTTATAACTCTAGCTATGGCATATAAATGCATGAATATTTCAAATATAAAGCCCATATTGAAAACCGATATAAGTCCAATGATAAAGAGTATTTTGCTGCTGTTCACGCTTCCTCTGGGTGAATCTGTGATCTGTGCGCCTCTTTTTTCCGTTCTGGAAGAAAAAGCAAAGGTATTTCCAGTTTTTCTGAAAGGAACACTAATGGGCTTTGCAATCCTTCTAATTGCAAATCTGCGTAATTTGTTTATTTTAGGCCCAGCGCAAAAAATCTATATCTATGCATCATACCAAGCTGTCAGCGTCATATCTATTGGTGACTTTTTTACGCGTATAGAGGTAATCATAGGGTTCAATCTTCTCCTCGCCGGGTTTATAAAATTTTGTGTGGCGCTTTTCACCTGCAGCCATGAAGTAGAAAAGATTTTTGGTCTTGATGACTATGTGCCTTTATTAGCTCCATGCAGTCTTATCCTTATTACGCTTGTCATGGTGGTCAGCACCAATATTGAGGAAGTTATAAGCTGGCTGCAATATCATGCCCTGTATTCCATTCCGTTTCAGGTTTTTATTCCATGCACAATATTGCTGATCGGAAAAATAAAAAACCGTATCACAGGGTTGACTACGCCGGGATAGCAGAATCTGTCCCGGCTTTATTTATTAAAAACAGCATTGATTTATTATTTAGAATATGGTAGAATATAGGTGATCTAGCAATAGCCAACCCCTTACTTCGAAAGGAGATGCAAAATATGTCGGTTATAATGGTGATTTTAACTTAACTCAATATCCCGGCGCCTAAAAACATGATGAGGCTATGCCTCTATATTTTTGTGCGCCGCATTCAGGTAACCTTTCGTGCATACTGCATTTGCGGGAATACGATTCGTTCGTATTCTTTTTATTTATTGATGAAATATATCAGTAATACCGCAGGCAGCAGTCTCGACTGAGGCTGCTTGCTTTGCGGTATTTTTGCGTCAAAATTTAAGGGAAAGCAGGAAATCTGTAATGTATCAGACGTTAAATTGTTTGTTGCAAAAGCCTGTTCTATATGATAAAACTCAAGAAAAATTCTGGAATGACCCTCATATTTCAAAGGGCATGCTTGATGCTCATCTGAACCCAAACACCGACTCAGCCAGCCGCAGGCCCGAGTATATCGAAGCCTCGGCAGCTTGGATTGCTTCACTTCTTCCGGATAACGCTAAGCTGCTCGATATAGGTTGTGGGCCGGGGTTATATACAAAGCGCCTGTCCGAATACAAATTACTCGTCACAGGGCTGGATTTTTCCGAGCGATCAATCACCTATGCCAGAGAGCATGACAAAAAAAGCCAGTACATTGTCAAAAATTATCTTGAAATGAACTTCGAGAATATGTTTGATATTGTTACCCTGATTTGGTGCGACTATGGTGCTCTGATACCGGAAGATCGCTATACTCTTCTTTCTCTAGTGTATCGCGCCCTGAAACCGGGCGGCATGTTCCTCTTTGATGTGTTTACTCCCGCATGGAATAAGCAAAAAAGCGAAAACACATCATGGGAAGTCAGCAAAAGCGGAGGTTTCTGGAGTCCCAAAGCACATATATGCCTTAACGCTGAATATCTCTATGGCAAAAATGTTAATATGCACCGCCATGTGATCATCGAGGAAAAAGCCATACGCTGCTTCAATGTGTGGAACACCTGCTTCACTCAGGAAGCTTTATCAGAAGAATTTGCGCCTTACGATCTAAAGCCAGACAGCTTTTTTGCCGATGTGAAGGGCACTCCTTACTTTGAGGATTCTCTGACGCTGTGCGCATTGATGAAGAAACAATAATGGCGCCACTTAATACGAAATATCGGACGGTACACATGAACTTTAACAATTTACTTAATCGGAGGAATTATCATTGAATATAATATTAAGACTTGAACGCCCCGAAGACCACCGCGCTGTTGAAGAGCTTACCAGAGAAGCGTTTTGGGGAAGCATGAATCACCCCACTTGTGAAGGCGAGCATTTGCTTGTTCATAAGCTGAGGGGCCTGCCATCTTTTGTGCCGGAACTCGACTATGTTGCAGAAGTGGATGGACATATTGTAGGACACGTAATCTACAGCATGGCAAAAATAGTTTCTTCAGATGGGGCTGAAACTGAGGTTCTTAATTTCGGCCCTATCAGCGTTCTGCCAAAATACAAGAAAATGGGGATCGGGTCCGTTTTGCTGCGGCATACTATATCAGAATCAAAAAGGCTTGGTTACAGGGCTATTGTATTCTACGGTCACCCGGACTATTATCCCCGTCTTGGTTTTCTTAGGGCAAGCACATTCGGCATAACCTCCCTAAATGGAAAGAGCTTTGATGCCCTTATGGCTATGCCGCTTTATGAAGGAGCTCTTGCAGGCGTTTCGGGAGTTTATATGGAGGACCCCGTTTTTCAAATTGACCCTGCTGAAATGGAAGTGTTCGACCGCACCTTCCCTCCAAAAGAACCTGTAAAACTTATTCCAATCAACAGACTAACCGATAAGCTTTCACAAAATATCAAAGAGGTTTTTGCCAGCCGCAGAATCAACTATGTATCTCAGCTTCAAAGCTTCAGCGGAGCAGAGATTCTAAGTTGGGGCAATATTACCGAGCAAGACTTAAAAAATATAAACTGTATGCTTAAAGATCTGTCTCAGCCCGAAAAACTCTTGCCGGGCTCACCTATCCTGAAGCTTGCCGAAATGGGCGTTCAGATAATTCCCCTGCGCCAATGGCCTGCAAGGCTAGCCGAATGTCAAAATCTGCTCATTTCTTATTTTAGCTCCGATGATTTATCTAAACATGATCTCTCATTCTTGTTATGCAGCCAAAGCATATTGCCAGAGGGCTATTTTATGGTGAAACACGACTCTGTTATCGGATGGGTAAGCCTTGATAAACATATCCCAGAATCGCTGCAAATAAACAATAACCAATCTCCTGATATTGAAAAAGGCTTAGTTCCGTGGATTTCGCTATTATTGGTTGCTGAACACGAACGAGGAAAAGGATACGGCAAACTTCTGTTGGAACATGCTCGCAGAGAAGCGGGCAGGATGGGCTTTTCAAAGGTATATGCGGTCGGCAGCCCAAGCGGATATTATGAAAAAAGAGATTTCCGCGAAATAGCTTTTTTAAATATCGCGCAGAACACAATAATATATGAAGCGGATACGAAAGAATAGGTGATAAATAGATATCCATATCAATACAACTGACACCGACTACCGTTTCAGCTGACCCGCAAGGGATTTGAGCACTGTTATGCATACTACCTTCAGCAAATTGCAGTTTAAAATATCACACAGACAACCCTATGGGCATATATTGATATATGGGCATATGATGGCTCATAGAATACGCCGTTGTTAAGGCTTTTCACAAATATTTCACTTCAGGCATAACATGTATTGTGTCCGCTTTCTTTTGCTCTGTAAATAAACTATGCCTTGCAAATAAACTGAACGGAGTAGTGCTTATGTTTTGTTTTTGGCCCTTTTTAGTTGGTGTTGGAGCAGGGATTATCGGTGGCAGAATAGGTCGGAATAGATGCAACTGCGGCTGTAATTCCCAGTGCGGCTGCAATTCGTGCGGCTGTAACGGCTGTTGGCGTTAATAAGTATTACCTCTCAGGCTTGCTGTAAAAAGCAAGCCTTTATTTTTTTAAATCTTAGGATCTATATATGCAGCGAAGTCATGTATGTGTTATCAAATGGTTTTGCTTAACTATGTTTACATATATACTATATACAAACATTATTTTCCGACATAATTTTCTTATTTTTGAACACCCTATTTTTGAGGTGATATCGTGAAATCCAAGAAAATCAGAGCCGCCATAAATGAAAGCATTGACAGTCCAATCCCGGTAAACATTTATCCGGCGATTGACACTGACCTGGCTCGCGATAATATCGAAAACGATTTGTCTGATGCCGACCTTCAAGATTTTCATCCACGACGCAAAGGCATCAGATAAACCGGAAAGCTATCCTGTGGGACCAAAACAACATTTATTTGCTTTTTTATCAAGAAATAATTTTTGTATCATTACATTTTTAATGACTCTTTATATGTTGTAGCACGGTAAAAACAGGAAGACTTATACGATTGGCATAAAAAGGCTAAATAGTTTTTTAAAAACTATTTAGCCTTTTCTGTCGCTCCCATGCTTCAGCATTTTACTATGCCTTGCCGGAATGCCCCTAAAGAATAATTCTCACATAAAGCACGGTATATACAGAGGGCCATATCCTCTAAATTATTTGCTTGACAATAATGCTAAGTAGGTGTATACTAAAAAAGTATTCTAAATGTATTAATTGATTTCTGCGGATTATAAGTCAGTTTCATTTTGGCTTATTTTCTGCAGTTTTTGTTTTTTGCGGTGGGATAACGTTTTTTAGGAGGTACAGTTATGAATAACGGTACAGTTAAATGGTTCAACGATGAAAAAGGCTTTGGCTTCATTGCTAACAGCGACGGAGGCGCAGAGGTTTTTGTGCATTTCTCCGCTATCCAGTGCGAAGGTCACAAAACACTTCAGGAAGGACAGCAGGTAATCTATGACACAGAGACCGATCCAAAGAACTCAAAGAAACTGCGTGCAGTCAATGTCCGCATTGCTTAGTTCCGGCAAGCGCACCCGTGGCTCAACAAAAGAGGACGGGTGCTTAGGCACTGCTGATGTTGCTGTCTTCCCCAGATCTTTTATTGCAAAGAACGGCAGACTTGTATTGACCACAAATCTTGGCGATATCGATGATCTGATTTTCAATGAAGATCATGGCAGCCATATCAGCGACAAATAGTATCACATAAGAAAGTTCCGGGGCAGCGGCTGACCCTGGTATTTTTTTTGCCCTTTTTTAGGCACGATTATCTGCTGTCGCATGCCGCCTGAGTACACTTATAAGCTATGCTGACTTGCTATAGATCAGCCGCATCACTCTAAAAATGAACAGGCTCACAATTAATCGTTCTTAAAAAGTTCGC
The DNA here is from genome assembly GCA_034926865.1 of Clostridiaceae bacterium. Taxonomy (GTDB): domain Bacteria; phylum Bacillota; class Clostridia; order Oscillospirales; family Butyricicoccaceae; genus RGIG1902. The sequence goes on from JAYFQP010000010.1 coordinate 32,041, forward strand.
AGTTTTCTAATTGTAATTTAAAGTAGTACTGTTAAAGTTAGTAAAAAAGCTGGAGGACAAAAATGTTAATTAGCATAATCCTTGCTTGGGTCGCTGTTCTGCTTTGTATCATGTCTGCTTTAAAATATATTGCACGTATCAGCGGCAACAAGACATTAAACCGATTTTTTCATAATATACATATTCCATTTGGCAGCTTATTGCTTGTTGTAGGCGTTTTACACGGAGTTTTTGCGGGGAATGCTTCCGCAGCGACACTCTCAAGCTTTCAGCCTGCCGCAGTTTTATTTACACTTAACTGGGGAACAGCCTGCTTTTTATTAGCTATTGTTCTCGCTTGCACATACTTATTGCATAAAAAGCTTAAACGAAAATGGCTGCTTATTCACAGAATTGCAACAGCAGCAATTTTGATTTGCCTTGTGCTGCACATATCTGATGTAGGAATACAGCTTCCCAAGCGCTTTTTCAGCAGTACTGCGGCGGCCGCAAAAGCCGATGAGCAGGAGAATACTAGTGAGAACGACAATAGTGATGTTTCCACTTCAATAGTAGATTTTTCCGGTGCACAGCTTAAAGATGGGACATACCAAGGTTCTGCCAAAGGCTACAATGGAACAACAACTGTTTCTGTCGTTGTTGAAAGCGGTCAGGTTACAGAAATAAATGTTGTCAGCCAAAATGATACAGATCGTTTTTTCGATCAAGCGGAAAGTGTACTTGATGATATCATCGATAATCAATCGCTTGAGGTAGACACCGTTTCTGGTGCCACTTTTTCATCTGCGGGTCTTATCAATGCTGTGTATGATGCTTTGAAAGATGCTGTTACTTCAGGATCGCTCAGTGTGACAGATATTGATTTGCCCGCTGTGCATAAGCATTAACATTAAAAATTGCAGTATTCTCAGTTCTTTGAAATGAGAATACTGTTCAAATAAAATACCTCGAAAAGGCTATGCAGATTCTTTTAACAAAATCAGCATAGTCTTTTGTCTTATATAGGCTTGGATGAGATAAAATCAAATTACCCGCTAACCCAGCATCGCCGTAAACACAGTTAATCCAGTTACACATCTGTTCCGAACAAGCGGGTTTCAGACTAGGCTTACTTTAATTAACACTTTATTGCAGCAATTCAAATCAGCGAAATTCGGCGTTGCAAATAAGGGACATTATATTATATAATATATTAAAAATTCTTTAAAAAAGTTGCTTTTTCAAACGGTGATACTGAATACCTGTTTGAAATAATTCTTTTTTGCTTTAACCTGATTTATGTCATCTTTTATGATCTGAAGGAGTTCTTATGATACGTATAGCGGCCGTGGATGACGAACTTCATATTCTTAAATGGTTTGAACGTATAGCCCTTAAAATTGACGGCCTGGAAATATGCGGCCTATACCAGTCGGGAGAGGCATTGATTTCGTATTTACGACACCATGCGGTAGACGCGGTTTTTTTGGATGTGGAAATCGGCAACGAAAACGGCATGGATCTATATGAACAAATCATGCAGATTGACGAGAATATTGAAATTATCTTTGTAACTGCATATAACAAATATGCTGTTGAGGCATTTGAACTGCAAGCTCTCGATTATCTTCTGAAACCCATAACCAGCGAAAGATTGGAAAAAACAATTATACGCCTGATGAATTCTCCAAAAATCGCTCAAAAGCCTGAACGCCCCTATATTCAATGCTTCGGTGACTTTCAGCTGCTCATTCACGGAACACCGGTAACATGGAAAAACTCCAAGGCAAAAGAAATCCTGGCGTTTTTAGTCAGCAAGGAAGGTGCGCCAATGGGCTGGGAAAAAATAGTCGATGCCATTTGGCCGGACTTTGCTCCCGAGCAGGCCCACGCCAACTTTCACGCGACTAATTATCTGCTGCGCAAGCGATTGGGAGAGCTGGGCTGTTCAGACATCATCGACAGCACGCCGGGAAATTACCGTATTTTACGGGATACGATCGAGTGTGATGTTTATATTTTTCAGGATTTTATACGTAAAAGCCTGAGCTCGGAATTGTCTCAAACGGAAATAGATAAAATCAGGCTTATGTATCAAGGCCAGTTTATGGAAAACGAGCCCTATAGCTGGGCCATCCCCAAAGCGGTATCCCTGGAGAAAGCTTATATAAGAATGACCGGCGCTTTGCGATAGAAACGTATATCCACAATTAAAATTGAAGCCTTACGGTTTAACTGCCGTAAGGTTTTTTGTTGTCAATACCAATATCCCATAAAATTATTACGAGTTTATTAATATTACGTGATAATTCAGGTTTCATTTAGGGTCTATTTACGAAGCTTTTAGGTTTGATCTTTATAATAGTATATAGATAATGACGATCGATGAGAAAATGATCTGACAATAAGTGCCGTATCTGCCATCATTCCATGGCGGCGCTAAATACAGGGGGTAGAATAATATAATAAAGGCCAAGGGGGTTTTTGCTATTTTGTAATTGTTTTGCTTGTTCTTTGGTGATCGCCATCTGTTATGCCCTGCGGTGTGACACGGGCGATAATTAATCAATGCAACTACATAACCGATGTAGGTTTATTACCGGTATCGGCGATGTATACAAGCCATTAAACGGACAAGCAGATAGAAATTTGCGATGCCCGCTCGTGTTACGGGCGGTGTGTTTACAGCAAAATGTGGGAGGAGCATTAAAGAATGAAGAGGAACAAACTAAGACGCGGGCTATCTTTTTGCATGGCTTTTTGCATGTCGATTTCATTGTTGAGCGGAACAGCGGTTGCTGCCACGATATCCGCATCGGCATTTAATGATACGACTACGCTTAATGTGCCGAAAATCGGCAGTATAACCCCAGTGAAACTTGATGACGACGTCACCATAAGCTCAAGCAGCAGCTTCTCGGACGGTTATCTTCTCTTTGAAAACACGGGACCCGCGGTTCCCGGAGACAAGCTGTCAATCGTTTCAGATTCCAGCCCAACCGCCTATGGGGCGATCTCGTCTGATGGATCGACAGTATATCTGGGAAACGGCAGCGGAAAGGCTGCTATCGGGTCTATTGACAGTTCCCTGAACGGGGAAAACGGCAATGACCTGAAGATCCTGTTTTTTACCGAACTGGCTAACGGCGGCTTTGAAGATGGAACCGAAAACTGGGCGAAGACGAACAGCGTCATCAGGCTTTCCGGCGATTCCACTGTCAATACAAGCTGGGGCAACGCAAGCACCACCATTGAAGCAACAAGAAAAAACCCATATTTCAACTGGAACTGGGTTGATACTGTTGACGGCAGTTCTTCTTATATGCGGCTGTATCTTTCAACGTGGATCAATGATTCATACGGCACACTCCACGGCCCCAAAATTACCAGCACTGCTTTTTCCGCATCCAACGGAGACAGTGTTTCTCTTTATTACTACGCTAAGAATACCGGAGACAAATACGATGTCTACGGTTACCTGAAAGATACCGTAACCGGAAAACAGCAACAGCTTTTCTTCCAGCGAGGGGATCAGACTGACGGCTGGCAGGCAGTGAGTGCGAAAATCACGCTTCCGGACAGCGACAACTTTGTTTTTGAATTTCTCTGCGGTTCACAGGATGGAACAGGCGGCAGATACATCAGTTCGGAGCTCCTCATCGACAATGTGCGCGTCGTCAGCGATCTGGTTTCCTCTCAGGTGGCTACGAATGTTGCCCGAAGGGTTGCGATGGTAAGCGCCAGCCAGAGCACAAGAACAAGCACAACAGACCGTGCCTATAAGCTGACGGCAGTTGACGGTGCGGGAGGCTCTGCCACCTCGAACACCACCGCTGTGGTCAAAATCCATACCTATCCCGCAGCCCCCGTTATAACCACAACGCCAGAATCCGGAACTACCGACACGGTCAATCTCACATGGAGCGCAACTGATGCCACCGCATACAATGTGTGGGTGTCCGGCACCCAGGTGTATGACGGAACAACAGCAACCTCCATGACAATAAGCGGTCTGTCTCCCAACGAAGGCCGTACGGTTACAGCCGTTGGCACCAACGACATGGGTGACTCAGCCTCGACTGAAAAGGCCGCATGCTCCAACGCGGCCGTGCCATCCCTGTCCGCCGCATCATCCAACAATAGGGCTATTACCCTTGACATTGGCAACAACGGCAATAGTGCAGGAACCGCCTATTGCCTCGAACGATCTTCTGACGGAACGAACTGGGCCGTGGTCAACAACTATGCCATCCAGAGCGGCTCCGGTGATTCAACAACATATGCAGACTCGGGCTTGAGCACAAACACAGGGTACTATTACCGCGTAAAGGCAAGAAACGGAAACAGCGTTGAAACGGTCTATTCAAATACGCTATTCTGGAAGACGGCAACCGATGCGCCAACCGTCACTGTGGCTGCCACGTCGGGCGCAAGCGACTCTCTTGACGTCTCCTGGACAGCTCCTATCGATGCCGTGAGCTATACTGTCAACATAGACAGCGTAGCTGCCTCCAAAGGGATTGCCGGCACCGCAGGCGTATATAACGGTTTTTCGCCGAATACGCCGCACATTGTTTGCATCGCTGCCTACAACTCCTTTGGCGATTCGCCATACAGCGGCGATATAACACGTTATACGCTCGCCAAGACGCCGGAGATTACCTTCGGAGAGGTGACGGCTGACAGTATGGTGCTTATTATCGCAAATAACGGCAATGCCGCAGATACCGCCTACAGGCTAGAGCGGTCGATTGACGGCGATACATGGACCCCTATTGAGAACTACACCATTTATGCCGGATCTTCCAATAGCTTTTCTTATATGGTAAGCAATCTCAACGCCGGCACACAATATTATTACAGGGTAAAAGCGGTGAACGGCGATAGCGTGGAAACCGCCTATTCAACCGCGTCTGTTAAAATGACCCTGCCCGCAGCGCCAACCGGTCTTACCATGACGCCACAGGCCATCAGTAAAGACGAATCTGGAAATCAGAACGTTTCCGTGCTGATCTCCTGGACGGCCCCGACCGGCGCGGATAGCTACTCCATCTATCGTAAGGCCGGCGGTGAGTCCGGCTATACGCAGATCGAGTCCGCCTATATGGGCGGAGTGCTTTACATGGATTCCGGCCTGACACCGAATACACAGTATGCCTATTATATTGTTGCAAATAACACGAGCGGAGCATCTGAAGGCAGCGCTGAGGTTCACGCCTATACTCTGGCTGCCGTACCCGACATCGAATCGGAAGTCTCCGGCGACACGATCAATCTGACGATCGTGCCGAATGGCAACCCCGAGTTCGGTTCAACGCCCAATCTCTCCGGCACAGGGTATTTCATTCAATACTCTACCGACAGCGGCACAACATGGATAAACCTTAGCGACGAATGGTATTATTATCTTTCGCCACAGCACACAGGTGTATCGTCGGGTAATATCTATCAGTATCGTGTCATGGCCAAAAACGGTGACGAAGCTCAAACCGATTATAGCGGTTCTTCCAGCGCCAGAACAAATGAAGCTCCTGTAATCTCTATTGCGTCTCCTGCAGCAAGCCTTTACCGTTCCGCGCAGGATAGGCATACAGCTTTCACCATGTCAGGAACAGTGTCGGACGCCGACGGCGATTCAGTGAGGATTTATGCCGCCATCGACGGCGTGAAAAAGAGCACGGTTGTCAACGCGACCGCCTCAGGGGTTTCCTGGTCACTGACCTGGGATATCGCGGGCGACGGCATCTCTCAAAGCGATTACAGCTCAATAGCCGTTTTCGGAGACGACGGGTATAAGGGCTACTGCACCGCCTATCTGGCCTACACCCTCCATGTCGACCAAACAGCACCCGAGCTTCCCTCAATCACTCCGACTGCGGTCGGCTGGACCAACGATGACTCGGTTTCTGTGGCAATTGCAAACGGCGCCGACGGGGGCTCCGAGCCAGATTATACCGAATATAAGCTCAGCGGCGCGACGAGCCGCGGCTGGACCACCTATACCTCAGCATTTACAGTTACAAACCCCGGCGAGACTGTTATTACGGCGCGCACCGTCGACAACGTAGGTAATGTCGGTGACCAGCAAACCGCCACGATTAAAATTGACCGCGCAGCCCCCGAGGGCGGCAGCATATCCGTAAGCGCTATTTATGGGGATACCGCATACACCATGAACACGGTAGTTAATCTGACTATTTCGGCTTCGGATTCAGGCGGATCCGGCGGCGACTTAGATCCGTCTCTGCCCAAGTATATGCAGATCAGCAACAGCAGCACCTTTGACTCCTATACTGAGGTAGTCTACTCGACGTCGTACTCCGGCTGGACACTTTCGAGCGGCGACGGCGAAAAAACCGTCTATGCTCGCTTTGTAGACTCGGTTGGCAACATCGGCGAGGCCATAAGTGCAAGCATCATTCTGGATACCACAGATCCTTTGATCGCCATTTCATCGCCCTCAAGCTTCAATGCGAAGAAGGGCTCGACCATTACGTATGAACTGACAGTCAACGAGGAAAGCGCACTGTCCGGGATAAACGAGGATGATACATCATACATAAGCCTGTCTACCTTCGGCGATTTTTCCTCTGATGACATAAACGCAATTATAGCGGGGATCACCGTTGCCGAAACAGACGATTACCGCAGAACTGTGAGCATCTATCTTCCCGAAACGATCAGCGGGTCTGAGGGTACGATCGGCATCACCATACTCTCCGGAGCGGCCACCGATACTGCCGGCAATACCTCGGCACAGGCTGTAGGCAATGCTTCCTTCGTGATCGATGCCATTGCTCCTTCCAATCAGAATACGCTGTTCTCCAGCGATATAACAGCTCAGGGCGGACAGTCCGTGACGCTTGAGTGCTGCTCAGAGGACTGTGACGGCGGATACGACAGCGACAGCGTCCGTTTTGCCTCAAATGGCCTTTACGGGGATTCATACGACGGCAGTGACCCCGCAAACGGCACGACCATAACCTCGACGCACGGCCGCTCCATGGTCATCAATGCGCCAAAGGAGGACGGCACCTACTATCTTTATGTAATAGACGCTGCGGGCAACGCTTCGAACGCCTCCACAGCCGTTCTCACTGTTAAGAATTATGGGCCTTCGGTGAACATAACCGGCCCGTCGGACTCTTATGTCAACAGCGGTGACTCGGTTAGCTATACAGCTGTTTACTCCAGTGACGCAGACAGCATAAGTCTTTCCGCCGACGACGTCGCGCTTGTTACCAGAGGCACAGCCAACGCCTATGTCTCAATAAGCGATGTTCCCGGAGAATCGCTTAAAAAGACGATAACCCTATATAATTTGATGGGCGAGGGCACAGTGCAGGTGCGTATAGCCTCCGCAACCGCGCTTGATACCGAAGGAAACCTGGCGATGGCATCTGCCGCAAGCGACCCGGTTACAGTCGACAACACACCCGCCTCTGCACTTGAGCTCGTCATAACCTCCGACAATACGTCAGATTCTGATTATGCCGTTAAAGGAAACACGCTGACGCTGATGGTGCAGGCGAACGAAGCGCTTTCGGGTGTCTCCGGAACCATAGCGGGACGGGCTGTCACGTTCAGCCAGATAAACTCCGACACAACTCTGTGGTCGGCTTACTATACGATACCAACCGACAGCTCGCTGGACGATCTTGATGGATCAACGGTTCCGTTTACCATCGTGATGACAGATCTCACCGGAAACGTTTCACATACACTGACCGAAGATAATCTCGAGGGCATCGGAGGGGTCACGCTTGACTTTACCTCCCCCATTCTTTCGATCAGCGGCGATACCGACAGCCTCGGGCGCTATATCGCAGGAGCAACGATCACCTTTAATGAGGGCACTTGCATTATTAAAAACACCGACTCCGGCGACGAAAACGAAATCGTATCAGGCGCAATCGTCTACGATGCGGGAACCTATACCGTTGTCGTGACAAACAGCGCCGGAAACACCGCTTCAAAGACATTTACCGTTTCCTATGGCTCTATCATGCTCAACAGTGACATCGGAAATCTTGCCATAACCTATGCCGAAGGCGACAGTGCAGATAAAGTGACAAGAGACATCACACTCCCGCTTTTAAGTTCCTCAGGCTCAGATATCTCTTGGACCATAGACTCCGGCTCGGCCGTTTCATTGAGCGGTATCGACACAGCTACTGAAGACGAATACAGCGCCGCCGTGATCCGGCCCGAGTATGCAGACGGCGCTGCTACGGTGGTTCTGACCGCCGAAATCACCGTCGACGGCATCACCAACACAAAGACTTTCACACTGACGGTCAAGGCAAAAACGGATGACTCCCAGGGCTTCGGGGACGTTTCAGACGATGTCGAAAATGCCCTGATAACCTATTTTGACGGCGACTCGCAAAATTCTGTCACTCTGGATGTAGCCCTTGGCGACACCGGGCTCCTACATGGCTCCGCCATAACATGGACATCAGGCAACGAGGATGTTCTCTTGATCTCCGATACAGCTGAAAACGGCGCATACACAGGCACAGTCACGAGGCCGGCATACGGTTCGCCTGATGTGGATGTCACTATAACCGCGACGGCGACTGACCCAGGTAATGCCGCTGTGTACAGCACCTACACTTTCACGCTGACCGTCAAGGCGGTCACCCTGACTGATTTGGAAAAGGCTGCTGAGGATTATGACTATGTTTATATTGTCTATGCCGTGGCCGACAGCGCCAGCAGCGTCACTCAAGACCTCACCTTTAACGAAGGGGTCGTAAACGGCAGCACGGTTACCTGGAAAAGCAGCAATACGGCATATGTTACCGATACCGGAGCAGTAACCAGGCCGTCAACCGGTTTGGGAAATGCGGACGTCACCATTACGGCGACGATCAATAACGGCAGCGCGACGCTGACCCGTCGGTTTACGGTCACTGTGATAAGCAAGGAACCCTCCTCGCCCTCGGAAGCCCTCGCGCTTGACCTTGCAGCTCTTGAAATCGGTTATTACGGGGACGACGGCGCCGACAGCGTTACAACACATATCGTGCTTTCCAAAACCGGAGATTATGGCAGCACAATCTCATGGGCAAGCTCAGATGAGGGTATAATATCGGCCGACGGCACGGTTTCCCGTCCCACGGACAACGATGCCTCTGTAACCGTGACCGCAACTCTCACAAACGGCACTGAAAGCACAACGGCAACGTTCACGCTGAAGGTCATCGCAACGGACGACAGCGACATCCTCCAGCAGATACTGGACGATACCGAAGATCTTGAAATGATCTACGCGGGCAGCGACAGTGCAAGCTTCGTCTCGGATGATCTTACGCTCCGGACGGCCGGCGCCAACGGCTCCACAATCACATGGGGGAGCAGCGACGAGGACATAATCGGAACAAACGGCGAAGTCAGCCGTCCAAGCGCCGACACGGAGATCACGCTGACGGCCACGGTTGAAAAGTACTCGGAAGAAATAGAATATTGGGTACAACGCACAAAGACTTTCACCGTAACTGTTTCGAAGAGCGGAAGCATGTGCGTGGAAAGCGATCTTGATGATGTAAAAATAGTCTACTCAGGAATCGACAGCGCGGGCAGCGTCACCTCCTCCGTCTACCTCGCGAAAAAGGGCACCACGGGCTGCCGGATCACATGGACATCAAGCAACACCGACTACATTACCTCGTCCGGCACAGTCATGCGTCCCGACCCCGACAGCTCGGATCATGTGGTGACACTTACCGCCACAGTAACCAACACCGTGACGGGAGAAGCGGCCACAAAAGTATTCACGCTGACTGTCATAAAAATGACCGAAGCAGATGTGGTCAGGGAAGCTGCCAAAGACCTCACAGTTTATGAAGCATTTGAGTTTGAAAGCGATTCTGATATATGGGAAAGCGTTACAAGCGGATTTTTGATGCTTACGGATGGCAGTTACGGCTCAACCATTTCCTGGACATCAGGGAATTCCGATATCATAAGCATCGGTGACGTTGACTCCTTGACTGACATGCTGACGGCCACAGTAACGCGGCCTACGGGCAAAGACACCGGCGTGATCCTTACCGCCACCATCACCTACGGTTCATCATCGGCCACCAAGACCTTCCTGATGATTGTAAAAGCGGCAGACGCCGTCAGGACAACGACCCGACAGGAGGAATCCGGCGCGATATTTGATCTGTCAACCGAGATCGACTCCGGCAGCCTCATAGCATTCAGGACAGTCGTGAATCAAGACGGTGCCGACATCTATGAATATATCGACACAGCCATCTTTGACCCAGATACGATTGAGCCTCTCACTTCAGAGATTGATCCGAGCGGTACCGACGGCGAACGTACGCTCACACTTACAATGCCATCCACCACCATGGACGATCAAACTACAACCGCTCAGGCAATTGAGATTCCAGCGTCCTCTGTGGCTCTTATGACCGGGCATAACGTTATGTTGGTAGTTGACTCGGCGTTTGGCGAGGTAACTATCCCGGCGGACACTCTCGCTTCGCTTGCAGACGCCGGAACAGATATTTATTTCATGATAAAGCCCATAGAAGACGAGGATGAGCAGGAAGCTCTGTCAAGTGCAGCGCTGAAATGCGGCGGCAGCGGTTCTTCCGTAATTGGAACGCCATTAATGATCCAATCGAACTACAAAGGCCAGACTTATATTACCATACCGTTTGGAAATGCAGAAATAACCAAGTATTCAGGGCTTAGAGTTTATGTGTCACACAGCGATGGGACAGTTGAACTCCTCAGCGGCACCCTTGTTTACGCTGGCAACAGCACGGTTCCCTATGGAATCAGATTCTCGGTTTCTGCTTTCAGCGATTTCCAGATCATAAAGATTGCAACCCACGCCAGCAGCACCAGCAGCGATGACGATAGCACCGGCGTTTCATTTAATGGCATCGAGAAAGCGCTATCTTCCGAAGATGGCTATATCTTCAAGGGCGAAGACGGCCTGGTAGCTGCCTTCAGCTCCGGCGATATAGATTTTAATGACATCAGAAACGCTTTCAATGGGAACTCAGATGATATCGAGTTCACATTTACTCTCGGCTCGCAGAATCCAGATGATGCTGCGAAAACCAAAAACGTCATTACGGCAGCGGGACTCACTATGGTGGAAAAACCCTTTACATTTGGCGTCTCAACTTCCCTTGATGACACGGAGATGGAACTCCAGTCGTTTGAGAGATATGTGGATATTCTCATCCCCTTGACAAACGGGCATAAAATTACCACGGCGATTCGCATAGATAAGGATGGCTCAATTATCCATATTCCCACCGAAGTGATCGTCGTTGGCGATAACTATTACGCAAGAATACATGCACTCGTCACCGGCACGTTTGCTCTGATCTGGAATCCGTCGGAAATGGATGATGTTACTTCCCACTGGGCTAAAGCAGACGTAAACGACATGGCCTCCCGCCTTGTGGTGAAAGGCATCGGAAATAACCTTTTTGACCCGGACAGACCAATAACCAGGGCTGAATTCGCCGTCATTCTGGTTCGCGGGCTTGGCCTGCTGCGCGGAGTAGGCAACCAAAACTTCACCGACGTTTCCTCTGATTCCTGGTACACAGAGTATATTGAGACCGCCGTTTCCTACGGCTTCATCTATGGCTACGGAGATGGGTGCTTCGGGCCGGAAGACACAATTACCAGGGAGCAGGCAATGGCAATGATGTCGCGGGCTATGAACCTTACAGAGCTTGACGGCACTGTTTCGGGCAGCGAGCTAACCGAGATTCTATCTGCGTTTACGGATTCCAGCGAGCTTTCCGTTTATGCCAAGGCACCTGCAGCGGGATGCATCAAAACAGGCGTCATTCGCGGAATTGATGAAACCACCCTTTCACCACAGAGCTATATAACCAGGGCCCAGGCTGCAACGGCCATTCGACGGCTGCTGCAGTCCTCCGGTATGATCGACTAACCGTCGAAACTCTGATTTAATAATAAAGAAAGAGGTGTCTTCAATGAAATCAACATATAAAATTAAGAAAATCGGGGTTTCTATACTGACCATTGCGTGCCTGTTTACAATGATACTGTCTGGCCCACTAGCGATGGTTGCGTACGCTGCCGACAGCGTCGTAGTCACGGCGGATGATACAAAGACCTATATAGCAGGCGGCGGATATCAATATGTTTCTCCAAACCTTACGCTGACGGGGTCGGGCACAGTAACCAGCGCCAAGGTATATTTCGGAACCAATTTCGTTTCCGGTTCCGATATACTTTCCAGCACAGCATACAGCAGCATTTCAGGAACTTACAGTACGTCCACGGGCGTCTTGACAGTAACAGGTTCGGACACCATAGCGAATTATCAGACATTTCTGAGAAATGTTACGTATTATACCAGCGCTACCAGCGGGACGAAAACCATCTATTTCTCGGTTACGCAGGGCAGCACCAGCACGTACTACTATAGTGGAACCGGACATTTTTACGAGTATGTTGCATCGGCGGGAAATTATTGGACGTCTGCAAAATCGCTTGCCGAGGCCCGCACCATCACGGCAAACGGAGTTACGTACAGCGGCTATCTCGCAACGATTACCAGCCAAGGCGAGAACGATTTCGTTGCCGACAAATGCGCTGGAAACGGCTGGATCGGCGCAAGCGATGCTGCTAGTGAGGGCGTCTGGAAATGGGTAACCGGGCCGGAGGCGGGTACACAATTCTGGCAGAACAACTCTCCTAATGGGCACTCCGTGAACAGTATGTACCAAAACTGGGATTCAAATGAACCAAATGATGCCGGTGGCGAGGACTATGCTCATATGTATTCCGCCAACGGAACCTGGAATGATTTTTCCAATACCAATACCGCAACTTCAGGCTACCTGGTGGAATATGGCACGACGCCTATTTCCCTTTCTTCCTCTTCTATCGACTCATGCTCTTTGACAATCCAGAACACACCGTCATCGGTATTGCTGTCAGCCACTCCCGCTTCGTCAACAACCATGAACCTTTCGTGGTCGGCTACCAATGCGACAAGCTATACGCTGTACAGAGACGGGAGCAACATATATTCCGGCGGGGGGACATCCTACACTGACACCAGCCTAGGCGTCAACACCTCACACACCTACTATCTGGCGGCCACGAATGCCGCGGGTACCACAAATTCCTCCAGCGTGACCAAATATACCTATGCAGTAGCCCCAGGGCTTTCTGTCACGAATCAGACGACCTATTCGGTAAACGACTGGACAATCTCTGCCGGAAGCAACCCACCTGGCACCACATATATCGTCCAGTACTCCACCAGCAGCGGATCGTCGTGGAATACCTTATACAACGGTACCTCTACCTCCGGAACTCATTCGGGCCTTACAGCGGACACAACCTATTCTTACCGCGCCTGCGCATATAACGGCAGCAACGTTGCTACCTCGTACAGTGACACGCAAACAGTCAAAACCAATGACTGCCCTGAGATCACTAATCTCAGCCCGGCGGTTAACATTTTTAAGTCCGCAGTGACGGGCTACACCACGGTTGCCCTGTCCGGCACGGTGACTGACCATGACAATGACAGCGTAACATTAACCGCCACCCTCAACGGAGCACAGAAGTCCACTACGGTGGCCTCCACAACATCGGGCGCAGCCTGGGGCCTTAGCTGGGATGTAATCACCGACAGCTTCAATGAGGGCAGCTATACCTCCGTGGTGATCGCAGCAAACGACGGAACCTTTAAATCCAACGCGGCAAGCAGCGTGACCTGGACCAATACGCTGTATGTGGACAAAACCTCTCCGGCGGTCCCAACGATCACTAACAGCACAGCCTGGACGAATGCCGCAAGCGTACCCGTCACGATCACAAACGGCTCCGACGCTTCCGGAACCGTGAATGTCGGCTCGAGCTACTCGGAATACCGATACATGACGGTCGACGCAGACACCGGCGACACCTTGACAGACTGGTCCTCCTGGGCGACCTATTCGTCATCTTTTAATATCACAGCCGCCGGCGTGACGACCATTCAAGCCAGAACGTACGACCTTGTTGGCAACCTCGGAGCGGTTTGTGAATCCACTGTGAGAATTGACCGGACCACTCCGTCTGGCGGAAGCTTCACGCTGGACGCCGCCTATGGGGACACCGCCTACACCAGAAACCGAACAGTCAACATCACAGAGATATCGGCTGACGAAGCAGGTGCGGGCGTAACAGCACCTGCCTATATGCAGATCAGCAACGGCAGTACCTTTGCAAACGGCACATACACCCAAGTTCCATATGCCACCTCTTACTCCGGATGGACTATGACTGACACCGACGGGGAAAAGACTGTCTATATCCGATTCGTGGATGCCGTTGGCAATACCGGCGCGGGTTGTTCGGATTCAATCATCTATGACTCAACGCCCCCGGTGATATCAATCTCCGCGCCGTCCCGTTACGCTGTAAAAAACGGTCTCTCCGTTTCATATACACTTGGAGTTGACGACAGCACGGTGACACTTACCGGCATTAACGCGTCCGATAAATCGTTTATCACCCTAACGGCATCGGGAACGATATCCGCAAATCTCGATGAAATGATGAATTGGATGACCGTGACAAATACCACCACGACGACACGTACAGTGACAATCACCATACCTGAAGACTTTACAAATGAAGGTATCATCGCAATATCGGTCTCATCCGCCGCCGCGACAGATCAGGCTAGCAATACCTCCTTACAGGTGCCCGGCAACTTCTCCTTCAACGTAGACTGCACGGCCCCGACCAATCAGGATCTTCTCTTCCCGGTCGGCCTGACAGTTTCCGGCGGCGAGGCGGTAACGCTTGACATAGCCTCAATAAACTGCAACGGCGGACAAGCAGGCGACAGCGTGCGTTTCGCCTGCATTGAAGATTACGGAACTTCTTATGACGGAACGGAGCCCGCCGACGGCGTGACCATCACCTCCACTCACGGAAGCTCTTTAACCATCATCGCGCCTACCACAGAAGGAACATACAAGCTTTATATCATAGACGAGGCGGGAAACATATCCCTGGCCTCTGCCGCAACGCTGACGGTCAAAAACGATGGCCCCAGTGTGACCATAGAGGGCCCTAACGACAGTTATGTACAGGCTGCCGCCACGGTGGAATACATAGTAACCTACAGCTCAGATACAAACAGCATCACACTGAACCAGGAGGATGTTGTTCTGGTTCGGAGCGGAAGTGCCAACGCCTATGTTGCTGTTGCCGAGATTGACGGGGAACCCCTCCAGCGCAAAATTACGCTGAGCAACCTTATGGGCGAAGGCACTGTGGCAATCAGAATCGCGGCAGGAAGCGCCGAGGATGATATTGGCAATCCGGCAATAGCTTCAGCAGTCAGCAGTACAGTTACGGTAGACAATACCCCCGCTTCTCTATCTGCTGTCTGCATTACCTCCTCCAATGTCAATTCAGCCTATGCTAAGGAAGGCGACACAGTATCGATATCATTTACCTCAGATGAGCCTCTCTTGTCTGCCAAAGCCACGTTCTGTGGGCGCAGCGCCGCGGTTTTTGGTTCCGGTACGTCATGGACGGCGTGCTACACAATTCCATCCGGCACGACGCTCTCCGAGAATTCGGTGACATTTTCCGTCGTGACGACCGATCTGGCCGGCAATGTTTCAAGCGCAGTAACATCTACAACAGATGCCTCCTCCGTCACTATGGACTTTAGCAACCCCGAAATCACGCTTACCGGGGATATGGACGGCACGGGTGCCTATTATGTGGGCAGTGTCAACGTCGAATTTAACGAGGGCACGGCACAGCTTAAAAATCTGAACAGCGGAAGCACCGTCTCAATCAGCTCAGGAGACGCGATCACTGTTTCCGGAAAATACCTGCTTACGGTGACTGACATCGCGGGCAACGCCTCAACAGCCACACTCGTTCTCTCCGGAGACTATTACGATGTCATGAGCGACAAGGACGCCCTTTACATCACCTATGCAAGCGGCGACACAGAAGACCATGTGACACGTGACGTCTCCCTTCCTGTCAGCGGTGAATCCGGCTCGCTCGTGACTTGGTCGAGCAGCAACGGTGCTGTAATCACCGACAATGGCGCCGTGACGCGTCCTACGGCCGGTAGCGACGATGCGGAAGTCACACTGACTGCCACGATTTCAAAGAACGGCATAGTCAGCACTAAAACATTTGCCCTCACCCTAATTGCCCAGCCTGAAGACAGCGACCTTGCCTATGCAGCCGAAGACGCCGGAACCACGGTTATCCTTTATACCGATGGCGACAGTCAAACCAATGTCACAGCAGGCCTGAGCCTTGCAGCTGAAGGCATCCTTCACTCATCGATTCTGACATGGGAAAGCGACAGCGAATATGTCATTATCTCCGATACCCCCGAGAGTGGCTATTATACAGCTACGGTGACAAGGCCAAAGTTCTCAGATGGGGACGCATCAGTCACCCTGACTGTTACCTCTGTATACAACACGGAAACCTTTGTCTCAACAATTACGGTCACTGTCAAGAAGCAGGCCGGCGACGAAGCCCTGAGCGCCCAGACAGACGCTGACTCGGCCTATATCACTTATCAGACTGGCGACGATATCGACTCGGTAACGGATGACATTACCCTTGTCTTTGTCGGCACAGAAGGAAGCACAGGCGTTTGGGCCAGCAGCAACGGCAGTGTAATTAACATCAACGGAACCACTGGTGTGGTTACGCGTCCCTCAAGCTCGAAAAGCGATGCTTCCGTAACCATAACCTTGACGGTAACTAACGGCGCTTCCCAGATCGATAAAACCTTCAGACTAACCGTCAAAGCGCTGGATTCGACGCCCGAGCAGGATGATCTGGATGTGCAGTCCGACCTTGATGCCCTTGAGATCGGCTACCGAGGATCGGACTCAAAAGACAGCGTTACAACGCATATCATTCTGGCCACAAGCGGCGCGAACGGTTCGACGATCACCTGGACCAGCAGCAGGTCTGACGTTGTAGAAAGCAATGGAACAGTAACACGCAGTTCCGATGGCAACATAGAAGTGACGCTCACCGCGATTGTCACCAAGGGTGATTCTTCAGCCGCGAAAACCTTTACCATAACGGTAAATCAAAGGGCTCTCACCATGCTGCAGCAACTTGGAGCAGACGCCGATGCAGTAACCTGGCCGAATATTTCACATGAGAGCATGTCAGCGGTTACCTCCGACCTTACGCTGTCCACCGTTGGAGCCAACGGCTGCACTATCACTTGGAGTTCCAGCGTCCCGAATACCATAAGCACTTCAGGAACCGTCCACTCCGGGGCTTCGGACGTCGAGGTGGTGTTGACAGCCGTGATTGCCAAGGGAGGCTTCTACATTGTTAAGTCCTTGTCTGTCACAATTTCGGGTTCTTAAGCTTTTCGCACGACATGAAGCATTTAATCATGGATAAGGCCGACTTTCGCCCTTAAGCGGCGAAACAATCAATAATAAACAGATGACCTTCGGACACTATACCGGAAAAACAAACGACAGACGCCGCTTTTTAAGCGGCGTCTGTAAATTTGTATACTAGCCTCGGCATATCCTTTATTCCGCTTTTCTCGCAATAGATTCCATCCACCCAAGTCTCAACTCCTAGAATCCAAATGTGAGGCTGCTTTTTTGGTTCCGCTTCTGCTCCTTGCAGAAAGGTACTTAGTAAGTCAACAAGATGCGCACGACTAGTATTTAGCAGCGCATTTTCGCAGCATGACTGTGCAGTGTATTCTTTGCCCTTTTCATAGAAATTTGTGCTCCGCCGCACCATGGTTCAATACTCAATCCATTGTTTCATATGTCCTGACCGTCATGAGAATTGCCGCCTCTCGGGTTGCCATGCCGTACCCTGCTGCAGTTTGGGCCGTAGTGGTTGCCTTTGGCATAAAATTGCCGCTTTCGTCTCCCTTGATAATTTCCAGCCTTGACATGTACTTAGTCCCTTCAACAGCCCATGATGAAATGTCCTTCTGATCGGGGAAATCCTTGACGCCCCCGATACTGTAATCTGCGTTTGGTGCGATGGCCTTGATTGCGCGAAAGAGCATCGTAGCGCATTGTTCCCGGTTGATCAGCGTTTTCGGTGAAAA
Organism: Clostridiaceae bacterium; assembly: GCA_034926865.1. Lineage (GTDB taxonomy): Bacteria > Bacillota > Clostridia > Oscillospirales > Butyricicoccaceae > RGIG1902. The sequence continues at coordinate 50,129 of JAYFQP010000010.1, forward strand.
AGTGGTAGCGGATGTCCCCGTGGTAATGCCCAGAGCATACGCCTTTAATATTTGATTGTTGCTTGTATCGGTAAAAGGATTGGAAGTCGCAGGAGCATCTGTGCTTTTCGTTACCTTTTCGTAAAGCAGCACGGCAAGCTCGCAGAATTCCTCGCGAGTTATGGGTTTTGTCATATCAACACCCTTCAGTACATCGGGGATAAGGCCCAGCTCGTTCGCTTTTTTCAGTTCCGCTTCCGCCCAGGTGCTTGCGTCAGAGTAAAAGTTGCCTGAACCTATTGTCACTGCATTTGATACAGGAGAATAAATCGGCTGAATATCCGGCCAACCCTCATAGTAATCGTAATATACATGGAGTTGGTAGGAATAAATATGGTTTTTGATGTCGACAGAAGTCAGGCTGCCCTCGTCTATAGGATCGAATGTAATTGCAAAATTACCGGCGCTGACGGGCTCTTCACCATCCTCGCCGCCGGTGTAAACGTTGATATATCCGCCGCCTCCAAACTCACCCCAGGCGCCGTCGTCAACCTTGACAGAATAGTCCCAGAAGACAGATCCTCCGCCGGGAGCCTCGCTATCCAGATCGAGAACACTCTGGGGGAAATATACCTGCGCTTCAAAGTAAGGTCTGCCGTCCTCGTTGTGCTTAAGCTCGATACTCTTGATTGTGGGTGCCTCAAGCGAAGATGGAACGCCATCAGGCAGAGCGGCAAGCACTCCCGCAGGGAGCATGGCTATGATCATGAGCAGCGCAAGTAAACAATTTAAAAACTTATTCTTCATAATTATTACCTCCATATTATTTTTTTAATTGGTTAGCGAGCTTTCACAAGTAGGTTCTCATTCGTTTTTTTTGATGGTGTCACGATATCGGATAATTAATTCGGCTCTCGAACTCACAATCAGTTTTTTGTAAATGCCCGTCATATGCGTATTTGCCGTTGAGTATTTGATTGTAAGCTGTTTTGCTGATTCTTTAAGGGTGTATCCTTCCAAAAGCAGTAAAAAAAGCTCACGCTCGCGCGGTGTCAGCAGGGCAAGCCGCTTGAGCGGTTCGCCAGATTCAGATAAGTGTTTAGAATATGTTTCACCCTGCACAGCGACATCGCTTTTCACTTCTGCCTGCGGGGCATCTCTTTCATGCCCTGGTGTCCTTTTCTGTTTGAAAGCCTCAAACCATTTCACATTTCCAAACCTCCTGCTTACAGGCCTTTGATCGAAATCACTAAACTTATATATCTATCCTGAATCGTCTCCTCCGAATCGTCTATTCATTAGTTCTACTGAAACACAAAAACAGTGCCTCATTAATTCTAATGAGGCACTGTTTTTGCGGGCACTTCTATTACGTAATATTATCCTTGAACTTGAGCAGCAGCTCTGTGCGGCTGTTGATACCGAGCTTCCGATATGCCGAGGTACAGTAAGTATTGACCGTGGAGTAGGCGATTGGAAGTATCGCCGAAATCTGCCTGAGCGTGTAGCCCTGCAGGAGCAAATCACACACCTCTACTTCACGCTTGCTGAGGGCATACGGTTTAAATATGGCATATAGCCCTCCTCCAACCTCCGTATGGTTGGATTCTAATCCCCAGGAATTGAGATAATCTGCCCGCTCCATGATCGGTGATATAAACATAAATGCAATCATAACAAGCACCGACACGATAGAGGCTGAAATAGAGATATCAAATGTTCCGGTACGGCTGATTATATTACCCACCACTATGCCTGATACTCCGCCCAAAAGTCCGATAAAAAGAATGGACATTCTAACATATCGCATGCTGTCATATTTTTTCCCGATAACACCAATGATGTAATACATATTGATCATTCCTATCGTGCTTCCCAACCCCAGAAAAACTGAAAAGGGGATTGCAAGCCCGGGAGACTGCGGGGTAAAGGCGTAAAACAAAAGCCCCAATGTAATGCTGGAAAAAGTAATGTTCCCGAGCCATATGAACGCTTTTTTTGTAAAAGCGTAAATAAATATATAAATCACACATCCTGCCAGCCCGCCTATGTAGTATCCGGTGAAAACAAATGAGCCTGAACCAGCAGCTGCAATATTAAGAATCCCTTTGCCCGCGCCTTTACACAAAATAGCGATTGCACAGTTGAATAAGAGCGAAAGATAAATACGCCGGTGCATTACTACCCTCTCGGTCAACTCTGTATTGTCCGGTGCACAGTCCTTTTCTTTTCTGAAAAACAGTACCGTGCTTAATGAACATATAAGAAGTGTAAAGGAGACGATTTGCTCCGCGAGTCCCGATAAGCTATGCTCTTTAATAAGGGAAATCAACTGAATCAGCGCATTGCTGGACACAACAGCATATAGCTTTTCGGTATTGTTAAGTTTGAACACAAACGGAATAAGGATAGATATATTAACGCTTCCGATAGCAATTGAACCGATTATGGCCGCAATCATTTTAAAAGCCTCTGATTCAAATGAGTAAAACAATACCATACTTAGAATAACCAGCACCGCTCCAATCCGCGCGGCTTTCATAAACCATTCCTTACGAATAATGAAAACAAATGCCGCTGAGGAAAGAAGACTTACCATGTGCATAACGCTCCTGATTTGTGTATCAAAAGCGGAGTCCAAAACGGGCGAAGCCGTCCACCATGTCGCGAACGCGACCACCCAGGCATAGTAGAGAATCCACACGGCAAGATACGCTGCGTTTTTTCGTCTAAGGCCATTAGGATGAACGACATTGTCCGGATGCAATATAGCTTTGATTTTCGTCAAATATGTAATCGCCATCGTTAACCTCAGCACTTAGAAAATTTATTAAGATATATTATCTCATATTTCAATTCAAAAAGCTATTTATCTTAATTTGAATAATTCAATTACATTGAACCTTTAACGAAAGGTCAGTTAATAATTGCAATGAATAATTTTTTCATCTAGTTTTATTTGTGGCAAAAACCGTATTACATAAACATTTATATTTACTACTGCACAGGATATTTATATTTAAATGAAAAACATAAATTTTATCTGTTAAATTAAAAACGTGTATGAATAGCGGTATATAAACCAAAACGCAAAATAACGCCGAAAACCCATTGATAACATGGGTTTTCGGCGTTATTATGTTATTCCCTCTAACTGACACTTTAATCTCAGTATGGTACCTTGGCAGCATGCCTGCATAATATGCGCAGGAGAGGCAGGAGTTTTCTCTATTGGAGCTGGCGGATCGCCTCATCATAAGCCTGGTAATCCTCATTCCATGAGGCATACTCAGAGTCTTTGCGATGATCCGGAAGCGTGTAATTCTCGGCAAGATATTGGCCGATATACGTACTGAACTTCTCAGCACCCACATAATTCAGGTGCTTTCCTCCGTCCATGGTATCTTTATTCCAGTCCAACTGATCCTTAAGAGCCAAATTTCCGTCCAAATACGGAACCTCATACTTTCTCGCCAAGTCCGTCATACCGTTGTGTTTCTCCATATCCCAGTCAGTAAAGCAGGGCACAGAGAGCAGCACCACCTGAGAGCCGTGAGCGCGGCAGAGGTCAATGCAGGCCCCCAGCTCTCTGGCACTGAAGTAATTGATGGGAGCTACATCGGAATTCGGCTCCATATAGGTGTCAGCCGAACCGCTGATTCCTTGGGTTCCACGGCGGATCTGGTATCCCTTGGGGATACTGCCTGGCTTTGCCCTGAGCCCGGCAAAGCTGAACTGCGCCAGGTTTCGGTGGTAGGTCACCAGTGGAAATACATCGGCCAGATAGGCCTTGACCAGAAAGTCCAGATTGAGGCTGTCCGACTGATCCCTGTATACATTGCCAACCTCCAGGAAAACTACCTTGGGGGTCTGACGCTTATAGATTTTCTTCAGATACTCGTGAGTTTCAAAGATACGTTGGGCCGGCTCGCCCCAGGTATAGCCAGCGTACCCGTATTGGTTCCACCAAACCAGAGGAGACACGCCGCTGTAAACGTCGCTGGTGCCGATTGTCAGCACATCTATGGAATTTCGGCGCATATACAGGATATCCCGGGCACTGAAATTGTACAGTGGGTTGGGGTTCCTATCCAGTTGAATGGATAGGGCGGAGAAAACACTCAGCACCAGAAAGAGGATCAATAGAAACGAAACGCTCTTGAGAAGATTTCGATGATTTATGTTCCGCATATTGCCTCCCTAAAACTGCGCATAAATAAAGTCTACGACGCCAAAACCGGGGCCGTATGCACCGGCTATAACCACCACCAGGATAGCTGCGATATAGATGGCCCATCGAACGGGAAGCGTTCTCCTGCCAATCAGCTCCCGTATACCGATGCCCCGCTCCTGCAGAATACTGACCACAAGAACTATCGCCACGCCCCACAGGATGATTTTCAGCTGTTGATATGGTAATCCCTGCTCATTGAAGACCGCCAGAGCCGAACCCTCCATGTTGGATCGGAACATGGAGCAAAACATCGACCAAGCGGTTTTGAGGCTATCCGCCCTGAAGATCAGCATGCCAATATTCACAAGTATAAAGGTTCTGCAAACCTGCAAGACATGGCAGATCATCCCTTTACGATTGATGTGCAGCAATTCAAAAAGCCGAACAAACAATGGCTCAAACAGCATTCCCAGTGCCATGATGACATAGTAATACAAGCCGTAACAGATGTATTTCCAGGCCGCGCCATGCCAGATGCCGTTGCCTAGCCACACTGCAAGCAGGGCAAACAGCGCAGGGATAGTCGCCGCATAATAGCTGTTCAGGCGGTTACGGCTCTTTCTGCTCAGGGCCTGGAATGGCCGGCTAAGAGAGATTGGATAAAAGATATAATCACGCAGCCACGAGCCCAGGGAAATATGCCATCTGCGCCAGAAGTCATTGACAGAGGCAGCAAAGAATGGCCGGGCAAAGTTGGGAGCCAGCGTGATGCCGAACAGTTCCGCGCTGCCTCGGGCAATATCTATGCCGCCAGAGAAATCCATATAGATCTGCAGCGTGTACAGCATCACCGTCATGATGACAACCGATCCGCTGTGAGAGGAGTAGGTGGAAAAGATGTTCCTCACCACCGCCGCCAGACGGTCCGCCATGACCACAGATTTGAAGAGGCCCCAAAGAATCGTCTGCGTTCCGAAGCAGAATTTCCGGTAGTCAAAGGCATGTCCCTCCACCAGCTGGGGGCCCAACTGGCCGTAGCGGGAGATTGGGCCCTCGGTAATAACGGGGAAAAACAGCAGAAACAACAGCAGCTTCGCAAAGTTACGCTGCGCTTCGCAGACCCCACGGTAAACATCCACCAGATAGCTGACGGCGGAGAGTGTGTAAAACGAAATACCCAGAGGCATCAACAGGTTCAGCAAAGGGATCTCCACCGGCAGATGCAGGGTTCTAAACAAAAGGTCCAGATTTGCGCTCACAAAATTGAAATATTTAAAGAAAAACAGAATCCCAAATGCAGCTGCCAGAGACGCCGTCAGGACATGCCGATTGCGTAATTTCATCCGTTCCTTGAGCTGCTTTTTCTCCTCTTTAGACAACGCTGCCTTCTGCTGCTGATATCGCTTTTCGCCCCGGTCAATCTCCAACGCACCATAATAGATTATTCCCGCACTCAAAAGCGTCACCAGAATCAGCTGCCTGGAGGCAAACAGATAAAAGGCCACGCTGGCCCCCAGCAGAACGTTCCACCGCAGCCGCAGCGGAAATACATAGTACAGCAAAACAGTACAGCCCAGAAAGGCTATGACATACAGCCATGAATTGTATTGCATCCGCTGTGCCTCTATTCTTCGTCTATAATCTTCTGTACCATCGCATAAATCGTTTCCGCCGAGCGGAAATTCTCCGGTTTTATGTATGGCAGGGTAATTTTAATGTCGAATGCGTCGTTCAGCGCAGAAACCAGCATAATAATCTCCAGAGAAGCCAGAATATGCCCCTCAAAAAGGTTCTTTTCCATCCGATAATCTACGCCCGGCTTAATCTCTTCCAGAATTTTAATAACTTCTTCCATAAAACGGTTCTCCTATAGCTCTTCATAATGTGCCTTGAGATAGGCACGATCTATTTTTCCGTTGGCATTGTACGGCATCACCTTCAAACGAATCATCTTGCCCGGGAACATATATTCCGGCAACCTTCTGCGGATTTGCTCCGCCACCGCGTCAGGCTTTGCGTCCCCTTGATAGATGAGAACGATCCGGTCCTTACCGGGGTCGTAAATGCAGACACAGGCACTAACGCCCACCGCCGCGCCAACTCCAGCCTCAATCTCTCCAAGTTCGATTCGGTATCCCATATGCTTGATCTGAAAGTCCACACGCCCAAGATGGACCAGTTCCCCGTTTTCATTCCAGGCAGCCAGATCACCTGTGCGGTATACGGTTTCTGGATAGGCAGTGTTCAGGGGGTTCTGAACAAAAGCTGATCGAGTCCTCTCGGGGTCATTGTAATAGCCGGACGCAAGAAACGGGCCCTGCACATACATCTCTCCCCGTTCCGCAGGAGCTCCAGTCTCATCCAGCAGAAACACCCGACAGTTGTCGCAAGCTCGTCCGATTGGCAGGGGTTCCTCATCGGCAAAGGGATGATCGACTTCGTAATAGGTGCAGATATCCGTCGTCTCCGTGGGCCCAAACAGGTTCGCGTACCGGGCATTTGGCAGATGGGAACGCCAGTAATTGAGCTGCTTGTTTGGCATAGCCTCTCCCGCAAACAGGATTGTCTTCAGATGCTCAGGTTTGGCATACGTAAACGTGTCCCAGTTAGCCACGATGCAAAGCGCCGAAGGAACCCAGTAAATGGTGTTCACCTGAAAGCGGTTAAGGTACTCTACCAGCATCATGGGGAAAGAGAACATCTTCTTGGGGATGATCTGCAGCCTTGCCCCGGTTCTAAGGGCACTGTACAGGTCTGTTACGGACATGCTGAAATAAAACGGAGTCTGGCTTCCGAATACTGTGGTCTCCCTGATGGCGAAGGTATCGATGGCCCACTGAGAATATGCAATCACTGCCCGGTGGCTGACCACAGTCCCCTTGGGCGATCCCGTGGAACCGGAGGTGTACAGCGCGTACAGAGGATCCGTCTCCACCATACCAGCCCGGACGGCTTTTAAAAGCTCCTCCGTGACGGGATGAACCGCAGCTTCCTCAAACGGGATAATCTCTCCGTCAAAGCGAAAGCCCTCTGCCTGCTCCCTATGCGCTGCATCGGTGATTACTGCAACGGGGTGCAGCGTTTCAAAGATCCGGTTGATCCGTTCGGTGGGCATCAGGGTGTCCAGAACCACATAGAAGTTACCACTGTACACAACTCCGAAAAACGCGGCTACACAGTCCGGAGTCTTGTCCATAAGAACCGCCACAGGTTTCCGTTCTCTTCCGGGTGCACACACACGGCTGCCGATTCGCTTAGCAAGGAGAAGAAACTCACGATATGAATAGGCGGTTGTCTCATCCGCCAGAGCAATTCTGTCGGGGAAGCGTTCACCTGTTCTCTCGATATAGGATAAAATGTTCTTCAAAAGGCCGACCTCCTTTGTCCAATAAGCGGGAGCCGTATCTGGCTTTCGCATTTCGCACACTCTGTTGTATAGTTTTTAATTATAACACAGCAGTTCAAAAAAATTAATATAATTGTATGAATTTTTTAGATATTTTTAGGCATACGGAAGCACTGGATCCTTAATTTTTTATAAACATTTGATTTTTACTGTTATTTACAGTTTTTTCAGAATCTATCACTCTATTCTTGTTTGTTTCAAAATTTGAATAGTGTTCAGCTTCCATTCTTCAAAATTTTTGTATTTATAGTTTTGTATAACTGCATCTGCGGTCCAAATTATACGGGGTTTCCACAGGTGCTTAAGCTCTCCTGATCCCTTCAGAAGCAGGCATTTTATAAGACGCAATATTTCTTTATTTTGTTTCCGCATCCTGGAATGCATATGCTTGATATGTTCCACTCTTGGCATCGGGAGGCTGAAAAACTAAAGCATTGCACTATACAACAAAAAGCCAACTGACACTCAGAATCAGTTAGCTCTTTTCGTATAAATAATGCCACTATTGTTGCCAAAACGTTGCCACCGCTAAAATAATCAGATTAAATACATGGCATTCATGCGGCTTTCTGGATTAAGTCTGATGAACAAACATCAATCCTACATGGTAAAGGCACTTATTACTCTTACTCATAAATAATTTTAAAACCTGTGTTCTCAATGCAATTTTTTATGTCAGCTTCTGTAGCCGGAGCGTTGTATTTAATATCAAGCGTGCCCGTCGCTAAATTGACGCCAACCTCGCTTACTCCCTCGATCTTGTTTAGTGAATTCTTTATTTGGGTCTTTTGTTCTTTATTCTGTATACCTGATACATTGCAAAGCATCTGGTTCATGCTAATCTTTCACTCCTTTCTCATGCTCACTAGAATGTAAGCCTATCTTCATGCCGTTTATAATACCAACATCCGAATTTTCTTTTGGTTTCATCTTTCTAAGTTCCGGATTGCTTTTGGGCCTGTCTTTTGTTCGGTTTTTATTATTTTTCATTGTGATTTTACCTCTCTAGAGAAATCCTTTATTGTGCGTTTCCCATAGAGATATCTCCGTTTTTCTTTTTTACTTGCCGTGACTTATGCTTAGCGTTATTCGGTGTAGATGGAAGTTGCTTTTCTGTTGATTCCTTTTTCACAAGAATGCTCCTCTATCGTTTTAATATAAAATTCGGTGGCTTAACTTAAATCCTGAACAGATATAGTAGATAGGTATGCAATGACAATATGCTATCTCAGGCATTACTATTATTTGTGTGAAGGATTGTTTTATTCTCACATCCTTAGCGGACTCCAACAAGCATAGTGAAGTAGCTAATCGAATACAAGCTCTTGCACTTAAATGTTAATTTTAAAGATGCTATTAATTGAGCCAAATTTTAAAAAATAGTACGATTATAGTACGCATAAATATAAAAAAAGCCCATAACCCGTCAATTACTTTTGTATTGCTCATTTTTCCATTTCTATTTTTATTGTTCTTATTAACTTTTATTTGCAGGATTCATGAAAAAAGCAATGCGGTTATTATATGGGCCATACCTAAATATTCTACTTGGATAGACGTAGTAACCTTTATCATCCGCGCCGCTTAAATTGCCATTCACATATGCTTGATTCAATCATGCCAACAGGAAATATTACAGCTATATGGATAAATGCTAGTTTTGATAATAATTCATTGATATCATTTGAAACTACAGCTATCACTTCAGGTGGAATTACCTTGGATATGACAAAAAGTGCTAACATGATGTACAAATATATCTGAGACACTACCGAAATAATGCTAATTTTATTTTCCTTAAAAGAAAATATAAGCAGTAAACGCCTACATTTATCTGATACATTTACACCAATATAGCTTTTATTTTCCGCCATATATTTAACTCCACCGCACATTGCTATGAAATAAGCCAAGAAATAAACAGGATCACTTATCTCAATCACTCCTCATACATTACTTTAACTACATTATCAGTAACAATTATTTGCGTTGCAACACTTCTAGTCAATCCTTTAAAAAGTGCCTTTCTGTGCATGTTATTTACATCGATATCCAGCGGCTCCGGCTCATATTTCTCCTCGATATTAAGCGCCGCTTCATCCCCATAGCGTTAAATATATCTTTCGAAATAGAAAACTGCTTTTTCCCGCCGCTCTCCGGAGTTAATACATCTCTTCGATCAGCCCCTGCAATAAAGGATGCCCACGCTGACCTGACAGCATCATAGTCGCTGAACATGTTTGACAGCCACCCATTATTTTCCTCGTCATGAATGTATCCAGCAATGTGGGCTACAAATTCCTCCCAAAAAAGTTTGGCTTCACCTAAGTTTTCTAGATCTGGGGCTTTGCCGCCGAAATACTCTTACCTTTCACAGCCTCTTCAAAGCTTTGTCCTCTCTTTGTAAGCGCAAAGTAATGGAACGCCTCATGCCCGGCCACCTCCCGTCCCCGGACGGAAAGGTCACTTGACTAACCGCTTCCCTCTGAACAGTAGCGGCTCCGGCTGTTCATTCTGTAGAAAGCACTTTCCCGTTTGCATACACCTCTACATTGCCTTTAAAAACAAAGTGTGGAATGCCTAGTACCTCCAGCTCTTTTTCAGCCTCAAGAGCGTTTATTGTGTAATCCTCTACTTTAACGGCTGTATATCTGTATCCGCTTCCTTTTTTTCTTTCAGAGTTTTTATACGTTTGGCCTCTTTCTGCTGCTTCTCTAATAAAGCGACGTTGGCCATCATCCTGTCCCATTCCTCCGTCGGCATCGCCTGCAAAGGAACCCTCTCGTAACTGGAACTCCGCAGCACCCCTATTATATCCTCCGTAGCCATTTCCCTGCCCCTCCTTCATGTTTGTGTTTATTCTATCACGAGGGTTTACTCCATGCAAAGGCATGTTTTCCAGCTCTTCCGAAGCTGAAATATTTTTATCCGGGCCATCTTTGACATTTTTTGAAAAACTGAGTAAACTGTTTATGGAACCTTGCGCAGTCGTTCTGTCGCTTATTCTTTGATTAGATGTAGAGGCTGTCTGCGCTTGGTTCTTTTCAAAGGTATTTGCCCCTTGGTTAGCACCATCTTTTAAAACAATCCCGCCAAGCTCCGCCAGCGTCTTCCCTGTAATATTGACATGGTCTCCTGCATATACTATAATACCGATAGAGCCGTATTGTGGCTGGTGTGACGGGAATTGTACCCTGAGCGACCTCAGCCAGATATTGGCTCTATCTTTATTTTTATCAAGATACAGGATTTCAGCGTTTTCAAGCAGGTTACGTATGTTGCCTGCTTTTCTGCTGTAAGCGCTTGTCAAGAGGGAAAATTCAGCTTCCATACTGCCGCTGGACTTGGGTGTAAGCTGCAACGCAGCCATCACCCGCGTTGTCGGCAGTAAGATCTCCGAACAAAACAATGCTATCAGGCTGCGTCAGGGATTTCATAACAATTACAGGATTCTCTAAGATCTCTTCATCTGTTTGGTCATACCATTGCTGAACCGCATCGGCAAAGCCTTCATTGATGGAGTATTGCTTTTTGCTTTCCTCGTTGACATTTTTTGAAAACTGCGTATACTATCTTTAGAGACTTGTGCAGTGCTTCTGGCAGCTCCCGGCGACGGGTTCGTGCTTATTGCTGCGCCGGTCTCTTTTTTGTAAAAGATGTTGGCTGCATATTTGCTTTGATTTCTTGTGAAGATTTGGATATACTATTATTGAAGTTTGGCATAGTGCTTCTTCCGGCTCCCGGTGACGGGTTCACGGATATCGCTGTGTCAGACTTCTTCTTTTCCTGAATACTCGTTAGCGTAAGATTCAAAATATCATACAACAATAATTTATTATTGGCTCTTTTTACCACTACCACCTAAGACACATATTCATTATTGCCAATTTGAAGCAAAACCTTTCCTGTGGCGAACTGCTCAATATTGTCCTTTCTTGATTACCTAAGCGCTTCATTCACATAATCTGTTGAAGCTTAAGAATTTAATCCGAGCTATTTGCAGCCCTAAGTCATTTCTGCACGCTCTGTTTATCGATCTCTATGACATTGTTCTCCAAGGTAATGCCGTTGAGGAACTTTTGTTTTAGATTCTGTTTTACTACTGTTACCCAGTCTTCTTCCTGTAGTCCGACAAGAATATCCCTTTCAACTGTGACAAAGTGACGATTATCCGTGGTGCAGCCAATACTATTGTCTGTATCAAAGATGAAAGACGGTAAGCGCTGGTATGTGTTTGTCAGATACAAAGACTGGACAGGCGAAATAAAACAGCATAAAAAAGAAGGTTTTGATAGAAGGGCTGACGCAAAAAATTACGAAAAACATTTTCTTGAGCAACGCCAAGGCTCTGCCGATATGTCTATCAACTCCCTTTATAAACTCTATATGGAAGATTGCAAAACGCACCTAAAGCCGACAACTTATTCAAATAAAGACTTCTTGTTTCAAAAACATGTTATTCCGTATCTTGGAAAACTTCAAGCTTGCAAAGTAAGCCCCGCAAATATTCGCAAGTGGCAAAATACTCTTCTATCTATAAAGCGAGAGGATACAGGCTAACCGTAAGCACAGACATATCTAAAAACTGTTAATAATCAAGTCTCTGCTATGTTCAATTATGGCGTGAAATATTATGGTCTAAAAAGTAACCCGTGCCGGCAGACGGGGGCAATGGGTAAAAAATCTGCTGATATTATGCAGTTTTGGACTGTTGAAGAATTCAATACCTTTCTGGCTACTGTATCAGATAAACCTTCATCTGTCGTAATGTTCTATCTTCTTTTTTGGACAGGAATGTGTTCGGGCGAGCTTCTTGCTTTAACTCCGGCTGATCTTAATTTTACTGAATGCACTGTCAACATCACAAAAAACTTTGCCAGGCATTCGGGCGAGGATCTCATTCTTGAACCTAAAACACCAAAAAGCCGTCGAACTATTCTTATGCCGCAAACATTAACTTCTTTGGTAAAAGAATATATCTCCATGCTATACGATGTAAAAACAAATGACCGCATTTTTTCTGGCAGTAACAAATACACTTTATTGCACGAAATTGAGCGAGGCTGTAAGGTTTCCGGAGTAAAGCGTATCAGAGTTCATGATTTAAGGCATTCTCACGCATCTCTTCTGATTGAGCTGGGATACTCCCCGCTTCTTATTGCTGAACCGTCTGGGGTATGAGAACATAGAAACTACGCTTCAAACTTACTCTCATCTTTACCCAAATAAGCAGAGGCAGCTTGTTGCACAACTTGAGTCTTTTCAAAAGTGCTACGATTTTGCTACGCATAAAATAACGTAGCAAATATTTTTAACAAAAACAGCCGTAAAACAATGTTTTACGGCTGTTTTCCCATAAAATTATAACTATTTTCGGCAATACTATATATGTGCCACTATTCCCACTCGATCGTTGCTGGAGGTTTTGAAGTTATATCATAAACTATGCGGTTAATATGGCTGACCTCATTGACTATTCTAACAGAAACCCGGTCAAGAACCTCAAACGGTATCCTTGTCCAATCTGCAGTCATAAAATCTGTCGTAGTTACGGATCGCAGAGCCAAAGTATAGTCATAGGTTCTGCCATCTCCCATAACGCCTACAGAGCGCATATTTGTCAAAACCGCAAAATATTGGCTCATAGTATGCTCAAGATTAGCCTTAGATATTTCATCTCTAAATATAAAATCAGCCTCTCGCAATACGTCAAGCTTTTGCTTTGTTATCTCGCCAATGACACGAATAGCAAGCCCTGGCCCGGGGAAAGGCTGGCGCATAACAAGATACTCAGGAAGCTCAAGTTCGCGGCCAAGCTGGCGCACCTCATCTTTGAAAAGCGGCCTTAAAGGCTCGACGATCTCCTTAAAATCAACATAATCAGGCAAGCCGCCTACATTGTGGTGGCTCTTTATAACTGCAGCATTTCCAGCCCCTGACTCTATTACATCGGGATAGATCGTCCCCTGCACAAGATAATCAACTTTACCGATTTTTTTGGCTTCTTCCTCAAACACCCTAATAAACTCTTCACCTATTATCTTTCGTTTTCTTTCAGGCTCAGATACCCCTGCCAGCTTGTCAAGAAAACGCTGTTCTGCATCTACGCGAACGAAATTAATATTCCATTTTGAAAAAGCAGCTTCAACCTCATCTCCCTCATCTTTGCGCATGAGGCCGTGATCGACAAACACACACGTCAGCTGAGGCCCTACAGCCTCAGCCAAAAGTGCAGCCGCCACAGAGGAATCAACTCCGCCGGAAAGAGCAAGAAGCACCTTGCCCTCTCCTACTTTTTCTCTTATGGATCTGATGGATGAGTCTTTATAATCACCCATTGTCCAGTCGCCTTTGGCTTTGCAAATCTCATACAAAAAATTCCTAATCATATCTACGCCATGTTCTGTATGGTTAACCTCAGGATGGAACTGAACGCCGTAAAAACCTCTTGTCTCATCTGCGATGGCCACGTTAGGACATGCCGCCGAGTGTCCCACAAGCCCGAATCCCACCGGCACCTTGGCCATATAATCGCCATGGCTCATCCAGGATATACCCTCGGGAGGAATGCCTTTGAAAAGCCTGCAGGAGGTATCATAGCTCGTTTTTGTTTTTCCGTATTCTCTGGCAGTATCTTCCTGAGCGGCAGTCACTTGCCCTCCAAGATGATGAGCCATCAGCTGGCATCCATAGCAGATGCCGAGGATCGGCACACCGAGCCTGAATATCTCAGGGTCTACCTGAGGCGAATCGCTAAGATAGACGCTGTTGGGCCCGCCTGTAAAGATGATCCCTATGGGATCAAATGCCTTTATTTCCTCAATAGTGACGGTATAGGGCTTCACCTCACAATATACGCTGCATTCCCTAACCCGTCTTGCAATAAGCTGGTTATACTGCCCTCCAAAGTCAAGCACAAGAACCTTTTGCTGCTTTTCCATTTAAGCTCCTCCAACACCATAGAGTTATTTCAAAATCAAATTATATCCGCATCCTTGATGGTAAAACTATATCTATGTCAAACATGCTTTGAAATACGGCTGTTACGATGCCTACCGTTAAAAAATATTTTGTCATATTTCACAAAAAAATGCAACTGTTTTCTTACGATAATACAAATCAAAGCTTTGACATTAGTTAGAATAATCGAGCAAAGTTCACTAAAACTAATACCACCAAATAAAACAAAGGAGGATGCACCTTTAATGCAGCACAACAGAAAATATATCCTTGCGGTATCATGCCTTATGGCTTTAGCCATGACTCTGGCCGCTTTCTCGCCCGCCCAGGCACTCTTTGGCAAAAAAAAAGAAGCACCATCCGTTTCGGCCTTTGCCAAATCAGAGGCCATAGGCGGCGTCATGAACTTTTCACGTGAGGATTTTGAAACCAACGCAGAGGGAGAACTTTCGGGAATAATCGTCACTTCTCTTCCTGATGTAACTCTCGGCACTATGACCTTCGCAGGGCAACCCCTTTCCGAGGGAAACGTGGTAGCCGCTTCGTCCATTGGCTCGCTGTCTTTTGTCCCTGCCTCTGCCGAAAGCGTTGTCCACACAAGCTTTAAATTCATACCTGTCTTTGCCGAGACAGGCGCGGGTTCCGAAAGCGTTACAGTTTCGATAAACCTCTCCAATGAAGAAAACTCAGCTCCCATTGCACAAAACGCCTCTTTTGAGACATACTGCGACCTCAAGCTGACTTCCTCTTTCAAGGTTTTAGACCCCGACGGCGACGAATGCACATTTACAGTAACCGAGCAGCCCAAATATGGAACGGTAACTGTTAACGGAAACTCTTTCACCTACACTCCGACAGTCTCCAAGGAAAAGGATGATTCCTTCTCCTTCAAGGCAGCTGACCAGTACGGGAACATTTCAAAGGCTGCAACAGTCACAGTATCGTTATACAAGAGAGACAGCAAAGACGCTATTAGCTATACCGATATGGCTGAAAGCGATGCACACTATGCCTCTGTCAAGCTGGCAGAAAATGACGTACTGCGCGGAGAAATGATCGGCTCAGGAAGCTTCCTTTATCCTGATAAACAGGTTTCCAGGGCGCAGTTTGTATCTATGATATCCACCATGTATTCTCTTCCCCTTCCAACAGCCGCTGTTTCAACCGGCATGGGCGATAACGAAGATATCCCCACATGGGCCAAACCCTGCATAGCTGCGGCTCTTGATTCACAGATAGTCACAGGCGAAAAACAGGAAAACGGCAACCGCATTTTCAGGGCTGATGATGCTATCACAAAAGCCGAAACAGCCGTAATCATCAACAGAATGTTAGAACTGGGAGACGACGGACGCACACCCGAGTATACCGATGCGGCATCTATCCCCGAATGGGCAACTCAGGCGGTCCTCAACACAGTATCAGCGGGATATCTGCCCCTTGAAAGCGACGGCAGCTTTTCTCCCTATTCACCAATGACAAGGGAGGATACCGTAAGGTGCCTTTATAGCGTTGCAGAAGCCCTTGCTGGGGAAAAAGGCAGTTTCTTCAATATCTTCGATTAATATTCCTTTCATTATGAAAGACCGGGGCGCATAACTACACCTGCCCCGGCCTTTTGTTATATGACATCCAGCTTTTTTCGTCTCTGCTCCTCTTCAATACAAGCCGTTTTGAAACATTCGCACATCTTGTTTCCTATATAGCCTCTGTCCATACACTTTGAACATAAGGGAGGTATCGATATATAGCTCTCGTCTTTTTCAAGAGAAGCAAGTATCCGTTCTCGCCTTTGAAGCAAAGCCTTCTGCCTTTCTTCGAGCGCTGCGATATCGGCCTGCCCGCCTCCAAGCCCGGCTTTGGCTTTCTGCACGGTGATTCTCCCAAGATCCACCTCGTTCTGTGCAAACTCGGGGCTTACTCTGCGAAGCTCTTCAAGATGCCGCAGCTGAAGTTCCTCCCTCTGCTGCCTTTTCTTTTCGAACACTCTTGTCACCACAGAAACCACGCTTTCTTCAGGCTCTCGCTTATACGCAGCTGAAACGGACTCCTCGGTTTTGCCCTCGGCACGCTCAATTTGCTCTCTTGTTTTATAGCCCTTTTTATGCCAATCTTCGAGAATCTTATGCAAATATCTCCACTGAAGCCTGCCTGTTCTTAGAACGGTACGATCATACGCCATCTTGACAAGCTCTTCCCCGACTCCCATTTCAAGCCATGCAGATATGTATTTTTCCTCAGTCTCGGATGGATTTCTTCCCACCATGCCAAAGAGAGCCATTATTCTGGCTTTATCGGTGGATTGCCTGCCCATCTCGTCGGCAAGATCAGCGGCCGCAGAATATGTAACGATTCCCTTATCATGCCATTCATAGGCTTTTCGCTCAAGCTCACGGGCGCTAAGCCTGCCTCTTGAGCGGCAATAATTTATCAATAACATTATAACATCAGCAGGCATATTCAGCCGGTCATAAATGCCATAAAGTATTTCTATCTCGCTTTTCCTTATGCTTCTTCCCAGGGCCTGCTCAAGATAATCACACATGCCGCTGAACGCCCTGTCTCCCCTCTGGGCCGAAAGAAGCTCCGCAGGAGTATAGCTTATCTCGCCTATTGTAGGAATAGCTCCTGCTTGTTTGCATACTTTATATAATATCAACAGACTTTTTGCTCTTTCAATACGTCTGTCATCAAAGCCTGTATGAAGAGCGGCGTCAGAAAGCTTGCATCTTCCACCGGAGGCCGCGATATAAGCGTATAAAAGCGCGCAGTCCCCATCATTAATATCACAAATTGCCTTAAACGCCTCTTTAGGCTCAAGCACCGCCACTATCTGCTCTTCCATTACCCGCTCACCGCCCTTTTTACAATTTTCAAGAGAAAATTATTAATTATCAATAGCCGTTTACAGTATATCAGCAAAACCTTTGTCAGTAAATCCCCAAAAATTGAGTGGATTTTTAAATATCGTTCTGATATAATCAATCTGTTAAGGAGGGTGTCAATATGCGCCATTTCAAGACATTTATCATGCCTTCCGAGCCGTCAGAGTGGCTCGAATATCCACTGCTTTCACAAAAAATTTCGGATTATATAATAAATACAGTAAAGGCAGTTTCGGACGGAGCTATAAATATAGGCTCTCCCGTCAATACTGCTTTTGATAATGTGCTTGTATATCTGAAGCCCTGCCCCGCTCTGTCTATAGATATATTATCATATCTGACAGAGCAGGCTTCTGCCGTTCTTATGACAAAAGGCGAGCCACTTGCCGTTTACGGCCCGGCCTCAGATGTTATCGAAGCGCTTGCCCATGAAGATGTCAGCTCTTTTGAGGCCGTTGAAACCCCGCCAGGAGACGCAGCTTATGTCTTTGACACCGAAAGTGCCTACAGAGCTCAGGAACTTCTGCGCGAAAGAATTAACACGCGCCACCTGAAAGCAGGCGTCATGCTTATTTCTCCTCAAACCACACATATAGCCCCTGACGTTACGATCGGAAAGGGTTCTGTTATTTTGCCCGGATGCTTGATTTACAGCGGCACCAAAATAGGGCAGGGCTGCAAAATCGGCCCTAACTGCATTCTTGAACAAGCTGTCATAGAAGACGGCGCATCTCTCAACAACGCTCAGGTAAGCCAAAGCTCCATCGGGGAAAACACTACAGTAGGACCATACTGCTGGATACGCCCGGGCTGCAAGATAGGCAGCAACGTCCGCCTGGGAGATTTTGTGGAGCTTAAAAAAGCCGTTATCGGAAACGGGACAAAGGTTTCTCACCTGACATATATAGGAGACGCTGAGTTCGGAGAGCACATAAACGTGGGATGCGGCACTGTTGTAGTCAACTACGACGGCAAGGGCAAATATCTTACGACTGTTGGTGACAACAGCTTCATCGGCTGCAATGTAAACCTTATTTCACCCGTCGCTATCGGCAAGGATACCTTTATCGCCGCTGGCAGCACGATAACCGAAGACGTTGAAGACGGGGCCTTTGCCATAGCCAGAAACCGCCAAACCATCAAGCCCGGCTGGGTAGAGAAAAGGCGAGAAAGCGGAAAGCTTTAAGGAGATACAATAAAAAGGCACAGTATATAAATATTCTTTGGGGGTAAAGCACATGGTTTATCACAGCACGCAAATCAAGATTTTTTCCGGCAACTCAAACCCGACTCTTGCCGAGGGCATAGCTAAGGAGCTTGGAGTTCAGGTAGGCAGATGCAAGATCAGCACCTTCTCCGACGGCGAGATTTCTGTTTCTATCGAGGAATCGGTCAGAGGCTGCGACGTCTTTGTTGTCCAGTCGACATGTGCGCCGGTTAACAATAATCTGATGGAAATGCTCATCATGATAGACGCTCTCCGAAGGGCATCAGCAGGGCGCATCACCGCCGTAATGCCCTATTTCGGCTACGGCAGGCAGGACCGCAAAACAAAGGCAAGAGACCCTATCTCTGCAAAGCTTGTGGCCAATATCATCGAAAAGGCCGGTGCCGACAGAGTTCTGACAATGGATCTTCATGCCTCTCAGATACAGGGCTTTTTTGATATCCCTGTAGATAATCTGCTTGGCACTTCCGTTCTTCTTCCTTATTTTGAGGAACTGATCGGCCATGATAATTCTGATTATGTCGTCGTTTCCCCTGACTTTGGCTCTGTGACAAGGGGAAGAAAGTTTGCAGACAAGCTTGGTCTTTCGCTTGCAATTATAGATAAACGCCGCCAGCAGGCCAATGTGTCCGAGGTAATGAACATAATCGGCGATGTAAAAGGCAAAAAGGTTATACTGGTTGATGATATGATAGACACGGCAGGCACCCTCTGCCACGGCGCTGAAGCTCTTGTCAAGCTCGGCGGAGCGACTGAGGTAATAGCCTGTGCTTCCCACGGAGTACTTTCCGGCCCGGCTATCCAGAGAATAAACGACAGCCCTATTTCCAAAATATATCTTCTTGACACCATCCCGGTATCCGAGGAAAAAAAGACAAACAAAATCGAAGTTGTTCCTGTGGCCCATATGTTTGCCGAAGCTGTCAAGAGAATATATCAGGACGATTCCGTATCTGAGCTATTTATGTAAAAACAGCAGGTGTTTAATATTTTCAGACGTAAAAAAACGGCTTCCGAGCCTTCAAAAATCGAATACATAATTGCCGGATTAGGCAACCCGGGCCCGAAATACGAGGCTACCCGGCATAACGCCGGGTTCATGGCCGTTGAGCTTTTAAGCGATAAGCTCGGGGCGGGGCGAATAATCAAAGGTAAATGCAAGGCCACATACACTACCTGTGAGTATGATGGCAAAGCTTTGCTGCTGATGAAGCCTCAGACGTTTATGAATCTTTCGGGTGAATCCATAAAAGAAATGGCCGCTGCATACAATGTCCCCCCTGAAAACATTATTGTAATATACGATGATATCGCAATACCTGCGGGCAAGATAAGGGTAAAGCGGTCAGGCTCTGACGGCGGCCACAATGGTATTAAAAGCATTATCTATCAGATGGGTTCAGACAATTTCCCCCGAATTAAGGTCGGCGTAGGTTCGCCTGACGGCGATATGAAGGATTATGTTCTCGGCCCTCTAAGTTCTGATGCCTATCAGGGCGTAAAAGCTGCACCCGATGCCGCGTTAACAATAATTTTTCATGGAATAGATGCTGCAATGCAGGATTTTAATGGAAAAAGCTTTGTCTCAGAATAAAACATATTTTTCGCATACCCCGTCTTGTGTCAAGACGGGGCATATTGTCTTGTAGGGAGGATAAAAAAATGGGGCTTCTTTTAGATTTTTTAGCTGAATATCCCGAATACCAAGGCCTTTTGTCAGGAATTGAAAACGGCAAAAGGAGTATTTCCGTTTACGGGATGTCTCCAATACATCAGGCCCACTTCATAGCCGCGCTTAGAAATAGCCTTAAGCGCCCTGTTCTTGTTGTTGCAAAGGATGAGCAGGCTTCAGAAGATCTTATGTCAGACTATTCCTCCTTCTCAGGCGAACAGGGGCTTTTTCTGCCGTGCCGTGACCTTATATTCCATAATATCGATAATGCTTCAAGAGAACATGAGCACCGCCGGCTTCTAGCCCTGTCCACTTTTCAACGAGGGCTTTCAGGTGCCCTCTTTTCCTCTCCTGATGCTCTTATGCTCCATACTATACCCCCTGACATTCTTATTAGTTCAACACTTACTCTTTCTGCCGGCGAAGACTATAATCTTGACAACATATGCTCGAGCCTTGTCACATGGGGTTATTCTCGAACAGAGAATGTGGAAGGCCCCGGACAATTTGCCGTTCGCGGCGGAATACTTGATATATTTCCTTCAGGAGAAAACCACCCTGTCAGAGCTGAGTTTTGGGGAGATACTGTAGACTCCCTGGGGCACTTTGATCCTCTGACGCAAAGGCGAACGGAAAACATCTCAAGCTTCGATATAATACCGTCACGAGAAGTTCTTCCCTGCCTCGCCGATGGGGGAATAGATGGGCTCTGCCAGACGCTTACTAAAATATCGAAGCTGAAAGCTTCCTCTTCGAAGCTTAAATCTATTCTTTATGAAGATATAGAAAAGCTGCAAAGCGGTCTTTCCTTTGCTTCGAGCGACCGTTATCTTCCTCATATATACAAAGATACCCCCTGTGCCATGGATTATATCCCTCAGGATGCGCTTATCATATTTGCCGAAAGTCCGGCTGCATTGGAAAACGCCAAAGCTTTCGAGTACCGAATGGGTGAAGATGTCTCACATCTTCTTGAAGAAGGCGTGCTCTCGCCGTCTAAAAACGGCTACTGTCTGTCCTTCCAGCAGTTCAAAGCCACCTGTATGTCACATATGCTCGTATCGCTCGATCAATTTCTAAGCTCACAAGGCTTCTCTCCTGATTCCATAATCTCGGTGGATGCGCGCCAACTGCCTTCATACGGAGGCAGCCTCGATACCGCATCATCTGATATAAGCTCATACCTTTCTCTTGGGTATAATGTGCTTGCACTAGCCGGAGGCAATCAAAGGGCTCAAAGCCTCAAAAGGCTGCTTGAAGAGCATGACATACCATGTACTGAGGTAAACGCCATGCCCACAGAAGGCAAAGTGCTTGTCACAACAGCTAACCTTTCAGCAGGATTTGAATACCCATCACTTAAGCTTGCCGTAATAACCGAGGGGCAGCTCGCCGTTAAGAAAGGTATTGAAAAAAAGAAAGCCAAGAATAAGAAAAATGCCATCACCTTCAGCGATCTTCACCCGGGTGATTTTGTAGTTCACGAAAAACACGGTATAGGCAGATTTGTCGGTGTGGAGCGAATAAGCGTCGACAAGGTCTGGCGTGATTATATAAAAATCGCCTTCGCCGGAACGGATTTTGTTTTTGTTCCCGCTACATCTCTTGATGTAATTTCTAAATATATCGGCGCCGGAGAGCAAGCTGAAGTAAAGCTCTCAAAGCTCGGCGGCACAACATGGGTCAAGACAAAAACAAGGGCAAAAAAAGCCGCCATGGACCTCGCTGAGGGCCTTCTGAAACTTTATGCCGCAAGGCGCGCTACCACAGGCTTTGCCTTCTTCCCGGATGATGACTGGCAAAAGGGTTTTGAGGAACGCTTTGCCTTTGATGAAACAGAAGACCAACTTGTATGCTCAGAAGAAATAAAGAATGATATGCAGAAGCCATATCCCATGGATAGGCTGCTTTGCGGAGACGTGGGCTTTGGAAAAACAGAGGTGGCTTTCCGCGCCGTAATGAAATGCATACTCTCCGGAAAACAGGCGGCCATTCTTGTACCTACTACGGTACTGGCTCGCCAGCACTATCTCTCAGCATGCCAGCGTTTTGCAGGATATCCCATAACGATAGACATGATGAGCCGCTATCGCACACCCGGGCAGCAGAGAGAAACCCTCCGCAATTTACGCACAGACGGCTGTGACCTTCTCATAGGAACACACCGCATACTTCAAAAGGATATAAAGTTCAAGAATCTTGGGCTTCTTGTAATAGATGAAGAACAGCGCTTCGGCGTATCCCATAAAGAAAAAATAAAACAGATGAGTACAAGCGTTGATGTTCTGACCCTTACGGCAACTCCTATACCAAGAACTCTCAACATGGCCCTTTCAGGCATAAGAGACATGTCAGTTCTTGAAGAACCCCCTGCCGGCAGAATACCTGTTCAAACATATGTGCTTGAGCATGACGAGGTTATCATCCGCGATGCCATACGCAAGGAACTGGCCAGAGGCGGGCAGGTATATTACCTGCATAACCGCATAGATGATATTGAAGATGTGGCGGCTGCGCTTCAGAAGGTCTTCCCCGATGCAGCAATTGACACGGCCCATGGCCGAATGGGCGAAGCTCGAATGGCTGACGTTATGGGAAAGGCCTATTCTGGAGATATCGACATATTGGTATGCACAACAATAATAGAAACCGGGGTAGATATACCAAACGTGAACACTCTTATCATAGAAGACGCTGACCATATGGGCCTTGCCCAGCTTCACCAGATAAGAGGAAGGGTTGGGCGCTCTCAGCGCCACGCCTACGCATACCTTACGTACCGCAAAGGTAAGGTTTTAACGGAAATTTCGCAAAAGCGCCTTTCCGCAATACGAGAATTTGCTGAGTTTGGATCAGGCTTCAAGATAGCAATGAGAGACCTTGAGATAAGGGGCGCAGGCAATGTCCTCGGCCCGGAGCAAAGCGGACACATGATGAGTGTCGGCTACGATATGTATCTAAGGCTCCTCGACGAGGCCACTGCCGAGCTTAAAGGCGAGCCTGCCCCGATGAGAACCGACTGCACAGCAGATCTTCTCGTTTCGGCAGGGCTGCCTCAGAACTATGTCCCGGATGCATCTGTCAGAATCGATCTCTACCGCAGGATATCTATGATAACCTCTCAGGATGAGTTCTACGACATGCAGGATGAGCTGCTTGACCGCTTCGGAGATATACCTGCCTCGGCACAGGCCCTGCTGGATATAGCCCTTCTGCGTTCCAAAGCCTCTAAAAACGGCATAAATGAAATAACCCAGAAGGGCAAAACGCTAATGATTTACTTTTCCATTCCGAACATGGAGCGCGTTGCTTCTGTCTGCTCACATCCTGATTTCAAGGGCAGGATACTCTTTTCAGCGGGAGAGAGGCCTTATCTTACGCTTAAGCTGAAGGCAGACGAATCCCCTCTTGATATGACAGTCATTCTTATTGATTTATACATTGGCGCGTGATATTATTAAATACTATAGAATACCTACACGTTCTATTTTCAACTGGCTGAGACTGCATAACACAGCCCTGTGATAATATAAAGGCATACCCTTACGGGAGGAATATGAAATGAAAAAATATCTCACCGCCCTCTTTGCGGTGCTTTTGGCTTTAAGCCTTTTCAGCTGCTCCGCCAGCCCTACTGCCATAAAAGTGGGCAGCAGCAAGGTAGACGCTTCTGAATACGCCTATTATTTGAATTATAACCGGCTTAATCTCGATTCACAGTCAACTGGCACGCTTGTGCTCAATGAGGATGAGCTTTTGGCCCAAGCGCGTGAAAAGGCAAAAGAGCACATTATAACGGCTGAAATAGTGCGGATGAAATGCAAGGAACTGGACCTCAAGCTTTCAGATGAACAAAAGTCTCAGATCAAAGAGGCTAAAGATGACATGATAGATTCTTTTGGAGGACTTTCAGGTTATCTTGACTATTTAAAGTCAAATTATCTGACTGACCGGCTTTACGACAAACTACAGGAAAATAGCTATTACTACTCGATGCTTTACGAATATATCGCCGCGAACCCTGACAGCGGCATAAGCACAGATCAGGAGCTCAGGCAGTATTTTTCGGAAAACTATATAAAAGTCAAATATATACGCTTCAACACTACTGACGAAACAGGCAGCCCTCTGCCTGAAGAAGAACTTAAAGGCCTTCTTGAAACGGCCAACTCAGTTCTTACTCAAATAAACAAAGGTGATCTCACCTTTGATGCCGCCATGTCTCAATACAATGATGTAAATGCCATATCTGAAAACGCCTCAGGCATCGTCGTCAGCGCTCAGGATGGCACGGCCATTGAATATATAACCGATGCATTTGCCCTTACAGATGGGCAGTGCGGCGGCGTTTATACATACAGCGATGGTTATTACATCCTGCTGCGCCAACCGGTGGATGCCGGATATTACGATGAAAATCGTGAGCAAATAGTACATACGGCCTCCGACTGGGCCTTCAATAATTATGTAGCTTCTGCAAAAGCTTCCCTTACCATAACCGTCAATAAGGTCTGCCAAAAAATCAACTTTGAAAATCTTAAGGATTATGTAAAGTAATTTGCAAAAAGCTGGAAACGCATTTCTGGTTTAAGCAAGTAACTGAAAGGAGCGTTTAATGGCTGTCACAAGATCTCAGATGAAAGAAATCGAAATGCGGGCAGACGCCTGCGGTCTTTCCTACCTTGAGATGATGGAAAACGCGGGGAAAGCAGCTTTTGATGCGCTGATCGCCGAGCGTCCGCTCATTAAGACGGCAGCCGTATTCTGCGGCAACGGCAACAATGGCGGCGATGGCTTTGTCTTGGCGCGAATGCTGAAGCAAAATGGCGTATCAGTCCTCATAATAATGGCCGTGGGTGAGCCAAAGACTCATGACGCGGCTAAAAATATGAACCTTGCCTCTGTTCTTGGCATTCCTTTTGTAAAAGGGCCCGCTCTTAGTGCTGAGGATATCGGCTTTATAAGCTCAACCGGCGCTGTAGTGGACGCCATATACGGAACAGGGTTTCATGGCAGACTCCCTCTTGAGGCTGAAAAATGCTGTGCTGTCATCAACACCTCAAAGGGCCTTAAAATGTCGCTGGATCTGCCAAGCGGCCTTGAATGCGATACCGGCAGTGCTGCGGATGGGACGGTTTTAGCTGATATGACTGTAGTTTTTCATGCGCTCAAGCCATGCCATATAATCTCACCTCACATATGCGGCAAAATTGTTTTGGCCGATATAGGTATAGACAAAGCCCTTAATTCCCGGTATTTTTAACCACAGTTTTTTCACATGCAAAAATGGCAAAACCACAAACTAACAAAACAGCATCCATCAAGAGAGGCTGTTTTAATTACCACATACTCAAAATATTCCCCCATGATTATACAAAAAGGCGGCGCCTTATAGCGCCGCCTTTTAACATATCAGAAAAGCTTACTTACTCTGGAGATATTCGTCGATCGTCTTAGCCGCAGTTTTTCCTGCACCCATGGCGAGGATAACTGTAGCAGCACCTGTGGAGGCGTCACCGCCGGCATAAATGCCCTCTCTTGAGGTTCCACCGGTTTCGGCTGTCACAATGCAGCCCCACTTGTTTGTCTCAAGTCCTGGGGTTGTCGTGCGGATAAGGGGGTTGGGGGATGTTCCGATAGCGGGGATAACTGTATCTACATCCATTGCAAATTCACTGCCCTCGACGGGAACAGGGCGGCGTCTGCCGGAGGCATCGGGCTCGCCAAGCTTCATCTCTACACAATGAAGTTTCTTGACTCTGCCCTTCTCGTCGCCCTCAACTGACAAAGGCGCGGTGAGAAGTTTAAAGATAATTCCCTCTTCCTTAGCGTGATGAACTTCTTCTTTTCTTGCGGGAAGTTCTTCCTCGCCTCTGCGGTATACGATATATACATTCTCGGCACCCATACGCTTAGCGCAGCGGGCGGCATCCATTGCAACGTTGCCGCCGCCGACCACAGCGACGCTCTTGCTGTGAAGAACAGGGGTATCGCAAGCCTCACCCTTATATGCCTTCATCAGGTTGATACGGGTAAGGTATTCGTTTGCGGAATAAACACCGCAAAGGCCCTCGCCGGGAACCTTCATGAACTGGGGAAGGCCAGCGCCGGAACCGATAAATACGGCCTCATATCCTCTTTCAAAAATCTCATCTATAGATAGGATTTTGCCGATGACCATGTTGAGCTCGATATCTACGCCCATCTTGCTGAGGCTTTCAATTTCTTTGTTAACGATCTCTTTGGGAAGCCTGAACTCAGGAATGCCGTAAGACAGAACGCCGCCGGCAACATGAAGGGCTTCAAATATAGTGACGTCATAGCCTTTTCTTGCAAGTTCGCCTGCACATGTCAGGCCAGCAGGGCCGGAACCTATAACGGCGACCTTTCTGCCGTTCCTGGGAGCAGTTGAAACATTGGAAACGCCATTTTCCCTTGCCCAGTCAGCTACGAATCTCTCAAGCCTGCCTATAGCCACAGGCTCACCCTTGATACCTCTTACGCATCTCTGCTCGCACTGGCTCTCCTGGGGACATACCCTTCCGGAGATAGCGGGCAGGGCGTTGGCAGAACTAAGAATTTTATAAGCTTCTTCCATATCGCCTTCTTTTATCTTGGCGATAAACTCAGGAATTGGTATTGATACGGGGCAGCCAGCTACGCAGGGACGATTTTTGCAGTTAAGGCAACGCTCCGCTTCTTCCTTGGCCTGCTCAAGAGTATAGCCCAGTGTGACCTCCAAGAAGTTAGCGTTTCTTACGTTAGGCTCCTGCTCGGGCATTTTTACCTTTGTAAGTGACATGTTAGGCATTCGTCTTACCTCTCAATCTGCAAATATGTTCTTCCTTCTTTTTTGCCTCAAACTCCTTATAAGAGTTGTTACGGGCAATGACCTCGTCAAAATCTACCAGATGTCCGTCAAAGTCAGGGCCGTCTACGCAGGCAAACTTTGTCTCACCGCCAACAGTTACACGGCAGCATCCGCACATGCCCGTACCGTCAACCATGATGGGGTTCATACTGATCGTTGTCGGAATATCATACTGCTTTGTGAGTCTGCATACAAACTTCATCATCATGAGAGGGCCGATTGCAACGGCGTGATCATACTTATTTCCCTCTTCAATGAGGCCCTTGAGCTTATCAGTGCCAAAGCCGTGGAAACCATAATCTCCCACATCTGTGCACATATAGAGATTAGTACAGGCAGCCTTCATCTCATCCTCAAGTATGATGAGATCCTTGTTACGGAAGCCCGCGATAAGGTCAACTTCGACCCCGGCATCATGAAGAGCCTTGGCAATAGGATAAGCGATGGCACATCCTGCACCTCCGCCAACTACGGCAACCTTCTTGCCCATCTCAGCGATATTTGTGGGAACACCAAGCGGTCCTACAAAATCATGGAGGCATTCGCCTTCGTTAAGCTCGTCAAGAGCCATTGTTGTCTTGCCGACCTTCTGATAGATAATAGTGACAGTTCCCTTTTCCTTGTCTGTAGCGGCAATAGTAAGGGGTACTCTCTCGCCATCTGCATCAACCCTGAAGATGATGAACTGTCCAGCCTTGGCCTTTTGGGCAACAAGGGGAGCATGAATCTCCATAAGCGTGATATCAGGCTTCAGAGGTTTCTTCAAAACTATCTGATATTTCTTCTCCATTGTACTCTCCTTAATATGTGATATCAAAGTTTTTACACACAATGTTATGGTATCTCGAAAGATATGGTTTGTCAACAGCAAAAAGGCGCAATTTTTAACAAACTACGCCTTTTTTCGCAAATTATTTCTGTTTAGCGTAACTCTTTGCCCTGAGCTGATTAGTAAGAATCATCTTCCTTATTCTAAGGCTTTTGGGAGTTACTTCTATAAGTTCGTCATCGGCTATAAACTCTATGGAGGCCTCCAAACTCATCTGTCTGGGGGGAATTAGACGCATTGCATCGTCGCTTCCGGAGGCTCTCATATTTGTTACATGCTTCTTCTTACATACGTTTACGTTTATATCTTCCGCTTTTGGAGACTGGCCAACAACCATGCCCTCATAGACCTTTACTCCCGGCGTAATAAACAATACTCCCCTGTCCTGAGCGTTGAAGAGGCCGTAGGTAACGGCTTCTCCGCTTTCAAAAGCGACAAGCGAACCGGTGGTGCGAGTCATGATATCTCCCTTATATGGAACATAACCTGAGAAGATTGAGCTCATTATCCCCTCGCCTCTGGTATCCGTCAAGAACTCATTGCGGTATCCGAAAAGTCCCCTTGCGGGTATCAGGTACTCAACACGCATACGGTCACTGCCCTGGGGGTTCATCTGCACAAGCTCGCCCTTTCTTGAACCGATCTTCTCCATAACAGCGCCGACGTACTCAGCGGGAACATCGCATACAAGCGTCTCGACAGGCTCCATTTTGACGCCATTCTCCTCGTGATAAAGAACCCTGGGCGCTCCGACGGAAAACTCATAGCCTTCGCGGCGCATTGTCTCGATAAGTATCGAAAGATGCATCTCTCCTCTTCCGGCCACCTTGAAGCTCTCGGTTGTTTCGGTTTCGGTAACTTTGAGGGAAACATCCTTTAAAAGCTCCCTCATAAGACGGTCACGGAGATGGCGGGATGTTATAAACTTTCCCTCGGTGCCCGCGAACGGGCTGTTGTTGACCGAGAAGGTCATCTCTACAGTAGGATCAGATATCTTTACGAATGCCACAGGCTCAGGACTGTCAACCGCACAAATGGTGTCTCCTATGGTAATATCGCCTATACCGGAAAGACAGATTATCTCGCCAGCTCTTGCCTCGTCAATGGGCATCCTGTTAAGCCCCTCTATGCCGTACAGGTTAACAGCCTTGGACTTATACGGTTCATGATTATTGTGGTAATGACATACAGTGACATCCTGATTCTTTTTGATAACTCCGCGCTCAAGACGGCCAATACATATACGCCCGACGTAGTCGTTATAATCTATGGCAGAAACAAGCATCTGCATAGGCGCATCCTCATCAACATCAGGACAATCTATATTTTCAAGTATAGCATCGAAAAGCGGAACAAGACTCTCGTGCGGGCCCTCGGGAGCAAGGGAAGCCGTGCCGTCTCTTCCGGAGCAGAAGAGCACGGGAGAGTTAAGCTGCTCATCATTTGCGTCAAGACTTATAAGAAGATCGAGAACTTCGTCTATAACTTCGTTTATACGCGCATCGGGACGATCTATCTTATTTATGACTACGACCACCTTGTGTCCCAAAGCAAGAGCTTTCTGCAAAACGAATCTCGTCTGAGGCATAGGGCCCTCTGCGGCATCGACAAGAAGCAAAACGCCGTTCACCATTTTAAGAACGCGCTCTACTTCGCCGCCGAAATCAGCGTGGCCCGGAGTATCGATTATATTGATTTTAACTCCCTTATAGTGAACGGAAGTGTTTTTGGCAAGAATTGTGATGCCGCGCTCACGCTCAAGATCATTACTATCCATCACTCGCTCGGCCACAGCCTGATTCTCCCTGAAAGTTCCGCTCTGCCTTAGCATTTGATCGACGAGGGTAGTCTTGCCATGGTCAACATGAGCAACTATGGCTATATTTCTAAGATCTTCCCTTAACATATATATCCCCTTGTATCCAGAATTTTTAACAATTCATTATATCGCCCTTATACCGCCCTGTCAAACCATTTTTCTTTTATTTTTCTTATCAGGGCCAAAGCAATAGGAAAAATCACTGCCATAATTCCCAAAGGCATAAGAGAACGCTGTCTCCAAAGCTCATCGCTGGAGTTGGACGAAAACATAACTGTCGCCGCCCAAAATGCAGCAAGTGTTATGATCACCTGTATTCCCAGGCTCTTAAGCCTGCCTCCGGCAGCAGTCACTGCGCATCTGCCGCCAAAGCGTATAAACGCTGCAGCTTTTATCATTTTTGCCGTTATAAACGCGCAGACAAGAAAATCCTCCATGTGAAGCCCATAGCTTCCCACCCGCTGAAGCCCGGCCAAGGCATAAAACGGAAAAGTGTACCGCGAAGCCAACTCGTAACCGATAACGGATATATCCTTTATGCGCTCTATGCCCATCAACCCTCCTGCGGCTATTGCCGCCAGGCCAGCCGCTTTAGATAGGTTTTTTTCATCTGTCTGATCACTCAAAAGAGCTATTCCAACAAATCCCCCGGAAAACGGCTTTAAAAAAACATATAAAAAACCCTTTGCCAGTTCTGATGTAGTTCCTTCATAAACAGGCAAAAGCCTTTGAATATGCCAGTCTGATGTCCCCGCAAAAAAGAAAATCGCAAAAAGCAGCAATATCCATACAAACGATATCTCAACATATCTTTCAAGGCCTCTCCCTTTTAAAAGAGACAACGCCAAAGCCGCCATCGCCATCAATGCAATAATGCCGTGTGGAGACATAACAAAATCATTGTAAGTTATAATAAACAGGCCAAATCTTCCAAAAACCAACCCTGTAATAAAAGCTGAAAGAACTATCCAAGCAGAAAGCATTACAGTGAACACAGGCTTGCCTAACACTTCACTGCTTTTAAAAAATCCGCCTTTACAGGCATACGCACATACACGGTAAAACGGAAGAGCGATAATCGCTCCTATAAGATAAGCAATCCATGTTGCTTTTCCTGCCACATTCCAGTTTATATTAACGGTATCGGCTATAAGAAGAACAAATATCAGGGTGAAGCATCTGTACCTGCTGAGTTTTTTCACCTCTGCTCCTCCTTTATCTTCCCGGTACTCTTGATGCTGGCATCAACTTTAACATCGAAAATGCTGTTGGCAAATATATCTGCCCAGTTCTCCTTTACCTTTTCCCATTCGTCCGTTTTATAGCGGTAAAGGTATTGGCCTGCTCCAAACACGTCGCTGCGACAGGTTTTCATAATATCCGCAACCTCACGTATATCACTTTCCAGCCGGCTCTTAAGCGCCTTTTCATATACGGAAAGATCACCGTAAAGCACATCCTCCGCCCTGAATGAAGCCTTAACGGACACGGAGATGACCGCTTTTTCGCCGCTTATGACCGTTTTTAATGTGCTCTTGCTATCCAGAAGCCTGAAAGAATAAAAGCCTCCCTCCCCGGAAACCCCTATTTCGCCTGAGTTAGCAAGGTTTCTTACTATCAGGAAGGCCGGCGTGAGCCGCGGTTCAAGTTTTCCGGCAATGCTGAAATCTCTGAGAAACGCCACGCCTCCGGTCTTCTCTTTGGAGGTAAGCGGTATGAACGCATCGATCCCGTCTGCATATAAATCATATAAAAAATCCTTTACCATAAGATCCGCCGTAGCCATCGTTTCTGACCCGGTGGTCGAAGCCTTCATTATACGTGTGCTCAAAAATGAGTCATCATTAAACACATCCGCCGCTTCCCCTTCGCAGAGCAAAAGGCGGGTGTTAAGCATAATATTGTGCTCATTTCGAATATACCCGAAAAGATGCTCAAGGCTGTCATCAGCCGCACTTTCGGAAACAACCAGAATTGAGGCATGTCTAAGGTACGGATATTGTCCGCTTGTCTCCTGTACATTCTGAAGGCACCTGGGAAGTGTTACCCCTTCTCCTTTTTTCAGAAGAGGTTCAATACTCTCGGCGTTCTCCGCCTGACCTTTTACCGCTTCAAATGTCACCTTATAATCATCTTTTTCTTTATCCACGCCTATAGCGGTAACTATAAGAAACTGCTGGAGCTCCTCAGCGCGGCATCCGCTCATGAATAAACAGCAAACCGCTAAAAGCGCTGTTATCACCCGCTTCATTTATCTCCATCCTTTGCTATAAATCGTCCCGATTTTTTCATAAACTTTAGCGGCATCCTGAAAAGGCTGTCCTCATGACTGCCCTGTCCTACAAACGGCATGCTTGAAAGATAATCTACTCCAAAGCTCTCTATCACCGAAAGCCTGCTGAAAATCAAGGTCGTTCCAATTACAAATCCCCACAGCCCGGCATAATTGGAAAAAAAGATGAGGATCAGCCTGAGTATAATAACATTGCTGTTCAGATCGTTTATTATAAGTCCGGTCACACCCGTAAGGGCCATGATTATCACCATAGCCGGAGAAACTAACTTGGCCTCTACGGCCGACTGCCCAAGCACCAACGCCCCAACGATTGAAAGCGCCTGCCCCACTCCGGCCGGGGCGCGCAAACCTGCCTCCCGTAAAAGATCAAACGCCACAAGCAGTATGAGCGCCTCAGCGAGGGATGAAAAAGGCGTCACCTGCTGAGTGGCGGCAATGCTCATCATCAACTGCACCGGCAGCATACCTGGATGAAAGTTAAGTATCGCCAGATATATGGGCACGATGGAAATAGTCACAATAAATGCGCACATACGCAGAATACGTGAAAAAGTGGCATGATGATAGTTCACATAATAATCCTCAGGGCTTTGGAAATACTCAAAGAATATAAAAGGAATAGTTAACGCCTGAGGGCTTCCATCTACCATTATCAGAACTCTTCCCTCCAGCATCTTTGCAACAGCCACATCTGGCCTCGCCGTGGCTCCCATGCGTTTAAATACTTCAAATGGAGTTGGCGTTATCATTTCGGCAACGTAATTTGTGCTTAGAACCCCGTCTATCTTTACTTCCTCCATCTTCTGCCGTATCTCGTTAAGCAGCTTGCCGTCAGTAACGCCGTCAATATAACAGAGGCAGCATGAGGTGCCTGTTTTTTCTCCGATAGTCAACATCTCTATCTTTAATTTGTTTGTCCTAAGCCTGCGCTTCAGCATAGAAAGATTTATCATGAGAGGCTCCACAAACCCCTCTCTCGGCCCCTTGGCCACCTTTTCTCCATCAGGCTCGTCTATAGACCTGTATGCAAAGTTCTTACACCCAACGATAAGGCATCCGCTCTGGCCCTCGGCAAAAAGCAATACGTCTCCATAGCACAGCGCAGATATCATTTCGCTTGTTTCTTCTACCCGCTGGACTTCGGGCAGCTCAAGCACCATAAGCCCAAGCCAGTCAAGCACATGGTTTTTGGGAACATCTTCCTCATATGTGATTATCGGCTCGATGATTCCGTCGCTTATCAGCTGTGAAGATACCATTCCGTCGCTCATATATATTCGGCACCGAAGCCCGCTTTTGCGGGCTTCAAAATCCCTTATCTTAATTGTTGGATCGCCGCTTATCATATTGTCTATTATTTTAAGATCCTGCTCATAATTACCCGAAAGCTTCATATAAAAATAACACCGCCCCTTTGGGGTAGCATATGTAAAACTAAATCAAAAATACGGGCGCTTCTTTTAAGGAAGCGCCCGTAAGCCAATTAAAACCGAATTATTTTTATGCGGTTTTATTTTATTTTTGGATATATTCCGGACTCATGCATAGATAAGAGAGCTGCTGAAACTCCCTCCTTATCATTCCTGTATGTAACGCCATACCACTTTGAGGTAGCTGTCAGAACCTCAATATCTGCCTTACCCGCCTTTATGAGGCCATCGACAAATGATGGCAGGTAGAACTCTGCATTTAGCCTGTTATTATCGCCAAGGCCGTTTATAAAACGGCTGAACTCCTGCTCCATTTCAGCAAACACAGAACTGTCAAGCCCCCATACGTTCATAGAGGCTATGCTGCCGCATGGTATCTCTGTGAGGCCTGAATTTTCTTCAAAAACTATACTGCTGCCAGCTTTACCTATCTTTGTACGCTCTGTTACAGACATCAGCATACCATCTGATATCTCGCATATGCCTCTTGAAACGGTGCCGTTTTCTGTCAGCGTATTTTCAAGAGGAAAACCGACCATGCACATATGACGGCTGCTTCCCTTATTTTTAAGAAAATCACCAAGCTTTATATATGCATCACGGCCGTAAAAATCATCTGCATTGATAATGCCGAACGGCCCGTTTATCTTATCTTTGGCACACAATACGGCATGTCCTGTGCCCCAAGGCTTAGTCCTTCCCTCAGGGCAAACGCAGCCTTTGGGTACCATAGACACATCCTGAAAAGCATAATCAACTTCCATAAGCCGCTTTGTCCTGTCTCCAACAAGCTCTTTAAAAGTGTCAAGCAGTTCAGGTTTTACAACAAATACGACCCTTTCAAATCCGGCAAGGGCCGCATCATAAATCGAATAATCAATAATCAGCTCCCCATTAGGCCCCAGCGGCTCTATCTGCTTAAGACCGCCGAAACGGCTGCCCATTCCGGCTGCCAAAACAAGTAATGTAGGCTTGTTCATATTATCCTCCGCAAGTATATACTCTTTAATACGCTAACAGTATACACTTGCCGGAGGCAATAATCAACCTTCCTGCGGAGTTAACCCACACATGAATCCATCAAGAGCCACTGTGTAAATATTCCCCCCTATAATACGGTCACGATAGACGAGAAGATCACAAAGTACATTTTCGGCGCCCGGATATTCGGTTAAGCCGTATGTATAAAGCGTCACCTTTTTACCCTGATACTGACTCAGGTCAAACCCGCACTTTTTCTGCAGCTCGTTGTACTGCTCATACACAAGATCGAAGCTCTCGGGTATCGTGACCTCTTTTTCTTGCTGAGGTTCGCTTTCTGCCTTATAGCCCAATGATTCGATATATGCCACCATATCCTCCGTGTCTTTTATCCCTGCCACAGATGAGAAGGCAGTCTGCCCTTCACCTCTCTCAGGTGTCATCAGTATAATCGCCGCGATTATTATGGCCATCGCTATCAGTATGGCCACAGCTTTCTTTTTGGAAAACTTGGCTGTATAGATTATCATTACAGTTCACCTCTTTGTAAGGTATATGAGCCTATCCTATTCCTTATGCAAAAAACATAATTTGCAAATAAAGCAAAGAATCAACCTTTTTATAACGAATGTCATATGTCCAATACCTCTGGACAGCGAGAGCTTTATTGGTGTATAATTAACCGAATAACAAAAGATAATTAAACTTATTCCGTCTATAACATCCAGAGGTGATATTGTGCAGCCATACTATTTGTACACATTTGAATCCACCCATGGGGCTATTGCCTCACACAAGCTGTTGAAAGACAGCTTGAACGCCGTTATCATGCCTGTTCTTCGGGAGATAAATGCCAGCTGCGGAATGGCTGTCAAAGTCATGCCTGAAGATTACGATAAGAGCCTTCAGCTCATGACCTCCAATATGGGCAGTGACTTTTCATTGTACTTTGTCGACGGCAAAACCATTACACAGCTCATAAATGAAAATAAATAGAACCAGGAGGATACAACAATGAACGACAATTACCTTGGAAGCAATATCCCCAAATTGGGTTTTGGCCTAATGCGTCTTCCCCAGAAGGACGGTGTCATTGATGTCGAACAGGTAAAGAAAATGGCCGACCATTTCATGGCAAACGGCTTTACCTATTTCGATACCGCGTATGTTTACGGGGCCGGCGCGTCTGAGATAGCGGCAAGGGAGGCCATTGTAAAACGCTTTCCAAGAGAAAGCTTTCAGTTCGCTGACAAATTGCCTATAATCAACGTAGAGAAAGAGGAAGACCTTGAGGCTTTTTTTCAAACCTCGCTGGAACGTACCAGCGCAGGGTACTTTGATTTTTACCTGCTTCACGCTTTGAATGCCCATAAAGTTGAAATAGCCGACAAATTCGGCGCTTGGGACTATATGGTAAAGCTCAAGGAACGTGGCCTTGCAAAGCATATAGGTTTCTCATTTCACGACAAGGCCGATGTTCTGGAAAAGATACTGTCAAGCCATCCGGAGATGGAGTTTGTGCAGCTTCAGATCAACTACGCTGACTGGGATAACAATAACGTACAATCACGCAAATGCTATGAAGTAGCAAGAAAATACAACAAGCCTGTTATTATTATGGAGCCTGTAAAGGGCGGATCGCTTGTTACCATGTCACCGGAAATCCAGAACATATTCAAAGAAGCAAACCCCGATGCATCTGTTGCTTCCTGGGCAGTAAGAGCCGCCGCTTCCCACGAGGGCCTTATAACCGTTCTGAGCGGAATGTCAAACATGGAACAAATGCTTGACAACACAAGCTATATGAAAGAGTTCAAGCCTCTTGACGAAAACGAAAAAAAGATAATAGACAAGGTAACTGAGATACTCAAAAACACGCCCTCAATACCCTGCACAGCATGCCGTTACTGTGTAGACGGATGTCCTGTACAGATAAATATCCCCGGGGTTTTCTCAGCCTACAACACATACCTTGTTTACGGCAACCTTCAGGGTGCGAAAAACTCATACAAAATGGCTGTGGGAGATAAAGGCAAGGCATTCAACTGCATGCACTGCGGCCAGTGTGAAGTACAGTGTCCCCAGGGTATCGAGATAATAGAAAAGCTTAAGGAAGTATCAAAGGTCCTTGACGACTAAACTATCAAAATTATAACTATATGTTAAAAAGGCCTGTGCCGGGATTATCCCCCGGCACAGGCCTTTAAAACAATAAAAAGCCCGCCGCTTATGCCGGCGAGCTATGCTCACTTGTGATACTTTGATCCACCGTTTATCGAAAGTGCTCTGTACACCTGCTCAAGCACCAGAACTCTTGCAAGATGGTGAGGAAATGTCATGGGAGAAATCGAAAGCCTAAGCTCAGCTCTTTCCTTTACAGATTGGTGAAGACCGTTTGAGGAGCCAATAATAAAAGTTATCTGCGAAAATCCCCTCGTCTGTGCGTCGGAAATATATCCGGCAAAAGCCTCGCTGTCCATGAGCTTTCCCTCTATACACATAGCGCACACAAGACTCTGTTTGGGTATAGACTCAAATATCCGTACGCTCTCCCTCTCAAGCCCATCTGCGCGCGAAGTTTCTTCGGGAAGCTCTATTATTTCAACATTAGCCATGGTTTTAAGGCGCTTCAGATATTCTCCGCACGCATCAATATAGAACTTTTCTTTCAGTTTTCCTACCGCTATTATCTTTACTGCAAGCATGTCCTCTCCTAAAGCATAACAGGAGCCAGCATGGCCCTGGCCGCGGCAGCACCCAGCAGCACATCATTTGAAGCACCTATTTTCTCAAGGGCCTTATGGCTCTCGTCAATGGCAATCCGGGGCAGATTATTGGTTTCGCTTAAATGCCCCAATATGATCTTCTCTACCCCATCAACTGCAAGCCGCGAAACAATATCAGCACAATCGGCGTTTGAAAGATGCCCGCTCTGAGAAAGCACCCGCTGCTTAAGGTAATAAGGATATGGCCCGTTTTTCAGCATTTCCACGTCGTGATTTGATTCTATAAAAAGGCAGTTACATTTTCTCATAAGCCTGTATACCTCTGCTGTCACCATCCCCATATCGGTGCAGAAAGCAAGGCTTTCGTCACCTTCGCCGAAGCTGTAGCAGCAGCTTCCCACACAGTCATGCGGAGTTGGGGCTGTCTTGACAGAAACATCCCCCAAAGTAAAACTCTCTCCCTCCCAAAACAAGTGAAGGTTTTCACGCATAATATTCAGCTGGCTATATGTACCCTCTGTACAAACAAGCTGAGCATCGGTGTACTTTAACAGCACCGGAAGGGCGGACACATGGTCGCTGTGAGCATGCGTTAGCACTATATGAGTAAGATCGCATGGCCGAAGACCAAGCTCATTTAAACAGGCAGATATATATTTTGTATTAGTCCCGGCATCGATAAGTATCCTTGTGCCGTCTTTCACATAAATGGCGCTATTACCCCGAGATCCGCTCGTAAATGAACAAAAATACTGC
This sequence comes from Clostridiaceae bacterium, assembly GCA_034926865.1. Classification (GTDB taxonomy): domain Bacteria; phylum Bacillota; class Clostridia; order Oscillospirales; family Butyricicoccaceae; genus RGIG1902. The sequence goes on from JAYFQP010000010.1 coordinate 88,141, forward strand.
ATTTATCCTATATCCCTTGTTTCCGTATCAGCAGGGTCATCCTCAAGGTATTCAATATCTGCCCCTGCGGATTTAAGCTTGCCTACAATATTGTCATATCCTCTTTCAATATGAACGATACCCTCAACCGTGGTTTCTCCGGTTGCCACAAGCCCGGCTATGATCATGGCAGCCCCTGCCCTGAGGTCGCTGGCCCTTACCGGAGCACCCGTCAGCCTTCCAACGCCGTCAACCACGGCTACTTTCCCATCTACATGTATATTTGCGCCCATTTTTCTAAGCTCGTCAACATATCTGTAACGGCTGTCCCATACACCCTCCGTTATTACCGAAGCCCCATCAGCAAGGCAGAGGGGAACTGCAAGCTGAGGCTGCATATCTGTAGGAAAACCGGGATACGGCAAAGTTTTAATGTTTGTGCGATGAATCGGCCCATTACGGCTGATCCTGACAGAATCATCGAAATAATCCACCTCACATCCCATCTCCAAAAGTTTGGCGCTGATGCACTCAAGATGCTTGGGGATTATATTTTTAATAAGTAGGCTACCGCCGGCCGCAGTTACCGCAGCCATATATGTACCCGCTTCTATTTGGTCGGGTATAATGGAATAAGAGCCTCCATGAAGAACCTCAACTCCGTGTATCTTTATAATGTCAGTTCCCGCACCCATAACCTTTGCACCCATGGAGTTTAAAAAGTTGGCAAGGTCAACTATATGGGGCTCTTTTGCGGCGTTCTCTATCACCGTCTGCCCCTTTGCCCTTACGGCAGCAAGCATTATATTTATCGTTGCGCCAACCGACACTACATCAAGAAATATATTCCTGCCAACAAGGCCGTTTTCAGCTTCAACACAGACAAAGCCGCCTTCTTTGATACAGGTTTTGGCTCCAAGCATTTCAAAGCCCTTTATGTGAAGATCGATAGGCCTGACGCCACCAAAATTGCAGCCTCCGGGCATGGCAACTTCCGCCCTGTTGAATCTTCCAAGCAACGCCCCCATCAGATAGTAAGAGGCCCGCAGCCTGCGCATAAGATCATACGGAGGGTTGTCGCTGCCTATATGACGGCTGTCAATCTCAACAGTAGTGGGGTTAATGAACTTAACATTGGCTCCAAGACCCTTTATGATTTCAAGCTGAACCATAACATCAACGATATCAGGTATATTCTCAAGACGACAAACGTCATTTGCAAGTATTGTTGCTGGGATGATGGCGACGGCAGCATTTTTGGCACCGCTTATGTTGACTTCTCCGAACAGGGGGTGCCCCCCCCTTATGCTTATTCTATTACTCATAAAAACCCGCCAGTCTATTTATTTATAGCCAAAAAGGCAATCACAGGTCGTGAATCAGAAACTAATTTACAAATACGTTATTATAATACCACACGTCAGAGAGAATTTAAAGAAAGAATTATGACGTTATCTGTTGGCCTGTAAGCGCGCTTACATATACTAATTCATCTCCGCTTACTACCAGCCATACTGGAGTAAGGCGAACATCTCCGTTTTGAAGCGGAGACAGAATGTAGGCTGATTTAAGGGCATCAATACTGGTCAAATTTAATTTTTTCATCACGTCCCCCAAAGCGAGAATAAGCTCGGCCCGTGTTCGTGATATAGCTCCTCGCTCTTTTTGGCCATAAACCCAAACACCCTCGGCAAAGGTTTCTTTGCCGGAGTGCCTATCTGACACAAAAGCGCCTACAATCTTTAGCCCATCCATGTAAAGGCTATATCCTTCAGTCTCTTTTTTCAGCGACAGCGCATCTTCATTAAGTCCAGGCATAAGCAGCGCTTCAATATCAGGTTCATCCTCAGAAAGCCACTCAAGCTCGATGTAACCGCTGCTTCGGAAAATAACTTTGCCTTTGGAAGAACTGTACTGATATATTCCGCCCCCTTGCTGCGCCTGCTCGCACTCGCCTAAAAGCCCCTGCGCTGCCTTGGCCTCGGCTTCGATATCACGCCTGAACGTATATGAGGTCATTGAAACAGGCATATCCAGAAACGCATCCTCAAAAAAGGCAAATCCATGCGACTTAAGTATTTCTCCTGAGTGTTCCGTCATATCATGCTCCTCTCTTATGCTTCCGCTTACCTGAGAATAAAGGTTTATTGAAAGGAATATATTGACCGCAAGCATCAGGAGTATAAGGATGGTTTTTATCTTACTCCACTCCACTCTTAGTTCCTCCGTTATAGCTGAATATGCCGGGAGACAGGATTCCATCCTTTTCGGAATACCTTACGAAAAGAAGGTTGCCCTCCCCGTCCAACAAGGATATGACAAGGTTATCCGGCAAAAGCATGGTCTGTGAGGTTTCGGAGTAACTGTTCAGCCAAAGTTTTATATCGGTGATCACTCCATCCTTAACAACAACAACGGCCGAATATCCATCGGGTTCCGTGATAAATCCGCCTCCCAAAAACCGCTCAAAAGCAACCATATACCCATCTTGCGTTCGCGCTATCTCGGCAACCGAAAGCTCCCCCTGACAAGAGGAAGCCGAGCATATACCCTCAAGCACAGAGACGATCCTTTTTATCATATATCCCTCGGTCTCCTTATTAGAAAGCCCGACAGGGACATCAAGGCTGATTCCGTACCCCTCTCCGGTAGAAGTATATACGGCCATGCCGTTTTTTGAAAGCTGAAGGGCAATATACCCCTCAACATAAACTACATCACCCTCTGTTGTCTTATATACCTTAGCGAGAAACGGATTGATGCCATAGGCGGAAAGAAGGCTTTGAGAAACGCCTCCCTCTGCTGAAAAATCAGGCACCGTAACGGCATAGGAAGAGTAGTACACAGACGAAGCCGATACCGGCTGATAAGGCGCCAGCATATGGCACCCGTCCTGCTCAAAGGCAAAGAAAGCGTTGGCCTCCGGCGCATTATCGCAAATGGTTTTAAACCTGTCATATCCCGCCGCAGTTTCAGCCAGATAATATTTACCACTTTGAGAATCAAAAAACGCCAGCACCACTTTGTTGTCAACAGCAGACACCGTAAGCGCCAATGCAGCCTGATCTGACGAAAAACCCATTTCTCCTGTCCACCAGTATTGCAAAAGCGAAAACGGCACGGAAAAAGTAAAAGACAGATATATATTGTTGCCTCCCAAAAGCTCCAAAAATCTATACTGATCTATCTTGCTTATTTTGCTTACAGACCCCATTGCCTCAGAAACCACAGGGCTTACTTCTGAAAACACTTCACTCATAGCGCTGCCGGAGGCTAGATATAACCCATCCTGTCCTCTGATAGCCAGCTTTGCCGGAAAAATCACGGCATTGGACGTTACCGAAGCGCCTTGCTCTGTTTCCTCCTCAACACCTATTCCCAAAATATTTTTAAGGAATACGAAGTGCGTGCTGTCAAGCGAAAGAGTAAGGTTAACCATCAAAAGAATTATCATCAAAAGGGACATAAGCGCAAGCGTGACGTTTTTGAACCTCTCAGACATCTTCGCCACCCCGTTTGGCGGCAGGCAGCGTTATAGTAACGGAGGTACCCCTGCCCTCCTTACTGCGAACATTAATTGAGCCGCCGTAAAACTCTACTATCTCTTTAGCTATTGCAAGGCCAAGGCCAGTGCCGCCCTTTTCTCTCGAGCGCGCCTTATCTACCCTGTAAAACCGCTCAAAAACTCTCGGCAAATCCTCCTCAGGTATGCCAAGGCCTGTATCCGACACGGTAAGGAATACGTTTTCGCCCTTTATTCCGCCGCTTATGTCCACCCGTCCTCCGCGCTGATTATATTTAACCGCATTGGACACAACATTCATAATCACCTGCTGGAGCCGATCCCGATCGCCGCAAACATTGGGTAGTTCCAGCGGTATCAGACACGAAAGGCTTATCCCCTGTTTCTCTGCTTCTATCTCCATAGACTCTGCCACGCTTTCAGCAATGCCTCTGAGATCGATCTCATCCTTCCCGGCCTCCATGCGCTCATAGTCAAGCTTTGTAAGGGTTAAAAGATCCTTGACAAGCCTTGTCATACGGTCAGCCTCGCTGTAAATGATGCCAAGAAACCGCTGTCTGGTATCGACATCTATATCGTCATAGGCGTCCATTAGCGTTTCCGTATAACCCTTGACATTGGTAAGCGGAGTTCTAAGCTCATGAGACACATTTGCGACAAACTCCTTTCGGGCATCGTCCAGACGTTTTTGTTGTGTAACATCATGTAGAACCGCCATGATTCCCCCGCTCTCGCTTCCGGTTTTGAGCGGAGCAAAAAAGATCATCAGCATACGTTTGTTGACCGTGTAATCAATTTTGATATATTGTCCTTCTTCCACCATATCGCTCTCGTCTATGGCAAGGTCAGGGAAAACATCAGCATATACTGCATTTTCATCAAACTTTCGCCCCAGCATTTTCTCCGCTTCCGGGTTAATATGCATTATACGGCCGTTAACGTCAAATGCCACAACACCGTCCGCCATATGGATAAAAAGGGTATTAAGCTTTCCTCTTTCATCATCGATCGTCCTTAGGTTATCTTGAAGCTTTAGCGACATCTCATTGAATGTCTGGGTAAGTATTCCTATCTCATCCTTGGCGTAAATCTCGGCAAGATGGCTGAAATCACCGCTTGCTATCTGAGTGGCCTGATTTGTCAGCCTCTCGATTGGGGTAGTAATTGTCTTAGCCAGAAAAAAGCTTAAAAGTACAGCTACAAGCACACCGAACATCATGGCTCTGATAAGAATCGTAAACAGGTTCCAGTTAAGGTCGCTGAGCTCCTGCTTGTCGTCCATTACACCTACAATATAACCATCGCCGTTTTCTACGTTTATCGGGATAGCCACATCAAAATAATCGCTCAGTCTCTGAATATCCTCTCCCACATCTCCGCGCATAGCCTTTTGCATATTAGGCGTAAGCGAAAGACTCTGAGAAAGGCTATCGTCTGACCCTGCGAGATATTTTCCCGTTGCAGCCTCCAATATATAAAATACTCGGTGTTCATCCACTCCAATTTGCCCTGAATATGCCTCCAGCACGGACCTAAGCTCACTTGAAGGATTTTTTGATTCCTTTTCAGTATTTTCCAGCGTTGATATAAACTCCGGAGTAAACACCATGGTCATTTGAGACAAAAAGTTATTAATATTATATGTAGTCACCGAGTTAATAAGAAATGTCCCGACAACTGCCATTACAGACACCATTATTAAAACCATTATGAGGACCAGCTTCATATGAAGGCTTCGGAACATAATATTTCTCCCTCCGTCAAACGGTTTTGCTTGCAGGCGTCAAATCTGAAGATAATAACCGGAACCGCGTTTTGTCATAAGATATTTGGGTTCGGCAGGGTCATCCTCGAGCTTCTCTCTAAGTCTTCTCATCGCAACGTCCACTGCTCTTAGATCCCCGTAATAATCATATCCCCAAACCTTTTCCATAAACTCTTCTCTGGAAATAACGCGTGATGGGTTGCTCAGAAAATAGCAGATTATATCATATTCTTTCTGGGTAAGCTCAAGCATTTTTCCGTCTCTGCTTATACTCTGAAGAGACTTATCTACCCTAAACGGCCCAAAGGATTCACCTTCGGAAGGTTTAATGATGCCTGTCCTGCGCATATTGGCTTTTATCCTGGCCGCCAGCTCCTTAACCGAAAAAGGTTTTGTTATATAATCATCGGCACCTTTTTCAAGCCCGAATATCTTATCAGCCTCTTCCTCTCGGGCAGTAACCATTATCACGGGAAGGTTCGACCCCTGCCTTATTCTTCTGAGAACCTCAAACCCATCCATAACAGGAAGCATAACGTCAAGCAAAACAAGATCCACCTTGCCGGAAAGCGACATTTCAAGCCCGCTCTGTCCGTCATAAGCCGCTATAATATTATACCCTTCTCTCTTGAGATTAAAGGATATAAGGTCAACTATGCTTTTTTCATCTTCGATTATTAAAATAGTGCTCATCCGCGCCTCCAATCCGAGGGCTATATAAGCCCCCTGCTTTTAGCCATTGCAACTATGCATATGCTTTTAGCATCATTAACTTCGCCTCTGGCTATCATTTTTTCAAACTCCGCAAGGCTTATTCTTTCAGCTGTCAAAAACTCATCTTCATCCGGGCACTGCTCGCCGAAGGTGAGTTCAGAGGCTACATACATATGAAAAACCTCGTTATAAGCTCCAGGGCTTGGATACACCTTCCCCAGATATACAAGCTTGCCGCAGGAGGCCCCAGTCTCTTCTCTAAGCTCTCTGACCGCTGCATCACGGTGGTTTTCACCTGGTTCAAGCTTACCTGCCGGGACTTCCAAAAGCTCGCAGCCAATACTGTATCTGTATTGCCTTACAAAATAAGCGCAGCCATCCTGCACCGCCAGTATTACCGCCGCACCAGGATGACAGACAACCTCTCGTAAGGCTTCCCTACCGTTTTCCAATTCTACCCGGTCATGCTTTACTGATATTATCTTACCTTTAAAGACCTCTTTTGAGTCAAGTTTTTTCTCAAAGTGACTCATAATTATTTCTCCAATATCTCTTGCCTTATTAGGTTAAAGGCATGGCTGGCCGTTGAGTTTCTCACCCGTTGGCGTGTACGCATATATCTTGGATCAGGTTTTACCACCTTGTCCAGCCCTTCGGCGCTTAAGGCGATATAAACTGTCCCCACAGGTTTTTCCTCGCTTCCGCCTCCTGGACCCGCTATGCCTGTCGTAGATATGCCGATATCCGCTCCTGTAAGCTTTCTTACCCCTCTTGCCATCTCAATGGCTGTTTCGGCGCTGACGGCCCCGAAGTTTTTAAGCGTCTCTTTAGATACGCCAAGCACATTCATCTTTACCTCGTTTGAATATGTTACCGCTCCGCCAAGGTAGCAGGAAGAGCTCCCCGAAATATCGGTTATCCTTTTGCCGAGAAGCCCGCCTGTGCAGGATTCAGCCGTTGCAAGGGTAAGACCCTTTTGAGTTAGCCCTTTGACAATAACTTCCTCAAGTGATGATACGTCAACCCCATATACGACGTCGCCAAGCACTTTTTTAATCTCTATTACAACGGGGTCTATAAGGGCATACGCCTCATCTTCGCTTTCAGCCTTCGCCGTGACCCTGACCTCGCACTCGCCCTCCTTGGCATAGGGGGCGGCTGTGGGATTTTTAAGGCTGTTCATAAGGTACGAAAGCTTATCCTCCATGGCGCTTTCTCCCATGCCGAAAATCTTTATGAAACGGGAACGTATAACCTTGCCATCTGTGCAAAGACGCTCAAGATAGGGTCTTGCCCTGTATTTAAACATGGGCGTACACTCCGAGGGAGGCCCTGGAAGCATTATCACATGGCAGCCTTCGGAATAAAAGGCACAGCCTGGGGCTGTTCCCCAGTCGTTAACAAGCACTTCACAGTCCTCAGGCAGCATAGCCTGCTTTTCGTTATTTGGCGTCATACGCTCGCCCATTCGCTCGTGGAGGCGCTTTTGCTGCTCTTCATCCATATAAAGCTTTTTACCAAAGCAGGCTGCGATCGTCTCCTTTGTCAAATCATCGGCAGTGGGGCCGAGGCCGCCTGTCGTAATGATTATGTCGGCTCTCTTTTTGGCGATTTCCAGAACCTCTGAAAGCCTCTCAGGATTATCGCCCACAACCGTATGATGATATACGTTTATTCCCAGCTCAGAAAGACCCTGAGAGAGCATTTGAGCATCTGTATTTGCTATTTCGCCGAGCAGCAGCTCGGTTCCTACAGCTATAAGCTCACACTTCATATTATATTTCCTCCAAATTATCAGCCTAAGGTGACCCGCTGAACTCCGGCTACGGCTCGCTCCACAAGACCATCAACGTCTATTTTTGCCTCCTGCTCCTCCACCTTTTGAAGCCTCGGCTTTGTCTGCGGGTGTCTGGGCGTGAATACGGTACAACAGTCTTCAAAAGGCAGGGAAGAAGTTTCAAAGGTGCCTATATGCCTGGCCCTTTCTATTATCTCTTCCTTATCAAGCCCTATTGCCGGGCGGAAGACGGGCATTGTGCATACGGCCTGAGTACAGTTTATGGCTTCCATTGTCTGGCTTGCCACCTGTCCAAGGCTCTCTCCTGTTATAAGCGCGCCGCAATCCTGATTCTCGGCAACTCGCTGTGCTATGCGCATCATCATTCTGCGCATGATGATAGTAAAATAATCCTCCATGCAATTTTGGGAAATCTCGAGCTGTATCTCGGTAAATGGCACGAGGGTAACCGTCACCCTGCCGCTGTAATTTGATATAATATCAGCCAGCTTCAATACCTTATCCTTGGCCTCCTCTGAAGTATACGGATAGCTGAAAAAGTGGACTGCCCCAAGCTCAAGCCCTCTTTTGGCCATCATATATCCCGCAACTGGCGAGTCTATTCCGCCTGAAAGCAACAGCATGGCCCTGCCGTTGGAACCAACCGGCATTCCGCCGGCGCCCCTGTGCTTTTCGCAGGAAATATATGCTCCCTTGTCACGTATCTCGACAGTCACTATAACATCTGGCTCATCCATTCTGACCTTAAGCTCCGGATACAGGTCCGACAGATATCCCCCAACCTCGGCCCCTATTTCAGGCGAAGTAAAAGGGAAGCGTTTATCTGCCCTTTTGGCCATAACTCTGAAGGTCTTTGCAGCCTTAAGGCGTCCTCCAAGATATTCACCCGCGGTCTGCTTTATTATTTCAATATCCTTTTGGCAGAAAACGGCTCTGGAAACAGAGTTAATGCCAAATATCTTAGTGACGGCATCAAAGGCGGCCTCCATATCCTGATCTCCCAATGGCTCTACATATACTGTGGACTGCATGGACCAGACCTCGAACTCCCCAAGCTTCTTCATGCGGCCCCTTATCGTCCTTATAAGCTTATCCTCAAAGCGATAGCGGTTGAGGCCCTTGAGCACCAGCTCGCCGCACTTGAGAAGCAATACTTCCTGCATTTTATTTCTCCTTAAAACATTTTAACTGCCTTCTCAAGAGCAAGGCAAAGTTCCTCTATATCTTCTGCACTGTTCTCAGGGCAAAAACTGGCCCTAAGAGCTGCATCTATATTGCTTTTTGGAAGCCGCATAGCCTCAAGCACATGTGAGCGCCTGCCGCGTGAACAGGCCGACCCTCCGCTTACATATACTCCGCAGTCGCTCAGCACTCTTATATAAATTTCGCTGCGCCCGCGGCACATGGAAAAGTTGACTATATGGTCAGCTGAAAGATATGGAGTATTGATTTCTCCACCCATAAGCTTTATATGGCTTATTAGGCTTTCTTTTATCATACTCATATGCTTTGCACCTTCGCTTATCCTCGGCAAGCGGTAATCAACAGCCGCCATAAACGCCGATATCTGCGGCATTCCCTCTGTGCCCGACCGCATGCCCGACTCCTGGTTGCCGCCATAAAGCAAAGGCTTTACGGAAACGCCCTTTCGAATATACATGGCGCCGCTGCCTTTCATCCCGCCTATCTTATGAGCCGAAACCGAAGCAAAATCGATATTCTTGAGCGGCATCGGCCTTTTGAGAAAGGTCTGAACACCGTCGAGATGGAAAAAACCGCTGGGATTTTTCTCCTTATATGCTTCCGCCGCCGCTTCAAACGGCAGAATAGCCCCCGTCTCGTTGTTTACGCCCTGCATAGTTACAAGTATCGTGTCCTCACGCATAGAAGAAATAAGCCTGTCAAGGCTGACCGTTCCATCCCTTTCGGGTGGGACAAGCGTTATTTCATATCCTTTGCCCTTAAGGTCATTAAGCTTGTTTAGGACAGCGTCATGCTCGATCGATGTCGAGACAATATGCTTTCCCATATGCTTGTTTTTAAACGCCGCGCCATCAATAACTGTATTGATGCTCTCTGTTCCACAGGATGTAAAAGTGACTTCCTCCGGAAGACAGCCTAAGGCAAGGGCTATACTGGCCCTTGCCTTGTCAAGTAGCGCTCTTGCCCGCCTGCCCCCTTCGTGAAGGGAGGACGGATTGCCGAAATTACCGGTCATTGTCTCTAAGGCGGCCTTTGCAGCCTCGGGCAAGACAGCTGTAGTCGCGGCATTATCAAGATAAACCGCCATTATTTCGCCTTCTTTGTCCAACTATCCTTAAGCGTAACCGTGCGGTTGAATACCAGATTGCCCGGCCTTGAATCCCTGCTGTCGGCACAGAAATATCCAAGGCGCATAAACTGGAAGCTGTCCTGTGGCTTTGCGTCAGCAAGGCTCTTTTCAAGCTTGCAGCCTGTGAGCACTTTGAGCGAATCGGGGTTAAGATATTCGATAAAGTTCTTGTCAGCTCCATCGGGGGCAGGATCGGTAAACAGGTTGTCGTAAAGCCTTACCTGGGCATCAATGGCTGTGCCGCAGTCAACCCAGTGTATCGTGCCCTTTATCTTGCGCCCGTCAGATGCGTTGCCACCGCGGGAATCCATATCGCATTCAGCGTGAATCGCTGTAACCACGCCGTTTTCATCCTTCTCACAGCTGGTGCATTTAACGATATAGGCTCCCTTGAGTCTTACCTCCCCGCCGACATAAAGGCGGTTATATTTCGGCACCGGAACCTCCATGAAGTCCTCTCGCTCGATCCAAAGCTCACGCGAGAATGAGACCTGTCTTGCCCCGTTCTCAGGCTTTTCAGGGTTATTCTCCACTTCAAAAGTCTCGCTCCTGCCATCCTCGTAATTATCAAGTATGAGCTTTACAGGGTCGAGAACTGCCATGACTCTGTCGGCCCTCATATTGAGGTCATCCCTGATGCAGTGCTCAAGGAAAGAATACTCAACTGTGCCCGCAACTTTTGAAACGCCGTTACCCTCACAGAAATTGCGAATGGATGAGGGCGTATACCCCCTGCGTCTCAGCCCACAGAGTGTCGGCATACGGGGATCATCCCATCCAGATACCTTCCCCTCTTCCACAAGTCTTCTGAGCTTGCGCTTGCTCATAACGGTATAGTTCATGCTGAGGCGCGAAAACTCTATCTGCCTCGGATGAGAAGGTACCGATACATTATCTATTACCCAATTATAGAGCGGCCTGTGGTCTTCATACTCCAAAGAGCAAAGGGAATGGGTGACGCCCTCGATGGCATCCTGAATGGGATGGGCAAAATCATACATCGGGAAGATACACCATTTTGTGCCCTGTCGGTGATGCTCTATATACCTGATCCTGTAAAGTACAGGGTCGCGCATGTTAAAGTTACCTGAAGCCAGATCTATTTTTGCTCTCAGAGTCATGCTGCCCTCGGGAAACTCGCCGTTTTTCATGCGAGCGAACAAATTGAGATTTTCTTCTACAGGCGTATCCCGATAAGGGCTGACTGCTGGGTTGGTCAAATCTCCCCTATTGGCTTTGAACTCTTCAGGTGAAAGCTTGCAGATATATGCAAGACCCTTCTTAATAAGCTCAACGGCATATTCATAGGTCTGTGAAAAATAGTCAGATCCATAAAAGAAACGGTCTCCCCACGAAAATCCAAGCCAGCGGATATCCTCCTTGATCGCATCGACATACTCTACATCCTCTTTGGCAGGATTTGTATCATCCATACGAAGATTGCACATGCCTCCGAAGCGCTCAGCCGTTCCGAAATCTATCCATAAAGCCTTACAGTGGCCTATATGAAGGTATCCATTGGGCTCTGGCGGAAAACGAGTGTGTACTCTGTCATAAACTCCGTTCGCAAGGTCTTCCTTAATAAATTCATCTATAAAATTAGTGGAAGCTACATTTTCCATAATATACTCCTAAATACTCTTAATATAATCTATTATACGCTTTTCGCATTTCTCCTGGCCCAAAAGATTCATGACAGCATGTAGGTCAGGAGTATTCTGCCTGCCTGTTACCGCCATCCTCACAACTGAGCTGAGGTCGCCGATATGGCCCCGATAGGTTCCCATCTCGGCCGATTTAAACTCTTTAACCTCAGATGCAAATCCGATTAAAGGGCATAGCTCCTTCATTTTGCCGAACCATGTATCCTTATCATCCTCTGAGTTAAAAACCTTTATATAACTCTCCAGAATCTCCTTCTGAAGCGGTGCATCGATATCAAGAATCTCATCCCTTTGAAAAAGGCTGTCAAAGAAATAAGAGCAATACCCGCGGACATCACTCCACTTTGCGATATCTTTACGCGGCTTGTTGCCGCCCCTGTCGATAGAGAATATTCCCTCAGTATAAGCTTTATCATTCACAAGACATGTATAAAGCTCACGGTCATAATCTTCGGCCCACTTCACCGCCATTTCGGCCACATCCCCCGCCTTCATGCGGGATATAACCTCGGACGATACGCTATGAAGCTTTTTGAGATCAAACAAAGCTCCTGACTGTCCCATCTTGTCGAGCTTAAACTTATACTCTGTATATGGAAGATCTTTATTCTGCCTGCGCCAGTCTTCATAAGTGGAGTTGGCAAGAGTCAAAAGGTATTCAATAACGCTGTCCGCCGGATAACCCTCCTCAGAAAAATAACTGACGGCGGCCTCGGGATCCTTTCTCTTTGAAAGCTTGCGCTTTGACCCATCTTCTTCCTTCATAACTGGGGAAACATGGGCATATTTAGGCGCCTTCATCCCAAGCACATAAAAAAGCTGCAGGTGAATGTTGACAGAGGAAACCCACTCATCTCCCCTTATGACGTGAGTCGTTCCCATCAGGCTATCATCGACGGCATGGGCAAAATGATATGTGGGTATACCATCGCTTTTCAGAAGCACAACATCCACAATATTTTCGTCCATCTCAATCTGGCCCTTGATTATATCCTTATATTTTATCCTGCCGCCCGGCTTTCCGGGGGAATGTACGCGCATAACATAACTCTTCCCAGCTTTTAAATTCTCCTCGATCTGTTCATAGCTGAGACCCCGGCATTTTGCGTACTCGCCGTAATAACCCGGAAGCGCCTTGTCTTCCTCCTGACGCTTTCTGATCTCAGCCAGCTCATTCTCGCTGCAAAAGCATGGATAAGCCAGCCCTTTTTGGACAAGCTCCTTACAGAAAGCCTGATAAACCTCAGCCCTTTGGCTTTGAGTATAGGGGCCATACTGCCCCTTGTCACCTCCGGACAAAACACCTTCATCAAATCGGATCCCAAAGCTCTCGAGCCCTGTCAGTATGGCAGAAATACCGCCTTCATGCTCCCTTTTCTTATCGGTATCCTCTATCCTGAGCATAAAGACGCCGCCGCTTTGATGCGCGCACCTTTCATTAACAAGAGATGTAAAGACGCCGCCGATATGAAGAAATCCCGTGGGGCTGGGAGCAAACCTTGTAACCATAGCACCTTCTGGAAGCTGCCTTTTGGGATATATATCCTCCCTGTACTGCTGTGCAGTCGTTTGGATGTGCGGAAACAATAATTCCGCAAGCCTGTTGTTGTCCATTTTTAGCAACACTCCGAATCTTTATTTAATCAAATATCTATTTAAATACATGTAGTAAATATTATATAACAGAGCCCGACAACAAATCAAGGGCGTGGGGCAAAATAGGTTTTATGTATGCTTTTTGCCAGGTCATCATGTGGGAAAGCATTGTCATTTTAAAAATATTAAAAAGTTTACTACTAGTTTAACATTTTTTTGGGAACATATAGATATCAAATCGGTATAAAAACTGTTATTTGAAAATTTTCTGTTACTGATTGTAGATTGCGCCGTTCTATTGTGCTATACTATAGCGGCTACAAAGATAAATTCCGGGAGAATAGTTATGGGAAAACACGAAATGCCTAAAAAAAGAAAAAAATCCTCTTTTCGCAGAAAAGCGTTGCTCGTGATAATGCTTATGGTTATCGGCTTTTGCGCTTACACTATATGGGATATACTTCGTCCGCCTGAAATTGCCCCTCCGGCAGACACCAATGATGAAGTTGATCCCGTTACAACTGACAAGGACCCCACTCTTCCCACCGACACCTCTTCGCAGACAAAGACGCGCAAAAA
>JAYFQP010000034.1:0-32178 GCA_034926865.1 Clostridiaceae bacterium
TCTTTAGCCCATCTCATTTGTTCGATAGAATTCATCTTCTTCCTCTCCTTCATTTTGATAATCAAAAAGGTTCATCTGCCTTGATTCTGCCTGCTGACGCTCTGTTGGATCATAGTTGGTTATGATAACCTCCGGATACTCACAACCTCCGTCATACCGCTGGGCGAGGTTATTAATACGGGTAAAGGATAAAATGTGGAAGTCTTTGTACAACTCCCGGATATATTCACAGTCATTGTAAGAAACCATCCATTTACCTTTGCTGGACGCCAAGGTATCCCGGAGCCGTGCATGATCTTCCTTTCGGAAAACCACAGCGTAGTGACCCTCGGTTTCGTAATACGGCGGATCACAATAAAAAAAGGCATTGTCACGGTCGTATTGCCGGATCAACGCCTCAAAATCTTTATTTTCCACCACCGTATTTGCCAGCCTGCGCGATGCCTCCCAAATGAGAAAGAATGCTTTCCGCACATCGAAGGGCTGGCAGGCATAGGATGTACAGCCGCTTCCGTAGCTGTAACGGATGAGCTTGAAAAATGCCGCTGCTCTGCGTACATCACTGGTTTTTGCATTCTCCTGCATAATTTCCTTAATATCCTCAAACTCAGGATGCGGCAGATTATGCTGTGCAAGCTCCAATTCCTGTTTCAGATACTCGGTGTCGAATTCCTCCTTTTCAATGAATTTGCGGATGACTATAAATTCATCCCTCGAGTTAATAGGCAGAAAACCGAGATGTCTTAAAAACTCCCAAGTGCGGTTCTTTACACAGTAGAACATGTTGGCAAGGTTGGAGTTAAAATCGTTGTATACCTCCATTGCCTTTGGATCAGGCGGTTTGCCAAACAACACCCAGCCTCCACCGCCGAAGACTTCAATGTATCTTCCGAAGTCCTTTGGGAACAGCTTGTAAATGATTTTTCGAAGGGTTTTTTTACCTCCCACCCAACTGATAAAACTATTGATATTGCATCACCTCCCTTAAAAGCAGCAAGTAATTATGTCATTGTCATGCCAAAGCCTTGTGACTGTTGGTTTTTTAATTGTTCTTCTGGTTTAATAAAAAATCCATTTCCCGCATCCCAAAAGCTAAGATACAATTCTCCATCGGGAGTATCAATTGGGCGCTGCTCGAAGCCCTCACCCCAGCCATCTGAAAACTGCCCTGTCAGATCTGAAATAACCTCGTCAAGCTCAGCCTGTGTCAGTTCGCCATGCGACTGTACTTCTGTAACACCCCACAGTTTGCCATCCCATTCCTCAACAGCCGGATTAATACTGTACACTTTTCCTTTAAGAACATCGTTATGAAGGTAAACAGCCAAACCACGCTCACCTTCATTTGGGAGATGCTCTCGTTCAATAGCTGCTAGGATTTCCTCTTGATATTCCACTATTTCCGTAGCATCCATATCCTCTGGTTCATTTTCAGTGTCGCCCCATTCGTTTTTACGATAAATCTTTGGGAACAGGGGGTTCCAGAGTTGCAAGGTTTGAAGCTCTTGTTTTTCCATTGCTATCGCCCTCCTTTGATTACATTGATTCCATATCGCCTTACCAAAAAGGCATTGACGATAAGTCGTAGTAGCTTATCGCTTATCAGCTCCGGATCACTTAGTTCAGAAACTGTAATGTGTTCTTTTCCAGAATAAAGTTCTTTTGCCATATGAAAGATGACATACCCATCTAAATCCACACCATGAATGCGGATAGCTTCAAAATGAATGAGTTGGCTGTCTACAAAACTTTTTGCCTTACTCCAGACAAACGCATCAGCAGAGAGTAAAAAAATAGCGGCTGCATATCCGTAGCTTTCTTCTAGCTTCGGAAACAGACCGCTTTTACAGATACTTTGAAATCTCTTTTTATGCTCTGCATTTCTAAAAAGCATTTGGTTCACCTCGCTTTCTCCGAGGTTGCTCGTAACCTCTATGATTCTTTGCACTCGTAGAGCAAATGCCTGAATTTCTATCTCTTTCAAAAACACCCCTAGCAATTCTTCATATAAAATAGGGTTTGGATTCACATAGCTTTGCTGGCTTCGGAATGTTCCGTAGGCACGAGGCGTAAAGCCGGGAATAAGTTGCATTTCAATTTCTATGGCGGCGAGAGGTGTATCTCTCATAAATCTTGTAATCACTTCAATCAGTCCTTTCTTTTTCTGCAAATCGGACAACAAAAAAGAGGCTATGTTTTTCAGTAACGAAGAACATAACCTCATGGTTGTTTGCCTGATGGCAGATTTATTAAATTGCTTTTGGCTTATATGAAAACAGAGGCATCAAGATTTTTCATCCCAATGCCTCTGAATTTTCTTATTGTATTACTATATTGTTAATAAGATTGATGCTAACACTATATCAATACTTTTTTCAAAGCAAACTTGCTGCTCCACTGTCAATGGAACTCCACCCAATGACATAGAACTGGATTTCTTATTATCATATTTTATCTTGGAATACTTAAACTCATCTTTTAGTGAAATAAAATACGGATCATCTTCCTCTATAATAAGCATTGATCCTCTATCTATAAAATGTACTGGCAAATTGAATTCCTTAGCAATGTCACAAGATTTCCATTGAATAAATTCGCCATATGATGACTCTGGATTTTCTTTGATCTGTTGCCATGTCAAACCATATTTTAATAATTTTTCTCTATAATAATCAAACATATCTTGAGACCAATATGTTCCGACATTCCAACAGACAACAATATCAAATGCTATTGTTGATAAATTGCTTGAAAAATTCTCATCACAAATATCTGCTAAGATAAATATGACGTTGCAATCATTTTTCGATCCTTCTAGCATTTCATATGTATATCCTTTACTTCTTATTAGAGACTGTGCTTTTTCAAGACAATACTGATTCTTTTCAACAGAGATCACCTTATGCCCTTGCTCAACCAATGCTAATGTACTTTGCCCTGTTCCACAACCAATTTCAAGAACTATATGATATTGCTTAATTTGATTGCACATCCAAAAATAATCATTATTGCTATAAAAAAATTGGGAACTTTCTTCCCATTGTTCAGCATATCTTTTTTTCTCATCCATTATAAAATCCATGCTCCTTTCTTTGTCATCACCGGGATATTACCCTATGTCATCTATATTTTTCCCTAAAAATCAAGGCAAAAATCGGGCATTTTTTAGCCTAATTTTTGCCCATTTTTCACTCCAAAACCACAACATCTTGTGGTTGGAGTGGCTTATTTATCGTTTTGACCACAACGTGTCATCAGAATCACAGTTTCAACGTGAGCTGTTCCGGGGAACATGTCGAATGCCTCGGCTTTTACAAGGCTATAGCCCTTTTCGGCAAGAATTGCGGCGTCTCTGGCAAGCGAGGCGGGGTCACAGGAGATATAAACCAGCCTGGCTGGCATCATGCGGGCTATGGAATCTATGGCAAGCTGATCCATGCCTTTTCTCGGCGGATCACATACAATAACATCTGGACGAAGCCCTTCACTCAAAAGCATATCCGACACTTTGCCAGCATCGCCTTCTATAAATCTCACGTTTGTTATGCCGTTGCGCTCGGCATTCTCCCGTGCGTTTTCCACAGCCTGTGGAACTATTTCGTTGCCGATTGCCTGCCGGCATCGCCCTGCAAGCAGCAACGTTATGGTGCCTACTCCGCAATAAAGATCAAGCGCCGTATCACTCTCGCCAAGAGCGGCATATTCCAGAGCCTTTTGATAAAGCTTTTCCGCCTGATCATGATTGACCTGATAAAAAGACAGAGGAGAAAGATCAAAGCTGAGGCCAAGAAGCGTATCTGAAAGTTTGCTCTCGCCCCAAAGCGTGATACATCTCTCACCCATTATGCGATTGGTGTTATCATCATTTACATTAACTGTAACACCCATAAGCTCAGGGCAGGCAGCACGGGCAATCTCAACAAGCCTAAGTGACTTTGGAAGTTTATCCGATGTGGCAATAATACACAGATGGCAGCCCTCGCCCCCGCTTCTGACATATATCCTGCGGACAAGCCCCTTGCCGCTTTCCTCATCGTATGGCGCGGCGCCTGACTCATCCATCCACAGACAAACTGCCCTTGCCAGGGTGTTAGCAGAATCGCTTTGCAGCATACATCCTTCAGTTGGCACAACCTCATGGCTGCGCTCTCTATAAAACCCGAAGCATGTCCTCCCGCTGGCAACAGCCACGGGAAACTGCGCCTTATTTCTATACCCTTGCCGGGTTGAGCCATGGGCAGGCCCAATGGAGATATCAAAGCCTCCTATGCGATGCAGTGCATCCTCAACGCGCTGCCCTTTAAGGCGCAGCTCTTCATCATAGCTGATATGCAAAAAGGCACACCCTCCGCATTTAGGAAACACAGGACATTGCGGCTCAATGCGCTCGGATGCAGGTTCAAGTATTTTATCTATCCTGCCATATGCATAGGTCTTATTTACTTTGACTATCTTGACTTGAAGGCGATCTCCCGAAACAGAACATGGTATAAATACAGCCATCCCCTCTATTCGCGCGACACCCATGCCCTCAGCCGTATATCCCTGAACGGTGCACTCATACACCTTGTTCTTTTCCAAAAGCTCACTTCCATTCATCAGTTATATAATCTCCTATCTCACTCCATGAGATATCAAACGCAGGCATTCCTGCGGCGTACGGGGCTATGGAGTAAGGCTGAAAAAATATCTTTATTCCATCATCCGACACAAGAAAATCCTCCGCAGAGTAACTCTGGGCCATTATATCCTCCAGACCCAAATAATACATATCTTCCTCATCGGACGCTTTGATACGATCGAGGATAATAGGAATTATGATATCAAGATAATCATCGCTTTTAAACAACTCTCCAAGGGTTATTAAATCGCCATCGGAATCAAAGTTGTACGCCTTAGCCGATGCTGTAGGATGAACTCCCCCAAGATTTTCATATTTATCACACCACACCGATACGCATTTCTCATCGGAACGCTTTATCTGCCACGCGATTTCATATGAACATCCCAAAAAAGGAAGGTCGTTATCTCTGGCAAAAATATATCCCTCTCTTGCTAACGGAGCTATATTTTCCTCTACATTATTTCGCTCATGCTCAGCAAGATTCTCAAAAAAACTGTTTATATTGTCGACTCGGCCTTCTTCGCCTGAAAACTTTGGATATTCCACATTAACTTCAAGATAAGTTTCATCTCCATCCTTGAAAGTATCCATATATGTATAGGCACCAACCGGCGATATGGTACCATCTTCCTTTCCGGCACATCCGTTAAGCACGATAATAAATAAAAGCGCAGCAAAAACAGCAACTATTTTAAGCTTATTCATTAAAGAGAATCCTTTCGTAGAAGACATGTTTAATTTTATCTGCACAAAATAATGAAACAGCGTATGGCGATATTTTATCACAGCATACACCTTTTGTAAATTAAACGCGGTTTTATAAAAAGCGGCGAACCCGAAAATGGGTTCGCCGCTTTTTTGTAAGGAGACTCTATCTATGAAAGCTTATCGCATTGAATCTGCAATGACTCTTTCGATATTCTTATGTGCAATCTTCTCAATTTCATCATCGGTAAATCCGTCCCAGTGAAGCCTATCAAAAATTAGGCCCATTTTGTCGGAAGCGGAAACCTGCAGCTCGCCGTGGATGCCATCAAAATCAGAACCGAGCGCTATACAATCGATGCCCCCGATATCTTTCATTCTGCTTATATGACGGCTCATCAGCTGCACTGTGCTCTCTACCCTTGTAAGATCCTCATTCAAGAACTCAGGCCCGAAGTTGATGCCAATCGCTCCGCCGTTTTGTCCTATAGCCTTTATCATATCATCGGTAAGATTACGCTTATGGGCAGAGATCGCCCTGCAGTTAGAATGAGAAGCAACAAATGGCTTCTTAGTCAGCTTGACTACATCCCAAAATCCGCCATCGGAAAGGTGCGATACATCGATCAGCATGCCAAGCTCGTTCATCCTGACAACAGCCTCCTTGCCAAAGTCGGAAAGGCCGCGATTCATGACTTCAGGATCATACGAGTTGGGAGAGCCGAAACAGTTTTCGTTGTTCCAGGTAAGCGAAATGAGGCGGAAGCCCATGCCATAATACTTCTCGAGCTTTGCCATATCACCCTGGACAGCTCTGCCATCCTCTATTGTAAGGAACGCTGTGGCCTTTCCGGCTGCGTCATTAGCTTTCAGCATATCAATATTGCTGGCAAACGCCGCATGCGGGGAATACTTATCAAGATTGTCAAAAAGAATCTTATGGAGAAGATCAATATAATCATCATCGGAGATATTGTCAAGCGCCGCAAGCCTGGGCGAGCCTTGTGGCAGCATGAACACGGCAAAGAACTGGGCTTTTGCCTCTCCGATTGCCATACGCTTGAAATCCACCGAAAAACTGTTTGAGTATAGCTCCGGCGAAGCATCCTTTGAGGCAAGCTTCATAAGCGTATCGCAGTGCATATCTATGTATTTCATGCCGTTTTACCCTCTTTAGTCTTATAAAGAACATAGGCAGCCAGTATTGTGCCGACGACACAAATAGCAAGGCTATACGTTGTAAAGGCGGGAATATACATTGTAACAAAATAAATGACAACTGTGAAAGGCAGGTAAAGCAACGCCTTTTTTGGCTTAGCCATAATACGCATCACAAGCATTGAGCCATAAAGAGAAGGAAGAGTATATGCAAAGGCGTTGATGATAGTCTTTGGAAGAATATTAAGAATAGCCTCGCCCCCCGCGACTATACCTATCAGTATCAGGAGATTTACATAGACAGACATTGCTATTGAAATTATGGTGGCTATGTTACCTCTGGGGCTTGTCACTTCCTCACCAAGCGAGCTCTGAATCGCCATGGCTACAGGCGCTCTCATATTGCCGACATTGCCGGCAAGATAGCTCATGTAAGTGCCGGCGGAACCCAGTATTGGATAATAGGATACCGGCTCTGTGAGCCACATGCTGAAGCCGTACGCAACAATGGCTATGATTACTGTAGTATATGCCGAGCCGGATGCCTGCCACCCTTTTACAAAATAGAAATAAGCTATCGGCAGGAAAGAAAGCATAGCCGCAATAATCATGCTGCCCTGACCGATAAGATGGACTTTTTTCATAAAATTATTCTGATAATCTTCCATGACGGCGCTATCGCCGCCAGCTTTTGTTGTATTTTCAGCCATAATTATATCCCCCTTTATGCCATAAGGCTTTGCGTGATCATAGCAGCAGCCATACCGCAGACAAGGCATATTGCCAGGATCCAGTCATTAAGGCCCTTCTTACCACTCTTTTTCACATACATTTTTATAAGATAAGTAAGCCCTCCGCCTACAATAACAGATACTATAAACGGAGCTCCCTTCATAACCTGCGCAGTTACCGAACGTCCGATAAGACCTATTGAAGCTGCAAGGCCCAAAAGCGGGGTAAAAGATACCTTATTGCTCTTGGATCCCCTGTTCATAGCCGCGTCCATTGGTTTAAGCGTCAAAAGACAGTTAAGAAAATATGGGGCCGAACCAAGGGTCATCCCAAAAAGGCAAAGCGTGAGAACCGCCGTAGTCATATCCGCACCGCCGAGGGTAACTCCTATAGCGTCAGCGGCCTGATTTGCCAGGTTTAACTCATAAGATGCTGAACCTATTACGCCAACGCGCATGAAGGTCGCGGCTGAACCAACCAAGCTGATAAGAGTAAGCGAGATGACAACCACAGAAAAAGCCGGGCCGATAACAGAAAAAGTGCCTGTTTTTATGGCGCCCTTTATTTCCTGCTGGGTAAGCACCTGGTTCTTTTTGTTGAATTTCAGAGCAGTTCTTAGGAATGCACTGGCTTGCAAAACTACAAAACCAATAAGCAGAATTGCAAAGGGCCATAGATTCCTTGATAATGTTCTTACAGCGTCTGACATACTCCTTTTCCTCCCTGATACTTCAGTTCGTTTAAGTGCCTTAAACGATTATCCTTATATTACCATGGTTGTTAATTTTTTTTCAACACTTTAAAAAGTTTTCTACAATTTATAATAAAAAATGCAAATTTTTTAGGCATATTGACCATAATATAATGTACTTTCATTCTTCTTTGCATTTTCTTCCAGCATGTGATATTATAACTTCGATCAATATCGCGAGGTGACGTAATGTGAATTCTGCTAAAAGCGGCAAGCTTACTAAAAACGACGAGAAGCTTTTCCGTCAACTTTATGAAAATGCAAATGAAATATACCGATTTGTGGCCATCCGCAACCGGTATGACTCAACCCCCAGAGATTATGGCACCAGCGAGATAATCAACATGACAGAAGCTCATATGGTAGTAGATATATGCGATAATGAGAGCATAACCGTCAGCAAGCTTGCCGAAAAATCTGACCGAACTCCCAGTGCCGTTTCACAGATAGTATCAAAGGTGGAGAAAAAGGGATATATATAAACAAAGATGCTGCACGAATTATAAAGTGTATCATCTCTTCCCCACAGACAAAGGTCGTGAGCTTTGCATAGCTCACAAAAAATATGATATAGAGCAAATGATGGCCGGAAACGAATACCTCAGAAAATACTGCACGGAGGCAGAGCTTCAGACTTTTTCAAAGGTGCTGCGGCTTTGGACAAACTATATCAAAGAGGCCGTAATTATTGACGAAAATTTCTCCGAATAGTTTTTGCTCGGCGATTAGTCTTTCTATACTTTTAAAAAAGAGACAGTTCCGAATAGATCCATTCAGAACTGTCTCTTTTTTTATCCCTTGTGAATACTGGGTTTACTTAGTCTCGATCTTTCCAGACACTTAAAGAAACCCTGCATGCATTAAAATGCCTTAATTATGGCTCATTCCATATTTTGTAGGTTGCTGTAACCCTTTTGTTACTTTATACTGTAAAGTACAGAAAGGAGCTGAAACCTATGAAAAAGACACTTATATTCTCTTTGATAGTTATATTTTTGTTTATGGCCACAGCCATTCCTATGTCAAATGCCTCTTCTTTGCCGAAAATCTATATTAATGGTGAGGCTATTTCAAGCAGCCTTTCAGGCGCGTTGATAGGCGGAACATCATATTTGCCAATTAAGGCAGTTGCAGATGCCTTCGGCGGGACCTTGAGCTGGAATGCCTCAACAAGAACGGCATATTACAAAACAAGCGGGCTTGAGATCACGGCAGGCGCTGGCAATTTATATATACTGGCAAATGGCAGGGCACTCTATGCATCCGCTGGCATATTCATCCAAAACGGCAGGCTTATGATACCTTCACGAGCTGTGGCCAACTGTTTCGGCGGATCCGCCTCCTGGGACGGAGCTTCAAGGAGTGTGTATATCACCTCAGGCAACAGCTTCATCCAAAGCGGCGACAGTTTTTACAACAGCGATAACCTATGGTGGCTTTCCTGCATAATTTCCTCCGAGAGCCAGGGTGAGCCTATGACCGGTCAGATAGCTGTAGGAAACGTAATACTCAACCGTGTAAAAAGCGCAGAGTATCCGAATACGATCTATGGCGTCATATTTGACCGTAATTACGGTGTTCAATTTGAACCTGTTCTCAATGGCACTATATATGATTCTCCTGCTGATTCCTCTGTAATAGCTGCAAAGCTTTGCCTTGAGGGAGTGGATCTTTCCGGCGGAAGCCTTTATTTCTATAACCCCACCATTGCGCAAAGCAATTGGATCGGAAACAACTGCACATATATCATGACAATAGGAACTCACAAATTCTACGTTTAAACAACAAAATCAAAAAACGGGCATATATATGCCCGTTTTATTTTTTATTAAAGTTGTCTGCTTATTCGTTCATGCCAAGGGCCGCAGTACAGTCAAAATCTATTATTTGGCAAATAACCTTTGTTCTTGTGGTAAAACAAACTTCTATCAGGAACATGTCGCCAACCTTATCATATATCCTTGCGGAAGACATTGTCCCATTTGCCTTGACGGAAGAACTGTTGGCGAGATACCCCAGAGTTTCGCCGCCTGCATCCACTACCTTTACCGCCTCATCATCATATAGGTTAGAGGGCTCTTTTTGACAGATAAAACGGCTGCCTATAAAAAATGGCCCCATGTCACGATAGTTCTTAAATCCCCCAACGGTCACGAATGTTCCTTCAAGCACTCTAATCCCTCCTCGCTTATTTTTGCGCCTTAAAAACCACGGCAATAGCTTTTCTACAAGCCAAATCTTTCTTTTATCATAACTGCGGCGTCTCTTGCAGTTAAGGCCGAGTTATCTATCCTCATATAGTTTTCAAAAGGAACTTCCCCTTCATTGCTCACGCAGCGGTAACTCTTATCGTCTTCTATCAGACGCTTCGTTGAGCTTTCTATATCTCTTTTCGACGCTTTCTGCTTTAGCCTGTTTTCAGTTGTATTACGAACAAGCCTAACCTCCTGTGAGGCTATCAACTCAACATAAATCACCTCTGCATCGGGATGATGTTTCTTGAATATGCCTCGAACATGCTCTACATAATCCCAATCCGATTGCAAATCGAACGCCCACATATATGTAAACACCAGCCCGTAAGCGTCTGTTTTTGCAAATTCTTCAAAAATGATCTCTCTGATGCCTTTTATAGCCGGCCCATAAAATTTCCCGAATATCTCAAGAACTGGTTCTATAGCCATATGGTTATGAAAAAGCCTCAGGCCTGTCAGCCCGCAAAGCTCCTGACCCACAGTCATCTTGCCAACTGCGGCATTGCCTATCAAAAACACAAGCTTCATAAGGTCCCCCCTTTATGGGTGTTTACATCTTGGACAATCTTCATCAATAATCTTCTTTAGAAGCTCTTTCTTTGATTTTACTGAACAATTCGACAAAAAGCAACATAAACACACTTGCATTTCCTATAAACTATGTATGGTATGTAACCATCCATTGTATCTATGCTTTCCGGCAACGGCGTTATGCCGGTTTGCATGCCAGTCTCCTTCTCCTTTCACAAAGCGCCCCTTCTGCAGCATCAGATGGGGCGCTTTGCTTTTTTGATTGCTTTTATGCCTAAATAATAAAAACACGCCCTGTCCTAAGAGGGCAAGGCGTACTGAAGAATATTTTTTTCACTGTCTTGATAATACAAAAGATCTAGATTATTCTTACCATTTCTCCGGATGCACTCTTTGCGAGTCAAATCTGTCAATAGGCTGAGGAGTTTCTACAAGCTGGCCGACAGCAACTATTCCAAGAGGCAGTACATCCACAGGCAGCCCCAGCATACCTGTGAGGTTCGCAATTCTTTCTTCTATTGGATAAACTCCAAGCCATACGGCCCCAAGGCCAATATGTACGGCCTCAAGCAATATATTTTGAAGTGCCGCCGTGCAATCCTGTACCCAAAAATCATACGGATATTTTTGCTTTTTTGTGTCTCCGCAGACTACAATCGCAAGCGTAGCCTCTCGCAAAGCATTTGTATAGGGCTGGGTTTCAACAATCTTAAGCATCATTCCTCGGTCTCTAATAGTAATAAACTCCCACGGCTGTTCGTTTCCGGCAGATGGAGCCTGCATAGCTGCCTTTAAAAGCAACAGGGTGTCATCCTCGGAAACTGCCGTATCGGTAAAATGCCTGACGCTTCGCCTTCTAAAAATTTCTTCCATAAGTACCTGCCTCCCATTATTTTGAATGTATACTATGATATATTCACTTTATGCCCATAGCCTTTTCAATATATCCTACCCGCCAACGGTTAAGTAAAGACGATAACGCTCACCTCCTCGTATAATACATTTACGGTGTTTTTATGAAAACTTGTTATCCTGTGCTGGATATGGGATAATGAGCGTAACAGGCAGAGGATAACACCATTTGACCGCCATTGTCGCGGTTTCACGCAAGCTGTGTAATATCATCCTTACGATTCTCAGAGAGAATAGGCCATATCAGGCTACACCGCCCAAAAAACAAACGAATGGAGACTGAATATGGGAAAAGTAATACTTATCGGTGGTAGTCCGATGGTCGGAAAATCCACGGTTGCCATTGAGATTGCATCAAGCGCTAAATGTCCCTGTATATCCACAGATGATATTGGTGAAGCGCTTCAGACTGTCGTTCCCATCAATCCAATGCAAGGAAAAGATTTTAGGGATTATTTCAAAAACACAGCGCCGGACAAATTGTTGACAGATATTCAGCAATATCATCATGCGCTAGAACCTGCCATACAGCGGCTTGTCGATATTCATAGTACATGGGGTAATTCCGTAGTTTTAGAAGGCTGGGCACTGTATCCACGCTTTATTAAGCCGATTATTGGACACAATGTTTTTGCTGTTTGGCTTATTGCCAGTAATGAATTGCTTGAGGCTCGACTGCTAAACCGCAGTGGTTTTCTCGAAGGCATTGCTGCACAAAATTATTTGCTCCGTTCCAAGTGGCACAATGATTTGCTTCTTCAACAGTGCAACGTTTTTGATACCCATTACATCTTGATTAATGGCAATGATTCTGCGAAGCTGCTTGCTGAAAAAATCCTCTTTTTTACCTCTTGATTTTTTATAGCTGGTCTTTCTATGGCAAACTAGAAATAAAACAAACAATATCTTATTTCTGCATAACAGAGCATATACAGTCAAGCGAGGTTTGCCGGACCCGTGGTATCCTATGTTCAAAGGAGGTGCTTATAATGCACGCTTGGGAACAAATACAAGAAACCATAGAATTTATTGAAGATCATTTAAGTGAAGAAATCAGCATTGAAAACCTTGCCAAAACAGCGCTGTTATCGCCGTTTTATTACCAGAGACTCTTTAGCCGCTTGGTGAAGAAGCCTGTGGCAGAGTATATAAAGTTGCGCCGTATGGCGATAGCAACTGAGGCACTATTGCAAAAGCAACAACGCATATTAGATATAGCTTTGGGGCTGGGGTTTTCCTCTCACGAACACTTTACGCGTACCTTTAAAGACACTTTTGGTATAACCCCTGCAGAGTACCGAAGCAATCCCCAAGTTCTTAACACTATGACAAAGCCTGAGCTTTTACTGCATTATACCCTGGTAGATGAGGGTGTCCCGCTTATTACAGATGGCATTATTCTTGAAGTGAACAGACAGCAGCTAACGCAGCCAGTCCGGTTTATTGGCCTTGAGAAAAAGATGCCGGTTCAGTTTGTGGAAGGCCTCGGAACGGAATCAGGAGTTGATCCTTTGGACACACTTTGGCGGGATTTGCACAAGCAAAAGGTGGCCAAACTGTCAATTAGTGATGATTCCGAGGAAATTGGTGTATCACACCCATGTGCCGACGCGGGATACTTTGTATATTTTGCGGGAACAAAAGCGGACAGTGCAGTCATTCCGGATGGATTTACCAGTCTGGAATTACCTGAGGGTGATTACATTGTCTGCTCCTTTGAGGCAGAAAACTTTCACGCTCTTGTAATGAATATCCTGTATAAGGCAGAGCAATATCTCTACGGAACATGGCTTCCAAACCACAAAATACAGACAGCGCCATTTTGCGCGGAGCGTTATGCAAGTCATACACCTCAGACCACCGGCATGGAAGTCTGGTTAAAGGTAATTTAAAAATCATGTGTGAGTAGCAACGCCTAATATTCTTTGTGCTCTACATTCTCCCAGTATTGGTCGGACAGCTCGTGACTTGTAAATACAGAGCTTGTATGGTAGTATACCAATAATCTGATATTAAGAGGAGCTCATCATGAGTGAACACAGCAAAAAAGTAGCTCTTATCAAACGTCTTGTCATCGGGGAAGAAACGATTTGCCCTAACTGCAATAAAGCTGTGCTGGAGCATTTTCATAAGAAAGCCAAAAAGAGTAACACAGACTATGTCTGCCCCAATTGCGCAAAGCGCTTTCAGGTTATTCGCATGATGAAAGAGCTTGCTAAATGACCTGCTATCCCCTTTAAAAGCAAGCCCGTGCATCAGCATGGGCTTGCTTTTAACTTATGTAGGCTAATGTATAAAAAGATCAATCTATAGGCTTACAAATAAAACGGTCTACCTTTGTCTTTAGAAGCTTGCTGGATACCTCAGGCCTCAAAACAATGGCTGTATCTGCTCCTCCTCCTGATCCTGCTACGGCTACAACAGGTTCTCCTCCTATGACCAATCCGGCATCAGCTGCCATAGCTGATATTTCAACGCACACTTTTGCTCCACGCCCTATCATACGAAGAGAATGAGCAATTATTTCAGCCGGGTATGCCCCTCCAAAAGTAGTGGAAAGGCTTCTTTCAACTCCGCTCAAAGCATGTGCCGCTGTGCAAAGGTTAAAACCCCGTTCTATAATCTCCCTGCGTACTTCAATAGGCATCGGATTATGCCCGGCTTCCTTCTGCCCGTACGCAATTGTGACTATTGTTACCTCAAGGCCCTTATAATCCTTTAACGCCAGTGCTGTTTTTCCCGAGCCCGAGGCGATAACAAGTTTATTTATGCCAAGCTCTCTGGCTGCGCTCACCGCAAGGGCAAGTGTCTGCTCTGTATTCTGCGGTCCGCCCTTGTCGAAGTAAGTTATCTTCTCTTCCATTTGGTTTCCTCCTTCAGGTTAGTAACTGCTTACTTTCTAAGTGTATCACAGAGTTTTTCGTATATCAATATGATCTTTTAAAATCCGGACTGCCACTATTATCTGATTACATCAAAGCCATGAAATACACAAAGAAGCCCCGCGCGGCAAACGCCGAGCGGGGCCACACATATTTGTTGGATAATAAATTATTCCTTTGCCTTTACGTCAAGCTTTATCGAGAGCTCTCTAAGCTGCTTATCATCAACAGGCGAGGGGCAATTCATCATAAGATCTGAGGCGTTCTGCACCTTGGGGAAGGCTATGACATCCCTGATATTTTCGGTTCCCGCCATCCACATGACAAGCCTGTCGAGACCGTAGGCAAGACCACCATGGGGTGGCGCACCGTACTTAAAGGCCGTCAGCATATGGCCGAAGCGCTCCTCGGTATCTTCTTTTGTAAATCCAAGCGCACTAAACATCTTCTGCTGAATATCACTGCGGTGAATTCTTATGGAGCCTCCGCCAAGCTCGGTGCCGTTTAAGACTATATCATAAGCCTTGGCACGCATGCTTTCAGGCTTAGTTTCAAAAAGAGGAATATCCTCATCCATCGGGGCCGTGAAAGGATGATGCTTAGCATAAAGCCTGCCGTTGCCCTCATCGTCCTCACCGTACTCAAAGAGAGGAAACTCAACTATCCAAAGAAGTTTATACACATCCTGTGGAATCATGTCAAGCTTTTTGGCCACATGGCACCTGAGCGCACCAAGCGCATTCTGGGCAAGCTCACGGTCGCTGTCTGCCACACAAAGGATAAGGTCGCCATTTTCGGCTCCAGTAGCCTTCTTTATCTCCTCAAGCTTTTCTGTACTAAGGAACTTGGCAAAAGAGGAAGACAGCTCACCCTTGCCCGTCAGCTTAATCCATGCCAGCCCCTTGGCCTTATATGTCTTGGCATATTCGCCGAGCGCATCTACTTCTTTGCGGGAAAGCTTATCTCCCGCACCCTTGGCGCAGATAGCCGTAACAATGCCGCCGGCATTGGCTGCGCTTTCAAATACGCTGAATCCGCATTCCCTTACAATATCGGTTATCTCATGAAGCTCCATTCCGAAGCGAAGATCAGGCTTGTCAGAGCCGAAACGATCCATTGCCTCCTTATAAGTCATCCTCTGGATGGGAAGCTCAATGTCCTTTCCAAGAACCTCTTTAAAGACCCTTTTAAGGAATCCTTCGTTAACTTCGATCACGTCGTCTATATCCACAAAGGACATTTCAAGATCAATCTGGGTAAACTCAGGCTGGCGGTCATACCGAAGATCCTCGTCACGGAAGCAGCGGGCTATCTGGATATACCTGTCGAAACCCGAGAGCATCAAAAGCTGCTTATACTGCTGAGGAGACTGAGGCAATGCATAAAACTCGCCAGGATGCACTCTTGATGGAACAAGGTAATCTCTAGCGCCTTCAGGCGTGGACTTTGTAAGGATAGGGGTCTCAATATCAAGAAATCCCTGCTCGTCAAAATAGTTGCGGGCTATCTGGGTTACTCTATGGCGAAGGGCTATAGCAGACTGCAGCGAGGCCCTGCGTAGATCAAGGTAACGGTACTTCAGCCTTAGCGCATCGTTTACCGAGACATCATCGAGAATCTCAAACGGAGGAGTCTCTGAGGCAGAGTAAATATTTACCGCTTCAGCCAATATCTCTATTTTACCGGTTGGAATCCTGTCGTTAATGGATGAACGCATGCGAACCGTGCCTGTTATAGCGGCTGTATATTCGCTTCTGAGGGACTGGGCTTTCTCAAAAAGCCCACCATTAATGGTCTGGTCAAAGACACACTGAACTATGCCTTCCCTGTCGCGCATATCTACGAATACAAGCCCCCCGAGATCTCTTGCCCTTGCAACCCAGCCGCAGACAGTGACCCGCTTCCCTATATCTTCTTCCCGCAGCGATCCGCAGTAAACTCTCCCGTTTTTAAATGGATTTCTCATATATATCATTCCTTAACAATTTATTATTCTGGCCCACGCACAAACAGCCTGCCAGGGGGACCCTCTAGCCTGGCAGGCTTATATCAGTGTCATCGCTATAAAAAATCAAAAAAGCCCTCATGGGAACTACCTCGATCATTGCGGATTGACGATCTCCCTCCATGCAAGATCTCCTCTTGCAAGGCCCTGAATGAGAACCTCGGCGGTAGCCACATTGGTTGCTATAGGAATGCTGTTTTTATCACAGCTTCGCATAAGGTTATTGAGCGTCGTCTCATTATCATATTTTACCATAGGATCTCTGAAAAGCAACACCAAATCTATCTGATTATAAACTACCCTCGCTGCTATCTGTTCCTCGCCCCCTGTAGCCCCAGGCATTAGGCAGTCGATCTTAAGGCCTGTGGCATCGGCAATCAATTTCCCTGTAGTGGCGGTCGCGCAGAGATTATGCTTTGCAAGCACTCCGCAATAAGCGATACAAAACTGGATAATCAGCTCTTTTTTACTGTCCTGTGCCACGATTGCTATATTCATTGTAGTTCCCCCTATCCTAACCTAATTTTTATATTTTTTCGAATATCCTTTAGAACCTATCTTTATTTTTTGAGCTTAACTCCCTCTAAAAGCCTGACGCTGTCTCCTCTAAGCCTTCTGGCTATGTTGGTATAGGACACTCTGGCATATCCGGCAGAGAACAGTATAAGAATCCTCCCCAGATTGCCACAGGCGATGACGTCTTTGTCTTCCGGCACGACCCCTAAGAGAGCCAGCCCTGCGGAATCCATAGCGGCATCTATGTTGACGGCATCTCCCGAATCGATCATCCCGGCCCTGACACGGTTGACGACTATCTTTACATTGCTCAGCCCTCCTGAGAGAAGCTGTGCTCCCACACGCTGAGCACCCCTTAGCGAAGTATGATCGGGGGTGGAAACCACAACTGCCCTGTCCGAAGAAAGCGCAAAATCCATAATGTCCTCTCCAAAACCTGCGGGACAATCAATAAGCACATATGTGAAATGATTTTTTGCTCTTTTCAAAAGAGCAGATATCTTTTCACGGGGAAATCTCGTCTCAACCTCAACAGAAGCCGGAGCTGTAAGTACCCTCAGATTTTTGACGATAGAATGCTTAACGGCCGCCTCCTTAAGCGAACAATTTCCCCCTATTACATCGGCATATGAAAAGAGAAGACTATCGCTCATCCCCAAAACTATATCGAGGCTGCGAAGTCCGCAGTCGGCATCTATCAAAAGGACCTTTTCTCCCAGAGCGCATAAAGCTACGGCAACACCCGCACAAAAAGAAGTTTTGCCAGTACCTCCTTTTCCCGATACTACCGAGATAACCTGTCCCACAATTCTCCTCCTGCCAAAACTGCCAAAATACATTTTTATTATATATTAGTCTATCACAATGAACAAGAAAAATTTTCAAATTAGGAAAATTTTTATGAATTTGTAACACATTTTATCTATTTTGGGTATCCACATCGGCATCTGACTGATTCAGCGGCTGCTGTTCTTGCTCTTCGGGCTGATTAAGCCCGAAATACTGGTTATATATCTGTACGACAACAGGCGCCACGCTGCCGCCGCTGCCTGCATACTCGCCGATGACACAGACAGCTATTTCAGGCTCATCATAAGGCGCAAATGATACAAACACGCCATGAGCGGAACGGCCTGTGCTCGTCTGTGCAGAACCAGTCTTGCCGCCTACCGCTATAGGATATCCCCTAAACACCGCAGACGCTGTGCCGTCTTCGGTAACAACGCCCCTCATGCCTTCCTTAACGGCATCAATGGTCGACTGTGAAATCTTGACCGTGCCAAGAACCTCCGGCTGTTCCTCTTCTATGACCTCACTAAAACTGTAATCCATAACTTTTTTGAGCAGCTGTGGGCGGTAGCGTATGCCGCCATTGACAATAGTGGCAACATAATTGGCAAGCTGGATAGGCGTAAACTGATGCGCAGACTGCCCTATGGCTGCCGCCAATACAAGCCCGCCCTCCCAGTCTTTAACCGTCTCCGGGGAAGCTACCTGGCCGGCTTTCTCGTTAGCCAGCTCTATTCCTGTCTTCTGCCCAAGCCCCAGCTCATTTGCATATTTAACAAGCGTTTCTATGCCAATTTTTCTGCCGACCTCATAAAAGAAATAGTTGCAGGAATATTTTATGGCTTCACTGACATTTATCTTTCCGTGGGTACGTCCCGTATCCCTATAGAGCCAGCATCTGGGTTGGTAATCAGAGTAATAGGTATATATTCCAAGATCAGTAATCTTACTGCTTGGGGTTATGATCCCCTCCTCCAAAGCCGCCACTGCCGTGACCATTTTAAATGTCGATCCCGGAGGGTACAGCCCTGAAATGCTTCTGTTAAACATCGGTGTAAGAGGATCTTCCAAAAGGCTGTTATAGTCAGTGCTAAAGGTTGCTAGGCTGTACGTAGGATAACTGGCCATAGCTAAGATGTCGCCTGTTCGCACATCAATCACTACGACAGCACCACCCTCAGCATCCGCCCCCTGCTTGGTGGCAGAATGCTTGCCATTTTCACGAATATTCTTCATTGTCTCAGCCAAAGCTCGCTCTGCCGTTTCCTGAAGGTCGAGATCTATAGTCAAAAAGCAATTGTCCCCCGGTTGCGGCTCCTGTGAAATATATCGATCGGTGATGTTGCCTGAAATATCCGCAACCAGCGTTTCTTTGCCGTCTATACCCCTTAGATAGCCCTCAAGCACCTTCTCCATGCCGTCCTTACCCAAAATGGCATTCATAGCATAGCCCTCTTTTTTGAGCTCGGCGTATTCCTCTTTGTAGATGATTCCAACCCTTCCCAATATATGAGCCGCGCTTTGCGTGTTGTATTTCCTCGAACTGTCAGGTGAAATTGAAACGCCCGGCAGTGAGAGATAAAGCTGAGTTATGTGTCCTACAGTATCTATATCGGCACCAGCCGCCAAAACAAAAGGAGTATATGCCGAAAACTCCCTTATCATCATTTCATATCTCACGCCAACTATCAGTCGCTTATCAGGCAAGTCGAGCTTGTCATCTACCTCAAACTTGGTGCATAGGTAAGAAAACAAATCTGCGGCGGTTGGAAGATCTTCAAGCTCTGTTTTGTCTTTAATAAAAGCCATAAGCTTTTTGCCATCTGCTGAATCGATGGAATCATATGTGTACTGAAAAGGATACCCGTTTGTTATTGGAAGAGTGTCGTAATGGCTGACACCACCCTCATTAAGTATTTTGCATACCGTCAATATAACGTTATTTTGGATAGATTTGTCCCAGTCATAATAATCGAACTGGACTGAGTAGCTCAGCTCGTTCGATACAAGAGGCTTTCCGTTTTTGTCAAGTATTTCACCACGTGAAGCCTTTATTGTATATCTGACCGAAGTCTGGCGGGCTGCGGTGCTGCGGTATTCCTCGCCCTTGACAAGCTGTAAGTAAACAAGGCGCAGTGACAGCACCCCGGAAACAATGCACATCACCAGGGAAAGGGCGATTATTTTTGTCAAAACCTGTTTTCTGCTCATTTAATCATTTTCCTCGGAAAACCTGCGATGTATAGACGACACAAGGTAATACCCAATTATGCCAGGTATCAGAGATACAAGGATTATTTCTATATAAGACACAATAACATTCAGAAAGGGTATCGAATAAAACATCGTGTAATATGTGGCCGAAATAATGCCTCTTGCCGTCAGAAACACCGTGCCGCAAAAAAGCACCGAGGGCAGGATTCTTCTCATCAGCATAAGCGCAACGCTTCCGCAAAATATGCCGAAGAGCGCCATTACAAGAGCTTCGGCTCCCTCAACGGTTGAGGAAGACACCGACATCAAAAGTCCGCTGTAAAGGCCAAGACTCCCCCCCACATACGGCCCTTCAAAAAAACCTATTGAGGCAACGAGGAAAGGCATCGCATTTACTGTAACAAACCAGAACCCTCCAAGTGTACCTCTTGCCATACACAGAAGATAAAATACAGTAATCAAAACAACATAAATAACAATTCTAATGACATTACCTTTATTGGGGTTAAGAGATGCGTTCATCTTACTCCACCACCTCAAAATCCTTGACTACATAAACCCAGTTGAGGTCAAGTATATCGTCAACCGGCTTCATCACGGCATAACTCGTAAGCCCTCCTGAATCGAGCTTTATCTCATCCACTCTGCCTAAAATAAGCCCTTGGGGGTATATTCCGCCATATCCTGAGGTTTCTATAAGATCATCCTTTTTAAGGTCGGCATCATTGGGCAAGTAAGCCAGCTTGAAGCGTCCGTCTCTCAACAGCTCAAAATCACCCTCAACGATGACGGTTTCCTTTGTCCTGCAGACCTTTGCCTCGGCCTTAAATGAAATATCCAGTACAGTTACTACCTCACAGTAATTGGCACCTACCGAAGATACGTACCCTATGAGTCCGCCCTGAGTCATGACCGCATCTCCCTGCTCTATCCCGGAGCCGGAACCTTTACTTAAAACCATTCCCACCTGGGCTACTCCTCTGTAAACAGAAGCTACCTGACAAAGCTCAAAATTAAAATCGCTGTATTTCTGTACTAATCCCGTAAGCTTACGAAGCTGGGTATTCTCATTTATTGCGCTGAGATATCGCTGTTCAAGATCCTGATAGTCATCAAGCTTCTCCTTCAGCCTTTCGTTCTCCTCTTTCAAAGCAGCATAACGATAAAAATAACCGAAAAAGTCCTGCACGCCGCCTACAACGTCCGAAACTACACCCTGAACAGGTGTAATTACAGCCCCAAGCCCCTCAGCCAACACTGATGGCTGCCCCGTCGCGGCGGAATAAAGCATAAGGCTTATGCACAGGATGCTTACGGCCAAAGTGAAATAAAAAAGCTTCGAGCGGAAAAACTTCATTTTGCGCTTCCTCCACTGACTATCCCAAGCTCTTCAAAAAGTTTCGACAAGGTGCAGAGCGGCAGGCCCATTACATTAAAAAAGTCTCCCTCAATACTCTCGACAAACCTGCCGCCGATTCCCTGAATGCCATAGCCTCCGGCCTTGTCCATTGGTTCGCCGCTTGAGATATACTCGCTTATAAGACTCTCGGTAAGACTTCTGAAAAATACGTTTGTTCCTTCGCAAAACTTATAAAGCCTGCCCCCGTGTATGACTGCAACTCCGGTAAACACCGTATGCATACGCCCCGACAGCGCCTTAAGGCTTTTCTTGGCATCTTCTTCATCATATGGCTTGCCCATTATTACACCCTCAAGGCATACTATCGTATCTGCGGCAACCACAGTGTCAAGGGGATATTTTTCCGCAACACTTCTGGCCTTGCGTTCGGCAAGGCGCACAACATATTCGCAAGGCGGGCAAGACTCTATATCTTCATCACTATCTGACGGGCAAACAATAAACTCCGGCACAAGCTTTTCAAGTATCTCCCTTCTTCTGGGAGACTGTGACGCCAAAATGATCATAATATATTTTCTTCCCGTCTTTGGGCGATTCCCGTCGAGCCAAAGCCCCCTTCGCCCCTTTCTGTTTCTCCAAGCTCAGAAACGTCTTCAAAAACTACCTTGGGCAGCTCCATCACAACTAGCTGAGCTATTCTCATGCCATTTTCTATCTTAAAGGGCTCGCTCCCGTTATTAGCAAGCGGAACTTTAAGTTCCCCTCGATAATCGCTGTCAATCAACCCAACACAATTTGCCGGCGCTATTCCATTTTTCAAAGCCAAGCCCGACCTAGCCATTACAAAAGCGCAGCAGCCCTGTGGAAGCTCGATGGCGATTCCTGTCGGTACGGCCTCTCTATCCCCGGGTTTAAGTGTAACAGGCTCAGTTAAAAATGCCGCCAAATCGGCCCCAGCCGCCTCATCTGTGCCATAACAAGGTGCATGTGGCATGCGTCCGTCTTTTTCCAAAAGCTTTATTTTAATGTTTATCATTGTACTCCTCTGTAATAAAGCCCTCTTGTCATTTTTGCCGGAACAGCATCGTTTCCCTCAAGATATGCCACCGCCGTTTTAAGGCACTCTTTTGGATTTTCTACAGTAAAGAAAAGCCTGTGCCATTTGACACCTAGATCCTTAAGGTCCGGCTTTTTGTCTGCCAGATAAACGGGCTCTGAATTATAAAGCGTGCTGCGGCAGCCATCCTCTTTGAATATCGGGAAAGCTCTGCCTGTCTTGTCGGTTATATAAACCGGGCCCCCGTCGCACGGGCATCCGCTTCCGTCAAGGCGTTTAAGCATGCAGTTCTCTGTTATCATAAGAGGCAGCCTGCCATATGTTATTATCTCACAGTCAAGAAGATACGATATATCTCTTATTTGCGGAAGCGTCATCTCGAAAGAAAGAGTCGCCGAAGAAAGCCCCATGTTCTTAAGCTCACGAAGGCTCTGGGAATTCATGACGTTAAGCCCAAAATCTCCCCTGAGCTCGAACCCCAGGCTTCCCAAAAGCGCCGGATGGCCAATATTGGTGCATACAAGGCTTTTAACCCCGCAAAGCTTTATTTCCTTAAGCTTTAAGAGTATATCGCTCCATTCCTTATCAAAGATAACCCTTGGCATAACAGCGGCTATCTTTACTCCCTTTCGGCAAAGGCTCTCGATTATCTCACGGTTCTCATATATCTCCAAAAGCGGAAGATATATATAATCGGGTTTAAGGTCAAGAATTGCGGGTGATATTTGTGAAAGCTTGAGAAATGAATATATATACCACACCTTCTCATCCCACCCGAAACGCCTGACGCCAGGCTGCCATTCGGCCAAAAGGCGCCTCGCCGGGGTCCGTCTGCCAGAGGCCAGCCCCTCTGTACACTGCCTGCGCATGGCATTCAGCGCCGAAGCAGGTATTCTCAGCCCTTCGTCTATTTCTATTTCGACGTCCATGGGGAAAAATACAGTTCCTCCCGTCTTGTGAAGGGCAGAGGACACATCCTCCCTTGAAGTAGGCCGATTCATCGCCGCTTCAGGAACAGGCCCCTCTGCATAATACTCATTGCCGTCACGGTCTCTGGCTTTAAGGCTGAGCGGCTTACCCGCATGCGCCCTGAAATCAAAGTCCACTCCCACTACCGGCGGCTCTGGCTCAGATTCATATATCTCACGCGCTTCTTTATATATTGCTCTGACCTCACGGCCATCATTTTCACTCTTGATTCCGAACATATGCTTGCCCTTGCCGCCGGCTATATACCCATCCGTAAAGCCATCACGCGAAAACAATGTCTGAAGTTTATAAAGATCGTCGCTGGAAGGATTTTTGCCAAAGGTTATGGCATCCTTATATATCTTAGTTACAAGGGCAGTATATTCCGGCCGCTTCATTCTTCCCTCTATCTTGATGCATTTTACTCCGGCCTTTTCTATATCTGAGAGATAGGCCGCAACGCTCAGATCCTTAAGGCTCAGGGGGTATGAAGGCCCTTCTCCGCTGTAGGAATACTGCATGCGGCACGGTTGGGCGCATAGGCCCCTATTTCCGCTTCTCCCTCCAATTGCTGAAGAAAGGTAACACTGCCCCGAATAGCACATACACAAAGCGCCGTGACAAAACACCTCAACCTCTATAGGACTTTTTGAGCATATAAACTGTATCTCGGACAGCGGAAGCTCTCTTGAAAGCACCACCCTTGAAAAGCCCATCTTTTGGGCCGCCATGACCCCTGCAAGATTGTGTACCGTCATCTGCGTAGAAGCATGTATCGTCATCTCGGGAGAAACGGCTTTTATAAGCCTCATCATCCCAAGATCCTGTACGATTATGGCATCTGCGCCCAGCACAGTCAGCTTTTCTATGAGCGCTCTTGCTTTTAAAAGCTCTCTGTCGGTAACAAGAGTATTGACTGTTATATAGGTTTTCACCCCGCGAAGACGGCAGTATTTCATAGCCGCGGCAAGCTCTTCATCAGTCAGGTTTTTGGCGTTTCGTCGGGCATTAAAATCGCCGGCGCCAAAATAGACGGCATCAGCTCCGCCTCTGACTGCCGCCACCACCGATTCATACGACCCTGCGGGGCTCATTATCTCGAGTGACATTTTATACCTCTTTGTTCTTTTTCAGTTTGATAATCTCCGAACGCAAAGAGGCGCACTCCTCGGCATAGCTTTTTATCTGCGCTCTCATATTGTCTGAAGACTGCTGTGCCTTATAATATTTATCGGCAATATTCAAAGCGGCAAGAACGGCACTGTCTACCGAGGAGAGCCTGCCAAGCGTCTTTGTCTCGGCAATGCATTTATCCACCAGCTCTGCGCTGCGTCGGATATGTGCCTCATCATCCTCAGCCACGATGGTATACGACTTACCGTCTATTTTAACTACAACCCTCTGCATTTCCTTACCCCCGCTTTCTCATCGCTATAATTCTGTAATTACTTCTATTTATCTGAAATAACCCCCGTGTTTACCACGGCCTGTCCGGATTCGACTTGGTTTTCTTTAAAACCGGAAAACATATGCAATACTTTCAAGGCATTTGGATAGTTCATAATATTATACCATAACGAGCGCGGCTTTTAAACAATATTTACACTTTTTTAAACTGCTTAGCGGCAGTGTTTTTATTTCCGCGGTTATACTTTTACCGCTCCCTTTTCATATGTGAAGATGTTTTATATTGTCTCATTTTGATTTATATCACAGTTTACTATAGCTCTCATATTCTGCCCCTGGGGTTACCTCAAAAACTGCCGTCTTTTCCATAAAAGGCTATATTGTAAGAAGTCGGATTTGATGATAAAATAAGGCAAAAGGAGGGATCCTTATGGAAACTGAGATCAAACTTTCACCTGTTGAGCCAAACAAGGCGGCTCTAGTATTTGGCGATGAGCTGCTGTCTCCCTTTTTGGGTGATGTGCGCCGTAGCGATATGGAAAGCGTTTATTATAAAGACCAAGGCCGACTGCTCGACAATTTCAATGCCTCCCTGCGCCTGAGAAGCGAAAATGGAGAGGGAATATGCTGTCTTAAGATCAGCTCGGGAGTATGCGGCTATGCAAAGATCAGAAGGGAATACGAAGTCAGGGCAGATAACATTGCCGCTGGGGTCGCATCCCTTTGCACGATTGAGGACATTTCTCAGGATATACGCGATATACTTAAAGCTTCTGAGTTCACTGCCGTCTGCGGATGCGATTTTACCCGCACCGAGGCTGACTATGTTTCTCCTACTCTACACTTTATCCTTTCATACGACATCGGCGAATACCGCAAAGGAGAGCTAAGCGCTCCCTTGGGAGAGATCGAACTTGAGCTTGTTGACGGCTCTGCCACAGAACTAAGTGAAATAGCGGGGGAAATAATCAAAAAGCATGGGTTACCTCTCTGTGAAATAGGCAAATATCAAAAAGCCATGTCCCTTGAGGAGCCCGATGGGGAAGACAGGGTATTATGAGCATCCGTTTATATAAAAAAGAAAAGTTGATGGCAGCTATAGGCCTCTTGCTTTGCCTGTTTTCCTACGGGTGGTTCCGACTTGCAATAAGCCTTGGTGAAAGGGCCGGATTTATGAGAAAAATCGGCCTCATGTTAGGCGGAGCCATGTGCCGCTTTTGGAGTCTTATGCCTATACCCGTTTCGGAGCTTGTCTGGATATTTGGCGTGATGGCAGCTATCATCATAACTGTGCTTCTTACCGTCAGGCGGGGGATATGGGGCTTTCTTGGGGCCGTATGCAGACTTATTCTGGCGGCAGGTATAATATACCTGCTTTTCTCCTTTGTATATCTCGTTCAATACTCATCTCCGTCGCTTGCTGATATGCTTTCAATGAAAGTTGAAAAGTATTCCACCGCTCAATTGGCGCAGGCCGCCGATACCGTGGCAAAAAAGCTGAATACTTATGCTGAAAAAGTGAATAGAGATGCAAATGGGCTTTATGCCCCAAAATCTTATAAAGAACTTGCCCAAAGCGTGCTCGAAAGTTACCGTATGGGCTCAATGAGTTCTCTCTTCAGCCGTGGGCCCGAAATCGCGCCAAAGCAAGGCATCTTCCTCTCAAAAGTCATGAGTTATCTCAACCTTGCGGGATACTTTTTCCCCATTACCGGCGAAAGCGTCGTAAGCTCCGATCTCATTGAGACCAGTGTCTCCTTCACTACAGCCCATGAAGAGGCTCACTCGTTCGGCATAGGCCCTGAAAAAGAGGCCAATTTTGCCGCCTTTCTCTGCTGTGTTGAATCTGAAAACGACGAGCTAATTTATTCCGGCCTCTTTAATGGCTATATTTATCTTAATAATGCCCTTTACCGCAGTGACAAAGCCCTTTGGGAGCAGGTTTATTCCACTCTTTCCGACAGTGTTAGAGCCGATCTGACCGCCAAAAATGAACATCTTAAGAAATACGAAGGAGCAGTCAATGATTTTGGCAGCAGTGTAAATGACAGCTTTATAAAGTCCACCGGGCAACAAGAGGGCATACAAAGCTATGGCCTTGTGGCGGACATGATAATCGCTTACTATCTGGGCAACTAATATTTGTGCATTTTAACGAATAATTATGTATTGCATATTTATTCTAGATATCGTATAATTATCCCAACAACTAACGGAATATTTATTTGAAGGGATGAATTAATATGAAACTTATCAAAAAAGCGGCGGCGCTTCTTATGGCCGCTATGGCAATTCTTTCACTCTCGGCCTGCGGCAGCACACAGAGTGGCGATGCAAACAACCAGCAGGGTGGGGAAGAGAAGAAAGAACAAATTGTATTCGGCACATCAGCCGACTACGCCCCCTTTGAATTTCACACAATGGTGAACGGCACCGACACGATCGTTGGCTCTGATATTGATCTTGCCAAACAGATTGCAGAAGATCTGGGTAAAGAGCTTGTTGTCAAGGACATTTCCTTTGATGTTCTTCTCAATGAACTACAAAATGGCACCATAGACTTTGTCGTCGCCGCTATGGCCTCCACCGACGAGAGAAAA
This sequence comes from Clostridiaceae bacterium, assembly GCA_034926865.1. Lineage (GTDB taxonomy): Bacteria > Bacillota > Clostridia > Oscillospirales > Butyricicoccaceae > RGIG1902. The sequence goes on from JAYFQP010000034.1 coordinate 27,468, forward strand.
GAACAGGCTGATCCTTCCGATTCTTACTACGGAAAGGATTATCAGAGGGTAGTCTTCAAAAAGGAAAACGCCGAAAAGTTCAAATCATTCGATGATTTCGACGGCGTAAAGGTCGCCGTTCAGTCCGGCGCTATTCAGGTAGGGCTCGCCGAGGATAACCTCACAGGCTGTGAACTTCTTATACTCCAGTCCGTCCCGGATATGTTCAATAATCTCTTAAATGACAAATGTGACGCTGTGCTTGTAGACGGAAATGTAGCAGAGGGATATGTGGCATCCAACAGCGAGCTGGCCATACTTGATCAGGATTTCCCATCTATGGACGGAAGCTGCGTTTGGGTGCAGAAAGGCGACCCTGATGGACTTTTGGAAACAATAAACAAGACTATTGCCTCATGCAAAGAGTCTGGCCAATATGAAAAGTGGCTGGCTGCAGCCGAAAAGCTTGACGGCGGTAAATAAAAATACGTATATTCAAAACCGCAGGCCCTTTAGGGATATCCCTAAAGGGCCTGTTCATGCACAATTTCTTATATTGGTCTGCAAAACATCTTTGCATGTGTTTTAATACCCTGTTATATTACAAAGAGCAGGAGCCATTTAAGTAAAAATCAACCAAAAGCCAAGCAATTCTTCAAATCACCCTATTGCTAGGGCACCCGGCAAAATATGCTTTTATATTACCGGCCAAAAGACTTACAAGGCGTTTTCTGGTTTCGAGGCCTTTCCATCCCATATGTGGTGTAAGTATCACCTTGTCCATCGTGTAAAGTGGGCTGTCATAAGCCGGGGGCTCGTTTTCCTGCACATCTAATCCTGCCCCTGCCAAACGGCCCTCTTCAAGCGCTTTTATGAGAGCCGGTTCATCTATAAGGGCTCCACGCGATGTGTTTATGATACAAGCCGAGGCTTTTACAAGCTTAAGTGTTTGCTCGTTTATAATATGGCGGGTCTGGTCCGTAAGCGGGCAATGAAGCGATATATAATCGGATGATGAAAGCAGCTGATCAAGGCTACAGTATTTTATATGTTTCTCACTGGCTTTGGGAGTCCTTGTATAAACTAAAATCTCCATATCAAGTGCCAACGCTATATTGATAACTTTTCTGCCGATAGACCCGGCCCCAATAATGCCAAGGGTTTTGCCATTGACCTCAGTATGGCTTACAGAAAGATGCTGCGTAAAGTTGCTCCTGTCGCCCCGCGTCAGCATCGCCTGCTGCATCTGCATACCGGAAGAGAGGGAAAGAATCATCATAATTGCCGTATGCGCCACCCTTTGTGTGCTGTAGGCTGGTATGTTGCAAACAGCTATGCCGCGCTCTTTTGCCGCTTCAAGATCTATATTGTTATAGCCCGTCCCTGCCTCGCATATGAGCTTTACGCTATCTGGCAGAGCGAGTATGTCAGCTCTTGTCATCGAAAGCTCCTTGGTGACGGCGACTTCCGCCCCATCAAGACGCATCGCTATGTCACATGGCCTGCTGCTTTCATATACCTCGACATCATCCCCCAAAACAGAAAAGTCGATAAGCCCGTCATAATTTATTCTCTGTCCATTTAAAACAACTATCCTGGCCATTTATACCATCTCCTCCGGCTTAAACAGCCTGTCAAAATCTTCAACAGTAAGGAATCCCATCCCAACGCAGGCCTCCCTTAATGATATATTCTCCGAATATGCCTTTTTGGCGGCCTTGGCGGCATTATCATAGCCTATATAAGGGCTTAGCCCGGTCACTGTCATAAGAGAATGCTCAAGGTTATATCTCATTTTCTCACGGTTGGCTTTTATACCGCTGACACAATTCTTATCGAACGAAACGATACAGTCTCCAAGCAGCCTTACGGACTGAAGAAAATTATAAATGCAGACCGGCATAAACACATTAAGCTCAAAATTTCCCTGTGAAGCCGCAAGCCCTACGGCAACGTCATTCGCCATGACCTGCACCGAGACCATAGTCACTGCTTCGCATTGGGTAGGATTGACCTTTCCCGGCATTATCGAACTGCCGGGCTCATTTTCTGGTATATTTATCTCCCCAAGGCCGCACCTTGGTCCGCTTGCAAGCCAGCGTATATCGTTTGCCACTTTCATAAGGTTTGCGGCAAGCGCTTTAAGCGCACCATGCGCAAAAGTAAGCTCGTCCTTTGAAGTAAGGGAATGGAACTTGTTTTCAGCCGTACGGAAGGGTTTCCCTGTAAGCTCAGAAACAGCGGCAGCAACCTCGACATCAAAACCATCCGGCGCATTAAGACCCGTTCCTACAGCTGTCCCGCCCAATGCCAGCTCATAAAGCCCCTGAACTCCGACCTTTATCATGTCTAAGGCTTTTTCCATCATTCCGCGCCAGCCTGATATCTCCTGAGAAAAGGTGATTGGCGTAGCATCCTGTAAATGTGTGCGGCCTGTTTTTATGATTCCGTCATTCTCATGCTCAAGCCTGATGAGCGTGTCTATAAAGCGTCTGAGGGCAGGGAATAGAAGGCCATCAATAGCCATGACTGCCGCTATATGCATTGCCGTAGGGAAGGTATCGTTGGAGCTTTGGGACATATTGACATGGTCGTTAGGATGAAGCAGCTTTTTCCCGGCAAGCTCATTACCCCTTCCGGCGATGACCTCATTTATGTTCATATTAGACTGGGTTCCGCTTCCTGTCTGCCACACGACAAGCGGAAAATTCCCTCTGAGCTTTCCTTCAAATATCTCGTCGCAGACTGTGCATATCAGGTCACGCCGCTCTGCGTCGAGCTTGCCAAGACGGCTATTGGCCATAGCCGCCGCCTTTTTAAGCACTGCAAAGGCCCTGATTATCTCCTCCGGCATATGTTCAGTTCCTATCCGGAAATTCTCGAGGCTGCGCTGCGTCTGTGCCCCCCAATACTTATCTAAGGGGACCCTCATCTCGCCCATTGAATCTTTCTCTATACGGTATTCCATTTATTGACCCCTTTCAGGCTACCGCCGTTATCTGAATTGCTCTTTTTCCTCTGTATTGTACCATAACAGCCCGTGTAAATAAAAGTGTTTATAAAAACAAAGCTCAGCTATTTCAGCTCTCGCTTACATCCCAACCCTACAAAAATAATGAATAAAAAGAGGAGGCGGATGCCTCCCTTTTAACTGGTAGAATGTAAAATATTGCAGTGGTTTTAGCTATTCATCCATGCCAAGCATATTCTTCATGCCCATCACAACTATGCTGCAATACTCCCTGACATAGCTGTTAAGCGGCACAAGCCCAATCTTTGGCGTAGCGGCGGAAAGGCTGGCCGCATCAATATTAAACCGCTCGAATATCTTCTCAGCCCTGTAAAGATGAAATTCGTTTGAAACTACCATGACCTTACCCTCAAGATTCATCTTCTCCATCAGCTCAACCGAAAATTTGATGTTCTGAGCCGTATTATGGGCCTCTTCCTCAAGTATCAGGCGGTCTTGCTCTATACCCTTGGCCACAAGATACTTTTTCATGGCCAATGCCTCAGTTACATCTTCATTGACCCCCTGAGACCCCGTAAGTATAGCCACAACACCAGGATGGTCCGCCAAATAATCGTATGCCTTATCTAGCCTTGAGCTGAGAACTGCCGAAGGCGTGCTTCCGTTAAGCCCCGCCCCAAGCACCACAAGGACATCGGCATTATCTATCGGCTTGCCTTTTGCGGAGCTAAAGATAAGCCCCTCTATCCATACAAATGACACAATGCCAATAATGGCACAGAAAGCTATAAACATCAATACCGATTTCGCGGCTTTTTTTGCAAATGGCCTTTTAAAGGGAAGCGTTAGCCATATAATAAATGCGATAACAAGACAAACCATGGACCCAAGGCGAGTTATAAAGGAAATACCATAGGTAAAATCTCTGAATACCCAAAGCACCGCCGCCAGAGCCGCAAACCCCCACACGGCTTTTATTTTCATTATATTTCGTCCTTTTTCCTTAATATTCATATAAATTTTGACTGTCACACCCAAAGATTGTTCCCATTTGCAATTATTTAATCCTCATTGAATATTCAAAACGTCTTATATTCTGGCACGCCTATTACACTAAGCAGCGATCTGCTAAAATCAAATCCGTCGGCCGTAATCCAAATAATTAACATCAAAACAAAAGGCAGTGACGGATGTCACTGCCTTAAAGCTCAATTTATTCGTTTGATATCTCAATACTTGTTTCGGAGCCAGAAGATTGCTTAGCATGGCCACCCTGTCTCTGGCCACCTCTGCGAGGAGCGCCCTGTCTTTGACCGGCCAGCTTGGGGCTGGTATTTCCCGGCTTTCCCGATTTCTTACGAGGCTGAGCCGGCATATCTGCTGGAGCTACTATAACCTTTCGGTTAGGTTCACTGCCCGTTGAATATGTGGTAACGCCTTCAACATCCTGAAGAGCAGAATGGATTATCCTGCGTTCATGAGGATTCATAGGTTCAAGGGCAACACCCTTTTTATATTTCAAAGCCTTCTGTGCCGTTTTATTTGCAAGCGCCACAAGCGCTGCTTCTCTTTTCTGGCGATAATTCTCTGTATCTACGGTTACTCTCCAGCGCTCTTCCTCACCCTTGTTGGTGACAATGCTTGTCAAATACTGAAAAGCGTCAAGTGTATCGCCGCGTCTGCCGATGATTGCGCCCATATTTTCGCCTGAAAGCTCAAGATTAATTATCTTTTCTTCACTGTTCTCTGTGGCATCTATTT
>JAYFQP010000027.1:0-77468 GCA_034926865.1 Clostridiaceae bacterium
TCGTCACGTTAACCGTGACAGAATCAGTCAGCACACCGTCCGAAACGGTGACAACAAAGCTGTCGCTGCCGTTCTTATCGGGATCGGGCGTATAGGTCACTGTCGAACCGATAATCGTTGCTGTTCCTTTCGTCCCGTTTGTCGAGACGCTCCATACAAGCTCGTCTCCATCCGCATCCGTTGCAGAGAAAGCCAGGGTATCTCCGCTGTCTTCCCCCATAGTCATGGTTTGAGGTTCTATCCCCGAGATAACCGGCGCGGAATTTTCAATATGATACCAAGGAGAGCTTGCTGTCGTTACGGCCTCTCCGTCGTCGCACGTCACAAGCACCCTGATGTATTTTTCCTTATAAGTAGGGCCAACTATATATGTGCCTCCGGTTTCGCCAGAAATGTTAAATGGGTCTCCGCCTTCCGTTGCGGCATACTGCCACTGATAGGTATAGACTAAAGACGCGGCCGATGTCTCGGCATCGCTCCATACGCCTTTATCAGCGATCAGTGTCTGACTGGCTTTGAGCGTTCCATCAATCAACGGCGCTGTGGTGTTCACTGGCACATCATTTTCTGCGGCGACAGTAATGGTCACGGTTTTCACTTCAGAATAGGCTGTACCGTCGTAAACTTTGAATGTGAAGGTGTCCGAACCGTAAAAATCCTTGTCCGGCAAATATGTATATGACCCGTTACTGGTGTTAAACGTTAGCTCTCCGTTTGTTGCATCGTCCACGAGCGTATAAGTCAGCGTATCCTCGGTGTCGGCGTCCGTCGCCGTGACACTTCCGCTGAGCGGCGTATCCTCATTTGTATTAACCGAGCTGGCTTTGGCAACAGGCGCCGCGTTTGAAACGTACTGCCAAGATGAATAAGCGCTCGCGGCATCCACCCCATCATCGCAGGTAACCTTTATTCTAATGTACTTCCCCTTATCGTCACGCGTAATCACGTAAGTCTCCGAGGTTTCCCCGCTGATATCGGTCGCCGGGCCATCTGTCTCTTCTGCGGTCTGCCACTGGTATGCGTAGCCAAGAGTGCTTGTCCCTCCGTCGGCACTGTCATTCCACTCACCTGCAGAGGCAGTCAGTGTCGCACCATAGTTGAATGTGCCAACAACAGATGGGGCGACGGTATTTTCAGGCGCATCATTCACGGCACTCACTGTGATTGTGACGGTGCCCTCGTCGGAAAACATGCCTGCGCTGGCCTTGAACGTGAAGCCATCCAAACCGTTGAAGTTCTCATCGGGCGTATAAGTGTATGATCCATCGCTGTTGAACGTCAGCTCTCCGTTACTTGGGCCGCTCCCGGTCACACACTCATAGGTCAGCAAGCTTAAGTTCTTCGGGCTGTTGGTGGCCGTAACGCTGCCGTTAAGCGTTGTATCCTCGTTCATCAATGCTGTGACGTCGTCCGCCTCCGGAGCTTCCTCGTCAACATTATTGATGTTAATCGTAAACGTCTGATTTGCGGAAGTATCCTCATACTCGACTATGACAGTGACATCATAATATGATTCCGTTTCATAATCAAAACTACGGCTCGTCGCAAGCTGATACCCGCTCTCATCGCTTACAATGGAGAAGTTATCGTCTCCGTTTGAAAGATAAACGTTAGGTGCATTCGTGTCTTCCCCCATATAGTCGATAACAATGCTGCCGACTATCGTGCCGGCGCTGGAAGTCTCGTCTACACTGGAATTGCTCAATGATACTGTGACAGTCGGCGCCGCAAGCACACTAAGACTCAGCATGCTCATCACCGCCCCAAACAACACCAGTTTTTTAACCAAATGGTTATTCTTTTTCATACACTTCCAACCCCACTAATATTATTTCTCCAAGCGTTGCCTTGCCTATTGAACGCTAACCATACTGCGTTTAACCCTCGTTATTCCTATGATACTTTATCCTGTTATTCTACAAATTTCCAAGTATTGTACTATATATTACTCTATTGGCAGTAATTGATCAAGAATACATTTTATCTAAAAAGCGGACATTTTAACGTTTTTTTGTACCTTTTAATGTTCGTACCTTTCTATAAGAATCCGTTACACATTACCATAGGATGCTTATCAGAAGTGCCAATGTCAAAATTCCGGATATCAGTCTCTTTTTGCTTTTCATTAATCTTCCCCCATAAAAAATCTTCACTTTTTTCACCGGAAACGAAAATAGCGGGCTGCCAAATCAATTTAGCTTTAAAAGTATATCCGATTGACAAAAAGCGGAAAGTGGAAGGTCAAATTTTGACAACCTTCGATTTATTCAACATTGATAATTGAACCCAACAGCTTATAATGATAAACTGAAATCATGAATCCTCATAATAAAAACACAGGCAGGTATTTCTATGCAAAAAAACCATGCCATTATCAGCGCGTCTGCGTTCATAATCCTTATTATATTCATTTTTACATCTTTGGCGTTGATTACAGGTCTGGTCGGGCAGGAAGTGGTTGATGCCTCTCCTGGATACGTCGATTTATCAGATTTTAATTTCAGCCAGAAGCTCGCCAATATTTCTCATACCAGTTTCCTGTATTACAGGGAGGACTTATATACGCCCGAAGATTTTAAACTGGGATATGTCAAAACTGAGCCGTCCACTCTGGATGACAGCTCGGCACGATTTGATCCCGGAAATTACGGTACATATCGTATCCTGGTAAAATTGCCTGATGACGGAGAGACTTATGGTCTCAGTTCGTACAGCGCCATGTACTCACAGCGTCTGTTCATTGACGGAAAGGAATATCCGGCGGTTGGCGTCCCCGGCAAAACAGCGGATACGACCGTGCCGATGACCAAGCACTATACCGTATATTTTACGCCCAATACGAAGCAGGTTGAGATCGTAATCCAGTTTGCAAACTTCAATCACTATGATTATGGCGGAATCGTTCCTGTATATCTGGGCACACAATATATGATTACAGCACGGGACATGGCAGCGCAGCAGCGCATCCATATTCTTTTCGGCTGTACTTTGACGGCTTTCCTGTTTTTCCTCGGCATATTTTTCTTCTTTCGCAGGCGGTATTCTTTCCTGTGGTTTTCATTGGCCAGTCTTTCCATCGGAATCCGAATGCTGATTGTTGAAGAGAAGATCATTATGCTTTTATTCCCCAACCTTCCCTGGGGATTTTCTATTGCACTTGAATATCTGGCGCTGATCGCTCTGATACTGTCGTTCCTTCTGTATATCAACAGCGTTTTTACAGGCGCGTTAAACAAAAATGTGTTGCGTTTTTACGGAGTATTGTGCGCGCTGTATGCAATAGCTGTGCTGCTGACACCGCCGCTTATATATACGCGATTCATACTCTGGTTTCAGCTTTGTTCAGCTATAGTCGGTATATATGTGCTGGCCGCGCTCGTATATAATGTTGTCCATAAAAATAGTAACCGGCATATGGAGCATTTCCTGATACTTTCCGGTTCTCTTATTTTCATAGTTATGTCAATAATGGATATTCAGATTCATCGTTCCGGAGGTTACAGCATTCCGCTCGGACTATCCGAGATTGGCATGATGGTTATGATTTTTATCAATATGATTGCCCTTGTTCTTCAATTTTCACGTACCGAAAAAGAACTTGACATGGCTCGGCAGCATGAACTGGAAATGCGGGAAACCAATCTGCTGCTTGATAGGATGAGCCGGTTAAAATCCGATTTTCTGGCCAATATATCTCACGAAATGCGCACCCCGCTGACAGTCATGTCAAGCTACGCTGGGCTGACTTCTTTGGAGATCCGGCGCAGTGCTGTCAATGAAAAGACACTTGATAATCTTGCAGTTATCAAGCGAGAAGCCGTGAGGATGGCCGATCTGGTGGAGCAATTAAAAGAGGTCTCGTTGGAAAAGCAACGAGAGCTTGCGCTTGCTGACACTGAGGCGCTTTCCCTGCTGAGTCGGGCAGCGGATTTCTGCGGCCCAATCTGCCAGAAGAACAAGAATAAGCTTATTGTCAATGCGGATTCGGGGGGAATTATCCTGCGCGTAAATTCCGAAAGCATTTTCCAAGTACTTATTAATCTTATTATCAACGCTAACCGCCACACAAGGGAAGGAATTATCCGGCTGGCTATTCAGGCAGATCCGGAAAACGGTTTCGCTATAGTTTCTATTATCGACGAGGGCGAAGGAATCGACCCAAAGCGGCTGCCGGACCTCTTCAAACGGGGCGTCAGCGGAGATGGCAGCTCAGGGCTTGGGCTTCCAATCAGCAGAGAAATCGTTGAGGAACATGGCGGCAGGATTTGGATAGTAAGCGACAAGAAAAACGGGACTGTGGTTCGCTTTACCATACCCTTAAGCAAAGGAGAAGAACATAATGAGAAAAATGACCATACTGATTGTTGAGGATGACCGTGATATATTAAGTGCCAATCGTGCGGCGCTGGAACTGGAAGGCTATGATGTCATTGCGGCAGATACTCTGTCAAAGGGCAGGTCAGCTGCAGAGGAGCTTTCGCCCGATCTGATTATACTTGACATCCTGCTTCCTGACGGTAATGGCCTGAGCTACTGCGAAGAGCTGCGCGGAAAAAGCGGCATCCGCATCCTGTTTTTAAGCGCGCTGAATACGAAGGAGAATGTGCTCGCCGGGCTGAGGGCCGGCGGCGATGATTACATCTCCAAACCGTATGACATGGACGAATTACTTTTGCGCGTAGAGGCGCTTTTGCGCCGCGGAAAACTTATCGAGCAAGAGGAACCTTCTTTGAGCCTTAACGGACTGGAATTGGATTTTATCTCCCACCGAGCGCTGCTTCACGGCCGGGACATTCTACTCAAGCCGAAGGAATTCGCTCTGTTGGCCGCCCTCGTGCGTGAGCCTGACAGAGCGTTCCCTGCAGCAGAACTATATAGGATGGTTTGGGGGATGGACATGGCCAATGACGGCCGAACAGTTAAGGAGCATATATCCCGTATCAGAAGCAAGCTGGGAAAAGAGCACGAGTTTTCGATTATTTCGGAACGAGGAAAGGGTTATCGTCTTCAGCGCTTTGATCCGGTCTTGCCATAAAAGGCTTATTCTACGAGGGTATCCAAAATGTTTATACTGACAAGAAAAAGACATATCTTCCCTTTGGCAGAAGGTATGTCTTTTTTGTACGGGTATTCTTACAGAATTTTTCAAACGTCAGTAATATCAATAATTTCATGGCGATCGCAACGCAGAATTAACACCCAAAAATCAAATAATTTCAGCTTGTGTTAAGTTCGTTCCATAAAAAAGGATCGCCCTTTTGCTATTTTAAGAGATGACTTTTAACCATGACAAACATAATTACCCTTGCAAGCCAAGCAGCTTTTAATCATCCCATTGTCTTAGCATCCTTGAGTTCGCTGGGCATAATTTTGCTATCCGACTGCCGTTATACAAGGCCGAACAGCCGGACGGTGTTTGCCACTATCAGACAAACGACAATGCCGACAACAGTTGGAACAGCAAAAGAAACAAGCGTCCACTTAAGACTTTGAGTCTCCTTTTTGATTGTGAGACAGGTGGTTCCGCAGGGCCAATGCATCAATGAGAAAAGCATAGCGCATACTGCGGTGAGCCAGGTCCATCCGTGGCTTACAAACAATGCGTGAAGTTCTGACATGCTCTCAATATCAGTCAGCGATCCTGCAGCCATATAGCTCATAATGATAATCGGAACTACGATCTCATTGGCCGGAAAACCGAGAATAAAGGCCATCAGGATATAGCCGTCCAAGCCGAGAAGCTTTGCAAACGGGTCTAGGAATCCGGCGCACTGGGCAAGGAGGCTCAAATCGCCAACATGAATGTTGGCGAGAACCCAAATAATAAGACCGGCTGGGGCGGCTACCACAACCGCTCTGCCAAGCACAAAAAGCGTCCTGTCAAGAATAGATCGGACAATGACCCTGCCGATCTGCGGACGACGGTATGGAGGAAGCTCCAAATTAAAGGAGGAAGGGACTCCTTTCAAAATTGTTTTTGACAGAAGCTTCGAGATGAATACAGTCATAATAACCCCTAGGATTATAACCCCTGTCAGCATCAGCGTGGAGACGACCGACTGAAATGCTCCGCCTACCCTACCGGCAAAAAACATGGTAATGATGGCGATCAAAGTCGGGAATCTTCCGTTGCAGGGAACAAAGTTATTTGTAATAATCGCAATCAGACGTTCACGCGGCGAATCAATGATACGACAACCGATGACGCCGCAGGCGTTGCATCCGAATCCCATGCACATTGTCAGTGCCTGTTTGCCATGCGCGCAGGCTTTCCGAAAGAAATTGTCAAGATTAAAGGCTATGCGGGGAAGATAGCCCGAATCCTCCAGTAATGTAAACAGCGGGAAAAAGATCGCCATGGGCGGCAGCATAACCGAGATAACCCAGGCAAGCGTCCTATATATGCCATCGACGAATACGCTGCGAAGCCACTCGGGAGCTGAAACCCATACAAAGAAACCCGAAATCGGCTTTTCCATTGAGAACAGACCAGTCGCGAGAAGGCTTGACGGAACGTTTGCACCCGTAATGGTAATCCAAAAAACTCCGAAGAGCAACATGATCATAATAGGAATACCAGTCAGCTTTGAAGTCAAGATTTTATCAATTTTTCGGTCCCGCACAGCATATTCTTTTTTCTCAAATGTAATCGCTTCCCGGCTTATATCTTCACAGGTTTTGATGATTTTTGTAACAACCCGATCACGCAATTGATCGAGCGGGATTCCTGCATCTTTTAAAAAGAGTCTGGCTTCCATTACCTTTTCAGATATTTTCTCGTTTTGCATTAGGTCATAACCAAGATATTCTTTTAAAGATCTAAGCAGGCTTTCATCCCCATCAATAAGCTTTAGCGATACCCATCGGTGGCTGACACTTTCTGGCAAAACTTCTTTAAGTATGGGTTCCAGCATGGAGACCGCGTTTTCGATATCATCACTGTATGTTACTCGCAGAGGTTTTACTTCAAAAGAGGCGTCCACAAGTGAAGTCACAGCGTCCATCAGCCCATCAAGGCCTCGCCCTGATCTGGCGCTTGTTCCTACAACAGGAATACCTAATCTGGAAGCAAGAAGATTCATATCGATTCGGATTTTTTTCTTTTTTGCCTCGTCCATCAGGTTTACGCACAGTACAACTTTATCTGTTATCTCCATGGTCTGGAGTAACAGGTTGAGATTCCGCTCAAGACAAGTGGCATCGGCTACAACCACCACGGCGTCCGGCCCTCCAAAGCAGATGAAATCCCGGGCAACTTCCTCCTCGGCCGAGTTTGCCATTAGAGAATAGGTTCCCGGAATATCAACCATGATGAAATTGCTGCCTTTGTGCCTGTATTTCCCTTGCGCATTTGTCACGGTTTTTCCCGGCCAGTTGCCGGTATGCTGATTAAGCCCCGTCAGACTGTTGAATACGGTGCTTTTCCCAACGTTGGGATTACCTGCCAGCGCCACTACTTTGTCTTCCTGTGTTTCTTTTTCAATATGTAAAGCGCAGTAATTTAACACTCTAGCTCCCGTAGATGTGCCTGTTAACCCCATGGAAATCCTCCTAAAAAATAATCATAACGGAACGGCAGTAAGGATTCCCTGCTAATACACCTGATCAGTGATTTATGTAGACAAACCCATTCGCTACTGTTCCGCATAAAATTACAATGCTGATACCATGATCATCTGAGATACGTCGGAGCGTAATGCGATGACAGCACCTCTGATCAAATAAGCAACCGGATTGCCGAAAGGGCTTTTATAAAGAGGCTCAATCTCAGTCCCGTCTATGACACCAAGATCAAGCATACGTCTTCTGGTTGCGCCGTCAGAGGTCAGGGCGGCAACATTTGCTTTTTTGCCGATAGGCAATTGATTAAGCGAAATCTGATTGGAATTCATAAAGAAATCCTCCAAAAAATAATTAGCTTAGGGAAAGACTTCTTCCCTAAGCTAATATATGGTGCCTAAACAGATTGTGTTCCGAATATACTGAACTGATGGAAAAATATTTTTAAGGGCTTGATTCTATGAATGATAATACAAATTCAGACTTCAGAACTGTACGGGGATATCAGCTTGCAAATCAGCGTGAAGGGCAACTTACTCCGGCTCTGGAAGATTATCTGGAGATGGCGTACAGACTTTGCCTGGAAAATGACTATGTCCGCGTCGGACAGCTGTCGGAGCAATTAAATGTAAAACCATCATCAGCCTCAAAAATGATATCTAAGCTAGCAGGGATTGGATATCTGAAATATGATCGCTACGAAATCATTCAGTTAACAGATAGCGGACGGAAAATCGGCGAATACCTTTTAAAACGGCATGAAGCGGTTGAAAGCTTTTTAACGCTGCTGGGAAGCTCCAACGCGTTGGAGGAAACAGAACTTGTTGAGCATTCGCTGAGTTCTTCCACCGTTTCGAATTTGAATGACCTTGTTGAATTCTTTAACCTCAACCCTGCCACACAAAGCAGTTTCTATGAATTCAAGAAGAGTAAAAAGGCAACTAATATTTAAATCAATGCCATAACACAGACAAGACTTCAAAAGCCATTTATAATAAAACCCTTTATAATTCATTTTCTCACTATGCAACAGACTTGAAATAATCAATAATCCTATCACTCACACCTCAAGCTCAGGTGTTCTTAAATCATTTACTGATTAAATGAGTGAGGTGCTTAAGATAATTAAAGAAAACGGGAGAAAAAGAAAGCAGAGCCGTCGAATGCGACGGCTCTGCTTGTAATCGAGTAAATTATAAAACTTGGAAAGGCCCCATCATATCAATGGTTTTCAGACAATCAACAAGTTGTATTTATAAATGCGTGTAGATTTCTTATCGGTTTCACTGCTTCATCTTAAGGCCATCATTATAGGGCTTTAAATATATTGATAGTATCGACGGTTTGCGTACATAACTATCTTAAACTATTATAGTTGAATCGTGCGGTTGTCAATTTCAATGATTCCCTCATCCTTCATTTTTTTCAGTTCCCTAAACAGTGACGGTCTTTGAACGCCCAAGTAGTCTGCCAGTTCTTTTTTGCTGAATGGGAGAATGATTTTAGAAGAACCTTGAATAATTGATTGTTGCTTGAGATAGTCCATTAAATTCTCACGCAATGTTTTTTGGGTCAGCATTGTAATCTTTCGATTCATGCCTTGGGAATTCAAAGACAAAGATTTTATATACTGCATGGCAAAATGATAGTCATGCAGAAATTCCATAACCGCTTCTCTTGATATATGAAGCAAGTCACAATCTGTTACGCCATAAATATTCAAGGGATAGTTTGTGTTGTCTCCAAACAGCAAATTGGCCCCGACAATACTGCCTTTTTGAAACTCAAACATCGTACTCGCGGAACCATTCTCTGACAAAGAATATGCAACAAGGTTTCCTGATAAAACAACATCAAGTGCAGAACATACTTCGTGCTGATGATGCACCGTGGTTCCCTTTGAATAATGCCTGATAAACATATGGTTATCGGCAATATATCTATTTAATACGGAGGTATCCAATTCCGAAAGCAAGAAAATATGCCGCAATTTTTGAATTATCATATTGACCACTCCTTTTATATATTATATCAAAAAGAAACATAGGTGTCTATTTCCGCTGAATGATCCCATCTATAATCATATCAAACAGATTATAGGAGGTATTACAATGGATGTGTTGACTTTGGCAATGTGGATCGGAACCGCCATCTTCCTAATATTTTCTTTTGCCAAGGATGCGGCAAAAACAAAGCATGCCCTCAAAATGGCGTTTGGTATGGGCAAAGGAATGCTTACTAGTATTTTGTCCATTATTTTTTTGATTGGTTTGATCTTGACTATATTCCCGCCTGAGAACATTGCCGAATTTGTTGGGAAGCAGTCGATACTTTTGGCCACTGTAGTTGCTGCCGCGTTCGGAGCAATTACCCTGATTCCGGCATTTATCGCTTTCCCTCTTGTCGGTACGCTTGTTCACGCAGGCGTTGGTATCGTTCCGTCTATCGCGTTTCTGACAACGCTTACCATGGTTGGCATCGTGACTTTTCCTCTTGAAAGGCGCGAATTTGGATTAAAGTTTACCGCAGTTAGAAATGGGCTGAGTTTTGTTTTTGCAATTATTATTGCGCTTGTAATGGGTGTCATCATATGAAAGTGATAAATAAAGTTAAAGATAACCTGTTTATTGTATTTATAGCACTAGCCTATATTGTTGTATTTACTATTAAACCGATTATGGGAATCGCCTCTATAAAAAACAGCGTATATTACATTAAAGAAATGCTTATGATTATGCCGGTGATATTTGTTTTGACCTCTCTTCTGGATTTATGGATTCCAAAGGAAAAAATCATGAAGTATCTTGGAACCGAAGCAAAAACAAAAGGCGTTGTTCTTTCTCTGGTGCTTGGAAGCATATCAGCAGGCCCAATCTACGCAGCATTCCCCCTCTGTGTAATGCTGCATAAAAAGGGAGCTTCAATTAGAAACCTTGTGATAATATTAAGCGCATGGGCAGTGATAAAAGTCCCGATGCTGCTAAATGAGCTAAAGTTTTTGGGATTACAGTTTATGGCTGTTCGCTGGGTTTTGACTGTCATTGCCATAGTTGTTTTTTCATGGATCACAGCAAAAATTGTAAAGGATGGCGACCTTCCTCAGCCCAGGGCAAATCAAAGCGATCCTACTATCAACAAATCCGCCTGCATGGGGTGTTCTTTATGTACGAAATATTACCCGGAATTATTTATGATTCAGAACAAAAAGGCCTCTATCAAAGCAATCAATGGGGTTATAGATCAGGAGAAGCTTATGACGGCAGTAAACTCATGCCCGGTCAAAGCAATTTCTTTTATATGTAAACAAGATACGCATAAAAATATTTCGCAAGATTAATTTACTCTTTTGCTTTTTTACGAAAATGATATCCAACGAATAGTTTGCAAAAAGGAGCGGACAACCGCTCCTTTTTTGGCGTGTTACCTCTGCCCCAGTAAATGCTCAGGCCATTGCAAACATACTGCTCCATTCACAATTTGCGTCACTGTAAACAAAGAAATGCCGCTTTTCCATCCAAATCTAATCCGCAAAGAATTGACCTTATACCTTATAAAAGTGTATAATCACTTAAAAAAGCCAAGGAAGGTGATCCCCACGCTACGCATTGCCGTCTGCGATGATATCCCCGACGAGCTGCAAAGCATCGCTGCACTTACAAAGCAATACATATCCGCAAGTAATCTTGAAGCAGAAGTGATGGAGTATTCCCACCCCGATGAGCTAATGACTACCATTGAGGCAGAAAGCTTTCATCTTTACATACTTGACATCGTTATGCCTATGGTAAGCGGTTTGGAGTTAGGCAAGGAAATTCGCCGTCTCGACCGTGAAGCGCAAATTATTTATGCCACCACCGAGCCGCAGTTTGCCCTGCAGGCCTACGCCGCAAGCCCCATCAACTATCTCATTAAGCCAGTCGAAAAACAGCAGCTGTTTGATACGTTGACCCTCGCCATCTCCAAAGCAGAGATTGCCGAGGAACAGACAATCGCCGTAAAAACTGCCGACAGCCTGCGGGTGATCAGGCTATCGGACATCGCTGCCTGTGAATACCGGGGCCACGCTGTTATTTTTAGCCTTATAGACGGTGAGGAAGTTCTCAGCCGCACCATTCGGGAGAAATTTTCGGAATATATTTCGCCCATATTGAAAGACAGGCATTTTCTTCAATGCCACACCTCGTTTGTGGTCAATATGCGGCAGGTGGAGCGCTTTGCCAAGGACAGCTTCACGCTGTACGGCGGCAAAATTATTCCCATTGCGGCAAAACAATACCCCTCGGTGCGGGACGCGTACATGGATTACCTGATGGCAAAGGGGGATTAATCATGACTTCACTCTTCCCCGATCTTTTGCGGTCAGTTATCACCGATGTGATGCTGGTGCTTTTGATTTCCACCATGGCGACGCCGAAATACAAGAGCAAAGCGGTATATATTATCGCAACCGCCATTATTTTGGTGGCAAATGTCGGCGCCAACTGTTACTTTTATCTTTCGGAAAACTATACTGCCGTATTTTACGTAGACCTTGCGATGCTTCTGGTAATCGGCGTTGCTTTGAAGCCCCTTTTTGCCGATAAAATCATGCAGTGGTGCTTCAGCTACATCACAATGGTGAATATCTATACCATAGTGGTGTTTTTGAGCTACATGCTGTCGGATGTCTTTTCAAGCCCGATTTATGGCATGACTTTTTTGCGCCTCATTTTGTTTTCGGCTATTGTATTCGTATTTCACAGGTGGGTGTCCGCGCTTTACCGAAGTGTGCTGGACTACTGGCATATCTACCTGTTGCCCGTTGCCGCGCTGCTGGCCTGTCTTTTGAGCTATTTTTTCTTCGGCGATGTCAAGGAAACGATGACGAGCATACCTCTTTTGTTTGTTATGCTCTTAGGCCTGTCGGTCTATGTATCCATCATCCACTCGTTTAAAACCATCACTGAGCAGTATGCAATGCGCGAGGAAAGCCGGAAAATGCAGGCGGAGCGGGAATATCTGCAGCTGGCCGCAGGCAATATGTCCTATCGGCTAAAGCTTATGGAGGAGGTGTCGGCGCAGAACAGCCGCGCCGCCCATGACCGCCGCCACTTCAACAATGTGCTTCTGGCGCTTTTGGAGCAGGGCGAAACCGGCGAGGCCGCCGCTTTGCTGCAAAGCCAGAATCAAGCCGCACCCAAAATAAGCAAGGTATATTGTGAAAACCCAGCCGTCAATGCCTCTGTCTGCCATTATGCCGCACTTGCCGAGCAAGAGGGAATTCCGGCGGAAATCGAGCTTGATATTCCCGACAATTTAAATGTTGATTCTCTTGAGCTATCCATGGTGGTTTCAAATCTGATGGAAAACGCCATTCAGGCCTGCGAATGTCTGCCCAAGAACCAGACACCCTATCTCCGCTTTACCTGCCGAAGCGTGGGGCGACTGCTGATGGACATTGAAAACCCCTGTGCCGAGGGCACTGTACTTGACAAAAACGGCTATCCTGTTGCCCGCGAGGAGGGCCATGGCATCGGCAGCAAGAGCGTCCTTGCATTTGCAAAAAAGTATGACGGCGAGCTGCTGTATAAAATCGAAAAAGGTGTTTTCCGTGTGCGCCTTCTCGTGTGAGAATACAGGAATCATAGGTTTGTCAAGAGTGAATTTTAAGTGAATACAAGTTTTTTAAGTGTAAAAATGAGTCTTTTAAGTGTAAAGGCTCATTTTTTCTTTTTTCCGTGCTATGCTCTTCGCAGAAATTTGTAGAAAAGTCTGCATGAACTTCTGTACAAAGGAGTGTGACATGGTGGAAAACCGCAGGCACGAGGATTGGCCTCTCACTGCCCCCAATGCTGAGGGCAACGTGTGGCCAAAGCAGGTTTGTCCCGCCTTTGAGCCGCGGGGCGGCGCTCCGCCCGGGCTGCGGCAGTGCTGGTACTGCCGGTATGCCGACTTCCATCTGGACAAACCCCGCGCGCTGGATGTGGGCGTATGCTGGTGGCCCAAAAAGGTTATGGATTAAAAAGAGAGGGACGAAATATGAGAAAAACTGCGAGGTGGCGGGAGGATATGGCGCTGACCGCCCCCAACTCCGGCAGCAACGGCTGGCCAACTCAGAGTTGCCCAGCCTTGGACCCACGGGGCAGCGCGGCGGGAAAAACCTGTTGCTACTGCGTCTACGCCGACTTTCATTTGGATAAGCCCCGCGCTTTGGATGTGGGCATCTGCAACTGGCCGGAAAAGAAGCTGATGGAGAAAGAGAGAAATGATATATGAAAAAGAGAGCATTAAGCATCCTGCTGTGCCTGTGCATGGTGGCGTCACTGTTTTCGGTGGTGACGATCCCGGCGATGGCGGCAAACGACACAATAGTAAACGCAACCATAGGCGATGACACTACTACAATTTATCAGTATGCCAAAGGGTCTGGCACACTTAGTAGTAATACAGACTATAGGGTTGTCTGGTGCGGTACATCCCCATCCGAAATCAATGGGCAATTGGTGTTTTCCACTTATACAACCATGGCATCCTTTTCTTATGAATATAAATCAATTGCGCCATGGGGGACAAAGTGGTATTCCACATTTTATCCGGATGACGAAAAAGAGGTTTCCGGGTATGGGAACATGGCTAATATAGAAGGATCTATGCAGGAGCCTCGCTTTGCGGCAGATGGATATACCATTTTGCTGTCGGATTATGCCGCCGATTCAACTTCTGAGTATAAAGATAACCTCAACTATTGGTACGACGCCGGAAATCAGTATCGGAGCACTAGCGGGTACCACACGACGAGCAACTTATATTTTGTGTCCGAAGGCTCAAAGGTTGAATATACTCTGGATCATATTAGCGAAAACGGGGTTGGAATTGATTCCACAAAGCAAAAGGCCGGTACGACAATATCCAAAAGTGATCTGACAAATTTAACAAATACCCAAGCGATTTATAAGGACAGCAGCTCCAATACACTTACTTATAACGCCAAAACAGACGATATCGGCTTTTACATTCAGAATCCCGCCTATCCGGCTTCCACCTTAAACAAGACCCTTTCGGGCGGGACCAATACGTTGTATCTGACCTTTGGCGGAAAATCCGTTCAGGCGAGCACACTGAACCTGCCCATGGATACCGCCGTAACGGTGAAAAAGAACAGCGCAGCGTGGACGGATAGCGCACCTGCCGTCACGCTGCAAAGCGGGACGGAGGAAGCAATTTCCGCCACCACCGTGGCAAACGGTGTCTCAACCTTTACAAATCTGGACCCCGCCAAGACCTACAAGGTGCTGTCGGGCGAAACGGACACCGGCAAGACGGTGAAAGTTGACAGCACGACCGCTACCCTGGAGTACTACACCATCTCGGTGGCCGACGGCGGGCACATGTCCGACGCTTATCTGGATGCCAGCGGCACCACCAGTGGAGTTTACCTTGCGGGTTCGCAGGTAGCCATTGGCTCCGGAACAGCCGCAACCAGCTACAGCTTTGACAGCTGGGCACTCAGCGGCAGGACGGTCGGCAGCGATTCTACGATTGCCAGCGGTCAGGTGACCGTAAATGGCAACGGCACGTTCACGTCACAGGCCAAGCTTGACGCCCCCACCATACTGGTGACAGGGAAAAACGGATCCGGTACGGTGACGACCTCCACAACCTATGAGGATACCGTCACCCTGACCGCAACGCCCAGCCACCCGCTCGACCCCAATATTGACTATACCTATCAGTGGTACAAGGGCGGCACTGAGGAGAGCAACAAGGTTTCCGGCGCAGCAAACGCCACGCTGACGCTGAGCAGCCTGTCTGACCGCGGCGATTACTACTGCAAGGTAACGGCGGCGAATAGCGATTCTCCCGCACTGGTCTCCTCCGTGACCAGCACAAAAGCCACGGTGACCATCAGCAAAAAACCTGTCGCATTCACTGTCTCCGGCACGAGCCAGACCTATCAGCCGGGCACGGCGCGGAGCATTACGATTACCGACACGGGAACGAAAAATCTGACCGCAAGCGACTTCACCGTCAAGTATTATAAGGTGGACGAGGACAACGGTGTTTTGTCCAGCACGACACCTGTTGTAAATGCCGTTTCCACCGGACGGTATCTTTATGTGATTGATTTCGCCGCAGCCCAGCCTAACTATACGATAATAAGTGCCCGGCATTTTACTGTCAATGACACCACGCTGCCCACCATCCCAAACTATGACAATGTGGGTTATCTGGACATCAAGGCCGGGACGGAGCAACAGCAGCCAATCAGCTTCAAGAGCGGCGCTGTCAGCAAGTATGTGGCCGACGGGACGTTTACAAACGTGCTGACCAATCCCAACGACACCACCGCCACTTATCAAAGCAGCGACACAAACGTCGCCGCTGTTGCAACTGACGGTACGGTGACCATTAAGGCAGCGGGCAGCACCACCATCACCGCTACCTCCCAAAAGGATGGCACGAGCCCGGTATACGCCAGTTATACCCTGACGGTGACTAAGGAGGCTATAACCGTAACGGTTCGGGATAAGATGATTCAATACAGCGACGCCATGCCCTACACCGACGTCTCTGCGCTATCCTTTTCAAACCCCATCGACGCGGCGGATTACGTTGCCACCGGCCTGTCCTTCTCCGGCTACACGCAGGGCAGAAGCGCGGGCGAATACACCATCGTTGCCAAAGGGCTGAGCTCAGACAAGTATAGCTTCACCTATGAAGCCGGCACACTCACCGTCAATCCCAAGACCCTGACGGCAAGCGATTTCACCGTGAGCGTGGCGGACAAGGAATATGACGGCACCACCAACGCCAGCTTTACCATCACTGTCAACGCGGTGACCGGGGATGTGCTGACGGCGGTCTACACTGGCGCGTTCGACAGCGCAAACGCAGCTGATTCCGTAAACGCCACCTGCACTATCACGGGCGTCGCCGGATCCAAAGCGGATAACTATGCGGTGAGCAGCGCCATTACCAAAACACCCTCCGCGAAGATTTCCCCCATGCCCATCTCTTTCACTTTTGCCACGACCACCTATCTTTACGACGGACAGCAGAAGGCAGTCACCGTCAACGCGGTGGACAGCAAAAACCGCGTATTCTCCGACTTTACCGTCAAGTATGACGGCAGCACCACCCTACCAAGTGCTGTGGGCAATTATGCCGTCACAGCAGTTCTGACTGATGAAGCCAACTACACAACTTCATCCAACGCGGCTACGCTGACCATCACAGAAGGCAGCGTCGTGGTCTGGGCATCCTCAGGCACCAGCCAGAAATATGACGGCAGTTCAAAGAGCATTGCCGCCATGTCCGTACCGACTGTCCCCACAGGGGTAAGCTACTACGCTATTACCGATGAGGGCAAGGTGGGAGACAGTATGGATATGCCCACCGCCATCGGCAGATATCTGTATGTGATCACACAGACTGACACCAACTACATGATCAAAAATGCTGTGATAGTTAACAGTGGTGACATAGTGTCGTCGCTCACCGGCTCCAATTTTGGCATCATGGAAATTCTCGAAAACGTCCAGCCCGCACTTACCTTCAGCGATCCGCTGGTCAACGCAACCTACGGCGACGCGGCCTTTACCAAAATGCCGAGCGGCGGCGCGGACGGTGCGACCATCACCTATCAAAGCAGTGATACAGACATCGTGACCGTAAACAGCAGCAACGGCGAGGTCACCGTAGTCAAACCCGGCCTTGCCACCATCACTGCTACCGCCAAAAAAGACGGCTTCGCCGATGTTACAGCCGCCTATGCTGTGCAGATCGCTAAAAAGGCTGTAACGTTGAGCGTGGACGCGGAAACCAGTATGACCTATAACGGAGAAATTCGGATTATTCCCTATCAATTGACCGGCGATCTTGATGAGAATAAACTGAGTGTTTCAGATATCACCTTTACTTACACCGACCAGTCCGACCCAAACAAGCACACTCCGAAAAACGCAGGCACTTACCTCGCCACCGCGCAGGTTAAAGCAGATAACGAATTTTACACCTCCGGGCAGGCCACTGGGCTTTTAAAAATCACTCCCGCCCCCCTTACTGTGTCCGCTGACAGCAAAACTATCACCTACGGTGACATTGCCCCAGCTTATTCAGTAAGCTATACGCCGCTGGGAGACGATATACTCGGCTGTCTTGAAGGAACCGCCGAGTTTGAGTGTACTTATAAACAGTTTGATAATAAGGGTGGCTACATCATTAAGCCTTCGGGCCTCACTTCCTTTAACTATACCATTACCTTTGTAGACGGCACTCTGACTGTCAATCCCAAAACAATCACACTGAACTGGAGCGCAGGGAGCTTGCCCTATATAGGGGCTGCTCAATCCGTAACAGCCAACGTGGACGGGCTCGTCAATGGAGACACTGCAAGTGTTACCACATATACTGGAAACGAACAGATAAATATATCCTCAAGCTATAAAGCCGAAGCTACGTCGCTAAGTAACGAAAACTATACGCTAACTGGCAGCACCAATATCACCCATAATTGGAGCATCACAGCGGTCTCGCCTTCTCTAAAGCTCAGCAACCAAAAATCAGAAAATACTGGAAGCCCCATAACCATTGGTTCCGCAAAGGTGACTGGTGTTGGCAATGACGGCGACATGACCGCGCAGTACAGCACGACCTATACCTATTACACTGACGCGGCCTGCCAGACCCAAACTACCACATACGATGGTGCGGCTGCAAATGGCGGCGCACCAAGCAAAAACGGAACCTACTATGTAAAGGCGGAAATTTCCGCCCATGGCAACTATACCGGCGCAATGGCAATCGCAACGCTGACCATTAACGCGCCTTCTTCCGGAGACGGTGGTAGCGGTGGCTCTTCCGGCGGCATCACCACAGTCACTGTGCCAGTGATCGGCTCCGGCACCACTGTGAAAACTGATGTGACAACCTCCGGCGGCACCGTCACGGTTAAGGAACCCACCGCGGCCGATCTGGAGAAGGTAGTTACAGCAGCAGCCGCGGACAAACAGCCGGTGGTAATTGACCTCTCCGCGCTGAGCGGCACTCTGACCAACGTCGTCCTTCCGGCTAACACCATTTCGGCGGTGGGCAAGTCCGCACAAAGCAACGGTGTCAGCGGCCTTACCGTCATTGCCCCCAATGGCAACCAAGTCACATTTGATCGCACTGCCACCGCCGCAATCGCAAACGCGGCAAATGGAGGAACACTGTCTCTCTCTATTGATGAGCGGGCGCTTTCCCAGCAGACAGCAGACGAAACCGACTTGCTCTCCGGCAGAAGTGCCGCCAACATCTTCGACCTGACCTTGAAGGATGCCTCCGGCAGCGTGGCCAGCGACTTCGATGGCGGCATCGCCACGGTCATTTTGAGAAGCATCAAAATGACCGGCAGTCTCGGTGATTATGCCCTGTTCCACAAGATCGGCGGCAAGCTGATATTACAATCCTTCACCCGCACGGCCACCGGCACGGCAAATGTCTATGATCTGACCATCCCCACCACCGGCTGGTCCAGATATATCCTGACCTATGACGAAAAGAGCAATCCCTTCACCGACGTGGCAAGCGATTCGTATTACTATGACGCGGTTATGTGGGCTTTGGACAATGGCGTCACCTCTGGCACAACCGCAGCCGCGTTTAACCCAGACGGCATCTGCACCCGCGCCCAGGCGGTCACTTTCCTGTGGCGCGCCATGGGCAGCCCAGAACCGACTTCAACGAGCTGCCCGTTTACCGATGTGACAAAGGACGCCTATTACTACAAGGCTGTTTTGTGGGCAACGGAAAAGGGCATCACAGTTGGCACGAGCAACACCACATTCGGCCCCGATGCTACCGTGACCCGCAGCCAAACCGTCACATTACTGTGGCGCACAGCCGACAAACCCACGGTGACCACAGCCAACTTGTTTAGCGATGTGGAAGGCGATGCTTACTACTCAAACGCCGTTCTGTGGGCGGTTTCCAAAGGCATCACCTCCGGCACCGGAAGTGCAGCCTTTAACCCCGATGACGGATGCACCCGCGCACAGATCGTGACATTTTTGTATCGCTATTTAAGCAAGTAAGTAATTCAAATTGCACTGCAAATAAACAATAAAAGCAAGTGGCTGAGTATTAAACTCAGCCACTTGCTTTTTTAATCAAATTATATAAATTGTTCACACTCGGCCTGTAGAAGGTCATCTTTTCAGCTTGCTCACGCAGTTCCGCCACATATGGTGACCACTGTTCAAATTGAACGGTAATCATTTTCTTTTCAAGTATCGGGAATAAAAAACATGGCTGAACCGATATCACCTACGCCGTTCTCAAAATTCTTCAATGCACTGTGCCCGCTGAACTCACCTTGTAACGGTGAAGTGCTTTCCCCCACATCTCCCTTGCGGTTTATCTATATAAACATTAGGAGAAGCGCCGCAGAAGCCGTTAATTAACAATCTGTCTTCCTTTCTCTTTGCGCCATACTTTGTATTCCTCAATGTCAGTATGTACCATGCGCAATGCAAACATAATAACTGCGAGATCATCGGCATAGCCAATCACGGGTACGGCATCCGGAATCAAATCCCACGGTGTGACAATATACACAAGGGCAGAAGTGATTCCAACAATACTTCCGATCGGAATATCAGTATACTCTTTCTTAATATAACTTCTAATCAGTGATATCATACAGGCAATATCACTTGCGTACTCACCAAATTTGGGGATTTTCTTCAGCTTCTTTTCCAGGCGCTCGACAAACCGTTCGAATTTTTCTGGATCTTTAACATATTCTTCCGCTTCTTCTTTGCGGTTGTCCAATGCCTCTTTCAACTCTTCGTCGGTAAATTCTTCTTTTCCATCAATTTTCTTGACCGTCAGGCGTTTAGCCTTTTTTAGCAGTTTCGCCTGTTCTTTGACATACTTTTCAATGGGGTACCCACAAGCCGGGCAGGATATTGCCTGGTCGCTTACTTCTTTGCCACATTCGGGGCAACCAATTAACGCCATAATTTTTTCCTTTCTTTTTGTGAAATCATAATAATGGAAATATTCTTCTCATCTTTATATAGCTTGCATCTTTCGTGAGAATTGCGTTATTATTACAACATTGCACTACTCTACCTTCCAATAATTACCAAGACAAACCATCAACGCGAATAATCGCACGCTGGTTAGGTCAGGCACAAGGCTTACCGTTAATTTAATTATAGTCGAAAATGGAAGTGTTTTCAACGTAATGGTCAAAGCCTACCATATTTCTCGGGATTTTTTTTGCTTCATGCCATAATTGATTCAACAAACCGCGCGATAGTTGTTGCAGCCTCAGCTCTTGTTGCCGTACCATTTGGAGAAAAGCTTCCGTCGTCGCGTCCAATGACAATGCCAGTGCTCTGGCAGTAAAGTGCTGCGTTTTTAGCCCAGCTTGAAATAGTAGTGGAATCGGCATAGGTAAGAGTGGTATCCATATTACTTGGCAGAACGCCGAGATAATCCGCAAAACGGTACAGAATTTTCGCCATCTCCTGGCGGGTAATCTGTTCGTAGGGCTCGAACTTTCCGTTTCCATCGCCTTCAATTATACCTTCCTTCGCCGCCCAGCCCACATATTTACCGTAATAGTCCTCGTAGTCACAATCGTCAAATGCGTGGTCACTCAGGTCTTCGATTTCGCCGTAGCTGCGCTCATAGAGCCGTCCGATGATTGTTACAAACATCGCACGCGTCATACCGTTGTCAGGCGAGAAGAGATTGTCGCCCGTACCAACGAATATTTCTCGTTCAGCAACAAAGGTGATATAAGATTTTGCCCAATGGTCATTCGTATCGGCAAAGGTTTTTGCGTTTTGTGTGAATTGAACTGTCTTCCCCTCCGGCGCTATGTATTCCATCTCACCAGCTATTTCCGCGGCAAACCCGATGAACACCCTACTGCCTTTGGCATCAATATAATAAGGCAATCCTTTCGCTTTAGTAAAGACCGCACTGATCGTGTGCGCTGATGTAACATTGAAAAATGTATAGCTGACGACTGCGCCGACGCTCTTCCCGTCAACAAGCACATCAGAAACAGCATAACCATCCTTTGCAGTAATTGTAAAGGTTTTGCTGCCGCCTTCTGAAACCGTAACTCTTCCCATGGGAGCTACGCTGCCACCCTCACTGGCCGATGGTGTGATAGTATAGGATGAATCATTCCCATCACTTACAGGAATTGGAGGGACAGTGTATCCAATGGCATAGGTTGAAAACAACTTAGCGTGGATCGTGATGGCTGTTTTATCGGCGTTTACCGTGATAAACTCACCGTTGTTTTGTGTTGTCGTGAGAGTGCTGATCTTACCGTCGTGACAGCGGTAAACGATATAGTTATCCTTGCCCTGTAACTCTCCGGGTATTTGAATGAAGATTTCCAGCAGAACATTAGTCTGGTTAATATTAGTGCTGTAGGGCTCGCCTGATATTGGTGTAACCGTTTTTGTCAGATTCAGTTCCAGATATATTCCTACTGTACCGCCGGCCTCACTGTCAATGGCAGCCTGATCGACGCCGGTGCCCTCAACTGCCTTGGCGTTCAGCCTCATCTCTACCGTACTTCCGTTATCCGCAGCCTGCTTGTCCTCGTCGCTGAAGGTTTTTTCCAGATTGCCGACAACGATGGCGGGAGAGCCTGCGTCAACCTCCACCACAGAATTTGTTCTGCCTAAAGGTAATATGATATTATGATCTGCCAAATTATTCTGAACAATTTCCACCAGAACCGTCTGAGTGGTACCGTTCTTGCTGGCGACGAGATTGTAAAGGCCTGGTGCGGCATCCGCGAAGCTGTATTCTCCGCCTGCGCCGCTCACGGTCTGACCAACCTGCACACAGCCCCGCATCAGCGTCACAACCGCGTCAGGCAAAGGATTACCGCCCTGATATACCACACCTCCAACGGAGTAGGTGTTCTCCGTCCATATGGCAGTCAAGATAATGCCGGAGGCAGGCTGAAGCAGACTCTCTCCCGGTTGATATATCTTTCCGCCGTACTCCCAGCCTGAAAAGAGTTTTGTTCCGTTAGTCATGCCTGTGCTGTCCGGAAGGATACGAAGAGTTCCGGCCTGCGCCGCGGCAAGTGGAGCCACAGATCCGACAGCTCCGTCTCCTCTTGAGAAGCTTACGGTGTAGGCATCCGGTGCGGAACTTGTGTAGATAGTCAAAACGCCGATTTTCTTTGCCGAGCCGTTGGTAGCGTCTGCGTGACGGTAGTTGACGTCTTTGATTAACGCATAAATGCTATAACTGCCTGCATCGGTTGGGCTTAGCACCGGTTCACCCTTGCTGTTCTTATAAATGATATTAAAGCCGGTGAAACCGCTGACATTTGCTTCTGCAGCAACGATTGCGGTGTGGCTGCCGCCGTCATACTGTACGTCATCACCAGTGATGCTGAAGGTCACGGGTACTTTTTGAATAACCAGCGTACCGCTGGGATTGGACGGTTTATAATTGAACGCGCGGCTGCCGATGAGTGAAGCCATCACTGAGTAAGACCCGGCGTTGGTCTTATTCTCAGAAAGCTGGGCGGATATGTTGGCAACGTCTCCGCTCTCAACGCCGATAAGAGTAAATGTGGGAGACTTTGGCGTGCCGTCATAGACGGCAGTAAGATCTTTCCATTGGATTTCGATTTCTTTTTTTACTATGGTAAAGACAGCCGCTGCGCTGGTAACCGGTTTGTATTCGCTCGTAGCCCCGAAGATGGCTGTTACGGTGTAGCTTCCGGCGTCTGTGGGCTTCGTACTGCTGCTGTAGACCGTTCCATCGGCTTTCGTGCCCGCATATGAATAGGTTACACTGCCTATGCCATTGGTGACGGAGAAAGGCACTGGATTTGCGGCCGCGCCGCCATATGTCCAGCTATCCATAGAAACGCCTCCGGTGCCGTCTGCAAGAGGATTTGTGGAAACGCTCAGAGATGCCGCTTCACTTTGAAATGTGGAGGCAGTAGCAACTTTTTGCGCATCAATCGTGTAGCTGTGATTTGCGGCTAACCCTGTGAAGTCTATCTTGCCGTTTTCATCTCCCGTCTTCCATTCGCCGCCGTCAAGCCGGTAACGCACTCCTGCCTCGGATGTAACTGTTATGGTTGAGGACGTAGAGGTGCAATTAATAGTTGGAGCAGTGGGTAGTGCGGGAATGCTCAGCGTCTGTGTTTCACTGGCGTAGTTGTCATCAGTATTGGGATATCGAAACTGAACGCTGACCGCCGCCGTGCCGTTCCAGCCAAAGTCCGATAATGCCATCTCCTTTTCACAGTCAGTCCAGTCGCTTGTATCAATCAGCCTGTACTGTTTGAAAGAGTTTATGTTCAGTAGCGATTTATTCAAAAAATCTATTGCAACATCAGGCTTCTCAAGCCGTAGAGGGGCGGTAACGGTAATCTCTGCACTCTTGAAATTTGATGCTGATGCCGGCTGCCAAAAGGTCAAAGTCGCGCCGGGAGCAAGAGAAATGTCAAGTTCCCCCCCACTATCATTAAGCATATCCATACCATTATTGATCCGGTAGCCGAAATCCTGATACACAGCACCCATCTCAACATCGTTGTATATATTATAGGTAACCCAAGAATCCCAAGACTCTTCAAAAAAGGAAACAAGATCGGGGCGCGCAGGTATCTCTATGGTTCTTGGCTCGCCGTTTAAGCCCTTGAAGCGGATATGTATGTACTTAGAATTTAAGCCGGCATCCGGAACTATACTGTTAAGCGAAATCTCCATATCGCTTACAACGGTTGCGCCTGTCCAGTTGCCGGGGGCACTGTCGCTGTCATCCACAAGATATTCCATCTCGCTTGTAACGCCGGTGATCTTCTCGTTGCTAAAATCCAGCACGGCTTCAGGCTCGTCGCCCGCCGCAAGCCGGAAGGTCACGGTTATTTGCAATGGTATTCCGGCGTATTCTCCGTTCTCATTACCTTCAAATGAAATGGTAACTGTCGCACTCTTGGCGGGATGGCCGGGGGAGTTTGAAGCCAAGATAAAGCCGCCAAGGGACAGCGAGCCGTTGCTCAGCGTGCCGATAGTGGTGGATGGCAATGTCAGGATATTGCCGCTGTCCTCCGTTTTGCTCATCTTCCATGTAACAGGGTTATAGCCTTCGATAATATCCGCCACATTCAGCGTCAGAGTCTGGGAGCCACCGGTGTTTTCAACGTCAATTGTGCCGCTTGGACTAAGTTCTGCGGTGGGTGCGCTGCGAGGGCCTGTTTTATCAAAGGTATAGGTCGCCTCAATATGCGAATCGCTTCTTGATGTGACTGTGGCAGACATTCCATTTATCGTTACCGCGGCACTATCAGAAAATTTACAGCCCGAACCGACGGTGAGCGTGATTTCCGCCGAATAAACTGTGTTGTAGTCGAAGCTGCCGGCTAAAGGGTTTGTCCCCTGTTTCCATACAAGCGCCGTAGTAACGCCTGAGGGGATGCACACGGCGGAGGCGCTTGGAGCCGCACCTCCATTCGGAGCAGTCGCAGTAAGCTCCGCCGTGTTAATCGTCCACTGGGCGTACAATACAGTGTTTTCTGTAAGAACAAATGTACCACCAGGCTGATAAGCGGTACCGCTGCCGTCCGGCGCCGTGTTCCAGCCGGAAAAGCTGCAATTTACGCGCGAAAAACCATCGACGGAAGCCACCTCTATGTTTTCATCATTACCTTCAACGATAGCAGAAGAGCTGTGTGAACCGCTGCCGCCGTTTGAGTTGTAGGAAAGAAATGTTAGGTATGATGTGTTGGGGTTGAGCAGGTTAATCTTATTGTCACCCTGGTTTAGGGTTCCGCTCGTATCGCGTGTGAATTTTTTAAAGTCATTGTCTCCGATTGTATAATTGACCCCCTGCGCAACAATAAGGGAAGTCGTCCCCTCCGGTGCCGTTGAAATACTTATTCCGATCGCACCATCTGCACCTGTAAGCTCACCGACAATCGATATTTGGCTTACAACAGTCTCATCGCCTGCATCCGTCTTCAGGTATACATTGTTCTGTACGCCGCTTCTGCTGTTGTCGGTAATCGCTATATCTCCGCTGACCTTAAAAGCGCCACCATACACATAAACGCCGCCGCCATGGTTGAACATATTCCATGCGGATGTGGCGTTGCCTCGTATCTCTCCTCCCTTCATGCTGAAGGTACCGCTCAAATACACACCTCCGCCGTTACACAGGTATTCAAGCGCATATGTATTATTTTCGTTAATTTGCCCTGTCTCCATGATAAAGAAACCACCCTGGGGTACATACACACCACCACCGTTGGCCGCTTTGTTTAGATTGATTTCACCGCTCTTCATGGTGAAAGTGCCGCCGCCAACAAATACGCCGCCGCCCTGGTTTAGTTCTTTCAAAGTATTAAACGTGGTGTTTTCGCTTATTTCGCTGTTTACCATGGTACAGGTCCCGTTTAGCATGTATATGCCGCCGCCGTTTCCGGCAGAATTTCTGATTATTCTGCTGCCACTTATGCTTAAATCGCCATGAGCAGCCACATATATACCACCGCCATTTCCGTACTCGGAAGAAAAATCCGTGGTGTTTTCGCTGATTTCACCGGCACTCATGGTAAAACTACTCGCAGAACCGCTGTTATACACGCTGCCGTCAAGATAAACGCCGCCGCCATAATAAGCTTTATTCCCGTTTATTTTACCGCCATCCATTGTGAAGATTCCGCTCATATCTATATATACACCGCCGCCCTCGCCGAACATCGTACTATAGCCTTCCGCGGTGTTGCCGCTGATTTCGCCATTATGCATGATGAAGCTGCCGCCGAACATGACAGATACGCCGCCGCCAAAGCCTTTACAAACCTCATTTCCCGCCGCAGTGTTGCCGCTGATGGTTCCTCCGTTCATAATAAAGGCACCTTCATTGGCATACACACCGCCGCCGTTGCCGGCTGTGGTGTTGCCGCTGATTCCACCGGCGCTCATGGTAAAGGTGCCGCCGGCACCTACGCATATGCCGCCGCCACCGTTTGCTGAGGTGTTGTCGCTGACGGATCCGCCGTTCATTTCGAAGGAACCGCTTTCCACAAAAACACCGCCGCCGCTTGCCGATGTGGTATTGCCGCTGATGCTCCCGCTGTTCATTACAAAGGTGCCGCCGTTTACGTAAATACCCCCACCGCCGATGTAGATGCCTTTCATTCCACCTGTAATTTTGCCACTTCCTATGCTGTCTGACAGCGTCAAACTGCCTGTAACGGTGATAGCATTGCCGGAATACGAAGCTGTATTTCCTGACAGCCCACGGTCAATTGTTTTACCGTTCAGGTCAAGGGTTACCGTTTTCCCCAAAGGCACAACCAAAGGTGCTGACAGCGTAATGTTTGATTCCAGAACGGCCGAACCGCCGTTCTGAAAGACTGTGTTTAATTGCTCCGCTGTTGTCACGCTCGTCGCACCCTCAGAGCCCATTGATGTCAAGATATTTTCATCCGACGCTTCTTCCTCCACTGTCACCGAAATCTCCGGCAGGCTAGCCCCATCCGCCAGAACATATCCCGTCGGCAAAATAGCACGAAAGGTGTATGAACCAGCCGCGTTCCCATCGTAGTCAGGGCTGCTCATCCATGTGACTCCTGCAACAGTAACGCTTTCATTGGCTGAGGTTACAGCTGTCAGCGATTCCGGCAGAAATAGTTCCGAGCTTGCTTGGCCATAAGGCACGCTTTGCTGCCGAATCTGATCTTCCAGCTCGTCAAAAGCAATAATCGACGATGTTGTACCCTCAGTGCCCTCCGCAAGCGCCGTTATCGGCAAGAAACTGATTAGAGTAATCATAGCCAGTATTAATGACAAAAAACGCTTGATTGATTGTATCTTTTTCACGCAAGTCCCCTCCATTTTGTTCTTAGTAAACCTAATATCCCTACGTGCAGAGATATATTAAAGCAGATCAACGACCGGGAAAACCATCGTGGATATTATGTTAGCCACGATGATATATACCCATTTTTCTTGTGGATCAGGGAAAGAAACACAGTCCATTCTTACAAAAACGTTCCGGAATCGTCGAAGCCCGCCCGTTAAGCTGTTTCTTTTTAAAAATAGTACCACATATATAAGTAAAAAAGCCGTGTCTGCAAGGTCAACTTTTGACAACCTTCGACTTATTCAGCCCAAACAGGAGGCGTAAAATCTCATCCGTTGCAGAAACACGATAAACTTCCGGAGAGGCAATAAATAAAACTGTTTTGAGTCATTGACTGGCAAAATTAATGGTTAGTATAAAAAGCAGACATCCCTGCACATGATGTGAAAGAATGTCTGCTTTTCCTGATTTCTATAAAAATCTGCAAATCTGTATAATGTACTGTTCCCATATTTATGTCAAAGCTCATAAAACAATTACGAGGCCGGAGGTCATAAGCCCCTAAGAGGTGGCTACAAAAGGTTATATCACTCATACCTTGGCTGCGAGTGTTCCTATAAACTTCGTTTGAAAAGTGAGCGTTCTTTAAATAAAAGCAAACAACAGAAGACAACATCAGAGCCGTCAAATAAGACGACTCTGATGTTAATGGGAGTGTCCTAGCAGCTTTTTTCAAAAAATCTAGTAAAATTAATGGTTTGATGGCAATCACAAAGCAGTATTACACCAAAAAACAAATACTGTCATTCGAATATAGAGTTAAACTGAAATTACGGAATGCATCCTACTTTTAGATGCCAGAAAGCAGCAAATTGAAATGCAGCAGCAGTTGATCTTTTAAATGAAAATCAGGGTATCGGACACACCATTCATAGGTAAATCCATGCAAAACTGTGACAAACTGCTCCGCCGCCGTTTCTGCATTAAGCTCTGGCTTGAACTCCACCTGACGGACACCTCTTTGAATGAGCGCGCAGATCACCTCGTAAACGTCCAGACTGTAGCTGAGGAGTGCGTAGGGACTGCTGTTCCTGTGGATCTGAATCCGATAGGCAAGCCTTATGAGGTTGTATCCGATTCTGTCCGTTATGATATCCGCAACCTTTCCAACAAGCGAAATAAGAATCAGGATGCTTCCGCGCTTTCGGGAAAAGTTTCAAAAAAATCTCCATAGCTTAGCGGATATGTATTGCGCTCATTTACATATTCTGCGCGGATTCTTTAATCAAGCTTTCAATCTTTTCAGCGGCAAGCGCAGCCCCACCGCACTGATGAAAATCTTTGGAGATTTCTTCGGCATTGTGTTTATAGTTATTGTTCTCCAGCACCTCAAATATTGCTTGCCGTATAGTCTTAACCGAATCATCATTTAAGTACATGCCCGCTCCCAATTCATTGACACGATAGGCGACTCCGCTCTGTTCCGGCGTCTGGGGGTATAGTAAAAGCGGTACGCCGTAATACAGCGCTTCGTTGACGCTGTTCATGCCGCAGTGTGTCAGGAAAACATGTGCTTTCTGCAAAACTTCAATTTGATTTACAGTGTGAGCAACCGCGAAGTTCTTAGGTATCACGCCTAGTTCCTTCGGGTCGATTATTTCACCGATAGACAGGATAACATCCAGATCGGTATTTTCAAGTGCTTTCATACAATTCCGGTAAAAGTCAGCTTTTAAATTATTCACAGTGCCTAAGGAGATATATATGGTCTTTCTCTGTGATTCTTGACACCGATAATCTATCGCTTTCACAGACGGTCCCACAAAGGTGTATTTATCCGAGAAGGTATCAGCACATGGCTGGAATTTCTGTGATGTGTAGACAATTGTGTTAACACTGTTGTCATTTGAAATGAGGGAAAGAACATCTTTTACCGGATAGCCTTTTTCACGAAGTTGCTTTACAAATCTATTAGCCTTTGGTATGGAGGACAACATACGGACGGTCTGTGAAAAACTCTGTTTCATAATTCTTGCGGAATAGCGATTGAAGGCAAAGGTTGTGGTCGAAGACATCAGCGGAATTCCGAGCTTCAAGGCTGCCAGTTTTCCCCACGCAGCCATGGAATCAGCTACTATACAATCGGGTTTCCACTCAGCCATCTCGCGTATGATAGTGTCATCCATTGCTAAAGTCATTTTTACAATGATCTCCGTAGAAAACGCGATATCTTTTCCTACTCGCTCTCCGTCTTCTGGCGTGAGATTCATATGCATATCGTAAGAATCGCAGGATATGAAAGCGGCCCCGGCTAATTCGATTTTTTCCTTAAAAGCATTATAGGAATAGTATCTGACCTCATGCCCGCGTCGGACCAATTCTTTCACCACTTCCAGAGTCGGATTGGTATGCCCATGAGCTGGAATACAAAAGAAAGCTATCTTACTCATTTATATCTTCCTCTTTCATATCTTTAATGTATTTTGCAAATTCGATTGACTCCTCCTGGGTATGTTCAGGGTATAATTCCTTTGATCTTCCGGCAAAAATTGCGTCTGCTATTTGGCTGAAAGTGCTGTATTTTTCTATGGCAATCCCTTTTTGAGTGTCTGCTAAAATGATCAAAGTGTCCCCGGGTTTGATCTCAAACATCTGACGCACCTCTTTTGGTATTACGATTTGTCCCTTAGGGCCAACTTTGACAGAACTCATAAATTTCCCGTTTTCCACATTCATAATCTTTCTCCCAAATAATCAGTTATTATGGCCGAATAGTAGCACAAGTATGATTTGTGCTACTATTTATCCCATTATAAATTGTTTGCATATATATGTCAAATTCCTGCCGAAATCATTATTTATCGCATCAGCTGCAAATGTTTTCCTTGTTTGTGAGAGTGTTCTTACAGCATTTCCAAACAGGTAGCGTAGCATTGTGATAATGTAAAAAAAGCGAATGAAAAAAGATCAAGGTCGTCAAATAAGACGACCTTGATTTATAGTCCAAATGAAATTATAGGGCTTATCGTATTTCTCAAATGCTTCCACATTCATTGTAATTTTCATAATGCAGGTATCTTTCTTGTTGCTTTTTGACATAAGTGTATTCATCTCTTTAACAATACAGTTATTGAAGAAAAATAAAAGCCTCATGGGAACACTCCCACACCAGCGCCTTGGCGGAACAAGGCTCACAGTTAATTAGCAATATGGTACAAATTACAAGAAAACATCGAACCCCGGCGCAAATTCAAGAGTTGTTCCGCAGGAACCACAAAAAAGTGGTCAAAGACAAATATCTATTGAAGGACACAAATTTGGTAGGTGGTCAGTTTGACCGCCTGCCAAATTCTTAACTCTACTCAAGAATTGCGCCGTAGTAATAAAAGAATAAGGCGATTTTTAGAGGGCTCGAAACTGGCAGCAGACACAGCTGCGGGATTCAAACTTCTTAATAAAAAAGACCCGATTCAAACTTCTTAATAAAAAAGACCCGCTGAAATCAATGATTTCAGCGGGTCTTTGGTGCGGATGAAGGGACTTGAACCCCCACGAAGTTGCCCCCACTAGCACCTGAAGCTAGCGCGTCTGCCGATTCCGCCACATCCGCAAGTGCAGACATAATTATAACGGCTGCAAGAATAAAAGTCAAGAACTTTTGCCAAACTTTTTATCCCTAAAAACATCCTGTTTTTTTCAAAAAAGTCTTGATTTTTTCCAGACACTGTGCTATTATAAACAAGCCGCGATAATGCTGGCAAAAAACAAAATGCGGCCGTGGCGGAACTGGTAGACGCGCACGTTTGAGGGGCGTGTGGAAACCTCCATATGGGTTCAAGTCCCATCGGCCGCACCAAGCATATATAATCCGAACCGTCAGTTGCAGTTTTCTGTAGACAAGGGTTCGGATTTTTGCTATGTTTACAAAATGCGTCATTTTCGTCCCTTTTTGCATATTATGCGGCCTCCTCTGATGGCTGCTTTTTCGAAAGGATACCAATATGGCTGTTTATGTCATTAAAAACAAAGCGCTCATTTCCCCGCTGTTTTACGGTTGGCAGGAAACCTTAATCTGGTCTTGCCTGCAGGACTGCATGGGTGAAGCATATGCTGACGATCAAGATCATCCGCAGTCTTCCAAAATAACCCTCGGGGATTTCTGTTTTCTCGCAGGAAAGGTAAACTATGAACTGTTGCTTTCAAAACCTTTTAACAAAAACTCCCCTTTTCTTATCATGATCCCCAAAACTGAAGAATGGGAAAAAGCAATAGAGCTTGTGTTCCGAGAAAAAGCAATCCGCCGCATGCGCTATGCTACAAAAAAGGATAAAGATGCATTTAACAAATCAGCATTACAAGACATAATATCGCATCTTCCCGGTGAATATGAGCTGAGAGTGATTGATGGGGAGCTATACGAAAAGTCAATATTATTGCCATGGGCAAAAGATTTGTGCGGAAGTTATTTTAGCTGTCAGGATTATCTTGAAAATGGGCTTGGTGCTGCTGTTTTAAAAAATGGAGAGCTTGTATCCGGCGCATCTTCATATGCCTATTACGAAGGTGGTATTGAAATAGAAATCGATACCCGCAAAGACGAGCGTGGAAAAGGCTTAGCCTCAGTTTGCGGAGCAAAATTAATATTGGAATGCTTAAAAAGGGACTTATACCCAAGCTGGGATGCCCAAAATAAAATATCTCTTGCATTAGCCGAAAAACTTGGATATAGATTTGAAAAGGAATATCCCTCGTATGAAATTTGCTTTTCTTAAAAGCATCTTAATGCTAAATAGAAGGCTTATTAAAATAAGCATATAAAATATAAACGTCCCCATAAGCGGCAATTGATTTTATCATTGCCGCTTTATTTTACACTAATAAGAATCCAATGGATCTTAACCTCTTTTGCCGTACAGATATACAAAGCTTCCATATATAATAAGTCTGCTACAGTGGAATAGGCCTTTTTGTATGTTAGTGTTCATATCTTGCAGCTTAGAGTGCAGATACTGTTTTTTTCTGAGTTATACAGTATAATAGTAACAGGAATAGATTCAAAGGGTGGTGAAGCGGTGAAAATATTGGTTGAGCACGGACCGTTTGATGAAAACGAGATAGTCCTGCGCTGCAAAGAGCTGGATCAAGAAATGCTTGAGATCCTTGAGCTTTTAAGAGAACGCTCCGCTCGTATTGCCGCATACAAAGATGGAGAAATCCATATGCTGCAATCCTCCGACATCTATTATGCGGAAGCGGTTGACGGAAAAACATTTATCTACACTAAAGACATGGTTCTGGAGACTTACCAGAGTCTCGCCGCTTTGCAGGATGAGCACGGAGACTGGGGAGTGATCCGCATAGGCAAATCACAGCTTGTAAACCTGTATCATGTTTTAAAGCTAAAAAGCCTGCCTAACAGCCGTATTGAGATAACTCTCAAAAATGGGGAAAAACTTATTGCCTCCCGTCATTATATTCAAAACCTTAAAGAAAAACTGGGAATGCTGGAATAGGAGGATCTATATGCAGGAAAAATTTAAAAACAGTCGGTTCGCCCTTCTTTATATATGGATGGCAAAAGCAAAATACACTATGGGCATCTTTTATGTATTTATTGTCTTTTTTTATCTGGTCTTTGGGGCCATAAGTGTTGCGCAAACTGTGACGCTTGACTTACCAACATCTATGGAAATGCTCTTTGCTTGTTTCTTTATAGGGCTTACTCAGCAGATAATAATGGCGCCTGAACACTTAACTGCCGCCCGGTCTTTATTGTGGATCGGGAGCGGCGCTTTGATAACGGCTGTTTTCAGCGTGGGATTCAAATGGTTCGAAGGGTTTCCTTCATGGTGCCTGCCTTTATTCATGGTTTGCATGGTAATAGCCATGGCGGCAGTGCTTTTAAACATCTATTTTCAACTTCACAATGAAACTCGAATGCTAAACAAACAGCTTGAACACTTTCAGAATAATTCAAAACTAACTTCGCACCCCAAAACTAAGGAGGGCTAAACTATGCAGGTAATCAATATTGAGCACCTAAGCAAAAACTACGGAAAGCATATTGGCATAAAAGATGTCACCTTTTCGCTTGACGAAGGGGAGATATTTGGATTTGTGGGGCCAAACGGCGCAGGCAAATCAACCACTATCCGCATACTGCTGAGCTTGATTTTTGCCGATGGGGGCAAGGCCAGTATAATGGGAAAAGACTGTGCAAAGGACTCGAAGCTTATTAAAGCTTATACGGGATATGTACCAAGCGATGTGCGCTTATATGAAG
This sequence comes from Clostridiaceae bacterium, assembly GCA_034926865.1. Lineage (GTDB taxonomy): Bacteria > Bacillota > Clostridia > Oscillospirales > Butyricicoccaceae > RGIG1902. The sequence continues at coordinate 33,680 of JAYFQP010000027.1, forward strand.
ACATCAAAGTTTCAGAGCTGCTCAGGCGCAATGCCGGTTTTTATCAAAAAGAACAAGAAGAAGAGGCAGCCAGGCTCTGCAAGCTGTTTGATCTCGAAACAGGAAAACGCTTCAGGGAGCTTTCTACCGGAAACAAGAAAAAGGCTTCTCTTGTCTGTGCTCTTGCCTCAAAGCCTCGAATACTGATTTTGGATGAGCCAACCAGCGGTCTTGACCCTATGGTGCAGAAAGACCTGTTTATGGAGCTGAAAAGTCAGGCAGCACAGGGGGTTACAATCTTACTTTCAAGCCACAATCTTGCCGAGGTGCAAGAGTATTGTGACAGGGTAGCTTTTATCCGCGACGGAAAAATCATTGCTGTTTCCGACCTTGCAGGAGCCGCGAAGAACCCGCGCAAGATAATCTCTGTTTACGGCGGAACGCAGACGCCAAATGGTCTTGAACTTATTTCCGAAGATGGAAACAAGCGTATTTTTCGAACAGATTCAGACGGAGCTGAACTGTTAAAAATGTTGTGTGAGCTGAATCCCGATTCATTTACAGTACAGCACGAAAGCATTGAGGAACGTTTTATGTCTCTATATAGAGAGGAGAAAAAACAATGAGCATATTCCTATTGGAGTTTAGAAATATTCGCAAAAGCGTTTTAACCTGGACACTATCTGTAGGCAGTATTATCTTTTTGATGCTTGCATTCTTTCCATCAATGAAAACCGAAGCTATGCAAGCCATTGCCAATGCCAAGCTTGACAGCATAGATCCTGCTATCTTAGCGGCTATGGGTATTAAAGAGATCCCTGATTTCACAATAATAACCAACTTCTTCGGTTATATCCTGCAATTCATAACCCTTGCTTTAATGGTATTTGCAACCCATCAGGCTGTATCAATGTTAATAAAGGAAGAAAGTGACGGAACGATCGAGTACCTTTATTCCAAACCCGTATCCCGTGACAACATCTTGACTCAAAAAATAGCGGCACATGTAGTTTCCTTCTGCCTTATGCTGCTGGTCTTTATAGTCATAACAATATCAGGATACCTGGCCTTTAGTGACTATTCCTTCACGAAAAGCCTTAAGGAAAGCCTGATCATTTACGGAGGCATTCTATTCGTAGGCCTGATTTTCTCTTCGGTAGGATTTTTGGCATCATCACTGATAAGGAGCAGCCGCAGCTCCGCCGCAATAACAATTGCAATAGTATTCGGAACTTTTGTTTTAGGCGCTACATCGGCTGTAGTAAAAGAACTCGATTTTCTGGTCTACTTCTCGCCTATGGACTGGATAAAGGCCCAAAAACTGCTGAGTGACGGCCTCAAGCCGGCAGAGTGGGTCATTGGGGTAGGTTTGATACTAATCTGTACACTCTGCGCATGGGCAAGGTATCGCCGCAAAGACCTTTTGGTATAACGTAGTATTCTCTCCCTTCCACGCAAAGCAAACATTAGCCTCTAAAACGCAAAGCCACTATCCACAGGCAAGATATAAGGTTGCCTGTGGATTTTTTATTTATTTCTTGATATAATGGCTTGAGTATACAAAGATATCTCTTTTTATCATTAATTAAGGAGATTTTTAAATGTCAAAACGCGATCTGACAAATGAGCAAAAGAAACTTAAGACAGACCTGTGGATAATCTCTCTTGCTTCTCTTATATCTCTTTCAGTCTATATTATATTTCAAGATCAGCTGACGGCGCTTATTAAGGATAAAAGCCTAAATATAATTATTCGTACATTAATTGCAGCCGCGCTTCAATTCGGCATTGCAGGGCTTGGGATAACTATTGATATGGTTTTGAGAAAGGAAAGCCCATTTTCCTACGGCTTGAGAAAAAAAGGCGCCGCCGCTTCTATTCTGTTAAGCGGTTTGTGCTCTGTTCCCTATATTGCTTTTATCATTTTTTCCAAACAGTTCTCAGGTTATCTCCCCTTTAGAACTGTTTGGGTAACAAAAGAGGTTTTTGCCGGAGGCTTTCCCACAAATGCTATAGGCACATTTATAATCGCAGTGGCATGGGGATTTTTCGAGGGGTTCAATTATGTAGTAATAAGCGACAAAATCAACAAGCTGTCCCCCGTCAAAAACATTTGGATGAACAACGGGGCAATTATCTGCGCCGTAATATGTATCCTAATCCACGGAATTGTAGGCGTTACCGCGAATGGCATACTGGAAATGGCCTCTGTATTCATAATCATCTATGGCATGCTGGTCGTTAAAAAACATACTGGAAACGCATGGGGCTGTGTGTTTATATTCATCTTCTTATGGAATGCTTTTTAATGGTATTTTAGAAATACACTCTTCTACGTGAAAAAGTCACAGAAACCGTGCTTAAGAATGTGGTAGGATATAGCAAATAGCATGTGCATATTTACCCTGTTGCCAATATCTGCTTTCCCTACTATGATATTGATTAAGGAAAAAGCCCATTTAAGCTCAGGGCTTTCTAATATATGCATCTCTCAGGCTCGCCAACAACAACCAAGAGGTGACATCTGTATGAATTTAACAACCCAAGGCGGAGTATCCGCTCTCACAATCCTAGCCCAGGGGCTAATCAGCTTTTTTTCTCCTTGTGTCTTTCCAATAATCCCGCTTTTTTTGGGGTATCTTTCGGGCTCGTCAAATCTTGACACGGAATATGAGGGCAAGAGAAAATCACGTTTGCTCCTGAACACCTTCTTTTTTATACTTGGCATAAGTTTTGCCTTTTTCCTGCTCGGGCTGGGGTTTACGTCGTTTGGGCAGTTCTTCAACGAAAACAGCGGGCTCATATCAAAGATCGGCGGAGTAATAATTACACTCTTTGGTATTTATCAGCTTGGGCTGTTTGGCCAGTCAAAGTTTCTCAGCCGTGAAGCAAGACTCCCGTTTTCAATGGAAAAAGCCTCTGCCAGCCCACTGACAGCTGCCCTGATGGGCTTTACTTTTAGCTTTGGGTGGACACCCTGCGTAGGCCCGGCTTTGGCATCTGCTCTTCTTATGGCATCTTCAGCACAAAGCTCAGCGCAGGGATTCGCTCTTATCGGCATTTATACCCTGGGATTTACCCTTCCGTTTCTAATCGTTGCCCTTTTCGCCGAAAAGCTGCTTGATCTCTTCTCAAAGAAAGGGCATATCGTAACGATAGCGCAAAAGATCGGTGCCGTATTAATGATAATTATGGGCGTTCTTATGCTTACCGGCTATTTCACTCCAGCTTCAGCCTCAGCTCCCTCTGATGCCTCAGAATCTTCTGATTCCCAAGAGGAAGAACGAAACAAGGTGTCCGCACCGGAAATAACGCTAAAAGACCGAGACGGCAACGAGCATTCTCTGGAGGACTACAAGGGCAAAACTGTGTTCCTCAACTTTTGGGCAACATGGTGCGGCCCATGCAAAAGCGAAATGCCGGATATACAGAAGCTTTACGAAAATTATGGCTCCAACGAAGATGATATCGTCATTATTTCAATAGCCTGCCCAAATTACTACAAGGAGACATCTCAGCAGAAGATCGAAAAATTCCTTGACGAAAATGAATACACATATCCCGTATTATTTGACGCTGATGCGGCAACTCTGGAAGCCTATGGGGTTTCCTCCTTCCCCACCACCTACATGATAGATGACGACGGAAACATTTTTGGATATGTTCAGGGCTCGATGTCCTATGAAACCATGGTAGATATAATCAAACAAACAATAGAAAAGGATTACCGCAACTGACAAAATGAAAATCAAAACCCGAATCCTCCTCTACAACACCCTTATGGTGCTTATATCCCTGATTGCCCTGCTGCTGATTGGAACCATCGTCATAGGAGTTCTCGGCAGCGGACAGTCTTCCGTAAAGGGCAATACTCTTACGAAAGCCGAAAAACTGATGAATTCTCTCTCGTCCGGAACCACCTCCTTCGAGGATGCCGGACGGGATTTTTCGGCTATCGGCTATTCGCTCTATGTCCTTATGCCTGAGGATAAGGTGACGGTCTATGGCATAGAGCCGCAGGAAGACCTGACTTGGATAATGACGGATCCGGATCTTGAAACAACCAAGCTGTTTTCGCTCTCGAACAATGTAATAATAGCCCGAAAGATATCTCCATATCTTTTAATTGCCATAAATAATGCGGAACAAAAGCCCGGAGGCCCAAAAAGCCTGCTGATGACTTTTTTGACAGTTGGCGGGATATCTATAGCTGTTATTCTTGCAATAAGCTATATTTTCACTGCCAATATACTAAGGCATATCTCCAAACCTCTTTCGGCGCTTGTAATTGGGGCAGGGCGAGTCGAGCTGGGCAATCTTTCATCCCCGATCGACTATCACGGCTCAGATGAGTTTAAAGTCGTCTGCGACGCCTTTAACCGAATGCAGGAGCATTTAAAAAACGAACGCGACAAAAATGCGGCCTACGAAAAGGCCAGAACCGATCTTATTTCAGGAATATCCCATGATCTTCGCACACCCCTTACCTCTGTAAAAGGCTATATCAAGGGCATACAGGACGGCATAGCCAACACCCCTGAAAAGGAACAGCGTTATCTTCAGACTGCATATTCAAAGGCTTCCGAAATGGACACACTTCTCCAGAAGCTTTTCTTCTTTTCAAAAGTTGAAACAGGCAATCTTCCGCTAAACAAGCGCCCTATTGATCTTGCTGACTTTATCCGCAACTATGTCGAGGAGGCCTCTCTCGATCCAAGGCTGCAGAGCGTAAGTATAACCTCTCACGTTCTTGACCGCCCGCATATGGCAGAGATCGACTCAGAACAGCTAAGGCGAGTGTTCACCAATCTAACGGAGAACTCTATAAAGTATGCAGGTATCGAAAACCTCAAGATAACAATAACGATTAGCCGAGACAGCGGTTTTGAAATCATAACCTTCTCAGATAATGGTAAGGGGGTTTCACAGGATATGCTGCCATATTTGTTTGAGCAGTTCTGGAGAGGCGACAGCGCCAGAAAAGAGGGCGGCAACAGCAGCGGCTTGGGGCTTTATATAGTCAAATACATAGTTGACTCCCACGGAGGCAGCGTATCGGCGTCAAACGAAGGTGGATTGCGTATTACAATCAGGCTTCCGGCGCAAAAGGAGGTACAGGCATGAAACGTATATTAATATGTGAGGACGACAGGGAGATAGCCGAGCTTGAGCGTGACTATCTTGAGATGAACACTTTTGATGCTGAAATCGTTCCAGATGGGAACACCGCTCTTGAAAAAGGACTTCAGGGTGGCTATGATCTTATCCTCTTAGACGTGATGCTTCCCGGAATAGACGGGTATGAACTGTGCCGGCGTTTCAGGGAAAAGCTCGACATCCCCATACTCATGGTAACAGCAAGAGGTGAATCCGCAGATAAAATACTCGGCCTCGGGCTTGGCGCCGATGACTATATTCCAAAACCATTTGATCCTGCCGAGCTTGTTGCCCGCATAAAGTCACACATAAACCGTTACGAGCGCTTGACCTCCCCCGGCGCCTCCTCAAACAAAGCCGACGAAATAATTATCGGCCCCATTGCAATCTACCCCAAAAATTGGAAAGTCTTTAAGCATAATCAAGAGCTTAAGCTGCCAAACCGTGAGTTTGAAATACTTGTATTTCTTGCTCAAAATCCCAACACGGTATTTTCAAGAGAGCAGATTTTTGAGCGTATCTGGGGCATAGGCTATATAAGCGACAGTGCCACAGTTACAGTACATATTGGGCGCATAAGGGAAAAAATAGAAGACGACCCGCAGAACCCCAGGATAATTGAAACCATATGGGGCGCCGGATATCGTCTAAATATACTTGAGGTATAGCAATGAAACGTATAATCATCATCGGCTGCTGCGGAAGCGGCAAAAGCACCCTGTCCAAAAAGCTATCCTCCCTTCTCTCCCTTCCTGCCGTACACCTTGACAAGCTGTTTTGGCAGGAAGGCTGGGTCAGCGTGGGAAACGAGGAGTTTGACAAGCGCCTCGATGAAGCGCTGAAAAAAGAATGCTGGATAATAGACGGCAATTTCAGCCGAACTCTGCCAAAAAGGCTTGAACGGTGCGATACAGTAATCTACCTTGATTACCCTGCCCTAAGATGCGTATTCAGAGTTTTGAAGCGAGTTATCTCCTCTCATGGAAGAGTAAGAGGAGATATGGCAGATGGATGCCCTGAAAAGCTGGATATCCCATTTCTTCTGTATACGCTTCGTTTTAATTCCAAAAACAGAAAATCTATCTATTCAAGCATTTCTTCATATCCGGAAAAAACTGTAATTATACTCAAAAATGACTGCGAGATTCTACAATTTCTCCAAAGCATAAGTTCTGGTGAGACAGCCAAAGCCGCTAAGCTTTTATAAATTAATAGCCTGCTTTTTAAAAAAGCAGGCTATTTTATCTATATATATCCATAAATTAAATGCAAATCTTATTTCCTTCTTTTATGAACAGGAACAGCAAACAAAGCCGTCATCACTACAAGATAAATCCCATAAAACCCATATGTTACAGTGTTGTTCCACGGCCAGCTGAACTCCGGATGCCCAAGGGCAAACCAAAAAAAGGCCATTGCCAACCCCAACATTATTATCGCAGTATTTCTCATAATTCCGATTTTCATACTGCCATCCTCCTCGTTTAATGTATTTTCCCCCTGAACCTCGGCAAATCAGCCTTTGCCGACAAAAATAAAAATTATTACATTTCAGGATATGTATGCTGTTATGACATTACTATATCATTAAATGTGTCCTATTTTCTTTTGAAATATCTTGAGATTTCCTTAAGATTTGGTTACAAAAAGATCCCGCCCCTAATTGGGGGCGGGATCAAATGATTTCATTTCAAATCTTTTCTACAGCTGTCATCATTTCATAAAGCTGAGGACAATCGATCTCATCTGCCTTACCGCTGTCAATTGCCGCTGAATATACCGGATCAATAGGCAACTTTGCAATATTGGCAATACCCATTATGGCAGCAGTTTCCTCAAGACGGCTTTTGCCAAAGAGACTTATTTGCTTTCCGCAATCAGGACAGTCAACATAACTCATATTCTCAACGAGCCCTATAACGGGTATATCCATAAGTCTGGCCATGTTTACGGCCTTCTCAACTATCATCGCAACAAGCTCTTGAGGCGTCGTAACTATAATTATACCGTCAAGCGGTATCGACTGAAATACTGTAAGCGCTACATCGCCCGTTCCAGGAGGCATATCGATAAACATAAAGTCTACATCGCCCCAAAGAACATCGGTCCAGAACTGTTTAACCGTTCCGGCAATAATCGGGCCTCTCCATACAACCGGCGCCGATTCATCTTCGAGCAGCAGGTTAAGAGACATAACTTTTATGCCGTGACTTGTTTCAACAGGCAGTATTCCCTCTCCGGTTCCCATAGCCCTCTCATGAAGCCCGAAAGCCTTTGGGATAGAGGGTCCAGTTATATCTGAATCAAGTATTGCGGTCTTCCAGCCCCTTCGGCTTGATATTGAAGCCATAGCCGAGGTTACAAAGCTCTTCCCTACGCCTCCCTTTCCGCTTACTATGCCTATTACCTTTTTTATGTTTGCGGTCTCATGAGGCTTTACCAAAAAATCCTCTTTTTTCATCTTCCTATCAGGGCAGTCACTTTGGCAAGAAGAACAATTGTGGTCGCAGTTTTGGCTCATTTCTTCATCTCCGAATAAAAGATTGTTTAAATTATTATAACCCATTTAGAGTCATTGTCAAGGATAGCGGCTGTTGGGCCATATTTATAACCGCTCGAAATTAGTCAGAATATGTCTTGATAATAAAGCCAAAGGCTGATAAAATTATAATATGTTTAAATAGTTTTCAATGAAAACATTGACAGACAATAAATAGGAGGTATATATGAAGCTTAGCATTTTAGAGCCCCTCGGCATAGACATGGCCAAGCTGCGCTCCATGGCGGATGAGTCCGTGGGCGGCAGGATGGAGATAGTATGTTATGACAGCAGAGTTGAGGATGCCGAAACGCTGATAGAAAGAAGCCGTGATTCTGATGTTGTAGTTCTTTCAAATTTCAAATACAGCAGAGAAGTAATGTCGCATTGCCCAAATCTGAAAATGGTATGCGTGGCCTTCACGGGGGTCGATCATGTTGACCTTGAATACTGCCGAGATCACCAAATAACCGTCTGCAACTGCGCCGGATATTCTACAGTAGCTGTAGCTGACCTTGTATTCGGCATGGTAATCAGCCTTGCGAGAAATATCCCCCAGTGTGATGCCGCGGTACGTTCCGGCGGCACAAAAGACGGCCTCGTCGGCTTTGAGCTTGAAGGTAAGACCTTCGGTGTAGTTGGTCTTGGCGCTATCGGACAAAGGGTAGCCAAAATTGCCTCTGCTTTTGGCTGCAATGTTCTCGGGTATAACCGTTCCCCCAAGCAAATAGAAGGCGTAAAACAGGTAGTGCTTGAGGAGCTTTTGGCAAACAGCGATATAGTATCTCTTCATATACCTCAAACCTCTGAGACTGTTGGGCTTATAAACCGTGAGCGTCTTTCGCTGATGAAAAAGAATGCATTTCTGATCAATACCGCACGCGGACCAATAGTAGACAGTGAGGCCCTTGCATGGGCTCTTAAGGAAAACATCATTGCCGGCGCCGCTGTTGATGTTTTTGAAAAGGAACCTCCCATTGCGAAAGAACATCCGCTTTTTTCAGCTCCACATCTTCTTGCCACACCTCATGTTGCATTCGCAAGCAAACAGGCCTTTGAGAAAAGAGCTGTAATCGTATTTGAAAATATCATCAAATGGCTGGATGGCAAACCTCAAAATGTAATAAAATAAAAGGAGGATCTAGTATGTGGTCCGAGTTTAAAAAGTTTGCCTTTAAGGGAAATGTAGTGGACTTGGCTGTGGGCGTAATTATTGGCGGAGCCTTTGGAAAAATAGTCACATCTCTGGTAAACGACATTATCATGCCTATACTTGGTCTTCTCTTTGGCAGCATCAATTTTACGAATCTTAAAATAGTTCTTAATCCGGCCCAATACGATGCTGCAGGGGCAGTCATCAAAGCAGAATCGGCAATAACTTACGGGGCTTTTATTCAGACTGTTGTGGATTTCTTTTTAGTGGCTGTTTCGATCTTTTTCTTTATTAAAGCTATTAATCGAACCCGTAAAAAGGAAGCTCCCGCACCTGAGCCGCCCAAGGGTCCCTCAGCCGAAGAATTACTCACAGATATTCGAGATCTTCTCAAAAGCAAGCTGTAATACATATAAAAGGCGGCGCTACTTTGCCGCCTTTTTATTATAGTATTGTTTTTCATCCCCGTATATAAGATATCTTCGCATCCTCCGCAAGCCTCTGCCATCCTTCCCAACATCAAACGTCCTAAATCTGTTTTTTCTCAACAATCGTCCGTTGGAATAAAATGTGCTTTTAAAACCGAATTGACATTTACTAGCTACTTTTTTAACATATACCTTATTATGCAATAATCAAGAAAAGGAGAGAAAACAATGCGAATTTTCACACACCCCAGAAACGTTATTTTCACATCAGCAGCCTTTCTCCCTTCTATTGCCTTTGCACTGCACTACAATATATCTCTGAAAATTATTACCGGAGCCGCCGCAGTGCTGGCCCTGTTTCATTATCTTTTCAATACTGCAGACGACGAAGCCGATCCTATAAGCAGCCAGAGGGAATCGTCAGCCATTAAAATTCTTAATTCTCCGATAATACTAAGCCAGTCTGTAAGAAAGTTCGGCATGTTTCTTCCTACACAAAATATAAATACACCCGGAAAACACAAGGGGATTATCATCTCATGGGCAACGGTGGCTGCGACATATCTAGGATGTGCCATACAGGCACACGATCAGACCCATGAAAAAACGATGTTCTCCTTCGCGCCGTTTGCCGGCATTTTTTTCGGCATATCTCTTTTGATAATGTCAGACCTTGTGTTAGCCACAGTACTTCGCAAAAGAAAAAGATTATCTTTCGTGGCTCAAATAGTTTCAGCAATATGCGGGTTTTTCTATATCTGCACCTGGAGCCTTGGCTTCCAAATCCCTCTGTTAGCCGCAGCACCTTCTGCAGCTGTACTTCTGGCACTTATTTTTTTTATAATAAGAGTGTCAAAAATAGGATCCAGTAACAATACGATTTAAAGCATGACATTTATAATCACTACACATCGCTAAAAAAGCTGGCAATCTTCGGCATGTTGGGTATTCTCAAAAGCAAACTGCAATAAATGTAAAAGGCGGCATTGATTTGCCACCTTTTTATTACAGTATTGTTTTTATTTATCCTCACACATACGATACCCTACTCCTACCTCAGTAATTATATACTGCGGGTCAGCTGGGTTATCTTCAATCTTGCGCCGTATGTTTGCCATATTAACTCGGAGAATCTGATTATCACCTTTAGCATATGGCCCCCATATTTCTTTGATTATATAATCATAAGTCATGACTCGTCCCGAATATTTGCTCAGAATTGCCACTATTTTATACTCATTTTGCGTGAGATGTATTATTTCTCCGCGAACGGTCACTCTTCTCTTATCAAAATCTATCATCAAGTCACCGCTTTTAAAAGTACCAAGCTCAGACATCCCCGTATCTTTCCTTGTCTGCCAGTGACGTAAGGCTCCCCTTATCCTTGCAAGAAGCTCTTCTGTGCCAAATGGCTTAGTCACATAATCATCTGCCCCTAAGTCAAGTGCCTTTACCTTATCAGCTTGCATGCCATTTGCAGAAACGACAATAATCGGCACCAGCGACCACTCCCGAACACTTTGAATGATATGCATCCCATCCATATCTGGAAGACCTAAATCGAGAAGTACTACATCGGGGCGGTACGAAGAAATCATTACAAGCCCTTGCTGCCCATCCTTGGCAGTCACTACCTTATACCCGTTTGCCGTCAACGAGGACGATATAAAATTTCGTATCGACACCTCATCCTCAATCACCAAAATACAATTTTTGCCGCTCATACTCCTACCTCCGTCAATGGCAAAGTGAAGATAAATACAGCCCCTCCCTCGGAACGGTTACCTGCAAAAATGCGTCCACCGTGAGCTTTGACAATAGTTCTGCACACAGAAAGCCCTATCCCCATGCTCCGGCTTTTATCGCCATCTAAAAAATCACTTTTTTTCTGGCCGCTGAACAACATATCAAACTCGTCGGGGGCTATCCCTTTCCCATTATCCATAATCCGAAAAACGGCGCAATCACCGCTGTGTTTTACGTCCAATATAATCTCATCGGCACCACATGAATGCTTTACCGCATTATCAAGCATATTTAAAAGTACCTGCTTTATTAAAACGGCATCCATATTTGCCAAAATAAGCTCGTCAGGCGATCTTACGATAAGCTTCTTTCCTGGATGCCACTTTCTGAACCTTCCTGCTGCCGCCCCAACTACCTCCTCAACTATCTCCGGGCTGAGAACAAGGTCAGCTCCCTCGTTTCCAAGCCTTGTTATAGAAAGCAAATTCTCAACCATCCTGAGAAGCCACGCTGCCTCACCGTTAATTCCTTCAACAAGCCCAATCCTGTTTTCGTTTCCCATCGTCTCCCCATTTTTAAGCAAAGACTCTGCAAATCCCATTATGGCAGTAAGCGGTGTTCTGATGTCATGAGAGACCGAACGCAAAAGATTGCTGTTCATCCGTTCTCTTTCCACCTCAATTTGAAGCCTTGCCTTTTCTTTTCTTAAACGGTTGACTGTGCATACTGACGTTGAAATTGAGAGCATTGTAAAAAAAATCAGCAATAAGCTCCAAGACGGTATAAGAAAAGATAAGAATATACGCTTAAAAATGTAATCAATCCCAGAAACGGCGATTATCGACGACACAGTTCCGTAAAAAAAGCCTTCAGTAGTCCTTGAAATAATAAATACCGCAGCAATAAAAATTATGGGAATGCACATCTCTGCCCCTTCGGTAAAACGAAGCGCAAAGCCACACATAAGCGCAGCAAAAAGCACAGAAGAAGTCACCAATGTATCCCTTATTGACAGCTCCATGTGTTTGATACATTGATCCAGTTGTTTCATAATTTTTATAGTCTTGCTTTTATGCTTATTCACTGAATAACCGTCCTGTTTGTCCTTTTCAACATTATCGCATGTCTGCGAAAATCCACAATAACCACCTATGCTTACTTATATGATTTTTATAAACCCTATGTAGCGCGCACAATTAAAAAAACGCAATTTAAAAAGTTTAAATAAATACATGAGAAAAAAAGAGAAGGGGGTTTTATTTCTTCAGACTAAAGCTGCTTGTCCCATATTTTTTATTGTAAACTGTTTTATTGTTAAAATAATGTTAATATTTCAAATATATTACGATTTTATTATATCTGCTTTTGATGTATTCGTAAACACCTGTTTTGCAATGTAGATATAATCTTTTCTGTGAAGCAAAATATGGCATCTATTTCCAACAGCACAGTGGGAAATCCAGATATTTTCATTTTCTGACATTTTTTATTATTCCAAAGAGATTTTTGTTAGTGCCTTATGACATAATTGGTTACATTATGCAAATTTTATATCTTTTTACTACTTTTTCTGAAAATAATGTAGATTTTTTACGAAAATTATAATAGAATGTGACTACTAGTCGCAATATGGCATTTCGCCCAAATAATTCATTAGCACAGCAGACACGGAGGACGGTTAAATGCAAAAGGTAAAGATCTTTACAAACTCATGCAGCGATATGTCGCCTGCTATTGCGGAGGAGTTTGGAGTGAGCCTAATTCCAGATACAATTATATTTGATGGCACACTTGAATACCGCACAAATATAGATATAACCCCTATGGCTCTGTACCCAATGATGGACAAGTATAAAGATCTACCCACTTCATCACACCCCAATATATCTGTATATGAAAGCTGTTTTAAAACTGCTTCAGATTATGAAGAAATCCTTTGCCTTAATCTTACATCTGTAATGTCCGGTACATACAGTACAGCCTGCACAGCGGCAAAGATGATGCTGGATTCAGGCTTCGGCCCAAAGATTTATCCATATGATACTTTACAGCTCTCCTACGGTCTTTCTTTACTTGTCATGCACGCAGCACGCTTAGCCCGCGATGGGAAAAGCGCAGAAGAGATTATTGCTTCTCTTGATGAGCGAAAGAAGAAAGTTGGTGTTTACTTTATCCTGAAATCCCTCCACAATGCAAGAAAAGGGGGGAGGATCGGAGCAGTTCGTGTGCTTGCTGCCGATATATTGGGCATCAAACCACTTATGATATTCCGTGACGGGACTCTCCGGGACATTGGCATAATGCGAAATTTCGGAGAGGGAATAAACGGCATGATCGAAAAATATAAGAATACGGCGCAGTTTGGCGGTGACATATTTATTTATCATGCTGATAATATCGCAGACGCGCGTCTGCTCGAATATAAGCTTAGAGAAATTGACAAAGATGCAAAGATAAGAATTGAGTGGGTAGGTTCAGCAATCGGTGTTTATACCGGAAGAGGCTGCATAGGCATTGCCTTTATGGAAAAATGATACTTTTTACTGCTGCTTTGGTTTCATATGCCCTGCTTTTTATTTCTGATATAGCCGACAAGAAATATGGGCGCAAAGGCCTTTTGGCCCCTACGCTGTTTATTCTAGGCAGTCTGGGCATAATAGTATCTTTTTCTCGCCTGCTTTTTTCTTCAAGTTTTATGGGCGCTTTGCATATATCTCCGGGAGCTATACTATTTTTCTTGATATTTTTAAGTCTCCTTCTCTATACGCTTTTCCCTGCGCTTACACATGGGGATACTTCTACCGTTGAACGCGGAAAACTTCCGCTTGTTTCAACAGGAGTCTATGCTTTGTGCCGTCATCCCGGCGTACTTTGGATGGCTGGCTGTTGCATATGTCTTTACATAATTTGCCCCACTGCTGAAATGGGAATATTGGCTTTTCTTGTAGCCTTTTTTGATCTTGTTTATGTTTGGTGGCAGGATCTATTCATTTTTCCCTATACTATTTCACATTATAATGACTATAAGAACTCTGTTCCATTTTTGATACCAACGGCTTTAAGCGTTGTTCGCTGTTTAAACAATTTACGACAGGGGTGACCTTGATGAAGTTTGAGGACAAGCTCAAACATATGACTCAGGAAGAACTCTGGCAGGAATACTGCGGTTTTCTTGATTTATCGATTGATGAATATATGGCTATACAGTATCGGCTTCTTTCAGAACAGATACAGCTTTTTTCTGCCTGCTCTCTGGGAAACCGTATTTTTCGCGGACAAACCATCACATCAACCGAAGACTTCAGAAAGCTTGTACCCCTTACTACCTATGATGATTATGCTGACATACTTCTCCTCAACAAAGAAGAAATGCTGCCGGCCAAGCCGGTTGTATGGCTAAAAACCACATGGGAAGGCGGAACTCACCCTGCAAAAACAGCCCCCTACTCAGCTGCAATGCTTGATACATATAAAAACAATATATTCGGGGCCATGCTTATAGCTACCTCAACAGCAAAAGGTAAGTTTAAGTTTTCTCCCAATGCAAGAGTACTGTATGCTTTGGCTCCCCTGCCATACGCTACGGGACTTCTTCCAGGGCTTATTGAACCTGAAATATCCTTCCAATTCATGCCCTCTATAAAAGAAGCTCAGACACTCTCTTTCTCACAACAGACAAAAAGAGGTTTTGAGCTAAGCCTCAGACATGGTATGGATATGTTTTTTGGCATGAGCAGTATACTGATGGGCATAAGCCGAAACCTAACTGAAATGGCTTCCAGTTCCGGACGTAAGAGCTTAAGCTCGATTCTTAAGCTCTCTCCTTTCATGCTTTACCGCTTGATTTCCGCCAAATACCGAAGCAAGAGAGACGGCAAACCCGTTTTGCCAAAAGATATTTTTAATCTTCAGGGCTTTGTCTGTGTTGGAACCGACAGCGCACTTTATAAGGACGAACTTGAAGAGCTGTGGGGCCGAAGGCCTCTTGAACTTGCCGGCGGTACCGAACCCTCTTGCCTTGGAACTGAAACATGGAGCAAAAACGGCCTGGTTTTCTTTCCTGACAACTGTTTTTATGAGTTTATTCCTGAATCAGAGATGCTTCGAAACATAGATGATCCCAACTATATTCCCAAAACATATCTTATGGACGAGCTTGTGGCAAACTGTAATTATGAGCTTGTTATAACTGTTTTCAAGGGTGGTGCGTTTGCCAGATATCGAGTAGGAGATATATATCGCTGCATCAGGCTGAAAAACCCTATTGACGGCCTTGATATACCCCAGTTTGAATATGTGGATCGCGTACCCACCGTTATTGACATTGCCGGATTTACAAGAATAACGCAAAGAGTAATCGAAGATGTCATCAGGCTCTCGCGCCTTCAGATAAGCGATTGGTTTGCACTCAAGGAATATGATGAGAACAACCACTCTTTTATGCATCTTTATGCCGAAATGGATCCCGCCTGCGTGGATTCAGTGGCAATAAGCAAGCAGCTTATAACAGAGCATCTTGGCGCGTATTTCCGCTTTTACGACAAAGACTACAGCGACCTAAAAAGACTTTTGGGCTCTGACCCCCTAAACGTCACTATACTCCCCTCAGGCAGCATAGCCACATTTAAAAATAAATATAACCGCAGTATACCAAAGATCAACCCACCGCTTTTTGATATTGTTGACATTACCCGTCTTGCCAAAGAGATGGGAGGTGGGGACGGCATATGATGTCAATAACAGACAAACTATTTCTATTAGTCCCCCTTATATCTGCTCTTTGCAGTATATTCCTTTTTCTAACGATCCTGGGGTCAAAAAAGAACAAACAGATCTATGCCTTCATGCTTCTTATGATAGCATTTACTGCTTGGACCCTGGGCTCTCTTTTCCTGCGGCTTTCAATGTACCCGAGCGAGAAATTCTGGTATGAGGTTTCTGTAACAGGCATCTTCAGCGTTCCTTTTCTGATATACAATTTTGTTTATTACTTCACTGGCAAAAATGCGCCATTCACGAGAAACTTCTACCTTATAAGCTGGACTGTTATTGCTTTTCTCAACATTATCGACGTATTTATAAAGCATCCTCAGATAACGTTAGCCGATGGCTCAAGAGTGTTTGAGTTCTCGATGACCATATGGATTGCGGTTCCCATATGCTATGCTCTTATAACCATAGCATCAATAGCTAAAATGGTTATAAACAACGTCCGCAACGACGGAGTTCCATTCTATGTATACCGCCCCATGGCAATAGGTCTTGCAATTATGTTCCTCGGCACTGTATCTGATGTCATCCCGTCACTGGGCTCATTCCCAACAGACACTCTTGTATGCGGAATAAACTCAATTTGCGTCTATTACACGCTCTATAAAAAAAGACTGATACCCTTGAGCCGAATTGCTTCCAACAGCTCAACATATCTTCTCTCCGCGGTTTTTACAACTTTGCTGCTCGTTGTTTCATACCCATCAATAGATTCTTTTTACAACGACAATTTCACAGCCTTTGCAAACTATAAGACGCTTGTTTACGCCATTATTTTCTCTGTAATGACCGCTATTGTTTACAATATAATCCGTTTTTTGATGAACAGTCTTTTTGTAAAGAATATTGAATCAAAAGAAGTGGCGCTAAAATCACTCAGCTCGGAGATAAATAAAACTCTTGATATGTCGGAAATAATGTCTCTATATACCGATTATCTCAAAGAGAATTCTACTGCCTCCAATGCGTACATGCTGATCCCCGCAAAAGAAGGAGCTGCATTCAAGGCAATATCGGCAATTAACAGCTACTCTTTCTCTGATATAACCCTTTCGACCAACAGCCCGCTTATCACATCTATCAGTAAGCATGGACGGTCTGTCAAATTCAGTGACTTTAAGCGAAATGTCGACTATAAGGCCATGTGGGAGAGCGAAAAACGGCTTCTTGCGGAAATAGGCGCTGATCTTATTGTTCCTGTAATGTATGACAAGGAATTGGCTGGTCTTACAATCATGACCCAAAAATCAGATGGAAAACCTTATGGCTTCAATGATATCACCTTTATGGAATCAACTGCTGCTATACTTTCCGTGGCCTTGAAAAATGCAGCGCTTTACTCGTCTCTGCAGCGTGAAGCAAGAACAGACAGCCTTACAAACCTTTATAACAGGCGCTATTTTAACCAATGCATTAAAAAGGAATTTGAGCTTGCAAAAGACGATGTTATCTCATACATGCTTTTCAATATCGATGACTTTCACCTGTTTAACGAGCTGTATGGCAATGTGGAAGGCGACAAGATTCTTTGCGAGTTTGCAAGGATAATTAATATCATAATAAGCAACAAAGGCACCATATGCAGATATAGCGGAAAGGAATTCGCCGTATTTCTCCCCTTCTGCTCCCCTACTACTGCACTTCAATACTCGGCTCTTATAGAAGAGCGGCTCAAGGCATACCTTTCCGCATACCAGATGTCTTCAAAAATGGCCCTGACCTTCAGCTGCGGAATATGTGGATATCCTATGTCAGCCGCTACGCTTGAAGATCTGCAAAACCGATCCGGCCTTGCAGTATTCAGCGCCAAGCAAAACGGCAAAAACCAAACCATTGTATACAGCGGCCATATAAACACAACAGATGAAAAAATCAAGGCAAAAAGGCGTCTAGCAGAAAACTGCTCTCAAATGATATTTGCGCTTACCGCAGCGATAGATGCCAAGGATCATTACACATTCAATCACTCTACTTCAGTCGCTACATATGCATCAAAGCTCGCCGAGCACATCCCCCTTGACGGTGAGCATGTGGAAATAATACGGCAGGCAGGAATGCTGCACGATATTGGCAAGATAGGCATTCCTGAATCAATTCTTTCAAAAACGAGTCGGCTGACCGATGAAGAATATGAAATAATGAAAACACATGTCGAAGGGTCTATATCTATGATCCGTTACCTGCCTTCCCTCGATTATGTAATACCAACGGCCATAGGCCACCACGAGCGCTGGGATGGAAACGGTTATCCTCGAAGACTCAAGGAAAAAGATATTCCCATAGGTGCGAGATGCCTTGGAATCGCTGATGCATTTGACGCTATGATTTCTAAACGGCCATACAGAAGTCCTGTTACAGTGGATCAGGCTTTGTCTGAGATAAAGCGAGGACTTGGCACACAATTTGATCCGGATCTTGGAGCGCTGTTCATAACTCTTGTCCAAAACGGTACGATCGTCCCTCAGCTTCACTAATTAATATAAAAGCGTCCGCCTAAAGGCGGACGCTTTTTAATCACTTAATTATGCCCGTTTTCAATAGTAGATCTTACAGCTTTTAGCCAGCATGAGTATTTGTTTTCTCTTTCTTTTTTATCCATCAAAGGCTCGAAAATCCTCTGGCTCTTTCTGATGGCGTTTACTTCTTCCATGCCGGACCAAAATTCACATTTTAACCCCGCTAAAAGCGCCGCGCCAAGGGCTGTGCTCTCAATACTTTCAGGCCGGTCTATCCTAACACCAAGCATATCAGCCTGAAACTGCATAAGCACATCGCTTTGGCTGGCGCCACCATCGGCTCTTAGCTCATTAAGCATTATTTCGCTGTCTTTTTCCATGGCAATTATAAGATCCTTCACCTGGTATGCTATCGCTTCTATCACAGCGCGGGCTATTTGAGCCCTGCCCGTAGCCCTCGAAAGGCCGTACATGGCACCTCGGGCATACATATCCCAATATGGCGCTCCAAGCCCTGTAAAGGCAGGAACTATGTAAAGCCCTCCTGCATCTTTGACGGAGGCTGCAAGCTCGCTGCACTGAGCAGAGCTATCAATTATCCTAAGATCATCCCTAAGCCATTTTATTACCGATCCGGCATTGAAAACACTGCCCTCGAGGGCGTACTCAACTTTGCCGTCAACCCCCCACGCAATAGTTGAAAGCAGACGATTGCCTGATCTCACTCTTTTTTCGCCTGTATTCATCAGCAGGAAACAGCCTGTCCCGTAAGTATTCTTGGCCTGTCCGGCTTCGTAACATCCCTGGCCGAACAACGCAGCATGCTGATCTCCTGCAAGGCCGAAAATAGGAACGCCAGCAATAGCCTCAAGCCCCCTTGACGATGCAATGGTTCCAAAATCTGCGGAACAGGACAATACCTTTGGAAGTATCTCCATTGGAACTCCTATAATAGAGCATAGCTCCTTATCCCAGCAGAGGTCATTTATATTAAAAAGCATTGTGCGGGAAGCATTGGTATAATCTGTTACATGGCTCTTTCCCCCGGTCAGGTTCCAAATAAGCCAAGTGTCTATCGTTCCGAAAAGCAATCTGCCCTTTTTCAAAAGCTCCCTTGCTCTAGGAACATTGTCGAGAATCCATCGAACCTTCCCGCCTGAGAAATAAGCATCGGCAATAAGCCCTGTCTTTTCAGCAATCAGCGGTTCCAGCCCATCGCTCTTGAGTCTTTCGCAAAAATCCGCTGTTCTGCGGCACTGCCATACAATAGCATTATATACCGGCCTGCCGGTCTCCTTATCCCATAGAACAACTGTTTCCCGCTGATTTGTTATGCCGGCGGCTGCGATATCACTTTCAGATGCTCCTATGCTTTCGCATGCCTCATTTATGGCAAGCATCTGACTGAACAAAAGCTCCATTGGATCGTGCTCCACCCATCCATTTTGGGGAAATATCTGGGTAAACTCGTGTCTTGCAACAGAAGCTATCTTACCCTCTTTATCAAAAAGTATGGCTCTTGAACTAGTCGTTCCCTGATCTATGGCCAGTATATATTTTTTACTCATCTCCGACCACCCCTAAGACCCAAGTCAAAATATCCGTATACACTTTATCGCAGTCAGTCTCATTTAAAATCTCGTGCCGCTTACCCGAATAAAGAATACACTCTACACTTCTTCCAACATCCCGTAGCTGATCTCTTATCCAATAAACGCCGCTGCCGTAACTTCCTATGGGATCGTCTGCGCCTGATATCAGCAAAAATGGCTTACACTGTGTTTTAAGTGCCCAATTCTTATTTCTAACCTCATATATTCCTCTGAAAAGATCATAAAAGCCAGAGGAAGTAAAGTGAAAACCGCACAGGGGATCTTTATCATATTTATCAACCTGGTCATGGTCAGAAGAAAGCCATGCATTCTTTGACTTCTCTTTACAGAAGAGCTTATTGACATTGGAAAAGGCAAGCGCATGAAGAAATGGATTTGGCCTTTTGCCCATACCTGCGTTGCAAAACATCTTAGCCATCGACATCCCAATAGGCGCCATAGGGTTTGGCGACGGTGAGCCTGAAAGAATAAAACCGTCATAGAGATGAACATCATGCCGCGCAGACACAGCGGAAACTATGAGCGAGCCCATACTGTGCCCAAACAGAATAAACGAACCATCACAGAATCTGGCTCTCATGATAGCTCCAATGTCCACTGTATCAGAAACTAAAAGCTCCCATCCGTCTTTCTCAGAAAAATATCCAAGAGTTTCTCCGCTTAAACATGTTTTTCCATGGCCCCTGTGATCGTGGCAAAATGCCGCATACCCATGATCAGCAAGATAACGGCCAAGACGCTGATATCTGTCTCCATGCTCCGCCATACCATGGCAAAGCTGCACAAGCCCGTATATCTCTCCATCCGGCAGCCATTGACGCACAAAAAGAGGATGAGAAAGCCCCTCGTAGATATAACCCTCCCTATATATAGGCACAAAATCACCTCACAGCATTTAATTATAATTATATTATATCAAAACATATTGTCTAATCAAATAACCGAGAAGAAAATTAACATATTTTCTTATTTTCTTTGACCATCCCTATACAATAGTGCAATTTTTAACAGGTTAACAGTCATTAACCATCTTTCAACGGCCACGGTAATTATCCTGTGGCCTTTTGGCGCTTTTTTTTGAACTGCGGCGTGATAAAATGCTGATAATAGTCAAAAAATACCCTTTTTCAGGCCGAAAGGAGACCAATATAGATGTCTTTTCTATCCCAAAATACACAGCTCCGGATTTCGAGACTCATAGGCTAAAAAACGCCCCTGATGACGTAACAGCTCCCTCGCCTAAAGATGGCGCAGCTCCAGATAATTATCATGCCACAGGTATTTACCCTGAATACTTTAAGCTCGATGGAAAATGGCTTCTGGCAGAGGAAAGCAGAATGGACTGTGTCCCTGTATATGAGAACGGCATTATAAAGATAATCGAGTTTCGCAGGCTGAAGGCCGGTCAAAGAGTAGTTCTCGGCCGCACAGAAGACGGCTGCGAGAGCATATATGTACACATGTATGGATTCTCAAAAAGAAATAGCTCTGAAAGAGGCTTCTCGTTCCGACAAGGCCGTTCAAGGGAAACGGCCTACTCAAAGGACTACGATGAGCTTTATGAACTGCTTAAACATGAGCGTGATAACGGCAGCATTCTTTGGGTGATGGGACCTGCCTGTGCATTTGACAGTGATTCACGAAATGCTATGGCCTCAATAATAAAAGCGGACTATGCTCATGGGCTTATGGCCGGCAACGCACTGCTACTCACGATTTAGAAGCAGGGCTTCTTCGAACGGCGCTGGGGCAAGATATTTATACTCAGGAATCTATGCCCAACGGCCACTATAACCATATCGACACGATAAACAAAGTTCGTATCTGCGGATCAATAGAGACCTTTGTCAAGCAGTATAATATCAAAAGCGGCATAGTGCCTTCCTGCATCAGCAAAGAGGTTCCTTTTGTTCTTGCAGGATCCATCCGTGATGACGGCCCTCTTCCGGAGGTCTATGCCGATGTATACGAGGCACAAAACGCCATGCGGAGAATGGTCTCTAACGCGACTACCATCATCTGTATGGCTTCGGCGCTCCATACCATTGCCACCGACAATATGACCCCCTCCTACAGAGTTTTTAACGGAGAGATAAGGCCGGTTTATTTCTACTCTGTGGACGTTTCTGAGTTTGCCGTAAACAAGCTGCTTGACAGGGGTAGCCTTGCAGTCAGGACGCTTGTGACTAGCGCCCAAGACTTTATCGTCAACGTTAAAAACGGCCTCTCCCTTTAAACTTATTTGCACTAAAAAGGATTACCCATTAGTTAAAGCATAAGCAGCGTTAATAACAACGCTGCTTATGCTTTTAAATTTGGCTTTTATAAGCTCATACTGCCATTATGTAGTATCGTTCATAAAGCCCTTCACCTTAATGATAGCGCGCTTTTCTACCCGTGAAACCTTAACCTGGCTCATTCCGAGTACCTCGGCAGTCTTCTGCTGGGTGAGGTCCCTGAAAAAGCGAAGAGCCAGAACCTTTCGCTCATCCTCGTCAAGCTTTTCTATAGCCTCATAAAGAGACATATATTCTATCATTTTCTCTTCATGGGTGTCATCCCCCTTGATATCGAGCAGATTGCCTCCACCCTCCCTCAAAGGCTCGTCCAGCGACGCGACCGGCATGGATGCCTGTTCGCACAAAGCAATATCTTCAATTTCAAACCCCGTCTCCAGCGCCAGCATTCCTACTGTAGGTTCAGCGCCCAGCTGTTCCCGCAGACGCCTGCGCGCATGCTCAATAGCATAAGCCTTTTCCTTGAGGCTTCGGCTGACCTTTACGGAGCCGTCGTCACGCAGAAAACGCTTTATCTCCCCTATTATCTTTGGTACGGCATACGTGGAAAATTGGGTGCCATAGCTTTCGTCAAAGCCCTCGATAGCCTTAATAAGCCCTATTGCACCAAGCTGAAACAAATCCTCTGGGTCTACTCCCCTGCCCATATATCGCCTTACTATGCTCCATACAAGCGGAGTATGTTCCTTTACGAGCAGCTCGGTCTGCTCTTTTGTTTTCAGACTCATTTATATCTGCGGACATTCAGCCTTTTCCGCATGACCACCTTTGTGCCGGCCCCCTCCTTTGACCTTACCTTGAGATCATCCATAAAGCTCTCCATTATTGTAAACCCCATGCCAGAACGCTCGGCCCCCCCCGTTGTAAAAAGCGGAGCTCTTGCGGCCTCAACATCCGGTATTCCACAGCCTTTATCGATTACGGTTATCTCTATGGTATCCGGCTCCATCAGCCTGACGGTCATAACAATAATGCCAATCTCATCTTTGTACCCATGTACAATAGCATTGGTGACGGCCTCGGAAACAGCTGTCTTAATATCTCCGAGTTCATCTAGTGTGGGGTCCAGCTGGGCGGCAAAAGCTGCCGCCGCGGAACGGGCAAAGCTTTCGTTTGCGCTCTTCGAGGGAAATCTTACCGTAAACTTGTTTATCTCTTTTTTCATATGTACAATCTCCTATCTGAAAGGGATTATTTTATCTATACCCGCGGCTTTGAGCACTTTCAACGGCTGCTGAGGTACATTTGCTATCTCAAAAACAGAGCCTATATCGCGTGTTCCTTTAAAAGCTCTCATAACAACGGCTATTCCTGAACTATCCATAAATGGTATGTGCGAGAAATCCAGCCGCACCCTTGGCGGTAAGTTTAGATCAATAAGCTCAGATATCGAGCCTATCGTTTCCATTGCTCTATGGTGGTCAAGCTCCCCCTCGGGTGACACTGTCAGAATGCCTTCGGACATGGTGTGCTTTATTTTCATCAAATCACCTCTTGAAAAAATCTATTTAAAAAATAAACGCATAAAAAAACAGCCTTGAGCATATATGCTCAAGGCTATTTTAATATTTCTATTATTTATTTTTTAGCGGCTTTTGTCGCAGAACTCAAAAGACATTCTTTTATCTCGCCAATCATATAAAGAGAACCACAGGCGATGATCACTTCATCCTCGGAGGCTGTTTCCAAAGCATACAGCGCAGCCTCTGCAGGCTTTGGAATCACTGTAATATTATCGCAGAAGCTTTTTGCCACTTCGGCCGCTTTTTCGGCTGGAAGGCATCGATAACTGTCAGGCGTGACGGCAATGAATCGCGCGGCACGGCTGGACACCATTTCGATTGCCTCATGATATGCCTTGTCCTCCAACATACCCATTATAGCCGTAATCTTTCTTCCTGCCATGACTTCATCCATCACCCTGCATATCGAACGTGCGCCATCAATGTTATGCGCACCGTCGATAATAAACAACGGTTTTTTTAGAAGTATCTCACATCTACCCACAAAATGCGTTCCAGAGATGCCATTATAAACATTGCGGTAATCAATATGCACGCCCTGCCTTATAAGCTCTTCGCAAACGGCAATGACTGTAAGCGTATTATAAATCTGATGCCTTCCTATAAGAGGTATATGATACTCCAGCCCCTTATACCGTATATCAGATCCTTCAGCTCCAATCGATAGAATCTCGAGCTTTTCAAGATCAGGGATATTAGGCATAGTACCCACCTCACGGCATCTTTCCAAAAGCACGTCGAGCGCTTCCTTTGGCAGATCACAGTAAAGGGCCACGGAGCTGCCACTTTTTATTATTCCACTCTTTTGCCCAGCAATTTCCGCAAGAGTATTGCCAAGGATCTTCATATGGTCAAAAGAAATAGAGGTTATAACCGAGACCATCGGCGGGTCAATAACATTTGTTTTATCATGAAGCCCGCCTATTCCCGCCTCCAAAACCACGAAATCGCATCCCATTTTTGCATACCAGTAAAGAGCTATAACCGTAACTGTCTCAAATTCGGTACATTCGGCTACCTCACGCTTGACCTGCTCAAAAACCGGCATTAGCTCATCTACAACTGCGGCAAGATCTGCCTTTGGTATGAACTGGCCATCAAGCTGTATGCGCTCTCTAAAATCCACCACATAGGGCGAAATAAAAAGCCCTGTTTTGAAACCTGCAGCAGTCAATACATTTGCCGTCATAGTAGCCGTACTGCCTTTGCCGTTGGTTCCGGCTACATGAACAAACTTAAGGCGTTTCTGGGGGTTCCCAATAATCTCGAGAGCCCTCGTTATGCGCCCAAAACCATCGCGCGCGCCAGTTCTTGTGGCGCCGTGGATAAAGCTCAACGCCTCTTCGTATGTCATTTTAAATTATTAATGCTCTCCTCAAGCTTACTAAGGTGTTCATTAAGGGTTTCAAGCTTCTGCTTTTCGGAAGCCACAACAGCTTCTGGGGCCTTTGTAAGAAAGCCCGGATTATTCAGCTTGCCCTCAATGCGGGCGATTTGCCCAAGTATACTATCCTTCTCTTTATTAAGCCTTTCAAGCTCCTTCTCCGTATCTACAAGGTCACTCATCGGCATATAAACCTTTGCTGTCGAGGTCACTACTGATACCATAGAGGCTGCATCCTCGGGAACCTCAGCCAGCACCTTCACATCGGAAGCATATGCAAGCTTTTTGAAGAAATGGCTTGCATTTTCGTACATCTCTGTTCTGTCGGATGAAATTATCAGCTCTGCCTTCTTGGAAGGTGGAACATTCATCTCGGAGCGGCGGTTCCTTATGGCGCGGATTACCTCCATTATCTGCTCCATCTGGCGTGAATCCTCATCGAAAACCTGTCCTTCGCTGTATTCAGGCCATTTGGAAACCATGATGGACGGACCTTCATGCGGCAGAGCCTGCCAGACAGATTCGGTAATGAACGGCATAAACGGATGTAGCAGCTGCATTGTCCCGGAGAGCACATGAATAAGCACTCTCTGAGCGTTTTCATTTGCCTCCATGTCTTCCTTGTTATTGAGCCTTATCTTTGAGAGCTCAATAAACCAGTCGCAGAAATTGTCCCAGATAAAGCTGTAAAGCTTATCGGCGGCAACGCCAAGCTCATATTTGTCAATATTCTCAGTGACTTCCTTTATAAGGCGATTATAGAGAGTCAGGATCCACTTATCCTCAAGCTCGAGCTTTTCAGGCAGCTTTGTATCCTCAACAGTCAAATTCATGAGAACAAAGCGTGAGGCGTTCCATATTTTATTTGCAAAGTTGCGGTTGGCCTCCACCCTCTCGGTATAAAAGCGGGCATCGTTTCCGGGGCCAATGCCTGTGACAAGCATAAAGCGAAGCGCGTCGGCACCATATTTGTCTATTATCTCGATTGGATCGACGCCGTTGCCAAGGGATTTTGACATTTTTCTGCCCTGATCATCCCTGATTATGCCATGCAAAAAGACTGTTTTGAAAGGCCTCTCGTTCATATGCTCCATGCCGGAGAAGATCATTCTTGCAACCCAGAAGAAGATTATATCATAGCCCGTGACAAGAACGTCGGTAGGATAGAAATAGTCAAGCTCGGGGGTTTTATCAGGCCATCCAAGAGTGGAGAAGGGCCAGAGGGCCGAACTGAACCATGTGTCAAGAACGTCCTCATCCTGCTTAAAATGAGTTCCGCCGCACTTTTCGCAGACATGAGGCTCCTCCTTGCAAACCATCATATGGCCGCAATCTTCGCAGTAATAGGCCGGTATGCGGTGCCCCCACCAAAGCTGACGGGAAATACACCAGTCGTGAATATTCTCCATCCAGTTCATATAAATCTTCGAGAATCTGTCAGGAACAAATGAAATATCGCCATTTTTAACGACATCTATGGCAGGGCCGGCAAGCGGACCCATCTTAACAAACCATTGTGTGGAAGCCATAGGCTCAACACTTGTATGGCAACGGCAGCAAGTCCCAACATTATGCTTATACTCCTCGACCTTAACGAGATAGCCCTGAGCCTCAAGATCAGCAACAACAGCCTTTCTTGCCTCTTCTCTCGTCATGCCGCAGTATTTGCCGCCATCTTTTGTTATCTTGCCCTCTGAATCAATAACTGTGATATACTCAAGATCATGACGAGCGGCCATCTCAAAATCATTTGGATCGTGGCATGGGGTGACCTTTACACAGCCTGTTCCGAACTCTTTTTCAACATAATCGTCGGCAAAGATGGGTATTGGCCTGTTCATCAAAGGCAGTATCGCCTTTTTTCCGATAAGATGTGTATATCTTTCGTCATCTGGGTGAATGGCTATACCGGTATCTCCCATCATAGTCTCCGGGCGTGTGGTTGCTATGATTATAAATTCGTCGCTGCCTTCAATAGGATATCTGATATGCCAGAGATGCCCTGCCTGCTCCTCATAATCAACCTCTGTATCTGAGAGAGCTGTATTGCAGTGTGGGCACCAGTTAACTATACGGTAACCTTTATAAATAAGGCCTTTATTGTAAAGGTTTACAAATACCTCTCTTACGGCCCTGTTGCATCCTTCGTCCATAGTGAAACGCAGGCGATCCCAGTCACAGGAAGAGCCAAGCCGCCTGAGCTGGTTAAGAATACGGGAGCCGTAACGCTCCTTCCACTGCCAGCAAAGATCAACAAAGCCATCACGGCCATAATCAAACCTTGTTTCTCCATTTTCTCTGAGGGATTCTTCAACCTTGATCTGCGTGGCGATGCCGGCATGGTCAGTTCCGGGCATCCAAAGTGCGCTGTAGCCCTGCATACGCTTTGTTCTTATCAGGATATCCTGAAGTGTGTTATCAAAGGCGTGGCCCATATGAAGCTGGCCCGTGACGTTGGGAGGGGGTATCACTATTGTAAAAGGGGTTTTGTCTTTGTCTATTTCAGCGTGAAAAAATCCGTTGTCCTCCCAGAACTTATAAAGGGCATCCTCTGTAGAATGCGGATCATAAATTTTGGGCAGCTCATGTCTTTCGCTCATGTCTATCTCTCCTCATATGCTTTCGGCTTGATTATAGTTTGAAAATAAAAAATCCCGCGGCAGAAAAATCTGCTACGGGACGAATCAATAAAATCCGCGGTACCACCCATATTCGCAATAGCTGCGCTCTCAGGACTTCAAAGAATCCTTACGGCTTTAACGCAACCCTACGGCAGGGCTTACTGACCGCCATTCAGCCCCGCGGCTCCGGGGCGACTTTCCTCCGCTTTTTCACAAGCGCTTCCACCTTCCGCGCCCTCTCTGTGCATCCAAAACGGTATACTACTCCCCATCAACGCCATTTGCAATTATTATACGATCATAAGTGTAATTTGTCAACAAACTTCATTTTTATTTTGTACCTCAAAACAGTAAATATTTAAAAACCAGATAAATCAACAATAGTTTATCAAAACAATGAATCGGACTGTTTATTGACTTTTAAAGGGCCGGGGATTATGCTATTTATATATGATCCAATAATATAAAAGGAGCTATGGATATGGTAAATATAGACGCTAAAAGCAAGCCCTGCCCCATGCCTGTTATTATGGCAAAAAAGGAGCTTGAAAAAGGACAGCCTTTTACAATTACCGTTGACAACGAAACCGCCGTAGGCAACCTCACAAGGCTGGCAAATGCCCAAGGTTGTACCCTCGGCCTGACAAAAGGAGACGGCGAGTTTACGCTTGAATTCTCGGCACCAAGCAAAAAAGAAGAAAAAGTAAAGGCTGATACATACGCTGTCTTTTTTAACAAGAACTCAGTTGGCCTTGGCAGCGACGAGCTTGGATACAACCTTGCAAAGATGATGCTATATACCCTCACACAGTCCGAGGATGTCCCTGCCTATATTCTTTTGATGAATGGCGGAGTCAAGCTTGCTGCCAACGAGGAGTCTGCGGCTCACCTCAACACACTTATCGATATGGGCTGTACTGTAATGGTCTGCGGCACATGCCTTAACTTCTTTGGCATAGCAGGTGAGCTTAAAGCGGGTATCGTCAGCAATATGTATGATATTCTTACCGCTATGCAGCAGGTATCAAAGGTTATTACGGCATAAGGATTAATATGATAAACTCCCTTCTGTAATATGAGGGGAGTTTTTTATTATGTTAATTTTGGTTATCCAATCGATCTTCAACGAAATAAAACAGTTAGCTATGTGAATATATAAAAAAAGAATGCCCAAAGGCGTTCTTTTTTTATATATTGGAGCGGATTACGAGGCTCGGACTCGCTACCTCCACCTTGGCAAGGTGGCGCTCTACCAGATGAGCTAAATCCGCGTCAGAACATTTTATAGTATAATAGATTGAACACAGATTGTCAAGCCGGAAAATTAAAAAGTTACAGATTAATACTATGTTGCCAGTTTTGTTATAAGCTTAATTATTTTTTGTATTACGCGCCAAGCGCGTTGTTAAAATCCCGTTTCACATAGCATTTTGCGTTTTTGGAGCATACAAAAACAGCCTTTTGGCAAAAGAAAAATAACTGTAAAGCACTTTCCTGTTGCAGCAAATCTTGCCATTGCCCCGGGTATGTTGCTTTACTTCATTATTCAAGTAATGATATATTTAAATGGATTTCTGATTTTTATATCATTACCCACATGACATCCGTAGCAATATGGAAATATCTCCAAAACTTTAAAACAATAAATCCGAAGTCATAAACCCAGGGCGCCTAAAGCGCCCTGGGTTTTCAATCTCATATATACTTTATTCCCAAATACTATATATTCCTTCTGCATCCTTAATGGGCACCAGGTAGTTTTTCCTTCCGTTTTGGCCCGCCGTCACATCGAAGATATAACTTTGCCCGTCAAGTTCAAGGCTTATCCACGAATATATATCCTCCCCTACCTTGCCCGTTTCTACAGTATGTTCTACACCTAGGCAGTCACACATCACAGATGCGGCAAGCACAAAGCCAGACTGAGCGGCTTCATGATTTATCAAAGCCCCATACGCCGTATATCCGACCGTTTTTGGCTGTTGCGCCTTTGTCTCATTAACGACCCGCTGGGCACTGTTATCATAAAGAACATGGTTTGAAAGATAATTATAGATAAACTTAGGAATTACACTTTCAGAAGCATCCGTTGATTCACTGCATATCTTCTCCGCCGTTTCTTTGACAAGAGATGATCGTTTTTCGAGCGTTTCAGCTGAGCTCCCATACCACAATGCCATTTCGAGTATGCAATTCTCGCTTTGCTCGGGATAATAATTTACCTCGATCTTATCAAGCCCCATCGCTTTTTCCCCGCACTGCATCCACAGAGAGTATATATCCTGTTCTATGCTGTTTGAACTGCCCGCCCCATCCTGAACAGCAAATACTCCCTTCTGGGAAAATTCACTCAGCATTGATATAAGCCTGTTGTGCAGCTCATATTCTCCGCTTACCGGGACGACACTTCGTATTTCCTCCGGGGTCTTTTTATACTGTATCGTAACTGTTAATTCCTGGTACATCAGCACCCTTGTTTGGTCTACGCTTATAGAAAGCACACAGTATATGCCCATAGGCTCCTCTGTAGTGATTTCCTGTATGATGCTCTTAAGGTCGGCCTCCAAATCTCCGTTATAACTGCCTATTCTAAGAACATCCTCCGTAACACCCATGTTCACCATATTGAGCATGGCGCCTTTCAGCGTGTAATAACCCGCAATATCCGAAGTATTGACGGACTGAAGCTCGGCATTATCGCGTTCCTTATGGACACTTTCTGTATAATACTCCCCTTTGGAATTGCTGCAGCCCACGAGAAGGCAAAGAGCGGCCGCCAGCGCGATAATCTTTGTTTTCATATTTGCCCCCTCCAGACTGAGTGTATGTCTTTATTGATTTTATAATAGCTTAGGTCCCTTAGTCAAGTAAACTATTGCCTTAGAAGCATTTTGCCATTATAATTATTGGGCCGGACCTTTTAAACTGTAAAAGTGGTGATACAAAATGAGAATGCGCAAAAAGAAAAATCTCGACTCGCGTCTTGAAAGGTGCTCTGCCCTTGCCGTTCAAGATCCTCAGACATACAAGGGAAAATGGCGAGAACTCTTTGGCAAAAACGGAGAACTTCATCTTGAAATCGGCTGCGGCAAGGGGCGTTTTATTCTTGAAAACGCCAAACGATATCCTGATGTCATGTTTGTTGCCGTAGAGCGATACAAAAACATTCTGCTGCTTGCTATGGAAAAGGCTATGTCAGCTTCTCTTGATAATGTTTTATTTATAGACGCCGACGCCGCCGATCTCTCCGATGTATTTGACAAAGACGAGGTAGACAGGATATACCTGAACTTCTCGGATCCATGGCCTCCAAAGAAACGCCATAAACGGCGGCTTACCCATCCTAACATGCTGTCTGTTTACGATAAATTCCTCAAAAATGGCGGAGAGATACACCAAAAGACAGACAACACAGGGCTTTTTGAATCCTCGCTTGGCTACTTTTCGCAGTTTGGCTATACGCTTTTCGATATCACCTTTGACCTTCATGCCACAGATTTCGAAAACATTATGACAGAATACGAGCAAAGCTTTACAGAGAAAGGCATGAAAATCTACCGGTGTGTGGCAAAAAAGCCGGACAAAAAATAATCTAAACCCTCAACACCAAATGAATCGTCATGACAATACTAAGCGCCGGGCCCCTGCCCGGCGCTTCTTTATGCTAGTTTAACAAGAACTGGTTCAATCCGGCAAACACACGCTTACTTTGCAGCCCGCCTTATAACCCTTCCATTTTTCACTCCTGTGAAATCACCGTTCCTAACAGCAATTTTTCCTCCAACAACAACGTACTCAACGCCATCATTTTTGCGATAAGGACATATATAATCGGAATTAGCTTTGAGATTATCATAATCGATAACGCAGATATCGGCATAATCCCCCTTTTTAATAACGCCTGTGTCCTCAAGCCCTGCGACCATTGCAGGAAGAGAAGTTATGTTATGTATTGCGGCCTCAGGGCTCATAAGATTATGCTCACGAATAAGCTCAAGCCTTCGAACCATGGTTGA
Source organism: Clostridiaceae bacterium (assembly GCA_034926865.1). Classification (GTDB taxonomy): domain Bacteria; phylum Bacillota; class Clostridia; order Oscillospirales; family Butyricicoccaceae; genus RGIG1902. Next base: position 65,362 of record JAYFQP010000027.1, read on the forward strand.
GCCACCTCTGGGGTGACCCCCGGCAGGCTTGTCGCGATCCATATGTTTCAAATTATCGGAGGCGTCACAGCCAGCCATGACTCTGGGATGTGCAAGTATCCTTAACATATCAGACTCGTTCTGTGAAAAGTATATTGCCTGAACTACACCATTATTGGCGATAAGCGTGTCGCATATAACGTCAAAAGGATCTTTCCCCTCTTCTTTAGCTATATCGGAAACATATTTTCCTGCGTACTGTGGCGTATAGTAGGCGGATGAGATCAGTATTCCGTTATAACGGGCTCCGTAAATATTACTTTCAAACTTATCGTATTCTTCAAAAATGCAGCGCTCCATCTCTTTCCTGAGCTTCATGTCTTTCATGCGCTCTAGCAGCTTATCGTTGCCGCCTTCGGCAAACTGTGGAGGTATCTGGCTGATAAGGGGAGCCGCGCTTGCAATATAAGGATATTGCTCCGACCATACTGTCACACCTTTTGCGTTATACTCATCGATAAGATCAAGCATTTGCTTTGATACGCCCTCATTCTGCTTTCCCTTTACCTTAAGGTGAGAGATCACAACAGGAATGCCGGACTGTATACCTATGTTTATGGCTTCCATCATGGCCTCAATAACATGATTTCCCTCTCCCCTTATATGAGAGGTATAATTTCCGCCATAAGAATGCGCGACCTTTGCCAGCTCAACAAGTTCTTTTGTACCCGCATATATTGAGGGAGCGTACACAAGCCCTGTTGAAAAGCCAAGGAAACCTGCTTCCATAGCCTCTGCCATAAGCTTTTTCATGGCTTCTGTCTGATGCTCATCGGCCTCGCCCATCTGAAAGCCCATGACCTTTCCTCTAATATTGCCCTGAGCGGCATAAAAGGCCATATTGGTGCCAAGCTCAAGCTTATCCACTGCCTCCATAAAGCTCTCATAGCTTGAGCAAACCTTCTCAAGCTCGCTGACCTTTTCCTCGCCGTATTTCTGGCGCACCTCCTCAAAAAGGCCTGGATATGCGGGAACAGGCCCAGTGCCGCATTGACCCGTTATCTGAGTGGTTATGCCCTGCTCAAGCATGTTGTACCCGTCTGTTCCCAGTAAAACAACTGAATCGGAATGGCTGTGGCTGTCGATAAAGCCAGGCGTGACCATAAGCCCGGATGCATCGATAATCTCTTCTGCCATTCCCTCGATATTTGGCGCTATTTCAGCTATTCTGCCATCCTTCACCGCAACGTCAGCCTTATACCCCTTTTCCCCTGTGCCGTCTACTATTAGGCCATTTTTGATAAGCAAGTCATACATGTTCCCTTCTCCTCTCATATTTTCAAATACAGAAGGGGAGCCAAAGCTCCCCTTCCTATATAATTATTTACTCCCTTTAAGTATAGGGGATATTTTTTTATATATCAAAAAACTGATGGCAGTAACGCACATGCCCTTAATAAAAGTAAAAGGCATGTTAAAGATAATCAATGCCTGCCACAGAGTTTTAATTTCTCCATAGATAGCGCTGTAAGCCGCAATTATGCCTTCCATTGGCATAAAAGCTGTGTAAACAGGATATACAACATAATAGTTAGAAAAAACACTCATGACTGCCATCGCCAAAGATCCAACGATTGCGCCAACGAATGCGCCTCTTCGAGTTCTCTTATTTTGATAAACAACTCCTGCCACTAAAACAAAAACAGCGCCCAGCATAAAGTTTGAAAGCTCACCGACTCCTCCTGTAGATGTAACAAAAAGGTGAAGAAGGTTTTTAAAAAAACAAACCAGCACTCCCGCCAACGGACCCAATGCAAATGAACCAATAAGAGCAGGCAGCTCTGAAAAATCCATTTTTATGAATGCCGGTATAAATGGAACACTGAAATCAAACAGCATTAGCACAAAAGAAACCGCGGACAGCATAGCTACAGATGCCATTGTTCTAGCTGAAAATTTATATTTCATTTTTCTCCCTGAGAGATATGACTTAGATTTAGCTTTCGCTTTCATATCTTCTTTCATCCGGACTTTACCGTTGGTTTCGGAGTTTCACCGAATCTGCTTGCGCTCGCGGACTTTACCGCCAGTCGAGATTTACACTCTGCCCTGAAGATATAATGCCTTTTCCCGGGTTTTAAAGAAAAGGTTTAGTCTCCTCCTTTCCTCCATTCTTATAAATATTATATATTATCGCTTTGTCTTTGTAAAGTTCAAGATACCAGGCACTGAGAAGTAAATCAATATTGCACAGAGGTCGATTATATGACTTTTAAGTTTTACCTTATAACTATTATTCTAGTACCGATGATCCTGCTTACGGGTTGTGCCTATGTATCTCCCCAGACAGGCATATACTATTCATACTCTGAAATGTCTTCAAGCTCTAAAGACCCCTCAAGAATATTTGCGGCCCCCCAGCACATCCCTCCTCAAAGGCCTGACCCCTCATATAAGGAACCTGAGCCAGATACCAGACCAATAATAGCCCTCACCTTTGACGACGGCCCAAACCCCAAATATACTGATATGATACTTGATTCATTGGCAGAAAACTCTGTCCATGCCACATTTTTTGTAATGGGCAAAAAAATCGAAAGCGGACTGCCACAAATAAAGCGCATACTTGAAGAAGGTCATCAGCTTGGAAACCATACATGGGACCATCTTGACCTTACTCTTCTCAAAGCTGATCAGGTAAAACAACAAATAATGTCTGTTTACGACTGCATAGAGAATCTATATTCCCAAGGGCCAGTGCTTGTACGACCTCCCTTTGGCTTTTTCAACAAGACGACAAAAAGCTGCTCAGATTTTCCTCTTATAACCTGGTCTGTCGACACTCTGGACTGGGAGGTGAAGAACAAAGACAAGGTAGTGCGCCTTATTCTTGACAATGCCAAGGACGGAGATATCATACTTATGCATGACGACTATCTCCCCTCTGCCCAGGCGGTGGAAGAAGTTGTACCAATTCTTATCGAAAGAGGCTTTCGTCTTGCAACCGTTTCAGAAATGTTTGAGGCAAAAGGTATAACTCTTGAAGCAGGCAAATCATATTTTAGAGCCAAATAACTATATCAAATTTACAAAGATTGATGCCGCAGCTACTGTTATAAGCCCAGCTACCGCTATTGAAAGGCTGCTCATAGCCCCCTCGGTTTCTCCCATTTCAATGGCGCGTGCAGTTCCTATGGCATGGCACGAAGTCCCTATGGCTATTCCCTTCGCAACCGCATCAGTGATGCCGCAAACCCTGCATACACTCTGGGCTATTATATTACCCAGCACCCCTGTAAGGATAATAACCGCAACAGTTATGGTGACTATGCCGCCGAACTCTTCAGAAATACCCATTCCAATAGCTGTCGTTATTGACTTTGGCAAAAGTGTCACATACATGCTGTGATCAAGGCCGAACGCCAGCGACAGAAGATATACGGAACCCATGCTTGTTACAACACCCGAGGATATACCTCCCATTATTGCCCAGAAATTATGCTTAAGAAGCGTAAGTCTTCTGTAAAGCGGTACAGCAAGGCAGATCGTGGTAGGCGTAAGCAGATAGCTTAGATATTTGGCGCTAACCATATAACTTCCGTAATCTACCTTGAAAATAAGCAAAGCAGATATAACAAGAATAATTGAAATTAAAAGCGGGTTAAATATCCCTTTTTTAAACCTGTTCTGAAGTTTCATTCCAACCACATAGGCAATTAGCGACAGCGCTATCCCAAAAAAGCTGGAAACAGATATGAATTCCTTCATATTATTTTCCCTCCTTCTTTAAGGACATAAAAAACTGTGTCAACCTTCCCGTAACGGCCATTACTACAACCGTTGTAATTACGGTAATTACGGAGACGGGAAAAAGCACTGGCTTTAGGCTTCCCCAGGCATCCAAAAGGCCTACTGCTGCGGGGATAAACATGACCGGCATTATTGAAACAAGAAAGTCCGCCGTTGCCTCCACCTTATGCAGAGGCAGAAGCCCCGAAATCAAAAGACCAAGCATTATTACCAGCCCGTATATGCTGGCTGGTATTGGAAAAGGCAGAAGCTCTTTTAAAAGCTCTCCCAAAAAAGATATAAGAATTATTATAGAAAGCTGTTTTATGTATTTCATACCGCACCTCAATATTCAAGCTTCAGCACAACTTCGCCCTCGATCATCCTGCCATCTGGGGCAAAGCCAAACTTTTTATACATATTAATTGCAACCATGTTTTCAGGATATGCGCTTATATATACCATATGATGCTCATTATCCTGTTTGAGCATATCCAATAAAGCACTCATAGCCTCACGTCCTATTCCCCTTCTCTGGTAATTTTTATCTATCATAAACCTGTATATCCAATATTCCTGATCATCTTTATCCATACAATACATCAGGAATCCCACAGGTATTCCCTCATTATATACAGCTATAGGGACCATATTACCGCAAACCTTTGCCTGAGCTATGGAATAAACATTTGGGGCAACAAATGCTTTCTGCGCTTCGCTTATTTCAAGCGCTATCACGCTTTTAAAATTATCTTCCGTTATTTCTTTAAGCTCCGTCATACTAAATCCCCTTCGAAAAAGAAAATTTCATCTCATCTTGTAAATTATAATATACGTTAAGCATCGACGCAAGAGAAACGCTTATTTATACAAAAAGCTATCCCGCCAGCATATTGCGGCGGGACAGCTTTTTGTTATCTTATAAACAGTAATTTTTATTAATAATTTTTCGAAACCAGCTGAAAATATGCCTTTGGATGATCACAAACAGGACATACTTCCGGAGCTTTGGAGCCTACATGAATATGGCCGCAGTTACGGCATTGCCAGATCTGCTGGCCTTCTCTTTCGAATACTATGCCCTGTTCTATATTGGCTGCAAGCCTGAGATATCTTTCCTCATGCTCTTTTTCAACAGCGGCGACTCCCTCAAAAAGCCTTGCAATATCATTAAGCCCTTCTTCTTTGGCAACCTTAGCAAATCCGGCATACATATCTGTCCATTCGTAATGCTCTCCTGCCGCGGCATCTCGCAGATTCGAAAGCGTATCCTTAATTCCTCCTGTAAGCAGCTTAAACCAAATCTTGGCATGCTCCTTCTCATTATCGGCTGTTTCGGTAAAAATGGCGGAGATCTGCTCATAACCGTCCTTTTTAGCTTGGCTTGCAAAGAACGTGTACTTGTTTCTTGCCTGAGACTCTCCAGCGAAAGCTGCCGCCAGATTAGCTTCTGTTCTTGTTCCCTTAATGTTCATCAGATTTTCCTCCTATTACTTTTTTAGACTATTTATTTTACACTATTTGTTTTTAGACTATTTTTTCAAAATCTATGGCACCATGCTTGCATATTGGGCAGATAAAATCTTCTGGTAATGGCTCTCCCTCATAGATATAGCCACAAATCTTACACCTGTATCCACCTGGTTTTGAGGGCTGAACCGGCTTGGGTTTGATGTTTTTATGATAATAAGCATATGTCATTGGTGCATCCTTAGACAGTTTCACTCCATCTGTGACATCGGCCAAAAACAATGTATGAGTTCCCAGATCCATTTGAGAAACAACCTTGCATGAGATATATGAAGAAACTCCTTCAGGAACATATTTTATCCCATTTTCAGAGGCAGGACACTGAAATCCGTCAAACTTATCTACATCTTTGCCGCTCTGAAATCCAAATCTCTCAAAAAGAGGGAATACAGCTTTCTCTGATATCATCGATACATTAAACAAACCTGTTCTAAGTATCATATCATGAGTATAATTCTGCTTATTAATAGCAATAGTTATGCGGTTCGGCGTCGTTGTTACTTGAACAGCCGTATTTATAATACAACCATTATCCTTATCTCCCTCTTTGGCCGTAAGCACATAAAGGCCATAGCTGAGGTCATACATCGCTGCTTTATCCATTTCTCTACTCCACTTTCTTTATAGTATTTTCAATACAATCCTTGCAGATACAATAGACGAGCAAATTCCGCCCCAAAACCTCCACCCCGTCAAATCTAAGGGCATCATAAAGCTCTCCAAGATCGGCACTGCAATCCTTCAAGGCTCCACATTTAACACAAAGAGCATGATCATGAGGCTCTATATTCCGGTCATACCTATCCGGGCCACCCGAAATCTCAATTTTTCTAATTATTCCTTGCTGGCAAAGGGCATTAAGATTTCGATAAACAGTGCCAAGCCCAATATTTTTTAGGTGTGCTCTTGCCAGAGAATATATCTCATCCGCTGACAAATGGACAGACGCCCTCTGAAGCACATCCAATATAATCTGTCTTTGCTTCGACATTGTGCTCCCTCATTTGATAATGATTCTCAGTTCTATTTTTATTATATCCTTAATTTACCTATTGTCAAGCAATGTGCAAAATTTTAATTCTATTTATTTTTTTCTTTTTATTGTAATTTCCCATTATTTTAAAAGCTACAGTATTGTTCCCCGATTTACATAATTACAAAGCTTAAGGCCATTAGGTAATTCCAGAGAGAAATAAAGACCAAAGAGCAATTGCTCTTTGGTCTTTGCTTTTATAAGTTCTTATTTACTACAGCTGCACATCTGGCACAAAGCGTGGGATGTTCCGGGTCACTTCCAATATCGGAGGTATATGTCCAGCAGCGCTCACACTTTTCGCCTTCAGCTCTGAACACTTTGGCTGATATATCCTGGTGATTTTGGCATACTGTGCCTTCACCGTTCTCTTTAACCGATACTCCCGAAACGATCAATAACGTTTTGAGCATACCGGCTATGCCTTCAAGCCACTTCTTTGTGTTACCATTTGCGTAAAGCTCAATATCAGCTTCAAGAGGCTTTCCGATCAGTTTGGAAGCTCTGGCCTCCTCCAAAACGGCGTTTATATCATCTCTAAGCGAAATAATATCGTCCCACTGTGCCATTCTTTCATCTGACAGTGCATAGTTTTCATAAGGCTTTGCCATATCATTGAAAGCAATATTATCGCACTTATCTTCATCAGTGTGAGGCATTGCATTCCATATTTCATCGGCCGTAAAGCAAAGTATGGGGGCAAGCATACGGACCATAGCGTCAAGGATCATATACATTGCGCTCTGGGCGCTGCGGCGCAAAATGCCATCCTTCTCCTCGCAATAGAGCCTGTCTTTTATAACATCAAGATAGAAGTTAGACATATCCACTACACAGAAATTACGAATCGAATGATAGACTATATGATACTCGTAATCCTCATAGCCTTTTATAACCTTTGCAATCAGCTGGTTAAGCCTTGTTACGGCCCATTTATCAAGCTCGGCCATATCTTCAGGCTTTACGAGATTTCTGGGGTCAAATCCGTCAAGGTTGCCAAGTATATATCTCGCCGTATTTCTTATCTTAAGGTAAGCCTGAGAAAGCTGCTTGAATATCTCCTTAGAAACCCTTACATCCACCCTGTAATCCGAGGATGCAACCCAAAGACGCAGCATATCAGCGCCATATTCTTTGATTACGTCAAGCGGATCTATTGTATTTCCAAGGGATTTGGACATCTTCTTGCCCTCGCCGTCAACTACCCAACCATGAGTCAATACAGTCTTATAAGGGGCTCCCTCGCCCTTTGCCGCTACTGCCGTAAGAAGTGATGACTGGAACCAGCCTCTGTACTGGTCTGCTCCTTCAAGATAGATGTCAGCAGGCCATTTTATTTTGTTCTCAAGAACGGCAAAGTGGCTCGAACCCGAGTCAAACCAACCGTCAAGAGTATCGATTTCTTTTGTAAAGTGTTTTCCTCCGCAGTGTGGGCACGTAAAGCCATCAGGCAGAAGCTCTGTTACATCCTTCTCGTACCATGCGTTTGAGCCATCTTTTCCAAAAACTTCTGATACCTTTTCGATCGTCTCTTCGGTACAAACGGGCTTTCCACACTCAGCGCAATAGAAAACAGGAATCGGCAGGCCCCAGCGGCGCTGACGTGAAATGCACCAGTCTGACCTCTCACGGATCATGCCTACGATGCGCTCTCCGCCCCATGCGGGTATCCATTCGACATCGCCGCAGGCCTTTATGGCTTCATCCTTGATAGCGTCTATAGAGCAGAACCACTGAGGAGTTGCCCTGAATATGATTGGGTTTTTGCATCTCCAGCAGTGGGGATAGGTATGGGTTATCTTCTCGCTTGCAAAAAGAGCACCAGTAGCCTGAAGGTCATCGTATATTGCTTTGTTCGACTCTTCATAACCCAATCCCGCAAATTTACCGGCATCAGCTGTCTGATATCCGCGGTCATCTACAGGAACCAATATATCAAGGTCGTATTTTTTTCCAGTCAAATAGTCATCGGCACCAAATCCAGGCGCAGTATGAACACAGCCGGTACCGCTGTCCATAGTGACGTAATCTGCATTAACAACAAGGCTGTCCCTGTCAAGGAATGGGTGCTGCGCCTTCATATATTCAAAATCTCTGCCTTTGAAGCTGCCGACAATTTCATAAGCAAGCCCAGCCATAGCCATCGTCTTTTCTGTTAGAGCCTCAGCCATAATATAGCTTTCGCCATTTTCTGCCTTAATAACCACATAGTTTTCGGCAGGATGCAGCGCAATGGCAAGGTTGCCGGGAAGCGTCCATATAGTAGTCGTCCATATGACGAAGAAAAGCTTATTGAGATCTCCAAACTGCGAAAGCTTACCAAGATCATCTTTTACCGCAAACTTTACATAGACAGATGTACAAGGATCTTCCTGATACTCTATTTCTGCTTCGGCAAGAGCAGTTTCATCATGCGGGCACCAGTAAACAGGCTTTAAGCCCTTATATATATACCCTTTTTTGTACATCTCGCCAAATACTTTTATTTCCCGTGCTTCAAAAGAAGGATTCATCGTTAAATATGAATTATCCCAATCCCCAAGAACGCCTAGACGCACAAATTGCTCCATCTGCTTGTTGACATACTTTTGCGCAAAATCTTTGCAAGCATTTCTGAACTCGGGAATCGACATCTTCTTGCGATCAAGCTTATTCATCTTGATGATCGCGCTCTCTATAGGCATTCCATGGTTGTCCCACCCTGGGATATAAGGAGAGTGATAACCACTCATACTGTTATATCTGTTGATAAAATCTTTAAGCACCTTATCAAGAGCTGTACCCATGTGGATATTGCCGTTGGAGAACGGTGGGCCATCATGCAAAACCTTGAGCGGTCTGCCTTCGGTCAACTCCTGAAGCTTCTCATATGTTTTGTTTTCCTGCCAAGCCTTCAAAAGCTCCGGCTCCCGCTGAGGCAATGAAGCCCTCATAGGGAAATCTGTTTTAGGCAGATTTATCGTCTGGTTGTAATCCTTACCCATTTTACGTCCGTCTCCTTAATTCTCGTCTTCTTTATAGTCCTTTCCAAACCTAAGCTCAGAAAAATTAAATCTCGTTGAATCTTCAATATCTTTGTCTTTTCCTGCCGCTACAGGAACTTTCTCATCCTTCATGACTTTTTCAAGATCTACAGTATCTGACATAGTGTCTTCTCCCATGACAGCATCGGCCTCAGGATGAACTTCAGGCTGCAAATCAGGGGATGTCTGTGCCCCGAGATCGACCTCGAAACTCTCAATTCTCTCCTTCTTGGCATCTGAAGCCTCACTTATGATCTTTTCTGCCGATTTTTCCATTATTACATCAAGGCTTCTCGAATTTTCGGCCATCAGCCTTACATTCTCTTCAAGAAGGCGATTCATCATAGCAACATACTTTCGGCATTCTGCTTTGGCGATTTCAAGTCGTTTTTCTTCAGCAACAATCTGCTCTTTTATATCATTTACTTTGTTTTCCGCTTCATGCCTGGCCCCACGCAAAATCGAATCCGCCTCAGACTGGGCCTTAGCCACAATATCCTGAGCCGTCATCTGAGCAGAATAAAAAGCCTTGCGCATCTGTTCATCGACAAGGCGATATTCTTCGATTTTATCTACCAGCACACGCATTTTTCCTTTGAGCGTCGCGTTTTCTTTATAAAGGGCAGTATAGTCGCCGTGGACGATATCCAGAAAATCCTCTACCTGGTCTTTGTCATACCCCTTTATGGATTTGACAAACTTAACGTCCTGAATATCCTGCGGTGTAAGCATTGTATCCCCCTCCCAAATCTCTCTATGTGACGGCAAGAGACAATACTCCTCTGCCACCCCTTATATGTTTTTTAAAGAATCGTCATTAAGATATTAAGCACAATATATGCCGCAAGGAAAGATAAATCCAGCGGAAAGGTTCTCAGCGCCGGTATATTGTAAAGTAACTTTCTGAATGGCATAATAATCGGTTCTGTGATCTGGTAAAGAATATTGTGCAGTGTAGACCCCTGAAGTGACGGTATCCACGAAATTATAGCCCGTACCAGCATGGCTAACTGAAGCAGACTGAGCAAAGTGTATGCCAGCTGCCTAACCATGTTATAAAGCTGCATTGGCTGTCCTCCTGATTAAATGTAAAGGCCGTTATTCTCCAGTTCGTCTATGAGATCACCCAAAATATCAACATTATAAGGCGTTATCATATATGTACTGTTAGCAACCCTTTTAATTTTGCCCTCCTGGGCATATGTCACGCCGCTCAAAAAGTCTATAAGCCTTTTGGCAACATCCTTATTGGTCTGTTCAAGATTCATAACAACAGTCCTGCGTTCTCTGAGGTGATCGGCAATCTCAGGTGCATTCTCATACCTGTCGGGTTTGACAAGCACTACTGAAAGCTGTGTGGTAGCATTTATATTAACTACCTTATTGTTGCTGCTGCTCCTCTTAAAATCTGTTACATGAGCACTCTTTTCCTCTTCTTCGCGCTCTTTTCTCGAAGCCCTTGTTGGAGTGAACTCCTCAATTTCCTCTTCGTCGTCATCGCCGCTTGCCCAGCGCTTAAGATCATCTATAAAACTCATCATAACTAGCTCCTCTCATTTGAAGTTTTTATAAATTGCCTGTAACACCAATCAAGGCTGATTTCAGCCAAAGCGTGTCGAGCCTAACCCTCTCTTACAGCACAATCTTTATTTCCAAGAAAACCTACATACTGAACGACACACAGGATAATCCCCATATGTTATTTCTAAGCCTTTTAACTCATATTTCATTATCTTATTTTTTTCACTATATGTCAATAAACAGGTATTATTAATTTTATCACTTTAACACTTTTTCATCAATAATACCCCATGTTGACTTCATAAACGGGAAATTGTACAGCAAACTTTATTTGATAACCTTGTTTTCTTCAAGATCCTTTCCACTGATTATGATTTTGTCATAAAGATAAAGGCCCTTAGAAGAGCTTTCCGCCTGCTTTGCCACAAAATAGGCGTCGCTCTGATATATCCAATCTACAGGTTTAAACTTCACTATTGCTCCGGTTAAACAATATACCCCCCATTTGTCTTCCTGAAGATGTATCGCTTCCTTGGGAATTTTTATTCCGGTATAGCTTTTTTTAATAATATCTACGGTATCCGACACCTCCCCGAGAAAGCCTTCGTTCATATACCCACATCGGAATATCACTATGGCGGTGTTATCAAAATACATGACTTTTTGAACATCTGCCGATATCTTTTCTGCAGAAATATACGGAAAAGAGATATCGAAATTTTTCATGGACTCAAACACTTTTCCGTCATCGGAGCTTACGCAGCAGGCAAAATACCATTCGAAAGAATCAACTATATATCCGATCATATTCTGATCATTTTCTGTCTCGTCTGCCTTTGACACAAGGGACGACAGCTTTTCAGGGGTTAGCGCATACATCTCATCCACTGTGCACACTGTCTGCCTTCCCTCAGTGGATTTGACGAAATACCCCGGAGTCTGTGCCTCTACTGAGCGGCTTTCGGAAGATGCCGAGCTTTGATATGTCTTCAGCTGGGACTTCATGGCATCTATAGACTGTTTAAGCCCATCAATATTATCTCTTGGATATTCTCTGGCAACCACTGCCTGAGTAAGGCCAGAGTATATGGAGCTTACAGCCCAGGCCTTTCCTTCGGCCAGCTTGCCGGAAAGCTGCTGCATGCTGCTGAATATTGAAGTGTCGAGAGTTCGTCCCCCTGCCTCTCCCGAGATATCTTCATAGGCTGCCTCGGCGTTTTCCACATCCTTTT